>CANQOA010000078.1 GCA_947625355.1 uncultured Oscillospiraceae bacterium | reverse complement strand
CAGCGGCAGCAGGCCAGCGCCATCATCGACGCGCGGAAGATGATCGTGGACGGGGCCGTGGGCATGGTGGAGATGGCTCTGGACCGGCTGAACGAGAGCGGCCGGGTCCAGCTGGACGAGGAGCGCAAGGCGGCCATGGTGTCGAACCTGCTGGTGGTGCTCTGCGGCAACAAGGACGCACAGCCCATCGTCAACTCCGGCAGCCTCTACTGATTCCCCATGGCGGAGACCGGCGAGAAAAAGCAGCTTTTACTGCGCATATCCGGCCAGCTTTACGGCGAACTGGCCGCCTGGGCGGAGGATGACTTCCGCTCCGTGAACGGCCAGATCGAGTATCTGCTGACCCAGTGCGTGAAAGAGCGCAAAAGGTCGGGACGGTATGTCCCCCAAGAGGAAGAATAGGGAAAAGCGGCGGGCGTCTGCCCGCCGCTTTTCGTCAAATTTGACTCTCTGATTTGTAGAATGACCGGATATGGGCCGGGCGGGGATTGCATTTGCTTTTGTTTTTTGATATAATCCGCCGCAGTATTCTTCCTGGAGGCGTTTTTATGCGAAACATCGCGGTGGCTACGGACAGCAACAGCGGCATCACCCAGGCCCAGGCGAAGCAGATGGGCATCCGGGTGCTGCCCATGCCGTTTTTCATCAACGAAGAGCTCTTTTTCGAGGACATCACCCTGACCCAGGCGGAGTTCTATCAGCGCCTGGCGGAGGACGCGGACATCTCCACCTCCCAGCCCGCGCCGGGGGACGTGATGGAGCTGTGGGACGGGCTCCTGCAGGAATATGAGCACGTGATCTACATACCCATGTCCAGCGGCCTGTCCGCCTCCTGCGAGACGGCCATCGCCATGGCGGCGGACGAGCCCTATGCCGGGCGTGTGCACGTGGTGGATGACCAGCGCATCTCCATCACCCAGAGACAGGCGGTGCTGGACGCGCTGGAGATGGCGGGCCGGGGCATGAGCGCCGACGAGATCGTCCAGGTGCTGATGCGGGAGAAGCTCGAGGCCAGCATCTACATCACCGTGGACACCCTCAAGTACCTGAAAAAGGGCGGCCGGGTGACCCCCGCCGGGGCGGCGCTGGGGTCGGTGCTGAATATCAAGCCGGTGCTGCAGATCCAGGGGGAGAAGCTGGACGCCTTCGCCAAGGTCCGGGGCATGAAGGCCGCGCGGCTGAAGATGCTGGACGCCATGGAAAAGGACATCAACGAGCGGTTCGCCGGACATAAGGTCCATCTGCTGGCGGCCTATACCTGCACGGAGGAAGAGGCGGCCGGCTGGAAGGCGCAGATCGAGGAGCGGTTCCCCCAGCTGGAGCTGGAGCGGATCGACCCGCTCTCCCTGAGCGTGAGCTGCCACATCGGCAAGGGCGCCATGGCCATCGCCTGCAGCCGGGTCATCGAATATTGAGCCAAATGAAAGACCTATGGAAACCCGCGGGAGCGGGTTTCTATTTTTTTGGAAAATACCTTGTTTTCCTGTGGAGAACATGTTATAATCCCATTTTGTGCGACCGAACTATCATTTTAGGAGTTTGAGCGATGATCCTGGGCAAGTACATAAACCGATACTACATCAAATACGGCGGCCGCCTGCTGCTGGGACTGGTAGCTCTGTTCACCGTGGACTACATGCAGCTGCTGATCCCCAACCTCTATCAGATGGTGATCAACGGCGTCAATGAAGGCCAGGTACTTGTGGACGGCGTCATGGTGCCCTTCGATATGGACTTTCTGCTGGACGGCATCTGCATGCCCATGCTGGGCATCATCCTGATGATCGTGCTGTGCCGGTTTTTGTGGCGTATCTGCTTCTTCGGCGCGGCCATCAAGGTGGAGACCGGCCTGCGCAACGAGATGTTCGACCACGCCAAGGACCTGAGCCGCCAGTTCTACCAGGTGAACAAGGTGGGCAACATGATGAGCCTGTTCACCAACGACCTGGACACGGTCCAGGACTGCTACGGCAACGGCCTGCTCATGATGTTCGACGCGCTGGCGCTGGGCGGGATGGCCATCTGGCGCATGTGGCAGATGGACAAGCTCATGACGAGCCTGGCCATGATCCCCATGGTGCTGCTGCTGGCGTGCAGCGTGCTCATCGGCAAGTTCATGACGAAGAAATGGGACATCCGCCAGGAGGCCTTCTCCAAGCTCAGCGACTTCTCCCAGGAGAGCTTTTCCGGCATCTCCGTCATCAAGGCCTTCGTCAAGGAGGCCAAGGAGCTGCTGGCCTTCAAGGAGCTCAATAAGGAGAACGAAAAGGCCAACGTGGACTTCACCCGCGCCTCGGTGCTGCTGCGCATCCTGGTGAACCTGTTCGTGGAGAGTGTCATCTGCATCATCCTGGGCTACGGCGGGTACCTGGTCTGGCGCGACACCTTCAACGCCGGACAGCTGATGGAGTTCATCGGCTACTTCAACGCCACCGTCTGGCCCATCATGGCCATCTCCGAGCTCATCGACATGACCAGCCGGGGGACCGCGTCCCTGAAGCGGATCAGCGAGCTGCTGGACGCCAAGCAGGACGTGGTGGACCGGCCCGGTGTGGGGAGCCTGGCCGACGTGAAGGGCGACATCGAGCTGCGGGACCTGACCTTCCGCTATCCCGGCGGGGAGTATGACGCGCTGGAGCACGTTTCCGTCAGCATCAAGGCCGGCGAGAGCGTGGGTCTGGTGGGCAAGACCGGCGCGGGCAAGACCACGCTGGTGGACCTGCTGCTGCGCACCTATAACGTGCCGGACGGCACGGTGTTCGTGGACGGGCACGACGTGAACGACGTGTCCATCCGGGACGTACGGGCGGCCATCGCCTATGTGCCCCAGGACAACTTCCTGTTCTCCGACACCATCACCCGCAACATCGGCTTCTCCCTGGACGCGCCCGATCCGGAAAAGGTCCGGCAGGCGGGCGTGCTGTCCGACGTGGACGAGGACGTGCAGGGCTTCGCGGAGAAGTATGAGACCGTGCTGGGCGAGCGGGGCGTCACCGTCTCCGGCGGCCAGAAGCAGCGCATCTCCATCGCCCGGGCGCTGATGAAGGACGCGCCCATCCTGATCCTGGACGACTCGGTGTCCGCCGTGGACACGGATACGGAAAAGACCATCCTGGCGAACCTGAAGTCCACCCGCGCCGGCAGGACGACGATCCTGATCGCCCACCGCATCTCCACCATCGAGACCATGGACAAGATCATATATATGGAGGACGGCCGCGTCGCCGCCGTGGGCTCTCACCAGCAGCTGGTCGAGACCTGCCCGGCATACGGCCATCTGGTGGAGCTGCAGAAGCTGGAAGAGGAAGGAGGCGCGCTCAATGCATGAGTATCTGCCCATTTTGATCGTGGGCGCCATCATCGGCGTGCTGACGATCCTGTTCAGCGGCCTGTGGTACTACGTCAAGCACAAGGGCCAGCAGGTGAGCCTGGACCGGAACATGGCGGACATGGAGATCATGCGCCGCCTGGCCAAGTATGCCAAGCCCTACTGGAAACAGTTCCTGCTGGTGCTGGGCATCATGCTGCTGTCCATCGCCTATTCGCTGATCTCCCCGGCCCTGGTGGGGCGCATCGAGGAGCTCATCAAGGGCCGTTTCGAGCTCAGCCGTCTTTGGACGCTGGTGGCCGTGTACGCGGGGATGCTGATCGTGTCCATGGTGTGCACCTATCTGCAGTCCATCATCCTGCAGAAGATCGGCCAGAAGATCCTCTCTGCCCTGCGGCAGGACCTGTTCACCCATATCCAGAGCCTGAGCCATAACCAGCTGAACAACATCCCCGTGGGCAAGCTGGTGACTCGTGTGGCCAACGACACCAACGCCATCTCCATGATGTTCACCAACATCCTGGTGAACATGGTCAAGAACGTGTTCATCCTGGTGGGCGTGCTGGGGGCCATGCTGCTGCTCAACTACGCGCTGACGCTGATGGTGCTGTGCTTCGTGCCGTTTTTGGTGCTGTTCACCATCATCTTCCGCAAGCTCACCCGCCGGGCGTTCCGCCGGGTGAAGGACTGCACCACCGACATCAACACCTTCCTGTCGGAGAACCTCTCCGGCATCAAGATCACCCAGGTGTTCAACCGGGAGCACGCCAAGATGGACGAGTTCCTGGAGAAGAGCTATCGGCTCCAGCATGCCCGGCAGCAGCAGATGTACGTGTTCGGCGTGTTCCGGCCCACGGTATATATGCTGTATATCTCGTCGGTGATGTGCCTGTTCTATCTGGGCGGCCGGGGCTATATCCACGACAGCGTGTTCCTGGGCCAGAGCATCACCTCCGGCACCATCGTGTCGTTCTACCTCTACATCTCCCGGTTCTTCGACCCCATCCAGATGCTGGCCGAGCAGTTCAACATGCTCCAGTCCGCCTTCGCCTCGGCGGAGAAGATCTTCGC
>CANQOA010000077.1 GCA_947625355.1 uncultured Oscillospiraceae bacterium | reverse complement strand
CACGCCATCGGCGCGGCCAACAACCTGCTGGCCGCCATGCTGGACAACCACATCTACCAGGGCAACGCCCTGCACATCGACCCCAAGACCGTCACCTGGAAGCGGTGCGTGGACATGAACGACCGGCAGCTGAGGCACGTCATCGACGGCATCGGCGGCCGGGTCAACGGCGTGCCCCGGGAGGACGGCTACGACATCACCGTGGCCACGGAGATCATGGCGGTGTTCTGCCTGGCAAGCTCCATCCACGACCTGAAAGAGCGCCTGGGCCGCATCGTGGTGGCCTACACCTATGACGGCGCGCCGGTGACGGCCAGGGACCTGAAGGCGGTGGGCGCCATGGCGGCCCTCTTGAAGGACGCGCTCAAGCCCAACCTGGTCCAGACCCTGGAGGGAACCCCGGCTTTCGTCCACGGCGGCCCCTTCGCCAACATCGCCCACGGCTGCAACAGCGTGCTGGCCACCCGTATGGCCATGAAGCTGGCCGACTACACCGTCACCGAGGCGGGCTTCGGCGCGGATCTGGGCGCGGAGAAATTCCTGGACATCAAGTGCCGCTATGCCGGTCTGACCCCCTCCGCGGTGGTGGTGGTCGCCACCATCCGGGCGCTGAAGATGCACGGCGGCCTTGCCAAGACCGAGCTGGGCCGGGAGGACCTGGCGGCCCTGGAGAAGGGCATGCCCAACCTTTTGCGCCATGTGAGCAACATCAAAAACGTCTACGGCCTGCCCTGCGTGGTGGCGGTCAACCGCTTCCCCACGGACACGGACGCGGAGGTGGCCCAGGTCATCGCCAGCTGCCGGCAGCTGGGCGTAAAGGCCGTGCTGGGCGACTTCTGGGCCAAGGGCGGCGCCGGCGCCACCGATCTGGCGGCCGAGGTGGTCCGGGTATGTGAGACGGAAAAGCCGGACTTCCATTTCAGCTATGAGCTGGACCTGCCCCTGGAGAAGAAGATCGAGGCGGTGGTGCGCAAGGTCTACGGCGGCGCGGGCGTGGCCATTCTGCCGGCGGCCCAGAAGCAGATCGCGCGCCTGGCCGAACTGGGCTTCGGCGGTCTGCCCGTGTGCATCGCCAAGACCCAGTACAGCTTCTCCGACGATCCGACGCTGCAGGGCGCGCCGGAGGGCTTCACCGTCACGGTGAAGGAGGTCAAGGTCTCCGCCGGCGCCGGCTTTGCCGTGGTGCTCACCGGCGACATCATGACCATGCCGGGCCTGCCCCGGGTGCCCGCCGCGGAGAAGATCGACGTGGACGACAGGGGCGTCATCTCCGGGCTGTTCTGAGAAAATGGAAGGAAAAGGAAAACTGATCGTCGTGGAGGGCGTGGACGGCAGCGGCAAGGCCACCCAGGCAAAGCTGCTGTACGAGGCGCTCGGAAGCCGGGGCGTATCCGTCCGGCAGGTGTCCTTCCCGGACTATGCGAGCGAGTCCTCCGCGCTGGTGAAGATGTACCTGCGGGGGGACTTCGGCCGGGAGCCGGGGGATGTGAACGCCTATGCCGCATCCAGCTTTTATGCCGTGGACCGCTACGCCAGCTTCAAAAGGGACTGGGAGGCGTTCTACCGGTCCGGCGGCGTGATCGCGGCAGACCGGTACACCACCTCCAACGCCGTGCACCAGTGCTCCAAGCTGCCCGAGGGGGAATGGCCGGGATTTCTGGCGTGGCTGTTCCATTTTGAATATGACCTTCTGGGCATCCCCGCGCCGGATCAGGTGTTTTTCCTGCAGGCGGAGGCCGCTGTGACCGAGAAGCTGCTTTTGAAGCGCTACCATGGCGACGAGAGCCGGGAGGACATCCACGAGGCGGACCGGGCGTATATGGCCCGCTCCCGCCGGGCGGCGGAGTACTGCGCGGAGAAGCTGGGCTGGACCACCGTCCACTGTACCCAATACGGCGAGATGCGCCCCATAGAGGACATCCACCGGGAGATCATGGAAAAGCTGAAAGTATAAGAACACCCGCCCGGCAGCCGCCGGGCGGGTCTCACATCTCCCGGGCGGCGGCATAGGATGGGCCGGGGGAGATGTCATCATGCTTGACGCGGAAAAACTGATCGCCGTGGCGAAGGGGGAGATCGGCTACCGGGAGAAGGGCTCGAACAAGGACCTGGACGATCCGGCGGCCAACGCCGGCGGCGCCAACTGGACGAAGTATGCCCGGGACCTGGCCGCGGCGGGGTATTATAACGGCAACAAGAACGGCTTCGAGTGGTGCGACGTGTTCACGGACTGGTGTTTTTATAAGGCCTTCGGCCCCGACGCTCAGCGCGTCCAGTGCCAGACCGGCCCGCTGGGGGCGGCGGTGCCCTTCTCGGCGGGGTACTATCAGGCGCTGGGCCGGTATGACCGGACGCCCCGCCGGGGGGACCAGGTGTTTTTTCAGGAAAACGGCGCGCTGGTGCACACCGGCATCGTGACGGAGGTCACCGCCGGCCGCATCGCAACCGTGGAGGGTAACGCCGGCAACCGGGTCGCGGACCGGTCCTATGCCCGGACCGATGCGTATATCGCCGGGTTCGGCCATCCGCTGTACGAGGGGGAGGAGGGCGGCGCACCCGCCGCCGGGTTTCCGGCCGCCCGTGTGGGCGCGCCGCTGAGCGTGACGCTCAATCTGCTGCGGCAGGGCCATTCGGGGCCCCAGGTGCTCGCCCTGCAGCGGCTGCTGGCGGCCGCCGGCTATACCGATGGGGCGGACCGGCCTCTGCAGACGGACGGCGCGTTCGGCCCGGCCACCGCCGCGGCGGTGATCAAGGCCCAGAAGCGGCTCTTTCCCACCGAGCCGGCCCAGTGGGACGGCCAGGTGGGGAAGCGGACCTGGTCGGCGCTGCTGCAGGCAGAATAAAACCGCGCCCCGGACCCCGGGGTGAAATAGTCAAGAGATAGTAGACACAAAAGAAACAGGTTAGGCCACCAGTTCTGTACGAAACAGGACTGGTGGTTTTCCGTTCAGTTTACGAAC
>CANQOA010000076.1 GCA_947625355.1 uncultured Oscillospiraceae bacterium | reverse complement strand
ATGCAGGAACTGAGAAACATCGCCATCATCGCCCACGTGGACCACGGCAAGACCACCCTGGTGGACGCCATGCTCCGCCAGTCCGGCGCCTTCCGCCAGAACCAGCAGGTCCAGGAGCGGATCATGGACTCCGGCGACCTGGAGCGGGAGCGGGGCATCACCATCCTGGCCAAGAACACCGCCATCCACTATAAGGACGTGAAGATCAACATCGTGGACACCCCGGGCCACGCCGACTTCGGCGGCGAGGTGGAGCGCATCCTCAAAATGGTCAACGGCGTGCTGCTCTTGGTGGACGCCGCCGAGGGGCCCATGCCCCAGACCCGGTTCGTACTGGAGCACGCGCTGCAGCTGGGCCACAAGGTGATCGTGGTGGTCAACAAGATCGACCGGCCCGACCAGCGGGTCTATGAGGTCATCGACGAGGTGCTGGAGCTGCTCATGGACCTGGGCTGCACCGACGAGCAGCTGGACAGCCCCATGCTCTTCGCCTCCGCCCGGCAGGGCACCTGCTCCGTCAGCCCGGACCAGCCGGGCACGGACCTGACGCCCCTGTTCGACGCCATCGTCAACTATATCCCCGCGCCGGAGCGGAAGCTGGACGCCCCCTTCCAGATGCTGGTCAGCTCCATCGACTACAACGAATATGTGGGCCGCATCGCCATCGGCCGCATCGAGCGGGGTCGGGTGCTCCAGAACCAGGAGATCGCGGTCTGCGACTACCACAACGACCGGCCGGTGCGCCATGCCAAGGCCGTGAGCATGTATGAATACGAGCCCCTGGGCCGGGCCCCGGTGACGGAGGCGGAGGCGGGGAGCATCATCGCCATGAGCGGCATCGGCGACGTGACCATCGGGGACACCATCTGCGCCCCCGAGGCGGTGGAGCCGCTGCCCTTCGTGAAGATCTCCGCGCCCACCATCGAGATGACCTTCTCCGTCAACGACAGCCCCTTTGCCGGCCGGGAGGGCCGCTGGGTCACCAGCCGGAACATCCGCCAGCGGCTGGAGCAGGAGACCTTGAAGGACGTGTCCCTGCGGGTGACGGAGACCGACTCCACCGACGCGTTCAACGTGGCCGGCCGAGGAGAGATGCACCTTTCCATCCTCATCGAGACCATGCGCCGGGAGGGCTATGAGTTCCAGGTGTCCCCGGCCCGGGTGCTGTACCGGGACATCGACGGGAAGAAGTGCGAGCCCATGGAGCGGGTGGTGCTGGACGTGCCCGGCGAGTGCGTGGGGCCGGTGATGGAGAAGCTGGGCCAGCGCAAGGGCGAGTTCATCCAGATGACCCCGGTGGGCACGCGGATGAAGCTGGAGTTTTTGGTGCCCACCCGGGGCCTGTTCGGCTACCGGAGCGAGTTTCTCACCGACACCCGCGGCGAGGGCATCATGGCCAGCGTGTTCGACTCCTACGCCCCCGTGAAGGGGGAGGTCAAGCGGCGCAATACCGGCTCGCTGATCGCCTTCGAGACCGGCGAGGCGGTGGCCTACGGCCTTTGGAACGCCCAGGACCGGGGGGCGATGTTCATCACGCCGGGCACGGCGGTGTACGCCGGCATGGTGGTGGGCGAGTGCCCCAAGAAAGAGGACGTGGTGGTGAACGTGTGCCGGTCCAAGCACCTGACCAACACCCGCGCCTCCGGCTCCGACGAGGCGCTGCGCCTCGTCCCGCCCCGGCAGATGAGCCTGGAGCAGTGCATGGAGTTCATGGCCGACGACGAGCTTTTGGAGGTCACGCCCGAGCATCTGCGGCTGCGCAAGGCCATCCTCAACCACGAAAAGCGCATGAAGAGCCAGTTCCGGAAATAATTGAAAACCCGCCGCCCTCAACAACTGAGGGCGGCGGACATTATGGAAGATCACGCCCCGGGGATGACCCCGGGGCGTTTGGCTTATACGAACAGGTCGTCGTAGCTTACAGACAGGATCTCCCGCAAAAGCCGGATCTCATCGGCGTATATATGCCGCTGTCCTACTTCCATCTTTGCCAGGCCGCTTCTCGTGATGTCGCATCCCCGCACCTGAAGCCGAGCGGCTAACTGCTCCTGAGACATGCCCCGCTCCATCCGCAGACGCCGGATGTTCTGTCCCATCGCCTTGTCATACGAAGAGTCCATATCCTCAACACCTTTCGCACTTATATTGGTGCACCATGTGTTGATTCTATGGAAAAAGCGTGCTATAATTGCACTTATATAAGAGCAAACGAGGGTTTTATTATGGACGGGAACGGGGACTATGCGGAGCTGTATCTGCGGATGGCGAGAGCGGCGGAAAAGGCCATCCGCATCCTGGTCGAGGCACAGCAGGAATGTGAAGAGCTATACATCCGGGCAGGGGAGGATAACGCGGTCATAAAGCTGGACGACCACCGCAGCGAAAAGTGAATGGCGGCCGCCGCGAAAGAAACCCAAAATTATTTTGACAAACGGGGCATTCTATGGTATAGTACCAGCGCTTGGGACCCGCGGACTTGGTCAGGGGCACGGCCCCCTCACTCAGCCGCAGGGATTAGTATGACCGAAAGGAAGGGCAAACACCATGATCACCAAGGATCAAAAGACCGCTATCATCGAAGCCAACAAGACCCACGAGGGCGACACCGGTTCTCCGGAAGTCCAGATCGCCATCCTCACCGAGCGCATCAACCAGCTCACCGAGCACCTGAAGGTGCACAAGAAGGACAATCACAGCCGCATGGGCCTGTTCAAGATGATCGGCAAGCGCCGCCGTCTGCTGGACTACGTGGCCAAGAACGACATCGAGCGCTACCGTGCCATCATCGCCAAGCTTGGCATCCGTAAGTGAGTTTTCGCTTACACTGAGGGGTATGAAGGTTTTTTGAGTGGGACAAGTTCATACTGTCCCACTCATTTTTTCCTGTGAAGTTTACCCGCAGCCGCGGGTTTTCTGGATAGAATTTGGATGTGTACGAAAGGAAAAATGAAATGATCATCAAGCACAAAACATTCGACAACCTGCACCGCTGGGAGATGGACTTCTGCGGCCGGCCCCTGAAGATGGAGGTGGGCCGGATGGCGGAGCTGTGCAACGCCGCGGTGCTGGCCCAGTACGGCGACACCACGGTGCTGTGCACCGTGACCGCCTCCCCCCGTCCCAAGGACGGCATCGATTATTTCCCTCTTGCCGTGGACTTCAACGAGAAGCTTTACGCCGTGGGCCGCATCCCCGGCTCCTTCATGCGCCGTGAGGGCCGCCCGTCGCTGCCCGCGGTGCTGGCCAGCCGCCTGATCGACCGGCCCATGCGCCCGCTGTTCCCCTCCGACCTGCGCAATGACGTGGTCATCGCCTGCGAGGTGCTGAACGTGGACCGGGACTGCTCTCCCGAGATCACCGCCATGATCGGCGC
>CANQOA010000075.1 GCA_947625355.1 uncultured Oscillospiraceae bacterium | reverse complement strand
CGGTTCAGTACAAGGCTGAACTGGGCTTTTGATCCTTTGGTTGCTTCCTCTTGTCTACTTCCCCTTGACTACTGCACCTCCGGCGGCGTCTTTTGCTTTGTCTAAATCCCCAATATCTGGTCAGAGGAAACGTGGTACAGCTTACACAGCGCGATCAAATGGCGGATGGGAAGTTCGTTTGCGCCGCGCTCATACCGGGCATACATCGTTTGGGATGTTCCCAGGTACGCTGCGACCTGTTCCTGGGTCAGGTCATGGTCCTCCCGGAGCGCTCTGATCCGCTCCTGATAGTTCTCCATGGCCTCACCACCTGTTCGCATTATTTCCTGCCGAGTTCGATCTCGCCGTGCTCTTTCTCGTACTGCTCGACGCACCGGCGGATGAGGATCAGGATCTGGCTGTTGGCGGACCGTCCCTCATAGTCCGCCACGATGTGGAGCTTGTCCAAGAGCTCCGGCTCGATCCGGATGGAAAGGCTCTTCATAGCCACAAAATCACCCCAAAACAAATCTATTATGTGTTTATTTTAGGGCGGATATATGTTATACTGTCAGAAATGGATATAGAACATATCCAAAATATGTTTACAAGGAGCGCTGTTATGGCGGACTATCAGAAGATGTATTATATCCTGTGCCGGGCGGTGGACAAAGCGCTGGACATCCTGCCGGAGGAGGCGCTGGAGGTGCGGCGGGTGCTGCAGCTGGCCCTGGACCAGGCGGAGGAAAAGTACATAGACACTGTGGAGGATTGACGCGCGCAGGCCGGTTTTTTATCCGGCCTGCAACTTTTTGCCCGTCCCGATCGTATGGGTATATGAAGGGACCTTCAAGGACAAAGGAGCTTTCTATGAGACTTTCAGCCACCGAGGCGTATGAAAAATACGCCGACCGGGTCTTTGCCGCGGCGTTCGCCGTGTGCCGGGACCGGGCGGACGCGGACGACGTGACCCAGGACACGTTCACGCGCTATATCGCCCGGGACCAGCAGTACGAGAGCGAGGAGCATATCAAGGCGTGGCTGCTGCGGGTGGCCGTGAACCGGGCCAGGGACCTGACCCGCGCCTTCTGGCGGAAAAACCGGGCACCATGGGAGGACCATGTGGCCGAGCTGGCTTTTGAAGAGCCCGCCGACAGCCGCCTGTTCGCGGCGGTGATGTCCCTGCCGGAGCGGTACCGGACGGCGATCCACCTCTTTTATTACGAGGACTGGACCATCGCTCAGATCGCGTCGGCGCTCCATGCCCGGGAGGGCACGGTGAAAAGCTGGCTGAGCCGGGGGAGAAAGCTCCTGAAAAACATCTTGATGGAGGAATGGGACGATGACGAATAAAGAGCGGTACCAGAGAGCGTTCTCCGCGCTCCATGCCTCCGGCGAAATGATGGAGGTAAAAAACATGAAAAACACGAAAAAACATTATGTGCGCAGAGCGGTCGCCGTGTGCGCGGCGGCGGCGCTGGCGGTGGCACTGGCGGGCGTGGCCTACGCCGCGGACGTGGGCGGCATCCGGCGCACCGTGCAGGTATGGATACACGGCGACCAGACCGACGCGGTGCTGGACATCCAGGGCGGGGAGTACACCCTCACCTACGAGGACAGCCAGGGCCAGCCCCGGAGCCAGGGCGGCGGCGGGCTGGCCATCGAGCAGGACGGCTCCGTGCGGGACCTGACCGAGGAGGAGATCGTGGAGCATCTGGACTCGCCGGACGTGGTATACGGCGAGGACGGCTCTGTCACCGTCTGGTGGCGGGGCAAGGGCCTGGACATCACCGACAAGTTCGAGAACGGCGTCTGCTATGTGCAGATCAAAGACGGCGGCGAGACGAAGTATGTGACCGTGAAGCTCCACAACGGCTATGCCTGGAGCGACGCGGCCTACGTCAGCCCGGACAGGTTCAACTTTTGACCGGCAGCGCTTTTTGCGCCGCCGACCGCGTTCGACGGCATCCGACCGGACAGATATCGTAGAATCACACCGTACAGTTTTGTACGGTGTGATTTTTTGTGGAGCAGGACAGAGCTTCTATCTGGGGGAGCTCGAGGGGGCGGAGCCCGCCTCGAATGGGATCTGACGCCCCGCGCGAAGCGCGGCTATGACTTTTGCGGAGCAAAAGTACCGGCGTCATTTTGAAAGGACAAGCTGTGATGAAGGTGCTATCGAATTACAAGGAGGGGCGGCTGACGCTGTTCCTGCAGGGGGAGCTGGATCACCACGAGGCGTCGGAGGCCATGCGCCGCATCGCCCGGCTGGTGGACGACTATCTGCCTCGGGACTGCGTGGTGGACATGGGCGCGCTCACGTTCATGGACTCCTCCGGCATCGCCCTGCTTTTGAAGATCAGCCGCCTGATGGCGGAGACCGGCGGCCGGGCCTGGGTGGAGAACGCCCGCAACCAGCCGCTGAAGGTCCTGGACGCCTCCGGCATCGACCGGCTCATACAGATCTCTACCGCGGCGCGCGCCTGACCGCCGCGTACATAGGAGGACGAGCATGAAGCAGCTCAACTACATAAAACTGGAATTCCCCGCCCGCAGCGCCAACGAGGGCTTCGCCAGGGCCGCCGCCGCGGCCTTTGCCGCCCAGACGGACCCCACCATGGAGGAGCTGGGGGATATCAAGACCGCCGTGTCCGAGGCGGTGACCAACGCCATCGTCCACGCCTATCCCGACAGCGTGGGCCTGGTGCAGATGCGCCTGCGTATCCTGGAGGGCGGCGTGCTGGAGGTGATGGTCCGGGACCGGGGCCGGGGCATCCCCGACGTGAAGAAGGCCATGGAGCCCATGTGGTCCACCGGCGGGGAGGAACGCAGCGGCATGGGCTTCACCATCATGGCCAGCTTCATGGACAGCCTGCGGGTCCGGTCCGCCCCAGGGAAGGGCACGGCCGTCACCATGACCAAGCGCATCCGGACGAAGGCGGGGCGCTGATTGGACGAGACCATCACTCTCCTGCGGGCGGCCCAGGCCGGGGACAGAGAGGCCGCCGGACGGATGGTGGAGCAGAATGCGGGGCTCATCTGGAGCGTGGCCCGGCGGTACTTTGGCCGGGGCGTGGAGCCGGACGACCTGTACCAGCTGGGCTGCCTGGGCTTCTTAAAAGCCATCGACGGCTTCGACGAGAGCTATGGCACCCGCTTCTCCACCTATGCCGTGCCCAAGATCTCCGGGGAGATCCGCCGCTTTTTGCGGGACGACGGCGCCGTGAAGGTGAGCCGGGGCATCAAGGAGCGGGCGGCCCTCATCCGGGCGGCGCGCAAGGGCCTGGAGCAGGAGCTGGGCCGGGACCCGACGGTGTCGGAGCTGGCGGCGGCCACGGGGCTGAGCCAGGAGGAGATCGCCGTGGCCGAAACGGCCACCGTGCCCATCGAGTCGCTGCAGCAGCCCTCCGGGGAGGACGGCTTCAGTCTGGAGCAGATGCTGGGGGACTGGACCGAGGAGGAGCGGCTGGTGGAGCATGTGGCCCTGCGCCAGGCCATCGGCCAGCTGCCGGACAGGGAGCGGCAGGTGGTGTTTCTGCGCTTTTACCACGGCATGACCCAGGAGCGGGCCAGCCGGGTGCTGGGGGTGAGCCAGGTGCAGGTGTCCCGGCTGGAGCGCCGGGCCGTG
>CANQOA010000074.1 GCA_947625355.1 uncultured Oscillospiraceae bacterium | reverse complement strand
AATGGTAGCCATTTGAGATACTATTTTACGCTAACGTCGTACCGAATGTTCTCCCAGCTGAGCTACGCCCCCATTTTCCAATATTTACCTATTTTACCCGTTTGGGGATGCGAACCGAATGGTAGCCATTTGAGATACTATTTTCTGCTAACGTCGTGCCGAATGTTCTCCCAGCTGAGCTACGCCCTCACGCCGCTAGGGTATTATAACACAATTTCCCGATTTGTAAAGTCCCACTTGATAAAAATGCCGCCGTGTCGTATAATAAAAACCGGAGCTGTACTAGTCGGGGAGCCAGCGGTGCCCTGTACCCGCAATCCGCTATAGCGGGGACGAACTCCTGCCCCCGGATATCCGATGTGTCGTCTGACCGCGGCAAGTAGCGTTGATGGCCTGGTCTCGCGCAACGGAGACCCGTGAACCATGTCAGGCGGGGAACCGAGCAGCATTAAGCGGGATCCTCCGTGTGCCGCGAGGTCGCTGGGTCTGAGCCAACTGCTGCGGTAACGGATGGATCGGGTATACAAAGGCAGGTGTACAGCTTCTTTTCATATTCAAATGAAAGGCAGGCCTTTCATTTGAGAAGGCTTCGGCTCACATACGCGCACTCGCTTCGCTCGCACACTGCGTGAGCCGCAAAGAATGATTTCCGAGGTACGCGCCCCCGGAAATCATATCCAACTTCATTCGCGCCTGCGGGCGCGAATTCTGCGAGGCTTATGTATCAAGCTCTGTATAGAAAATGGCGGCCGATGACCTTTGACGACGTGGTGGGGCAGGAGCATATCACCTCCACCCTGAAGCGGCAGGTCCAGACAGGCCGGCTTTCCCATGCGTATCTTTTCAGCGGCACCCGCGGCACCGGCAAGACCACCTGCGCCCGCATCCTGGCCCGGGCGGTCAACTGCGAACATCCCGTGGACGGCAATCCCTGCAACCGGTGCGCCGCCTGCCGGGGCATCCTGGACGAGAGCATCCTGGACGTGGTGGAGCTGGACGCCGCCTCCCACAACGGCGTGGATGACGTGCGCGCCCTGCGGGACGAGGCGATCTTTTCGCCCGCCAGCGTGAAAAAGCGCGTGTACATCATCGACGAGGCCCACTCCCTGGCGTCGTCCTCCATGGCGTTCAACGCCTTGCTGAAGATCCTGGAGGAGCCGCCGGAGCACGTGATGTTCATCCTGTGCACCACAGCCCCCCAGAAGATCCTGCCCACCATCGTCTCCCGCTGCCAGCGCCACAGCTTCACCCGCATCGAGCGGTCGGCCATCGCGGCCCGGCTCAGCTATGTGGCCGGGCAGGAGGGGATGGATCTGACCGCCGAGGCTGCGGACCTGCTGGCGCAGATGGCCGACGGGGGCATGCGGGACGCGCTGAGCCTCTTGGACCAGTGCGCCGCCAGCGAACATATCGACGAGGCGGCGGTGCTGTCCGCCATGGGGCTGGCCGGCAGCCGCCGGACGGCGGAGCTGCTGGAGGCGGTGACCGCCGGGGACGTGCAGCGGGCGCTGACCCAGTTCACCCAGCTTTGGCGGGATGGCAAGGAGCCGGCCGGCATCCTGGATGAGCTGGCGGGACTGATGCGGGACGTGCTGATCCTGCAGGTGGCCCCCAAGGGGGGCGAGGGGCTGCTCAGCGGCCTCTATGACGGCAAGACCCTGCGGCGCTTTGCCGCGAAGCTCAGCGGCGCGCAGCTGATGGACGATATGCGCGCCATCCGCGCGGCGGACACCGGCGGCGCCGATCCCCGCCGGGCGGCGGAGATGTGCCTGGTGGCGCTGTGCCTGCCCGAGACGGGGGACACCCTGGCGGGACTGAAAAACCGGGTGGCCCGGCTGGAGGCGGCCTTGAAAAACGGCCTGCCGGCGGCGCCCGCGGCCATGCCCGCCGAGGAAGCGCCGGAACGGCCGGCGGTGCCGGAGCCAGTGTCCGCCCCGGAGGAGGACATGCCTCCCTGGTATACCGACGAGGACGCCCCGCCGGCGGACGCCGCGGCGTCCCGGGCGGAGATCGAGCGGCTGTCCGCGCCGGAGACGGAGCGCGCCGCGCCCGAAGCGGAGACAGTATCCGCGCCGGAGAGGGAGCGCCCGCCCGCCCCGCAGCCCACACCCGCGAGCTCGGTCCCAGCGGGAGACGACGGGGTCTGGAAGGCCATGCTCCAGGGGCTGCAGGGCAAACTGGACATGGGCGCTTATGCCATGCTCATGACGCCCACCCAGGCCAGCGGGTCCCTGACGGGCGACACCATGACGGTGGTTTTCGGCACGCCCATCGCCAAGATGATGCTGGGCACGCCCGCCAACATGGGTCTGATGCAGCAGCAGCTCAAGGCCGTCACGGGCCGGGACATCGCCGTCGTCTTTGCGGACAAGCCGGCCGGGGACATGGTCAAGCCCGATCTGGAGAAGCTGGACGCCCTGAGTCGGTTCGGAAACATCAAATTTGAATAAACAGGAGATCACACCATGGGCAGAAATAATTTCCGCGGCGGCGGATACGGCGGCATGAACCAGGCCGCCATGATGAAGCAGGCACAGAAGATGCAGCGGGACCTGATGCAGATGCAGGAGGACCTGGAGCAGCAGACATACACCGCCAGCGCCGGCGGCGGGGTGGTGAAGGCCACCGTGTCCGGCAAGCGGGAGCTGACGGAGATCGTCATCGACCCCGAGGCCGTGGACCCGGAGGACGTGGAGATGCTCCAGGACATGGTGATCGCCGCGGTGAACGAGGCCCTGCGCAAGGCGGAGGAGGCCTCCGCCCAGTCCATGAGCCGCCTGACCGGCGGTCTGGGGAGCCTGGGCGGCCTGTTCTGAGCCGCCGGAAGCAAGCGGCAAATCGTACGACAGATACATTTTTGATTTTATAAGGAGGTCGTGATATGGTCTGTCCCAACTGCAAGCATGAGTTGAATCCTTTGGCCCGGGTATGCCCTACCTGCGGCACGCCGGTCCCCGGCGCGCAGCCGGCCCCCGTGGTGGCGGTGGACCCGCTGCGCTACGCCGACGCCAGACCGGACAAAAAGCTGAGCCTCGTCACCGGATGGCGGGTGTTCGCCGTGATCTTCACGATCCTGGCCATGGCGGCCAACGTGTCGCTGGTGGTGTTCTGGTTCGTGCAGTCCGTCCCCGTCATGGCGGATAAGAGCGCCGCCTCCTTTACGCTGGTGAGCATGCACGAGGTCTGCCGGGATCTCGCGCCCTATCTGACGGTGATCCTCATCAGCCTGTGCGTGGTGTCGATCGTCTTTTTGATCCTGCCGCTGCTGAAAAGATTCTCCCAGGTGCGCTACCGCTACGTGGTGCCCAAGCTGGCGGCCCTGCTGTGCGCCGGGTGCTACGCGGTGCCCTATGTGTACAGCGCCTTTGCCAGGAGCCTGGAGGCGGTCCTGGACGGCGGGACGGTCGACCACAGCAACCCCTTCACCACCATCTGCCTGGGGCTGTTCGTGGGGCTGATCCTGGCCGGGGAGTTCTCCTCCCGGCACCGCTTTGTGGTCCAGCGGCGGAAGATCGAGGCCCTGCAGGACCAGATCAGCGCCGTGGGGCTGCCCCCGGTGGTGAGCGAGTAAGCGACATACAAACGATATACGAAACGGCCGCTGCGGTCCCGGAAGGGTGAAATAGTCAAGGGTTGGTAGACACAAAAGAAACAGGTTAGGCCACCAGTTCTGTACGAAACAGGACTGGTGGTTTTCCGTTCAGTTTACGAAC
>CANQOA010000073.1 GCA_947625355.1 uncultured Oscillospiraceae bacterium | reverse complement strand
ATCGGCATCACCTTCGAGGAGTCCGAGTACTTCATCAACGACTTCCGCCGCACCGGCGCCATCGACCGGACCGTGGTGTTCTCCAACCTGGCCAACGACCCCGCCGTGGAGCGCATCTCCACCCCCCGTATGGCCCTGACGGCCGCCGAGTATCTGGCCTTTGAGAAGGACATGCACGTGCTGGTCATCCTGACCGACATCACCAACTATGCCGAGGCCCTGCGCGAGGTCTCCGCCGCCAAGAAGGAGGTCCCCGGCCGCCGCGGCTATCCCGGCTATATGTACACCGACTTGGCCACCATGTACGAGCGGGCCGGCCGCCGGGTGGGCAAGAAGGGCTCCATCACCATGATCCCCATCCTGACCATGCCCGAGGACGACAAGACCCACCCCATCCCCGACCTGACCGGTTACATCACCGAGGGCCAGATCATCCTCTCCCGCGAGCTGCACCGCAAGGGCATCGTGCCCCCGGTGGACGTGCTGCCCAGCCTGAGCCGTCTGAAGGACAAGGGCGTGGGCGAGGGCCGTACCCGCGAGGACCACGCCGGCACCATGAACCAGCTGTTCTCCGCTTACGCCGCCGGCAAGGAGGCCAAGGAGCTGATGACCATCCTGGGCGAGGCCGCCCTGAGCGAGACGGACAAGAAATACGCCCATTTCGCGGACGAGTTCGAAAAGCGCTACGTCAACCAGGGCAACCAGACCAACCGGTCCATCATCGAGACCCTGGACCTGGGCTGGGAGCTGCTCAGTCTGCTGCCCCGCAGCGAGCTGAAGCGGGTGAAGGTGGAGCAGATCGAGAAGTATATGCCCAAGAAGGCCGAGGAATGAGCCGGACGCAAGTCCGGATAGCGAGGTGATCTTATGCCGAAAAGCGCCGTGACACCCACACGGATGGTCCTCAACCAGCTCAAGGGACGGCTGCGCACCGCCAGCCGGGGCCACAAGCTCCTCAAGGACAAACGGGACGAGGAGATGCGCCAGTTCATGGACATCGTCCGCCGCAACAAGCTCCTGCGGGAGAGAGTGGACGAGGGCCTGTCCAAGGCGTTTGCCGCCATGAGCATGGCCAGCGCCGTCATGAGCCCGGAGATGCTGGAGCAGAGCCTTCTCTACGCCCGGCAGCGCATGGAGCTGAACGTGAGCCACAAGAACATCATGAGCGTGAACGTGCCGGTCTATGAATTTTCCCAGCGCTCCCCCGACGAGGACGGGCAGTTGCCTTACGGCTTCGCCCAGACCAGTGGCGAGCTGGACGACGCGCTGCGCCAGCTGTATCAGGTGTTCGAGGACATGCTGGAGCTGGCTGAGGTGGAAAAGACCATGCAGCTGCTGGCCGAGGACATCGAAAAGACCCGCCGGCGCGTCAACGCCCTGGAGTACGTGATGATCCCGGACCTGCAGGAGAACATCCGCTACATCACCATGAAGCTGGCGGAGAACGAGTCCTCCACCAAGGTCCGTCTGATGAAGGTCAAGGAGATGGTCCTCCAGCAGGCCCATCACTACGAGCGATGATCCGTTCGCGGCAAGAAAACCGGGCCTGTGCTTGACACAGACCCGGTTTTCCATTACAATAGCAGAGCACGCGCCCATGTAGCTCAGCAGGATAGAGCAGCCGCCTCCTAAGTAAACGTGAACATTCCGCCAAATCGGGGGCACATCGGAAAAAGTGAACAAGCCCATGTAGCTCAGCAGGATAGAGCAGCCGCCTCCTAAGCGGCAGGTCGGACGTTCGAATCGTCTCATGGGTGCCAAAGTCCCTGATCTTGGATCGGGGACTTATTTTGTCCGCGGACCCTTTTTAAAAGTGCTCTCCCCGCGGGCCGCTGAGCGGATGATTGACATTTGTCTTGCAGTTGTTATAATTTAGCCATATTGGACAGGGGGATGATCATATGCCGTCCGACCGTGATGACGAGCAGAGCGCGCTTTGGCGCTTCCTGCCCCCGGAGCTGGGGGAAGAATATGAGCCGCTGGCGCTTTTGAAGGACGGCCCGGAGCGCCAGACGGTGCTGCTGCGGGCGAGGGAGACAGGCGAAAAGCTGGTGCTCAAGCGGCTGCTCCATCCGGCGGAGGACGCGGAAAGGAAGTTCGCGCTCCTGTCCCGGCTGGCCGGCGACGGCATCCCGAAGATGTACCGCTTTTTCCGCAGTGACGGGGCCGCCTATCTGCTGCGGGAATATGTGGAGGGGGAGTCCCTGCTGGACCTGGTGCAGAAGAGGGGCCCCTTCCCGGCGGCGGAGACGGCGCGGGTCGGTCTGTCCCTGTGCCGGACGCTGCGCCGGCTCCACAGCCAGGACCCGCCCCTCATCCACCGGGACATCAAGGCGGAGAACATCGTCCGCACCCCGGCGGGGGCGTTCGTGCTCATCGACTTTGACATCTCCCGCTTTTATGACAGGAAGGACAGCCGGGACACGGAGCTGCGGGGCACCGCCTTTTCCGCCCCGCCGGAGCAATTCGGCTACCGGCAGACCGATCCCCGGTCCGACATCTACGCCCTGGGCGTGCTGCTGCATGAGTTGTCCACCGGGGAGTGCCGCCTGGAGGAGGGCGAGACGCCTGCGCCGCTGCGGGCAGTGGTGAGCCGGTGCACCCGGTTCGATCCCAAGGACCGGTACCAGAGCGCGGCGGCGCTGGAGCGGGCCCTGGAGCGGGCGGTCAGGGGCCGGCGGCGGCGCGCCGTGCTGCCGGCGCTGTGCGCGCTGCTGGCAGTGTGCGTGTTGGCGGGCGCCTCCTTCTGGCAGCGGGGAAGCGCGGCCGGGGACCCGGATCTGTACGCGTTTTCCAGCCCTGCCATCGAGGCGGAGGTGTGCCGCCAGCTGGGCAAGGAGCCGGGCACGGTCACCTGGGACGATCTGGCGCAGATCACCCACCTCTTCCTCTGCGGGGACGAGCACTTCAACAGCTGGTGGGAGATGGATATCCACGGGGCGGAGCTGCGCATCAGCGGCGAGCTCGGCGCCGAGGGCGGCACGGTGGATACCCTGGAGGACCTCCGGTATTTCTCCGCGCTGCAGGAGCTGGCCCTGTGCAATCAGCGCATCACGGACCTGTCGCCTTTGGAGGGGTCGTGGGTGCAGCGGCTGGCGCTGCACGGCAACCGGATCGCGGACCTGTCGCCCCTGTCGGGATGCGAGCATCTGCTGGATCTGTATATCGGCGACAACCCCGTCCGGGACCTGTCGCCGCTGATCGGGTGCCGGGAGCTGTGCAACCTGTCCGCGGGCGCCACCGCCGTGACCGACCTGACGGCGGCCGCCGCCATCCCGAAGCTGCGCTTTCTCAGCATCATGGACTGCCGGGGCCTCACGGACATCTCCGCCCTGGGGTCCATGACCAGGCTGACATGCCTCTTTATCCGCCCGGTCAGGGAGGCGGACCTGGCGCTCATCGGCGGGCTCACGGGGCTGGAGCAGCTGTATCTGTGGTGCGACGAGCCCCTGGAGGATATGACGGCCCTGTCCGCGCTCACGGGACTGACCCACCTTTTCGCAGACATGCCGGTGGCGAGCCTCGCGGGCGTGGAGACGATGACCGGGATGGAGTTTCTGGACGTCCGGGGAACGGCACCCATGGACCCGTCGCCGCTGCGGGGGCTGACGGAGCTGGAGGACCTGAACGCGGAGCATCTGGACACGCCGGCGCTGGAGGACGTGCTCCCCGCGTTGCCGTTCCTGCGCCGGGTGGGCTGTACCGCCGAGCAGGCGGAGGCCGTGGGCCGGATGCTGGCCGGCCGGCCCGACGTGGAGGTTTCCCCGTGGGAATGACCGTTTTTTGAGATTCTCCGGAAAAGTCTGCAACCTGCGTACCAAAAAACACCTTGAAGTCATTTACGCGATCTTGCTTTGCTGTGTTTTTGACGGTTTTGCTCATTCCGCCTGTATCCCTCCTTCTCAAAGGCCGCGATGGTGTCTTTCGTGGCCTCGTAATAGATGTTGTTCACCGCCGA
>CANQOA010000072.1 GCA_947625355.1 uncultured Oscillospiraceae bacterium | reverse complement strand
TAGCAGACGGAGTTGGACTGGGTGTACTTGAGGGTGATGAGGGCCACGGTCATGTCGATGACCGCCTCGGGGGGCAGGTCCTTGTTCTTGGTCACGATGTTGGCGAAGGCGTCCGCCGTGACCTTATATTCGTTTCTCCCCTGCTGGAAGGTGATGCCGTACACGTCCTTGCGCTCCACCGGGGCGGGGACGTAGTCCGGATCGATCTCGACCACATTATAATTGCCCTTTTTCTTGGTCCTGAGGATGGCCAGGGCCTCGTCGGAATAGCCGGGGGCGATGACGCCGTCGGAGACCTCCTCCTTCAGATACCGGGCCGTGGCCTCGTCGCAGACCTCGCTGAGGGCCGCCCAGTCGCCGTAGGAGCACAGCCGGTCCGCGCCCCGGGCCCGGATATAGGCGCAGGCGATGGGAGAAAGCTCCGCCGCCTGGTCCACGAAATAGATCTTCTTGTCCACATCGGACAGGGGCTTGCCCACGGCCGCTCCCGCCGGGGACACGTGCTTGAAGCTGGCGGCAGCGGGCAGGCCGGTGGCCTCGGAAAGCTCCTTCACCAGCTGCCAGGAGTTGAAGGCGTCCATGAAATTGATATAGCCCGGCTTGCCGTTGAGCACCCGGATGGGCAGGTCCCGGCCGTCGGACATAAAGATGCAGGAGGGCTTCTGGTTGGGGTTGCAGCCGTATTTCAGTTCCAGTTCTTTCATCTCGCGCTCCTTTTCAGCTGGTGTGTTTGTTGACGATCGCCGTGTCCCGCTCCCCCGTTGCCAAGTCGATCATGGACACGTACAGGGATACTTTGTTGTCCTCGTTGAGGGCCGCCCAGACCTGGTCCGCCAAGCTTGCCGCGTCAGGCGCGCCGATGGCCACAGGGGCGGGCTCGCCTTGATAGGACGGCAGGGGCTCCCCATCGGCGGCGTAGGTGTGGATGATGTGGGCAAGGCCTGCCTGGGGCTTGTCGTATTCATAGAAATACCGGCAGCAGCAGGCGGGGTCCCCGTCCAGGCTCTTGAGGATGGAGAGCTTATAGCTGCCGTCCGGGGCCACCAGCCCGGAGATGCGGGGGGTCCAGTTGGGCCCGTCCGGCTCAAATTCGCGGGTGCGCAAAGCGGCGGCAAAGCTCTGCCCGGCCAGCAGGGCGTCCCGGACGGTGTCGGTCTGGTCCCCGTTGGTGACCACGGTCTCCCGGCCGACGACGCGCACCGGGTGGTAGATGATGAGGCTGGGGTCCGACATCTTGGCCGGGTCGTGGGCCTGGGTGCGGATGCCGTCGTCGGTCTGGACGAACACCCGGTTGCGGCTGTTGACGCTGCGGCCCATGATGAAATAGACGATGACGGCCTTCCTGCCGTCGGCGCTGCGGCCCAGGGCGATGCCCCGGCCGGGGTAGGTGCGTTCGCCGAGATACGCTGTCAAGTCAGTCATGCTCTTTCCTCCTTGCGATGTCCGCGGCGACCATCTCCGCCGCCTGGGGCAGGATGATCCACTCCGCCTGTTCCATGACCCGCCGCTGCAAACTCTCCGGCGTGTCGCCGTCCTCCACCGGCACGGGTTTTTGGGCGATGATGCGCCCCCCGTCGGGGATCTCGTTGACAAAATGCACCGTGGCGCCGGTGACCTTCACGCCCCGCTTCAGGGCCTCCTCGTGGACCTTGAGGCCGTAATAGCCCTTGCCGCAGAAGGAGGGGATCAGCGCCGGGTGGACGTTCAATATCCGCTCCGGGAACCGGTCGGTGAAGTCCTTGCTCAAAATGCTCATGAACCCCGCCAGCACGATCATCTCCGCGCCGGCCTGATCCAGAGCTTTCAATATAGCCGCCTCGAAGGCCGCCTGGCTGCCCAGTTCCTTGCGGGAGCAGACCACCGCGGGCACCCCCGCCTTTTCCGCCCGGGTCAGGGCATAGGCCCCCGGCTGGCTGGATACCACCAGCACGATCTGGCCGGAATGGAGCTTTCCCGCCGCCTGGGCGTCCAGCAGCGCCTGCAGGTTGGTGCCGCCGCCGGAGACGAACACGGCGATGCGCGTTCTCGTCATACCAGCTGCACCCTCTCTCCGCCGGAGACCACCGTCCCCAGCACATAGGCGTCCTCGCCCCGCGCCCGCAGCACCGCCAGGGCCCGGTCCGCGTCCGCCGCGGCCACGGTGACGGTCATGCCCACGCCCATGTTGAAGGTGTTGAACATGTCCCGCTCGGGGATCTCCCCCGCCTTTTGGATGAGGCCAAAGACGGCCGGGGTCCGTACCGCCGCCTTTTCGATGCGGACGGAGAGGCCCGCCGGGATGCTCCGGGGGATGTTCTCATAAAATCCGCCGCCGGTGATGTGGCTGACGCCCTTGACCTGGACCTGCTCCATCAGAGCCAGCACAGGCTTCACATAGATCCTGGTGGGGGTCAGCAGCGCCTCGCCCAGGGTCGTGCCCAGCTCATCGGAACGCTTGTCCAGCGTCTGGGGGCGCTCATCCAGGCCGAACACTTTCCGCACCAGGGAGAAGCCGTTGGAGTGCACTCCGCTGGAGGGCAGCGCCAGCAGCACGTCGCCAGGCGCAGTTTTGGAATCGTCCAGAATCTTGCTCTTGTCCACGATGCCCACGGTGAAGCCGGCCAGGTCATAGTCGTCCTCGGGCATGACGCCGGGGTGCTCGGCGGTCTCACCGCCCACCAGGGCGCAGCCGGCCTGGACGCAGCCCTCAGCCACCCCCGCCACGATGGCGGCGATGCGCTCGGGGATATTCCTCCCGCAGGCGATGTAATCCAGGAAGAAGAGCGGTTTCGCGCCCGCGCAGACCACATCGTTGACGCACATGGCCACGCAGTCGACGCCGATGGTGTCGTGCTTGTCCAGATACTGGGCGACGCGCAGCTTGGTGCCCACGCCGTCGGTGCCGGAGATGAGCACCGGGTGCTCCATGCCGGCCAGGTCCGGCTCGAAAAGCCCGCCGAACCCGCCGATGCCCCCCAGGACCCCGGGGATGGCGGTACGGGCGATATGGCGCTTCATCAGCTCCACCGCCTTGTAGCCGGCGGTGATGTCCACGCCCGCGGCGGCATAGCTGGCGGAATAGCTGTCCTCAGGCATCGGCGTCCGGCCTCCCCTCGCTGATCTTGTACTCGAAACGGCTCTTGGCGCTGTTTTTGGGAATGGCCGTGGGATAGTTGTTGGTGAAGCAGGCGTCGCAGAAGCCCTCGCAGCCCGCATCCCCCAGCAGCCAGGGCAGGTCCTCCACCGGCAGATAGCCAAGGCTGTCCGCGCCGATGATGGTGCCGATCTCCTCCACCGTGTGGTGGCAGGCGATCAGGTTGTCCCGGGAGTCGATGTCGGTGCCGTAATAGCAGGGGTTCAAAAACGGCGGCGCGGAGATGCGCACATGCACCTGGGCGGCGCCGGCCTCCCGCAAAAGCCGCACGAATCGGGCGCTGGTGGTGCCCCGGACGATGGAATCTTCCACCACCACCACCCGCTTGCCCCGCACCACGCTGGCCACCGGGTTGAGCTTGATGCGCACCAGGTCCTCCCGGGTGCTCTGGCCGGGCGCGATGAAAGTGCGGGCGACATAGCGGTTTTTGATAAAGCCCACGCCGTAGGGGATGCCGGAGGCCCGGGCATAGCCCAGAGCCGCGTCCAGACCGGAGTCCGGCACGCCGATGACCACGTCCGCGTCCGCCGGGTGGCGCAGGGCCAACCGCTCGCCGGCACGGACCCGCGCCTCATGGACGCTGACGCCGTCGATGACGGAGTCGGGCCGGGCAAAGTAGATGTGCTCAAACACGCACAGCTTTTTCGGCGCCTTGCCGCAGTGGTCCCGGATGGACTCCACGCCGTCCTTGGAGAACACCACGATCTCCCCCGGCTCCACGTCCCGGATGAACCGGGCGTTCACCGCCTCCAGCGCGCAGGTCTCCGACGCCACCACATAGGCCCCGTCCTCCCGCTGGCCGTAGCACAGGGGCCTGAAGCCGTTCTCGTCCCGGACCGCCAAGAGCTTGGACGGGCTCATGACCACCATGGAATAGGCGCCCTTGATGAGGAACATGGCCTGGTTGACCGCCTGCTCGATGGAGGGAGCGGTGAGCCGCTCCTTGGTGATGACGTAGGAGATGACCTCCGTGTCGCTGG
>CANQOA010000071.1 GCA_947625355.1 uncultured Oscillospiraceae bacterium | reverse complement strand
CTGAAGATCACCGACATCGACAAGTACTCCCCCGAGATGCAGAACCCCGACATCACCAAGCCCGCGGGCGCCGGCGACGTGCCCCAGGCCAACTATAAGATGATCGCGGCTCTGGCCGTGAAGCGGGGCGAGCTGGAGAAGAAGGACCTGGCCACCTTCGCCTCCAAGCACGGCCTGGTGGGCTTCGCTCCCACCCAGGGCCATATCCCCTCCGGCGTGCCCTACATCGGCTTCGCCCGGGAGGACATCCTGGCCGGCAAGGTCCGCCGCGCCATGATCATCGGCAAGGGCAGCCTGTTCCTGGGCCGCATGACCAACCTGTTCGACGGCGTGTCCTTCGTCATCCAGGCCAACACCGCCGCCGAGGAATCCGCCGCTGCCGGCGTCAGCGAGACCGAGGTCCGCGGCATGATCGCGGACGCCATGAAGGAGTTCGCCTCCATGCTGATGGCGAAAGAATAAGGCGGGCAGAGCTATGGCAGGAAAGATCGAGAAAATGATCGCCGAGACCTTCCTGGAAATGGCGGAAGGTCTCACCAGCGGCAGCTACGGCAAAAAGCCCAAGATCGCCCTGACAGGCATGGGCTCCGAGCACGGCGAGGAAAACGCCATGCGCGCCGCCCTGGCCGCCGCCAGAGACGGCATCGAGGTCTGGTATATCGGCTCTCTGGAGGCCGAGGGCGTCAAGACCGTCCATGTGGCCAACGACGACGAGGGCCACGACAAGATGCAGGAGCTGCTCGCCTCCGGCGAGGTGGACGGCGCCGTTACCATGCATTTCCCGTTCCCCATCGGCGTGTCCACCGTGGGCCGGGCTGTGACGCCCGCCTTCGGCAGGGAGATGTATCTGGCCAACACCACCGGCACCTCCAGCACCGACCGCATCGAGGGCATGGTGCGCAACGCCATCGCTGGCGTCATCACCGCCAAGACCTGCGGCGTGGCCGAGCCCACCATCGGCATCCTGAACGTGGACGGCGCCCGCCAGACCGAGAAGGTCCTCAAGCAGCTGCAGGAGAACGGCTATCCCATCCGCTTCGCCGAGTCCGCCCGTGCCGACGGCGGCGCGGTGATGCGGGGCAACGACGTGCTCCAGGGCTCCGCGGACGTGATGGTGATGGACTCCCTCACCGGCAACGTGATGAGCAAGCTGCTCAGCTCCTATGCCACCGGCGGCAGCTTCGAGGCTGTGGGCTACGGCTACGGCCCCGGCATCGGCGAGGGCTATGACCAGCTGGTGATGATCATCTCCCGCGCCTCCGGCGCGCCGGTCATCGCCAATGCCATCCGCTTCGCCGCCCAGCTGGTGCGGGGCAAGGTGTTCGAGGTGGCCAAGGCCGAGTTCGAGGCCGCCAACAAGGCGGGCCTGAAGGAACTGCTGGCGGGGCTGAAGAGCAGCGCCAAGAGCGCCGAGAAGGACGAGGAAGTAACGGCGCCTCCCAAGGAGATCGTCACCGCCCAGATCCCCGGCATCGAGGTCATGGACCTGGACGACGCGGTGAAGGTGCTGTGGAAGATGGGCGTCTATGCCGAGAGCGGCATGGGCTGCACCGGCCCCATCGTGCTGGTCAGCGAGGCCAACAAGGCAAAGGCCGTGGAGGCCCTCAAGGCCGCCGGCTATGTGGGCTGAGAAACAACAATGACGGCATAACGCATCGAAAGGAGGTGGCGGCCGTGGCAGAGAAGGTCAGACTCACCCAAATGACCAAGGCGGCGGGTTGAGCGGCCAAGATAGGTCCCGAGACCCTTGCTCAGGTGATGAGCAAGCTGCCTTCCTTTACGGATGAAAACCTCTTGGTCGGCGTCGCCACCTCCGACGATGCGGCCGTATACAAACTTTCGGACGATTCGGCCCTGATCCAGACGGTGGACTTTTTCACCCCTGTGGTGGACGATCCCTATCTGTTCGGCCAGATCGCCGCCGCCAACTCCCTGAGCGACGTGTACGCCATGGGCGGTACGCCGAAGATCGCGCTGAACCTGGTGGGCTTCCCCGGCTGCCTGGACCCCTCCATCCTGGGGGACATCATGGCCGGGGGCGCGGACAAGGTGAAGGAGGCGGGCGCCATCCTCATCGGCGGCCACTCCATCCAGAACGACGAGCCCCTCTACGGGCTGTGCGTGTCCGGCTTCGTCCACCCCCAGCGGATCTGGAAGAACTATGGCGCCAGGCCCGGCGACGCTCTGATCCTGACCAAGCAGCTGGGCTCCGGCGTGGTGAACACGGCGGTGAAGGGCGACATCGCCTCCGAGGCGGCGGCCCATGAGGCCGCGGTGGTCATGAGCTCCCTGAACCGGAAGGCGAAGGAGGCCCTGGAGGCCCTGCCGGTCCACGCCTGCACGGACATCACCGGCTTCGGCCTGATGGGCCACGCCGTGGAGATGGCCGAGGCCAGCGACGTGACGCTGGTGCTGGAGGGCGCGTCCATCCCCCTCATCGGGGAGGCCATGGACTACGCCGCCATGGGCCTGGTGCCCGCCGGCGCCTACCGGAACCGGGGCTACTTCGGCGATAAGCTGGACCCGGGCGGCGCGGACGAGGCCCTGACGGACCTGCTGTTCGACCCCCAGACCTCCGGCGGACTGCTGGTGAGCCTGCCGGGCGAGCTGGCGCGGGAGGCCATGGAGCGGCTGGAGGACGCGGGGCTGGACACCCGCGCGGCCGTGATCGGCCATGTGACGGAGAAGGGCGAAAAGCTGATCCGCCTGACCTGAGAGGTTTTCAAAGCAACGAATACCACCTCCCGCCCACAGGGCGGGAGAGAGGACGATGCGGAGAAAACATGGATAAAAACGAACTTTTCAGAAACATCCCCAAGGTGGACGTCCTGCTGGAGCGGGAGAGCATGCGCGCTCTCATCGACCGGTATGGGCGCGGCCTCGTGACGGAGACCGTTCGGGAACAGACCGGACGGCTGCGTGAGACCATCCGCGAGGCGGAGGACGCGGCCGCCGCCGCGCAGGCCATCGACGGCCTGGAGCAGGCGGTGGCGGACGCATTGGCGGACCTGTGCGCCCCCAAGGTGCGCAAGGTCATCAACGCCACGGGCACCGTTTTGCATACGAACCTGGGCCGGGCTCCGATCAGCCGGGCCCAGGCGGCGCATCTGGCGGATATCGTCACCGGGTACTCCAATCTGGAGTATGACCTGGAGAACGGCCGCCGGGGGGAGCGGTATGCCCATTTTGAGAAGCTTCTGTGCCGGCTCACCGGCGCGGAGGCCGCTATGGTCGTCAATAACAACGCCGCCGCCGTGCTGCTGGTGCTGAGCACCATCGCCAGCGGCGGCGAGGTGCTGACCAGCCGGGGCGAGCTGGTGGAGATCGGCGGCAAGTTCCGGGTGCCGGACGTGTGCCAGCAGAGCGGCGCCACCCTGCGGGAGGTGGGCACCACCAACAAGACCCATTTCTCCGACTATGAGGAGGCCATCACCGACCAGACGAAGGCCATATTGAAGGTCCATACCAGCAACTACCGGATCGTGGGCTTCACCGAATCGGTGGAGGCGTCGGAGCTGACAGAGCTGGCCCACGGGCGGGGCATCCCCGTCATCGAGGATCTGGGCAGCGGTGTGCTGGTGGATCTGGAGAAATACGGCCTGAGCCATGAGCCCACGGTCCAGGAGTCTATCCGGGCGGGCATCGACGTGGTGTGCTTCAGCGGCGACAAGCTGCTGGGCGGCCCCCAGGCGGGCATCATCCTGGGCCGGAAGGAGCTCATTGCCCGGATGAAGCGCCATCCCCTGACTCGCGCCCTGCGGGTGGACAAGTTCACCGTCACGGCCCTGGAGCTGGTGCTGCTGGAGTACCTGCGGCCGGAGCGGATCGCGGAGACGGTGCCGGTGCTGCGCATGATCTCGGAGAAGAGCGGCGCGGCCCGGGCCCGGGCGGAGGAGCTGGCGGCCATGCTGCGCGCTTCCTGCCGCCGGGCGGATATCTCCGTGGGCCCCTGCCAGAGCCAGGTGGGCGGCGGGAGCCTGCCCCTGGAGCGGCTGGAGAGCGCCGCGGTGATCATCGACCCGTGGGAGATGTCCGCGGACGCGCTGGAGCACGCCATGCTGCGCCTGGCGGTGCCCATCGTGCCCCGGGTGGCGGAGGACAAGGTGCTGCTGGACGTGCGCACCATCGACCGGGAGGAGTTTGAACTGACGGCCCGGATGCTGGGGGAGGTACTGGGATGAAGCATGTGATCATCGGCACGGCCGGCCATATCGACCATGGCAAGACCAGCCTGATCCGGGCCCTCACCGGCCGGGACACCGACCGGCTGGAGGAGGAGAAGCGCCGGGGCATCACCATCGACCTGGGCTTCACCTGGTTCGACCTGAAGGAC
>CANQOA010000070.1 GCA_947625355.1 uncultured Oscillospiraceae bacterium | reverse complement strand
TTCGACCCCATCCAGATGCTGGCCGAGCAGTTCAACATGCTCCAGTCCGCCTTCGCCTCGGCGGAGAAGATCTTCGCCGTGTTCGACATGAAGCCCGAGCTGGTGGATGAGCCGGACGCCATCGAACTGGACCACATCGAGGGAGAGATCGAGTTCAAGGACGTGTGGTTCGCCTACAACCCCGGCGAGTGGGTGCTCAAGGGCGTCAGCTTCCACGTCGCGCCCCGGCAGACCGTGGCCCTGGTGGGCGCCACCGGCTCCGGCAAGAGCACCATCCTCAGCCTGATCTGCCGCAACTATGACATCCAGAAGGGGTCAATACTCATCGACGGCATCGACATCAAGCACATCAAGACCTCGTCTCTGCGCAGGCACTTCGGCCAGATGCTCCAGGACGTGTTCCTGTTCTCCGGCACCATCCGCTCCAACATCGTGCTCCGGGAGGACTCCTTCACCGACGAGCAGATCTGGGAGGCCTGCCGGTATGTCAATGCCGACCGCTTCATCAACAAGCTGGACGGCGGCCTGGACGAGGTGGTCCGGGAGCGGGGCAACAACTTCTCCGCCGGCCAGCGGCAGCTGCTCTCTTTCGCCCGTACCATCATCCACCGGCCGGAGGTCATGATCCTGGACGAGGCCACCGCCAACATCGACACGGAGACGGAGCTGCTCATCCAGGAGTCCCTGGAGAAGATGAAGAACATCGGCACCATGCTCATCGTGGCCCACCGGCTCTCCACCATCCAGCACGCGGACAACATCATCCTCCTGTCCCACGGCGAGATCCTGGAGCAGGGCACCCATCAGCAGCTGCTGCACCAGCACGGCCGGTACTATAAGCTCTACATGCTCCAGTATGAGCAGCAGGAGCGGCAGGAAAAGCTGGGCGCATAACACATCGGAACAAGACCCCCTGACCGGGCATACAATGACCGGCAGGGGGCGTTTTTTATGCGGATCTATGTCTATGCCATCGCGAAGGATGAGGAACCGTTCGCGGCCCGGTGGATGGCCTCCATGGCCGAGGCGGACGGGGTATACGTGCTGGACACCGGCAGCGCCGACGGCACCGCGGCCGCGCTGGAGGCGCTGGGGGCCCATGTGACCGTGGAGCGGATCGTGCCCTGGCGGTTCGACGTTGCCCGCAACCGGTCCATGGACCTGGCGCCGGACGACGCGGACATCCTGGTGTGCACGGACCTGGACGAGGTGCTGTGTCCCGGGTGGCGGGCCGCGCTGGAGGCGGCCTGGCGGCCGGGATGCACCACGGCCCGGTATGAATATGTCTGGTCCTTCCAGCCCGACGGGTCCGACGGGGTGAAGTTCCTCTATGAGAAGGTCCACCGGCCGGGGGTATGCCGGTGGGTATATCCGGTGCACGAGGTGCTGCGGTATGAGACCGAGCCGGTATACTGTTTCGTGCCGGGCATGCGCCTGGAGCACCATCCGGACGGGACAAAGAGCAGGGGGGAGTATCTGGGACTGCTCCAGCTGAGCGCGGCGGAAAACCCGGAGGACGACCGCTGCCGGCACTATCTGGGGCGGGAGTACATGTTTCGCGGCCGCTGGGGGGAGGCCGTCGAGACGCTGCGCGGCCACCTGGCCATGCCGTCGGCCACCTGGGCCCCGGAGCGGGCCGCGTCCATGCGGTACATCGCCCGGTGCCTGGAGCATTTGGACCGGCGGGACGAGGCGGAGCTGTGGCTGCTGCGGGCGGTCTTTGAGGCCCCGGAGCAGCGGGAGCCGCTCATGGACCTGGCCCGGCTCATGGCGGCCCAGGGCCGCTGGGCCGAGTGCGAGCGGTACTGCCGCCGGGCGCTGGACATCACCCGGCGGGACATGAACTATACCACCGAGCCGGAGGCATGGGGGGCGGCGCCGTGGGAGCTTTTGAGCCGGGCGTGCGCTGAGCAGGGCTATGACGAGTGGGCGGCCAACTGCGCCAGAAAGGCGCGGGAGCTGCGGCCGGATGCTCCATTACCTGGAAAGCAAATGGGGAATATAGGAAATTGAACTGTGAAAAACTGCATAAAAAGTTGCGAAAATACCTGTTGAATTTGTTAAATAAGTAAGGCTTGCAAAAAATCCCACAATCGTCTATAGTATAGGTATAGTAAAGACCGCTGTGCTGCGGCCATGACCAATCGCATATCGCCCGTGGAAGCCGGCTGGACCGGAAGGGACTGTCGGTGGATGGGATTCTGGAGAAGCCCGCGGAGTTCGCGGGGGCCGAAGGGGCAAGGCAGACACGCTCAAACTCTCAGGCAAAAGGACAGAACTGGCACCGCCGCCACTGGTGGCACTGTCCGTAAGCTTGAGCGTACCTTCGGGTAGGCTCATTTTGTTTTAACCGGCGCGGCACAGGGCATACTAAAAACAACACAAGGAGAGAAGAGCTATGTCTATTCCTGGCATCATCACAGCGATCGACGGCTGGGTATGGGGACCGGTACTGCTGGTCCTGCTGGCCGGCACGGGCGTCTATCTGAGCGTTCGGATGGGCTTCCCCCAGTTCCGCAAGTTCGGCTATGCCATGAAGAACACCATCGGCAAGGTGTTCTCCGGGCAGAAAGCCGGCAAAGGTGAGGTCACGCCCTTCCAGGCGGTGACGACGGCTCTGGCCGCCACCGTTGGCACCGGCAACATCGCCGGCGTCACCGGCGCTATCGTGGCCGGCGGCCCCGGCGCCGTGTTCTGGATGTGGCTGTGCGCGCTGTTCGGGATGTGCACCAAGTACGCCGAGGTGCTGCTGGCGGTCAAATACCGTGAGCGCAACGACCAGGGCGACTGGGTGGGCGGCCCCATGTACTACATCAAGAACGGCCTGGGCAAGAATTGGACCTGGCTGGGCGTGCTGTTCTGCATCTTCGGCGCGCTGGCCGCCTTCGGCATCGGCAACATGACCCAGATCAACTCCATCGCCGGCTCCATCAACGGCATGATCGACAGCTTCGGCGGCAACACCGGCGCCTTGACCCTGACCATTGCGGGCCAGGTGGTGCCCGTGTCCAGCCTCGTGGTCGGCCTGATCGTCATGGTCATCGTGGGCCTGGTGCTGTTCGGCGGCATCAAGCGCATCGGCTCCGTCACCGAGAAGCTGGTGCCTGTCATGGCCGTCATCTACATCATCTTCGGCCTGGTCGTCATCTTCGCCAACATCAAGTATATCCCCGCCACCTTCGTCATGATCTTCAAGGGCGCGTTCAACGCGGACGCGGCGCTGGGCGGCGCGTTCGGCATCATGATCATGACCACCATCCAGAAGGGCGTCGGCCGCGGCGTGTTCTCCAACGAAGCCGGTATGGGCTCCGCCCCCATGGCGCATGCCGCCACCTCCGAGACCGAGCCCGTCAAGCAGGGCCTGTACGGCATCTTCGAGGTGTTCATGGACACCATCGTGATCTGCACCCTGACCAGCCTGATCGTCCTCACCAGCTACTGCCGCGCCGGTGCCGAGCTGGGCATCGAGTGGGGCGGCAACGGCGGCGCTCCCCTGGTCCAGGCCGCTATGAGCGTTGTCCTGGGCGGCAAGGTGGGCTCCACCATCATCGCCGTGGGCCTGAGCCTGTTTGCCCTGTCCACCATCATCAGCTGGTCCCTGTACGGCACCCGCTGCTTCGAGTATATGTTCGGCACCAAGATCAGCATCATCTACAAGATCCTGTTCCTGCTGGTGCTGCCCATCGGCTCCATGCTGGAGATCGGCGTGGTGTGGGACCTGGCCGACGCCCTCAACGGCATGATGGCCTTCCCCAACCTGGTGGCGCTGCTGGCCCTGTCCGGCGTGATCGTCAAGACCACCAAGGAGTTCTTCTCCGACAAGCATAAGCTGCAATAAAGTGAGCTCATCCCTCAAGCTCACTGCCGCCCTCGGTCCTGCCGGGGGCGGCGTTTTTTGATGCGATTCTCCAGAATATACAAAAAATGCACGGCCTCACGCAGAAAAATCGACTTATTTGTCGGTTGACATCAGGGGCGCGGGGAGATTATAATGACACCAACCTCACATGAGGGACAATCGAATACCACAAAAGGCAATGAAAAGAAGAGTAAGCGGGAAGGTTATGCCGCCAGAGAGCCCCGGCAGCTGGAAAGGGGCGCAGAGAGCCCGCCGAACATGGTCTTGGAGCCGCGTGGGCGATAGGTAGTCCGCGACGGGGGCGCCCGTGACAGCGCAGGGGTTTGTTGGAACCCTCAAAGGCGTGTGCCGCGAGGCACAGGCGAAGCAAGGTGGTACCACGGCGTATTTTGTATGTCGTCCTTGAGTTTTCAGGGACGGCATTTTTGTTTTGAGAGAGGACAGTATGGGCGAGACGATCATCAAGATAGAGCATCTGAACAAGACCTTCGGCTCCGGCGACGGAAAGGTGGACGCCCTGCAGGACATCAACCTGGAGATCGAAAAGGGCGAGATCTTCGGCATCATCGGCCTGTCCGGCGCGGGCAAGAGCACCCTGGTCCGGTGCATCAACCTGCTGGAAAAGCCCACCGGCGGCAAAGTGACCGTGAACGGCCAGGAGCTGACGGCGCTGAAGGAGAAGGACCTGCGGAAGGCCCGGCGGGGCATGAGCATGATCTTCCAGGGCTTCAACCTTCTCATGCAGCGCACGGCGCTGCAAAACATCTGCTTCCCCCTGGAGCTGAGCGGCGTCAAGGGGGAGAAGGGATGGCGGGAGAAACGGGCCCGGGAGCTGCTGGAGCTGGTGGGCCTGCCCGACAAGGCGGACGCCTATCCGGTGCAGCTCAGCGGCGGCCAGAAGCAGCGGGTGGCCATCGCCCGGTCGCTGGCCGAGTATCCCCAGCCCCAGGTGCTGCTGTGCGACGAGGCCACCAGCGCCCTGGACCCCACCACCACCCAGTCCATCCTGGACCTGCTCAAGAAGATCAACCGGGAGCTGGGGGTCACGGTGGTGGTCATCACCCACGAGATGCGGGTGGTGGAGCAGATCTGCGACCGGGTGGC
>CANQOA010000069.1 GCA_947625355.1 uncultured Oscillospiraceae bacterium | reverse complement strand
TCGGTCTCCCGGTTCTTCAGGGTGTTCAGGCCCTTCTGCATGGCGGGGGACGTGGACTTGTAGGTCACCTTCTCGCGGCCCTTGCGGACCAGCTGGTTAAAAGTAGGCATAGTTTTTCCTCCTTCCTTCAAAAATACCGCAAAGCGCAAAAAATCACGCTATCACACAAAGTAGGATTTTAACAGAAAAACCCTGATGTGTCAAGGAAAAATCCCCATTCTACGGCGATTTTATCCCCTGTTTTCCTCCCTAAAGGGGCTTTCCGGCACAAATTTCTCAAAAATGACCGTCGCGCCCTGTTTTTCCAGCCGGCGCATGGTCTCCCTGTCCCGGACGGTCCAGCACACCTCGTGCATGCCGTAGAGCTTTTTCTGCAGGCGCAGGGACGGCTCCCGCCGCTCCGGGAAGTGATAGGCCACGAAATCCGGCCGCCCGGCGAAGCAGATCAGCAGATGGGTCATGGCCCAGTCGGCCAGGGCTCCGCAGCCGGTATGCTCCTCTCCCGTCAGGAAGTTCCGGCTCAGCTGGCCCCGGATCGGCTGCGGCCAGCGCTTTTTCAGCTCCCGCAGCACCGTCGGGTCGAAGGACTCCAGGCAGTACACCCCCTGCCAGTGCTCCAGCCGCTCCTTCACCGCCGCGGTGAGAGCGGCGGCGTTGCCCTTTTGGGCCTTCAGCTCGATGATGAGCGGCGCCCTCCCCTCGAACAGATCCAGCACCTGCTCCAGCAGCGGCACCGTCTGGCCGGCCCCGTCCAGCAGCGGATAGTCCGCCAGGTCCTCCCGGCAAAGCTCCTCGATGACCGCATGCCTGCCGCACACCCGCGCAAGGTCCGCGTCATGGACCACCGCCAGGGACCCATCCGCCATCAGGTGCACATCCAGCTCCGCGCCAAAGCCGGCGTCCGCCGCCGCGCGGAACGCGCTCAGCGAGTTCTCCGGCCTGCCGGCCGCCCGGTCATGGAGCCCCCGGTGGGCATACCGGTACCGCCCCAGCTGCTCCCATTCCGGCCTTCCCCGCCGGGGCAGCAGCGCCAGACACCACAGGCAAAGCGCCAGCGCCGCGGCGCACGCTGCGCCCAGCAGCCACCACGCCATTTTCGTTCCCTCTCTTCCGGAAAGCGCATCCGCCCCGCAAATGCGGGGCGGACAGCTTTGGTCATTTCTTACAGGGCGTTGTTCCTGCCCACCAGGGCGGACAGGTCCACATATTCCTCGGCCTCGGCGGCCTTTTCCTCATCGGTCTCCACGCCCACGTTCCGGTACATATCCAGACCGGAGCCGGCGGGGATCAGCTTGCCGATGATGACGTTCTCCTTCAGGCCCACCAGGTGGTCCACCTTGCCCTTGATGGCGGCGTCGGTGAGCACGCGGGTGGTCTCCTGGAAGGAGGCGGCGGACAGGAAGCTCTCGGTGGCCAGGGACGCCTTGGTGATGCCCATGATGATCTGGGTCCAGGTGGCCTTCTCCAGGCCCTCCTCCCCCGCGTCGATCCGGGCCTGCACCGCGTCGTTGGCGCGGCGGACCTCGGCCAGGTCCACCACCGCGCCGCCCAGCAGGTCGGTGCTGCCGGGCTCTTCCACCCGCACCTTGCGCAGCATCTGGCGGGCGATGACCTCGATGTGCTTGTTGTTGATATCCACGCCCTGCTGGCGGTACACCTTCTGGACCTCCTGGACCAGATAGTTGCGCACGCCCTGGCGGCCGAACTCGTCATCCTCCACGCCGCGGATACGCAGCACATCGTGGGGGTTGAGGGCGCCGCGGGTCAGCTCCTGGCCCTTCTGGACATGGTCGCCGTCGGCGACCAGGATGCCGCTGGCATAGGGGATCTGATAGACCACGGTCTCGCCGTCGGCCTCGCTGGTGATGGTGAGGGCGCAGATGGTGTTCTTCTTGGCGTCCTCCATGCTCACTACGCCGCTGATCTCCGCCAGCACTGCCACACGCTTGGGCCGCCGGGCCTCGAACAGCTCCTCCACACGGGGAAGGCCCTGGGTGATGTCCTCCACGTCGGAGCCGGCGGCGCCGCCGGTGTGGAACGTACGCATGGTCAGCTGGGTGCCCGGCTCGCCGATGGACTGGGCGGCGATGACGCCGACGGCCTCGCCGGGGTTCACCGGCCGGCCCACGGCCAGGTTCATGCCGTAGCACTTGGCGCACACGCCGCTGCGGGCCTCGCAGCACATGACAGACCGGACCTTCACGGTGAAGATGCCGTTGTCCTCCAGCGTCTGGGCGTCCACGGGCATGAGCATGTGGTCGGTGTCAAAGAGCACCTCGCCGGTCTTGGGGCTCACGATGGGCACGGCGGGGAACCGGCCGCGGATGCTCTCGCCGAAGGTCTGGGCGGCCGCGGCGGCGTCCACCTCGTCGATGCCGGCGGCCTCCAGGGCCTCCACATCGCGCTTGCCGAACGCCTTATACTTGGGCACGACCACCGCGCCGGTGGCGGGATCGGTGATATCCTGGGGGGCGAACTTGCCCGCCAGGGCGTCCATGCTGACGCGGGCGCGGACCACCTTGTCCAGGATCACCCGGGCGTCGTTGCCGGCGGTGGTGCCGCAGTCCTGCTCGCGGATGATCACGTCCTGGCTCACGTCCACCAGACGGCGGGTCAGATAACCGGAGTCGGCAGTACGCAGAGCGGTGTCAGCCAGGCCCTTGCGGGCGCCGCGGCTGGAGACGAAGTACTCCAGCACGGTCAGGCCCTCGCGGTAGTTGGCCTTGATGGGGATCTCCAGGGTCTTGCCGGCGGTGTTGGCCACCAGGCCGCGCATGCCAGCCAGCTGCCGGATCTGGGCCATGGAGCCGCGGGCGCCGGAGTTGGCCATCATATAGATGGGGTTGAACTCGTCCAGATTGTCCTGCAGCGCCTCGGTGACGTCCTTGGTGGTGCGCTCCCACTCGGCCACCACCAGGCGGTAGCGCTCGTCATTGGTGATGAAGCCCCTGCGGAACTGCTTTTCGATATAGGGCAGCTTGGTGGTCTCGGTCTCGGCGATGATGCGCTTTTTCGCCTCGGGCACCACCATATCGGAGATGGAGATGGTGATGGCGCCGATGGTGGAGTACTTGTAGCTCAGGGCCTTGATCTTGTCCAGCACCTCGGTGGCGATGGTGAAGCCGTGCTTGTCGATGCAGCGCTGGACAATCTTGCCCAGCAGCTTCTTATCCACCCGGAAGCTGATCTCCTGCAGGAATGCGTTGGCCGGATCGGACCGGTCCACGAAGCCCAGGTCCTGGGGGATGGGCTCGTTGAAGATGATGCGGCCCACGGTGGTGTCCACCAGCTGCGAGCGGACGACGCCGTCCACCCGGCGGGTAAAACGGACCTTGATGGGGGCGTGGATGCCCACCACCTTCTCGTTGTAGGCCATGATGGCCTCGGCAGGGGTGGCGAAGCACTTGCCGGCGCCGGGCTCGTCGTCCCGGATATAAGTGAGGTAGTAGGAGCCCAGCACCATGTCCTGGGTGGGCACGGTGACCGGCTGGCCGTCCTGGGGACGGAGCAGGTTGTTGGCCGAGAGCATCAGGATGCGGGCCTCGGCCTGGGCCTCGGCGGACAGAGGCACGTGGATGGCCATCTGGTCGCCGTCGAAGTCGGCGTTATAGGCGGTGCACACCAGCGGATGCAGCCGCAGGGCGCGGCCCTCCACCAGCAGCGGCTCGAACGCCTGGATGCCCAGACGGTGCAGCGTAGGCGCGCGGTTGAGCAGCACCGGGTGCTCCTTGATGACCACCTCCAGCGCGTCCCAGACCTCGGTCTTTTGCTGATCCACCTTTTTCTTGGCGGCCTTGATGTTGCTGGCCTGGCCGTCCTCCACCAGCTTCTTCATGATGAACGGGCGGAACAGCTCGATGGCCATCTCCTTGGGCACGCCGCACTGATAGAGCTTCAGATCGGGGCCCACCACGATGACAGAGCGGCCGGAGTAGTCCACGCGCTTGCCCAGCAGGTTCTGGCGGAACCGGCCCTGCTTGCCCTTGAGCATGTCGGACAGGCTCTTCAGAGCCCGGGAGTTGGCGCCGGTGACGGCGCGGCCCCGGCGGCCGTTGTCGATCAGGGCGTCCACGGCCTCCTGGAGCATGCGCTTCTCGTTGCGGACGATGATGTCCGGCGCGTGCAGCTCCATGAGCCGCTTCAGGCGGTTGTTGCGGTTGATGACCCGGCGGTAGAGGTCGTTCAGGTCGCTGGTGGCGAACCGGCCGCCGTCCAGCTGGACCATGGGCCGCAGCTCGGGCGGGATCACCGGCAGCACGTCGATGATCATCCACTCGGGCCGGTTGCCGGACTGGCGGAAGGCCTCCACCACCTCCAGGCGCTTGAGCAGCTTTGCCTTCTTCTGGCCGGTGGCGGTCTCCAGCTGCTCCCGCAGCTCCGCGGCCAGCTTCTCGCAGTCGATGTCCGCCAGCAGCTTCTTCACGGCCTCGGCGCCCATGCCGGCCTCGAAGTCGTCCTCATACTTTTCCTTCATGTCCCGATACTCTTTTTCGGAGAGTATCTGGCACTTCTGGAGCGGGGAGAAGCCGGGGTCGGTGACGATATACGCGCCGAAGTACAGCACCTTTTCCAGTACCCGGGGCGTCAGGTCCAGCAGTACGCCCATCCGGGAGGGGATGCCCTTGAAATACCAGATGTGGCTCACGGGGGTGGCCAGCTGGATATGGCCCAGGCGCTCGCGCCGGACCTTGGAGCGGGTGACCTCCACGCCGCAGCGGTCGCAGATCTTGCCCTTATAGCGGATCTTCTTATATTTGCCGCAGTGGCACTCCCAGTCCTTGGTGGGCCCAAAAATGCGCTCGCAGAACAGGCCGTCCCGCTCGGGCTTCAGAGTGCGGTAGTTGATGGTCTCCGGCTTTTTCACCTCGCCGGAGGACCAGGAAAGGATCATCTCCGGGGACGCGATGCCGATCTGGATCGCTTCAAAGGGAGCATAACTCATAGTTCAAAGTCCTCCTCGTCCTCGTCGGTATAATCATCGTCCAATGGCTCGCCGTCGCCGCTGCCGAGGTCCAGGTCCAGCTCATTTTCGTCGATCTGGTCGATGCTGTAGCCGGAGCGCTCGAACTCCCGATCGTCGGAGCGGCTGTTCTCCACGGAGCCGAAGGTGGGGGTGAAATCGTCGTCCTCGTCGTCCTTCAGCTCGATCTCCTGGCCGTC
>CANQOA010000068.1 GCA_947625355.1 uncultured Oscillospiraceae bacterium | reverse complement strand
GGAGATGACCATGCGCTGGACCTCGCTGGTGCCCTCGTAGATCTCGGTGATCTTCGCGTCGCGCATCATGCGCTCCACGGGGTACTCACGGGTGTAGCCGTAGCCGCCGAACAGCTGCACGGCACGGCGGGTCACATCGCTGGCGGCCTCAGCCGCGAACAGCTTGGCCATGGCCGCGTCCATGGAATAATCCTCATGCAGCTGCTTCTTGCAGGCGGCGGAGTATACCAGGAACTGGGCGGCCTGCATGCGGGTGTGCATGTCGGCCAGCTGGAACTGGGTGTTCTGGAACTGGCTGATGCGCTTGCCGAACTGGACGCGCTCCTTGGTGTACTTGATGGCCTCGTTCACAGCGCCCTCGCCCAGGCCCAGAGCCTGCGCGGCGATACCGATACGGCCGCCGTCCAGGGTCTGCATGGCGATCTTGAAGCCCTGGCCGATCTTGCCCAGCAGATTCTCCTTGGGCACGACGCAGTCCTGGAACACCAGCTCGCAGGTGGAGCTGCCGCGGATGCCCATCTTCTTCTCATGCTTGCCGATGGAGAAGCCGGGGAAGCCCTTCTCCACGATGAACGCGGAGATCTCCTTGATGGGCTTGCCGCGCTTGTTGACGGTCTTGCCGGTGACGGCGATGACGATGAAAACATCGGCATAGCCGGCGTTGGTGATGAAGATCTTGGAGCCGTTGAGGATGTAGTTCTCGCCGGACTCGTCCAGCACGGCGGTAGTCTGCTGGCCCTGGGCGTCGGTGCCGGCGCCGGGCTCGGTCAGGCCGAAAGCGCCGATCTTCCTGCCGGAGCAGAGGTCGGGCAGGTACTTGCGCTTCTGCTCCTCGGTGCCGTGCTCAAAAATGGGGGCGCAGCACAGGGAGGTATGAGCGGACACGATGACGGCGGTGGTGCCGCAGACCTTGGCCAGCTCTTCCACGCACATGGCATAGCTCAGCACATCGCCGCCGGCGCCGCCGTACTCCTTGGGGAAGTAGATGCCCATCATGCCCAGCTTGCCCATCTTCTTGACGGTCTCGACAGGGAACTCCTCGGTCTCGTCCACTTCCTCGGCCAGAGGCTTGACCTCGTTCTCGGCAAACTCGCGGTACATCTTGCGGAGCATCAGCTGCTCTTTACTCAGATGAAAATCCATACCTATTACTCCTTCAAAATGTTATTTGCTGTAATCGTAAAAGCCCTTGCCGGACTTGCGGCCCAGCAGACCGCCGCGGACCATCTTCTTCAGAAGCAGGGCGGGACGGTACTTGCTGTCGCCGGTCTCGTTGTACAGGGTCTCCATGATGGCCAGGCACACGTCCAGGCCGATGAAATCGCCCAGCTCCAGGGGGCCCATGGGGTGGTTGGCGCCCAGCTTCATGGCCTTGTCGATGTCGGCGACAGAGGCGACGCCGGTCTCCACCAGGCCGATGGCCTCGTTGATCATGGGGATCAGGATCTTGTTGACCACGAAGCCGGGGGCCTCGGCGACCTCCACGGGGTCCTTGCCGATCTCCTGGGCCAGCTTGTAGATGAACTCAAAGGTCTCCTGGGTGGTGTTGGCGCCCCGGATGACCTCCACCAGCTTCATGCTGGGGACGGGGTTGAAGAAGTGCATGCCGATGACGGGGTGGTTCAGACCCAGGCCCATCTCGGTGACGGACAGGGAAGAGGTATTGGAAGCGAAAATGGCCTCGGGCTTGCACAGCGCGTCCAGCTCCTTGAGCAGCTCCCGCTTGGTGGCCATATCCTCCTTGACGCACTCGATCACCAGATCGGCGTCGGCGCAGGCGGACTTCTCCTCCACCAGCACGTTGGCCAACAGCGCGTCCACGGCCTCCTGGGTCATCTTGCCCTTCGCCACCCGCTTGGCGAGGGAGGCGGCCAGCTTATCCTTGTGCTTCTGGGCGGAAGCCACGCTGCTGGCATACATCAGGGCGGTGTGGCCCTTCGCGGCAAAGACCTGGGCGATGCCGCTGCCCATGGTGCCGGCGCCAAATACTGCTACCTTCATACTTGTTCCTCCTATAAATGTTAAAATTTTATCGACCGAAGTGAATATAACATCCGTGTCCTCCCATATCAGAACACGGCGACACGGCGCGACAGATCCGCGCCATCGTTATTATAATAGCGAACTACTGTTTTAGCAAGAGTAATTCGCCGGGAAATCCCTTGTTTTCAAAGTTTTTGTGCAAAAAACACTACGTGTTCACTCCCCCAGGCGGCCGGCGATCTTGCGGGCCGTCTTGGACGCGGCCAGACCGCCCTCGCCGGTCTCCCGCAGGGAGGCGGGCATCAGCCGCCCCACGGCGTTCATGGCGTCGATCACCTCGTCGCAGGGGATGGCCGAGGCCACGCCCGCCAGGGCCATATCGGCGCAGGCCAGCGCGTTCATGGCGCCCATCACATTGCGCTTGACGCAGGGCTCCTCCACCAGGCCCGCCACCGGGTCGCACACCAGCCCCATGATGTTCTGCAGCGCCATGGCGCAGGCGTCGGCCATCTGGCCGGCCGTGCCGCCCCGGGCGTGGACCAGGGCCGCAGCCGCCATGGCTGAGGCGGAGCCGATCTCCGCCTGACAGCCGCCCTCCGCCCCGGAGATGGAGGCCCGGGCCGCGATGATCTGGCCGAAGCCCGCCGCCACGTAGAGGCACTGGACCATCAGCTCATCGCCGAGGCCGTCCCGCTCCTGCAGCGGCAGCAGCACCGCTGGCATCACGCCGCTGGCGCCGGCGGTGGGCGCCGCCACGATCCGGCCCATGCAGGCGTTCTGCTCGCCCACCTTCAGGGCCGTGGTCATCACCTTTTGGATGAAGGGGCCGCACAGGGACGCGTCCGCCGCCGCCATCTTGGCCGCCTGACCGCCGGACAGGCCGCTGGCGGAGCGCCGGTCCGGGTCATAATCCGCCGCGGAGCGGCGCATGGCCCGCCACAGGCCCGCCATCTTCTCAAAGCTGGCCTCCCGTTCCACGCCCCGGTCCCGGCAGTCGTCCTCCAGCACCGCCTGCCACAGAGGCAGCTGCTGGGCGCTGTTGAGCAGCGCCCCCACCGATACGAAGCTCATCGTCAGCCCTCCTCCATGTCCAGATAGGTGCACCGCACCACGCCGTCCAGCGCCGCGATCTGCCGCCGCAGCGGCTCGGGCAGCGGATCGTCACACTCGATGACCGTCACCGCCAGACCTCCCCGCCTGTCCCGGTAAAGCTGCACCGTGGCGATGTTGGCCGCCTGCTCATAGAGCACCCGGGTGATCTCCAGCAGGATGCCGGGCCGGTCCTCGTTGCGGATGATGAGGGTGGGGTACTCCCCGGAAAAGGCGGCCTCCATGCCATCGATGGCGTTGACCCGGATGCGGCCGCCGCCCAGAGAGGAGGCGGAGATCTCCAGGGTCCGGCCCTGGCGGTTGGTGACCGCCAGCTGGGCGGTATTGGGGTGGGCGTCCCGCAGCTCTCCAGCGGAGATCGACACGCTCATGCCCGCCTCCGCGGCCAGCTGCAGCGCCCGGGGGATGTCCGGATCGTCCGGCGCCATGCCCAGCAGCCCCGCCACGATGGCCTTGTCGGTACCGTGGCCCGCGCCGGTGGCGGCGAAGGAGCCGTGCAGCAGGATCGTGGCCGCCGTGGGCGTGGACCCCAGCAGCCGCCGGGCCGTCAGCCCGATGCGCACCGCCCCCGCCGTATGGGACGAGCTGGGCCCCACCATCACGGGGCCCATGATGTCAAAGATGTTCACGCTCCGCGCCTCCTCCGTTGTGTCTCCCGGTCCGTCCGGCAAAGGAGACCCGGCCCTCTCGGGCCAGGTCTCCCTATTCGTTCGCTTTACGCGGAAAGCGGTGCGAAAAACGCCTCCATCTCGCCGATGGCGTCCTCACTGAAAGCGGTCAGGGTGATGATCATGGCGTATCGATCCACCTTCATCACGGCCAGCTCCATATAGACGTTGAGCTCGATGCCCTCCAGATCCAGGGCCGCCGTCACCCACGCGCCGGGGTGCTCCTCGCCGGCGATGGTGACCGTACCGGTATCCACGCTGCCGTCCTTGGCGCCGGCGGAGTCCACGAAGGAACTCAGAAGGTCGTCCTTTCCGCTGTCCACGATATCCTCCTCGGAGAGGTATTCGCTCAGATCACCCAGATCCTCCACATAGAGGACGATGTTCCGCATCCCATCCCCCGAGGTGGCGCTCAGACCCTCCTCCGCGGAGCCGCCGTCAAAGCTCCAGTCCTCCGGCAGCGCGCATTGCAGGCCGAACAGCCCGTTGGCGTACACGTTCCCGTCGACGGCGCCGTAAGCCGACCCGGCGGGCTCCTCATCCGCCAGATCCTCCGGCAGGCAGAAGTAGGACGCGACCTCGTCCAGACCGTCCTCGCTGATGAAGCTGGTCATGGTGACCTGCAGGGAATAGCTGTCCCGGACGAAGGTGGCGCTCTGCTGGTAGACCTGGGCGTCAATGCCCATGGACGCGCCGTTGTAGGAGATCCGCGCGCCGGGGTGTTCCGCACCAGCCAGCTCCACCCGGTTCTGCTCGATGGTCAGATCCTCCAGGCCCATGGACTGAAAGACCTGCATGCCCTCTTCGCCAAAAGCGGCCGCCGCCACCATCTCATCGGTGAGGAGCGGCGTGACGGCGCCGTTCTGGGACAGGTCCTGCACGACCAGGTTCACGTTCTTCAGCCCGTCCGGCGCATAGGCAGCCATCACGTAGCTGCCCTGGTCGGACTCCACGAACTCCCGCACGTATTCCTGGGCGTCCGTGCCCTCCAGCTGATCCACCGTCAGACCGCCCAGCTCCAGCAGCTGTTCCTCCGTATAGAAGGTCCAGCCGTCGCCGAGGGTGAACGCCAGGTCAAAGAACTCGTTGATATACGCCTGTCCCTGTACGGCGCCCACCACGTCGGGCTCCTCCTCCGCGGCGGCGGGGACCGTCCCCACGCACAGCGCCATCGCCAGGACCAGGATCATCGCCAGGGCCTTTGTCATCCGGTTCATGATGTCTCCTCCTTCGTTGATATCTATATCCTATTTATAGCATGATTCCCCCGCCATTGCAAGAACTGTCCGCGCGGCGGCCCTGACAAACGCGGACAGGAAAAAGCCGCTGCCGAAGCAGCGGCAAACGCTATTGCAAAAGCTCCCGCAGCCGGCGCACGGCCCGGCGCTCCAGCCGGGACACCTGCACCTGGCTCACCCCCAGCACCCGGCTGGCCCGCTCCTGGGTCATGC
>CANQOA010000067.1 GCA_947625355.1 uncultured Oscillospiraceae bacterium | reverse complement strand
CCAAAAATAATTGGCTGTAAAGTCTATGGAATAATTGATAGACCTATTGGCAGTTGCCACCCTCACGATAAGGAAATGATTTATCCGATAAACTACGGATATGTCAAAAATGTTTTTGCGGAGGACGGTGAAGAACAGGATATTTATCTTTTGGGCGTTGATGTTCCTATAAATATGTTTGAGGGATGTGTTATAGCCGTATACCGCAGGTCTGATGACATTGAAGATAAATGGATCGTATCGGCAGACGGAAAGGATTATCCAGATGAAGTCATACTCGAAAAGATAGCCTTTCAAGAACAGTTTTTTCATGGTAAGCTGCTTAGATAAATTCCCGTTTGCAGGGGCATGCTTTTTTCTCTGATTGATATTGCCTATGGATGAAAAACTTTTTCAAATCGAAGATCGGTATGAAAAGCTGGCGGCCCGGATGGAGGCGCCGGAGACCTATGCCGACCCGGCGGCCTATGGGGCGCTGGCCAAGGAGCGGCGGGAGCTGGAGCCCGTGGTGGACGCCTGGCGGGAGGTCAGGCGTCTGCGCGCGGCGGCGGAGGAGGCCCAGGCGCTGCTGGATACCGAGACGGACCAGGAGCTGCGCGCCCTGGCCCGGGAGGAGCTGGACGGAGCGCTGGAAGCGCTGCCGGAGGCGGAGCTGTCGCTGAAAAAGCTGCTGCTGCCAAAGGACCCCAACGACGGGAAGAACGTCATCGTGGAGATCCGCGGCGGCGTGGGCGGGGAGGAGTCGGCGCTGTTCGCCGCCAGCCTCTACCGGATGTACGCCATGTACGCCGAGCGCCGGGGGTGGCAGGTCGCCATCGCCAACCTCAACGAGACGGATCTGGGCGGGATGAAGGAGGTCAGCTTCGTGGTGGAGGGCGAGGGGGCCTTCTCCCGGCTGAAATTCGAGAGCGGCGTCCACCGGGTGCAGCGGGTGCCGGAGACGGAGACCCAGGGCCGGGTGCATACCTCCACCGCCACGGTGGCGGTGCTGCCGGAGATGGACGAGCAGGAGTTCAAACTGGACATGAACGAGCTGCGCATCGACGTGTTCCGCTCCTCCGGGGCCGGCGGCCAGAAGGTCAACAAGACATCCTCCGCCATCCGGGTGACCCATATCCCCACCGGCACGGTGGTGGAGTGCCAGGACGAGCGAAGCCAGTATAAGAACAAGGCCCGGGCCCTGTCCATCCTGGCGTCCCGGCTGGCCCAGGCGGAGCGGGAAAAGCAGGACGCCCAGCGGGCCGACGAGCGGCGCAGCCAGGTGGGCGCGGGGATGCGCAACGAGCGCATCCGGACCTATAACTTTCCCCAGGGGCGGGTCACGGACCACCGGATCGGCCTGACGGTGTATAAGATCGACGCGGTGATGAACGGGGACCTGGACGAGATCATCGACGGGCTCATCACCGCCGATCAGGCGGAAAAACTGCGGCAAGAGGCATAATGACGTGAAAACGGAGCGTATCGGGAGCGACATCGCCCGCGCGGCGGAGATCATCCGCGCCGGGGGCCTGACGGCCGTGCCCACGGAGACGGTGTACGGCCTGGCGGCCAACGGCCTGGACGCCGGGGCGGTGGAGAAGATATACGAGGTGAAGGGCCGGCCGGCGGTGAAGCCCCTGAGCCTGATGGTGCCGGACAGGACGGCGCTGGACGTGTATGGCTGCCAGGTGCCCCGGGGCGCCCGGGTGCTGGCGGAACGGTTCTGGCCGGGACCGCTGACCATCGTGGTGCGGGCGGCCGCGGGCATCCCCGCCATCGTGCTGGCGGGGGGCGACACGGTGGGGCTGCGGTGCCCCGCCAGCGAAAAGACCCTGGAGCTGCTGCGGCGGTGCGCGCTGCCGCTGGCGGCCCCCTCCGCCAATCCCTCCGGCGCGCCCAGCCCCAAGACGGCTGACCAAGTGGCGGCGTACTTCGACGGGAGGATCGACGCCATCATCGACGGCGGGCCCTGCGGCGTGGGGGTGGAGAGCACCATCATCGACCTGGCCCACCGGCCGTGGCGCATCCTGCGGCAGGGGGGACTGCCGGAGGCGGACATCCGGGAGGCGCTGATCGGCTCGCTGCGCATCGTGGGCGTCACCGGCGGCACCGGCGCGGGAAAATCCACCGCGCTGGCGGCCCTGCGGGACCGGGGGGCTCTTGTCATCGACGCGGATAAGGTGTATCATGAGCTCTGCGCCGAGGACGGGGCCATGCTGGCGGAGATCGGGGCGCGGTTCCCCGGCGCGGTGGAAAACGGAACATTGCAGCGCAAAAAGCTGGGCGGGACGGTGTTCGCCGACCCGGCGGCCCTGGCGGAGCTGGACCGGATCACCCAAAAGCACGTCATCGCCGCCATCGAGGATATGCTGGCCCAGCACGCGGCCTTCGGCGGACAGTGGGCGGCGATCGACGCCATCAACCTGATCGGCACCAGCCTGGAAAGCCGGTTCTATGCCCTGGTGGGAGTGCAGGCGCGGCCGGAGGTCCGGGCGGAGCGGCTGACGGTCCGGGAGGGCGTGAGCCGGGAGTACGCCATGCTGCGCATCCGGGCGCAGAAGCCGGACAGCTTTTTTGAAGAGCACTGCACCCATATCCTGCACAACGACGGCAGCCGGGAGGACTTCCGGCGGGCCTGCGATATACTATTTGACGAACTTATGGAGGGACAACATGGACGAGAAAAAGAATGAGCTGTTTTATCAGCCCAAGAACGGCTATGACCGCATCGACACGGCCGGACGGCTGGCCATGGAGGAGTACTGCAAGGGCTACATGGCGTATCTGGACGCGGCCCGCACGGAGCGGGAGGCGGTGAGCGAGGCCATCAAGCTGGCCGAGGCGGCCGGGTTCGTGGACGTGAGCGCGCTGACCGGGCCCATCGCGCCGGGACAGAAGGTCTACCACAGCGTGCGGGGCAAGAGCCTGCTGCTGGCCGTGGGCGGCAAAAAGCCCATGAGGGACGGCGTGGTGGTGGAGGCTGCCCATGTGGACTCCCCCCGGCTGGATCTGAAGCAGCGGCCCCTGTTCGAGGACACCGAGATGGGATATCTGCGCACCCACTATTACGGCGGCATCAAGAAGTATCAGTGGACCGCCATCCCCCTGGAGCTGCACGGCGTGGTGGCGCTCAAGGACGGCTCCACCGTGGACGTGGTCATCGGCCGGGACCCGGCGGACCCCCAGTTCGTGGTCACGGACCTGCTGCCCCACCTGGCGGCGGACCAGATGCAAAAGACCCTGGCCAAGGGCATCGAGGGCGAAAAGCTCTGCATCCTGGCCGGCAGCGTGCCCTACGCGGGCGAGGGGAGCGACCGGGTGAAGCTGGCGGTGATGAGCCTGATCAACGACCGGTACGGCATCACGGAGGAGGACTTCATCTCCGCGGAGCTGGAGGTGGTGCCCGCCTTTGACGTGCGGGAGCTGGGGCTGGACCGGAGCCTCATCGGCGGCTACGGCCAGGACGACCGGGTCTGCGCCTATGCGGAGCTGGCGGCCATTTTGGAGCAGTCCGAGCCGGAACGCACGGCGGTGTGCATCCTGGCGGACAAGGAGGAGATCGGCTCCGTGGGCGTGTCCGGCATGCGCAGCCAGGCCTTCGAGCGGTTCATCGGGCAGCTGGCGGGCGATGCCGGGCTGGTGCAGGAGTGCTTCTCCAACAGCCTGTGCATCTCTGCGGACGTGACTGTGGCCTTCGATCCCATGTATCCGGAGGTCTGCGAGAAGCAGAACGCCGCCCGCATCAACTACGGCGTGGGCTTCAGCAAATTCACCGGCTCCCGGGGCAAGTCCGGCTCCAGCGACGCCTCGGCGGAGGTGGTGGCCACCGTGCGGCGCATCTGCGACGAGGCGGGCGTGGCCTGGCAGATGTGCGAGCTGGGCAAGGTGGACCAGGGCGGCGGCGGTACCGTGGCCGGGTTCATGGCCGACCGGGACATCGACACCATCGACGCGGGCGTGCCGGTGCTGAGCATGCACGCGCCCTTCGAGACCACCGCCAAGTTCGACTGCTACATGACCTATAAGTGCATGAAGGCGGCTTACGAGGCAAAATAAACGCCTGCGGATGTGATAGGATCGCCCGAGACCGGGAAAACTGGTCTCGGGTGATTTTTGCTTGGACGAGAACAGACGGGAAGAGATCAAGGAGATGGGCACCAGCGCGCCTTCGGAGATCCAGGTGCTGACCATCATCGGCCAGATCGAGGGCCATCAGGCGCTGGCGGAGGAGAACAAGACCACCAAGTATGAGCACGTGCTGCCCCTGCTGGCGGCGGTGGAGGAGTCCCGGGACGTGAAGGGGCTGCTCATCCTGCTCAACACCGTGGGCGGGGATATCGAGGCGGGGCTGGCCATCGCCGAACTCATCGCCGGTATGCGCAAGCCCACCGCCTCGCTGGTGCTGGGCGGCGGCCACTCCATCGGCGTGCCCCTGGCCGTGGCGGCGAAAAGGAGCTTCATCGCGCCCAGCGCCTCCATGACCATCCATCCGGTGCGGATGAACGGCACGGTCATCGGCGTCAGCCAGACCTATGAGTACTTTGCCCGGACCCAGGAGCGGATCGTGCGGTTCGTCACCGCCAACTCCCATATCGGGCGGGAGCGGTTCCTGGAGTATATGCTCCGGACGGGCGAGCTGGCCAACGATGTGGGCAGCATCATCGACGGCCAGGAGGCGGTGGACTGCGGGCTCATGGACGATCTGGGGAGCCTGGCGGACGCGCTGGCGTGGCTGCACGGCGCGGCGGAAAACTAGCGGCGCGCGGCGGAAAATGCGGCGGCTTTCGGCTGAAAAAAATTCCTTGACATTTAATGCCTTTTGTGTCATAATGCACACCGTTACAGACGTAGCGGGATTGTGTAAAGGTAGCACAGCGGACTCTGACTCCGTATGTGAGGGTTCGAATCCTTCTCCCGCTGCCAAAACGGAAACCCTTGATATAACGGTCAAATGCCGTTGTACCAAGGGTTTTCGCTTGTTATATGTGTTAAAACCTGTTAAAGACTGTTAGCCCTTTGGTACACAGTAAATACACAGTGATCATATCTTGCGCAGCCCCTGTCATCTTTGCCAGCGGATCCACATCCGTGCAAAGATATAAATGATACTCAGGTGAGTCGCTTTTGGGGGGACGCGGTGCTACACTGGTATCCTAAAGATAGAATGGAGGGAGTAGCGTGACAGAGCTGCGGAAAGAACTGGAAGAGGCGTTCAAGCTGATCTCGGCGGTACCGGTGAACGGAGGGAATGTGGACGTGATGGCGGAGGCCCGGGAGCGGCTGCGCCGGGCATATCAGATGGCCAGCGAGGCGGAAAAGGGGGAGGAAGTCCATGGCGGATAAGACGATCGGGGACCTGAAAAAAGCGAATATCCCGCTGGACCCGAAAGGGAAGGTGGCGGTCGAGTCGTCCCAGGGCGAGGCCGAGTATTGCGAATTGGGCGATATCGAGGATCTGGCAAGAGCCGCGGCACAGCAGCAGGCCGAAATGGCAAAGAGCTATGCTGAGGAGGCCAAGACAAGTAAAGAGGCAGCGATCGAGAGCGCCAGGGACGCAGCGTCCCTGGCGCTTCATCCGCCTATCCTGAAGGGCGGCAGCGACCACTGGTGGACGTGGAGCACCGAGGCGGGTGATTACGTGGAGAGCGACCTTGACGCGAAAGGCGAGAAAGGCGAGAAGGGTGAGAAGGGCGAAGTGACACGGGCGGAGCTGGACGCAGACCTGGCCGGGAAGCAGGACAAGCTCACCTTCGACGATGCGCCCACGGATGGAAGCAT
>CANQOA010000066.1 GCA_947625355.1 uncultured Oscillospiraceae bacterium | reverse complement strand
CTTTGAGCGGGGCATGGAAGAGACCATCCGGTGGTATCTGGACAACCCCGCCTGGGTGGAGCACGTCACCTCCGGGGTGTACCGGGATTACTATCAGTCAATGTATGGTTAAGTGCTTCTGATATAGGAGAGGCGTATTAGCATATTGGAAGCGCATGGGCGGCTGAGCCGTTGAGGAAAAGGTAGACGGATGTGCGGCAGCTCCATTTCCGGCCGCTTCTCTTTTACTTTCATGTATACTTCACCCCCTGGTGTATTTCTATCTTACACCAGGGGGCGACTTTTCCTATTGTCTGCTTTTTCCGGCACAGTCCACGCGGCCGGGGCGCGTTTTTATGTCCGGGGTCTAGCTTCGGGGGGCGGGCTCCCGCGGGGCCGGGGCCAGCTGGACCAGGACCACCGACGAGAACACCAGCGCGCAGCCCAGAAGCTCCCATCGGCTCAGCGCCGATCCGGGCATGAGGGCATATCCTGCCAGCATGGAGAATACGCTTTCCAGACTGAGGATCAGGCTGGCGACAGCCGGATGGACCTCCTTCTGGGCCACGATCTGCAGGGTATAGGCCACGCCGCTGCTCATGATGCCCGAGTACAGGATGGGCACGGCGCAGTCCAGAATGTCCCGCCACGCCGGCGTCTCGAACAGGAACATGCAGGGCACCCCCAGCAGCCCGCACACGAAAAACTGCACGCAGCTCAGGCGCACCCCGTCCGCCAGGGGGGAGAAATGGTCGATGACCAGGATGTGCACGGAGAACCCCAGGGCGCTGAGCAGGATCAGCAGATCGCTCCGCCCCAGGTCCAGCCCCTTGCCGGCCATCAGCCCGTCCATCAGGCACAGGAAGAAGGACCCAACCACGGCCACCGCCACCCCCAGCCATACCAGCGGCGGGGACTTGCGCTTCAGCACCAGGCCCAGCACCGGCACGAAGGCGCAATAGCAGGCGGAGATGAATCCCGCCTTGCCCACGTTGGTGGCCGGGTCCTGGAGGGCGATGCCGTACTGCTGGAGGTTGGCGGCCACGAACAGCGCCAGCCCGCATGCGGCCCCGCCGATCAGGATATCCCGGCGGCTGCCCGTTTCAAGGGGCGCGCTCCGGCTGCGGAGCCGGTCCAGCGGGGGCAGCATGACCAGCAGGAACAGCCCGCCCACGAAGGAGCGCACGCAGTTATAGGTGAACGGGCCGATATACTTCATGCCGTCCTTCTGCGCCACGAAGGCCACGCCCCAAATGAGGGCGGTGAGCAGCAGCAGGGCGGAGTTTTTCAGGGAACGGAGCTTCATGAGGGACCTCTTTTCCAGCGGGATCGCCGCTTTCCGGCAGTATAGCCCAACGGGGGCGGGATGTCAATTCATACCATGAGAAGCGTTTAATGAAATCTTAAGAATTAGACTGTTTACATTTGTTACGAATCGTAATATGATAGGGTGACACCGTTGCTGGTGCGAGGAAAACTGTTCGCATAAGGAGGACGACATGAAGCGAGTGATCGCAGTGATCCTGGCGGGGATCGTGCTGGCGGGCGCGATGAGCGGGTGCTCTGGGACTGCCAGCGGAGAGGCTGTGAGCGTGGAGCCGGTCTCCATGATCGTGGGCACGGGCCCTGTGGGCCTGGCCGACCGGTACGCCGGGATGGTCGTGGCGGGGGAGACCGCCCAGGTGAAGCGGGATCAGGACAAGACGATCCTGGAAATAAATGTAGAGGAAGGCGACCTGGTAAAGGCCGGGGACCTTCTTTTCAGCTATGATACCGAGGCCATGCAGCTGGATCTGGACAAGACCTATCTGGAGCGGGAGCAGCTGGAGAACACCATCGCCTCCGCCCAGCAGGCCATCCAGGAGTTGACGAGCGAGCGGGACAAGGCCAAGGAGGGCGACAAGCTGCGCTACACCCTGCAGATCGACGCGAAGAACGTGGAGATCCGGGAGGCCAACTATAACATCTCCCTGAAAGACCGGGACATCGCCACCAAGGAGGCGGCCCTGGAGAACGCCGAGATCTACGCCCCCATCGCCGGCCGGGTCATGTCCGTGGACGAGGACGGCACCGGCGGCAGCAACGGCTACTATGACCCCTCTGCCGGCGGCGGCGTGGGCACCGGCGTGGACTTCATCACCATCACCGACGTCACCCGCCTGCGCATCCAGGGCAACATCAGCGAGATGAACGCCTATGCCCTCACGGAGGGCATGCCCATGGTGGTCCGCTCCCGGATCGACGAAACCGTCACCTGGCGCGGGACCCTGTCCATGATCGACTGGGAGAACCCGGTGCAGAACGACAACAACGGCGGCATGGTATACGTGGGCAGCAGCAGCGACGACGGCATGACCACCGCCAGCAAGTACCCGTTCTATATCGAGCTGGAGGACACCGAGGGGCTCATCCTGGGCCAGCATGTGTACATCGAGCCGGACAGCGGCGAGGAGGAAGAGGAAAAGCCCGAGGGCCCCATGCTGCCGGAGTACTATATCCAATATGAGGAGGACGGCACCGCCTATGTGTGGGCCGCCGATGGCAGCAAGCTGGCCAAGCGGACCGTGGGTCTGGGCGTCTACGACGAGATGATGGGCGCCTATGAGATCACCGAGGGGCTGGACCTGTCCGACTACATAGCCTTCCCCGAGGAGGGCCTGGAGGAGGGCCGGCCGGTGGAGCGCTATGAGCAGCAGGCCGCCGACGAGATGGATATGAGCAGCGAGCCCCGGGTCGTTGGGTAAGGAGGCGGCCATGCTTCTTGAGATGAAGGATATCTGCAAGGACTATCCCCAGGGCAAGGAGATCGTCCACATCCTCAAGCACGTGGACCTGACCATCGACGAGGGGGATTACCTGGCCATCATGGGCCCCTCCGGCTCCGGCAAGACCACGCTCATGAACCTGATCGGCTGCCTGGATGTGCCCACCAGCGGGGAGTATCTGCTCAACGGCGAGAACGTGGCCCACGCCTCGGACAATCACCTGGCCGACGTGCGCAACACCACGCTGGGATTCGTGTTCCAGAGCTTTTATCTGCTGCCGAAGCTGTCCGCGCGGGAGAACGTGGCGCTGCCGCTGCTGTACGCGGGGGTGAAAAAGCGCGCCCGCAACCGCCGGGCGGAGGAAGCCCTGCAGATGGTGGGGCTGGGAGACCGGATGGATTTCATGCCAAACCAGCTGTCCGGCGGCCAGCAGCAGCGCGTCGCCATCGCCCGGGCCATGATCAACAAGCCGAAGCTCCTGCTGGCCGACGAGCCCACCGGCGCGCTGGACAGCACCTCCGGCCATCAGGTGATGGACCTGTTCGACGAGCTGAACGCCAAGGGCACCACCATCGTGCTCATCACCCATGAGCCGGCGGTGGGCGCCAGGGCCAAGCATCTGCGCCGTATCCTGGACGGCGAGCTGCTGGCGGAAGGGGAAGGAGGCGTCGGGGATGCCTGGTAAGCACAGCGGCCCCAAGCCCGGCCGGGGCAAAGCCAAGAAGATCGTCTCCATCGTGCTGGTGTGCGTGATCCTGCTGGGCGCGGCCGGCGGCGGGGGGTACTATTACCTCAAAAACCGCAGCGGCAGCACGGTGAACGTCTACCCGATCAGCAGCGGCATCGGCTATGCGGACAGCTATGCCTCCCGCGCGGAGACAGAGGGGCCCGTCACCGCCGACAAGATGCAGTCGGTGTTTTTGACCAGCACACAGACCGTCACGGAGATCTATGTCCAGGAGGGACAGCAGATCAACGTGGGCGACCCGATCCTGGCCTTTGATACCACCCTGGACGAGGTGGAGCTGGAGAAAAAGCAGATCGAGATCGACCAGTATAAGCTGGACCTGAGCGACGCCCAGGCCAAGCTGAAGGAGATTGGCACCTATCATGTGGGCTATGGGGGAGGATATGCGCCCCCCATGCCCACCCGCGCGCCTCTGGTATCGTTGGGCGTGCCCTATTTCCAGGGCGGCAGCGGCACCAGGGAAGACCCCTATGTGTTCATGTGGAGCGAGCAGCTGCCCATCTTTGACGCCATGGTGGATTACCTGATCGCCGTGGCGCGGGGCGAGCCGGCGGAGATGCCGCCGATCCCGGATATGCCGGACATCCCGGCCACCGCGGAGCCGGAGGAGTCTCCTACTCCCAGCCCGGAGCCCTCTCCCACGCCCTCGGCGGAGCCCAGTCCCACCCCGGACGGGACGCCTACGGCCACGCCGGAGCCCAGCGGGGAGCCTGTCGAGCCCTCCGCCACGCCGGAGCCCGGTACGGAGCCTATCGAGCCCTCCGCCACGCCGGAACCCGGCACGGAGCCTGTCGAGCCCTCCGCCACGCCGGAGCCCGGCACGGAGCCTGTCGAGCCCTCCGCCACACCGGAGCCCGGCACCGGACCCACCGATACGCCGGAGGCCACCGAGACACCGGCGGAGCCTGCCGCCACGGCGGAGGCCACGGCTGTGCCCGCGCCGGAGGCCACTGACGTACCGATAACGGAAGCCACCGCCGTGCCCGTGGCGGAGGCCACCGACGCGCCCGGCGGGGCCTATGTGGTGCCGTCCATTTTCCGGGCGCGGCACACGGGCACGCGCATCCTGCGGGCCGAGGGCGAGGCGCCCTCCGATCCCGGCGCAGGCGATATGCCCGCCGATCCGGACGTCTCCAGCCAGCCGGGGGAGACCCCCGTCCCCACCATCACCCCTGTGCCGGGGGATGGGAACATCTATATCGTGTTCGAGATCCGGGAGGCCAACGCCCTCAACGGCATGGTCTACGACGCCTTTGAGTTCGCCTTCCGGCAGCTGTGGGGCGGCGAGGACGCCGCCGGCGAGCCCGTTACCGGGTGGATCTACCGGATCATGCCCGCGGCGTACTCCCCCTATGTGGAGGATACCGGCGAGAGCGACTGGGGCGGTGGCTACTTCTACAGCGGCCCCACCTATACCCTGGAAGAGATCAACCAAATGAAGATCGAGACCCAGCAGCAGATCGCCGACAGCACCCTGGCGCTGCGGATGGCGGAGCAGGAGCTGAAGGCGCTGGAATTCGAGCTGTCCAACGGAGAGGTGCTGTGCACCACGGCGGGCGTGGTAAAGACCGTTCTGGACCCCCAGGAGGCCCTGGAGCAGAACCAGCCGGTGGTGCTCATCTCCGGCGGCGGCGGGTATTATATCACCGGCGTCATGAGCGAGTTCGACCTGGGCATCCTGCATGTGGGCGACACGGTCACGGTCCAGGACTGGATGACCGGCACGACGCTGGACGGCGAGATCGTGGAGATCAGCGAGTACCCGGTGGACGAGAGCAATAGCTACTTCTACTATTGGAGCCCCCAGTCCAACGAGAACGCCTCCAAATACCCCTTCACCGTCCGGGTGGACGAGGACGCGGGCCTGCGGGAGGGCTACTACGCGAACATCAGCTACTCCCTGTCCGGCAGCGAGACCCCCGAGGAGGGCGTGTTCGTCATGGACAACGCGTTCCTGCGCACCGAGGGGGCAAGGACCTATGTGTATGCCGCCGGAGAGAACGACCGGCTGGAAAAGCGCTACGTCTCCACGGGCCGGAGCTATTACGGCTCCTCCACGGAGATCACCGGCGGGCTGGACATGGAGACGGACTATGTGGCCTTCCCCTACGGCCGCGCGGTGAAGGAGGGCGCGAAGGTCGAATACAAGGAGGACCTTCAGAGCCTCTATGGCAGCTACTATTGATGAGGAGGCGGGAGACACATGTTTGAGAATATAGCGCTGGCATTCCAGGGCATCTGGGGCCACAAGATGCGCTCTTTCCTGACCATGCTGGGCATCATCATCGGCATCGCCTCCATCATCACCATCGTGTCCACCATCAAGGGCACCAACGACCAGATCAAGGAGAGCCTCATCGGCTCCGGCACCAAC
>CANQOA010000065.1 GCA_947625355.1 uncultured Oscillospiraceae bacterium | reverse complement strand
TCGGAGGTCTCCGCTCTCTGCTCTCATATAGGGTCCACTCCGATCATGTTGAAGCTCAGCTTCTCATACCGCTCCTCGGCCTCGTTCCACCGGCCCACGCTCAGCGAGCCCTTGCCCACATAAAACCGCCCGTCCCGCCACCGGCCGTAGTAGGGCGACAGGTATCGCAGCGTGAAGGGCGCGCCCTTGGCCACGATCTGCAATATGGCGCTCATCTCCTCCTGGGTCAGCCAGCTGGCCTCATAGGAGAAGGACTCCACCGTGAACATCGCCCCGGAATACAGCGTCCCGTCCATGGTCCGGGTGGTATCCTCCGTATAGGTGGTCTCGAACTCATATCCCAGCCCCTCGTCCGGCTGCCGGATCAAGACGCCGTTCAGCTTGATATATTCCTGCATCCGCTCCTCCTCACAGCTCCGTGAACGGGTTCCGCCCCGTCGTCTTGCGGCGGGCCGCGGCCTGGTCCATGACCGTTTTGAACAGCACCCGCCCGTCCACCTGGCCGATGAACGTATAGCTGCTCTCGCCGCCCTGGCCGGAGACGCTCTCCCGCCCCGCCAGCAGCGCGCTCAGGCTCCGCAGCGTCCGGTCCATCTCGTCCTCCCGGTCCCCGTTCCAAGCGGCCCTGGGCGGCGTCACCGTCCCCATGGCCACTGCCGACATGGGCATCCGCAGCCCGTCCAGCGCCGCCGGCAGCTCTCCCAGCCGGTCCGCGATCCCGTCCAGCGCCGCCGCCAGCCGTCCGGTGCCCAGCATCCCGGCCAGGCCCTTGGCCACCATGCCGATCCACTCCGTATGCCGCTCCAGCGGCACGATGGCCTCCCGGCCATCCTCGCCCGCGCCGATGAGGGTGGCCCCGTCCACGACGCCGCCTCTGGCGAACCAGTCCACACTGATATGGGGCACCGACGGCGGCATCAGCGAGAAGCTGCCCGTCATGGTGAAGTGGGGCAGCTTCAGCTTCGGCAGGCTCCACTCAAAGTTGAAGAAGCCCTTGATCCGCTCGATGGCGGCCTGGACCTTGTCCCTGGCATCCTCGATCTTGGTCTTAATCGACTGCTTGATGTCCTCCCAGGTCTGGGCGGCGATCCTCTTGAATTCTCCGAAGTCCCCTGTAAAGATCCCATAGATGAACGACGTGAGCAGCCTCAGCGTGGTGGAGATCGCCTGCACAGCGGACGCCACCGCGCCGGAGACCGCGTCGAAGGTGTCCGAGAACCGGCGCCTGATCGCGTCCAGCACCGGGGACAGCTTTCCCCCGGTCTTTTCATCCAGCCAGTCGATGAACCCGAAAAACGCGTCCTTCACGGCCTGGAGCACCGTGTCCACCACGCCTGTCAGGCCCTCGAAGATCTCCCCGATGCCGGCCACGGTCTGGCCGATATCCTTGGAAAAGATCCCGGAAAAGAACTTGCGGAACCCGTCCAGGATCTTCCGCAGCTGCCTGGCCATGTCCTCGCCGTGTCCCGTGACGGATACCAGCCAGGTGATGAGCCCGGCCAGCGCCGCGATGGCCGCCGGCACCCAGCTGCCCGTGAGCAGGCTCAGCGCCCCGCCCACCAGCAGGAACCCCGCCTCGACGGCTGCCAGGCTCTCTCTGGACAGGTCGCCCACCGTGATCCACTCCCGGAACCCGGCGATGAGCAGCGCGACGCCGCCTACCACCGCCGCGATCTCCGCCGCCACCGGCCCGAACGCCAGTCCCAGCCCGGCGACGACGGCCGCAATGCCGCCCAGGGTCTCCAGAAGGTTCTGCATGTCGAAGCCGTTTTTCCACGCGTCCAGATACCCCTTCACCGCCAGCACCGCGCCGCCCACGGCCAGCGCCAGCCCCAGCGCCGTCCTCAGCCCCGCGCCCAGGGCCCGGGCGATCTTCCAGGCGGCCAGCGCCGCCGCGATGGCGGCCGCGTACCACAGGATGTCCTTGAACAGCGCCCGCAGCGCGGCGGCGTTCTGGATCTGTACGTCCTCCAGCTCCGGCCCGGCGGTGCCGCCGCCTCCGCCTCCCCCGCCGCCGGAGGCCGTTTTCCACAGGTTCAGCTCATCCAGCCCGGACAGGTTGTTCACCAATTTCTTGGCCGCGCCGCCCCCGGCCTTCAGGCTTTTGTTATAGGCGTCCTGCCCCGTCACCAGCCGCTTATAGCTGCTGCCGCCGCCCAGGACGGCGAAGAACATGGCGATATAATTGATCGCCGTGGCCAGCATATCGCAAAGCGTCCGCAGCAGCGGCGCCGCCGCGGTGACGATCGGGATGAACGCCCCCGCCAGACTGTCCTTGAGCCCGCTCAGCGATTCCCGCAGCGCGCGGATGCTCTCCCCCGCCGCGTCGTCCTCCCGCGCCAGCAGCGCGAACACCGAGCCCATGCTCTTCATCCGGCTGGCCGCGCCCCGGCATGCCTGGGCATACGCCTCGACCTCCCGCCGGGCCGCCGCGACGCCCTCGACGTCGACCTGGCATTGGATCACCGCCCGTTTGTCTTTCATGTCCGTCCCCTCTCTCTATCTATACAAAGAGCCCTTCCAGCGCCTCCCGTCTTGCCCGGTCGGCGGCCTGGTCCCGGGGCCGCAGGTCCACCAACGCCCTGTTCTCCCGGTAAAACTCCTGCTCATACTTCTCCAGCTTTTTCCCCTTCGCCTTCTTGCGCCGGATGCCCAGCACCGACGAGAAAAGGCTCTCCCCGATCTCCATGTACGCTCCCAGGAACGTCCACCAGTGCATATACGCCCCCGCCCGGATCTCCGTCCCCAGCGTCCGGTTCACCGCCGGGATGATCAGCCCCGCGTCCTGTTCCCAGTCCATCAGCCGGGGAAGCCCGCGGCCATTCTCCGGCCGCAGGCCCCCGTCCAGGAACTCCACCGCCTTGTCCAGCGCCTCCTGCCACAACTGCCCGGGGATGCTCTCCCACTGCTCATACAGCACCCCCAAACACACCGCCGGCCGCTCATCCGGCTCATACTCCCCGTCATTCAGCTGCCCCAGCAGATACAGCACGTCCCGCCAGTCCGTCCGGATGGCGTAGCTCACGCCTCCCACCTCCAGGGCCGTGGGCAGCTCATAGCCGCTCATTTCCGCGCCCGCGCCGACGGTACGTTCCCCGCCGCCCTGCGCGCCTTGGCCAGCTTCTTCTCCAGCCGCTGCTTGGTGGTCCGCTCGATCAGGCCCCCGATCCCCTCCAGCACCTGCTCAAAGAAGAAGTCCCCGTTCTTGGTCACCGTCAGCGGTCCGCACTTGGCGAAGATGCCGGACGCCACGTTCCCGTTCAGCAGATAGTCGAACTGGCCGCCGATATCGTCCGCCAGCTTGTTCATCCGCTCGATCTGCTCCTCCTCGGTGCCGCCGTCCTCCAGGGCCACGCCGTTGAAGAAGTCCACCACCGCGCCGTACCGCTTGAAGATGTTGGAGTCCGCCGGGTTGAAGTCGAAGCTCCCCATCACCCGGCCGTGTTCGTCCTCCACCTCCACGGTGACCGCACCGGTCTCCACTGTCAGTTTCATGGTCTCCGCCATTGGTATCTCCTCCTGTCAAAACACCGCGGCCCCGGACTGTCCCGGGGCCGCTCTGTTCATGCGCTTCCCTGGCCTCAGCCGCCGATGCCGGGGACGGCCCCGGCGGTGAAGGTGGGCTTGCCGCTCTTCATGCTCTCGGCGGACACGTAGCCCTCCTGGCTCGCCCCGTCCTCGCTGACGGTGAAGGGGATATTGAACCCCTCGGTGGACCCGCCGTAGCTCTGGGGCTTCACCATGACCTCCCGCAGCCACGCCTTATGGTTGGCCGCCTCCGTGTCCTCCACGATCACCTCCAGCATCAGGGTCTTGCACTTGTCCCCCTTCAGCCGGTTCATGGCGATGTCCCGCAGCTTGGGATATAGCTTCTTGTCCGGGTCCGCGTAGAACGGGTCCGCGTCCATGCTGGCCTCATAGCCGTTGTCCCTGGTCTTGGTCTGTCCCAGGATGTTCTTGATCTGCTCGGTGTCCGCGTTGAGCTCCACGCTCATCTCCTCGATGTCGTCGCCGATGATCTCGAACTCCGCCTCCGCCGCCTGGGCCAGCTTGGTGTTGAACTTGGTGTCCAGATAGGTCCCCAGGGCCTCGCGCTCCAATTTCATGTTCTGTTCCTCCCATGATCAGATTTGAAAGATGTTCTCATATCGGGCGGCCAGATCCACCGCCCACGTCTCCGCGTGATCCTCGCTGACGCTGTCCAGCCCGGCGGTGGACCGGCGCACGAAGGACAAAAACCGCCGCCCCTCCCCGATGGAGGGATAACCGTCCAGGACATGGCGCGTCCCGTCCGCCGTCACCGGCTGCCGCTCCAGCCACTGACCCAGCGCGTCCAGCCGCTCCTTGATCTCTGTCCGGGTCCGCTCGCTGGGCCCGGCGGCCCGGATGAGCACCGTGAACGGGAACAGGCACACCTGCCGCACCCGCCCGGTGACGGACCTGCGCTCCGACTCGATGGCCGCGCCCCCGGCGGCATAAAAGGCCATGCCCTCCCGCTCCCCCAGGCTGGCAAAGGCGATGCGCTCGCCCTCTCCCAGTCCGGGGAACGCGTTCAGCAGCGCCCCCACCGCCTCCGTCACGGGCGCATACCCCGCCACGTCGTACCGTGTCTCATTCTGCTTCTCGTCCATTACCGCTCACCGTCCTGTGATCTCGAAATGGGGGATCACGCTGAACATGGCGGCGGACGTGACGGCGAACACGCCGTCTCTCTCCCGCAGCAGGCTGGCGTAGAGCCCGCCCTGGAAGTCCGCATCCCGCACCGGGCCCGCCTGATCCCAGGCGCCCTCCATGAAGAAGTCGAACGCCTCCCCGGCGGCAAAGGTCACCGCCCCGGCGGGGTCCTCCTGCCGCCGCCACTGCTCCGGCGCGAGCCAGCGCTTGCCTCCCACCATGGGCCCGTCCCCGCCCCGGACCCACGGCACATGCAGCGCCGCCTTGTCCCTGCTCTCATACCCGTACCGGGCCGCGATGGCCGCCCGGTCGGTGTTGAGATCCACGCCCTCCAGCACCGTGGGGTACCAGCGCACGGACCCGTCCGCCGCCGTTTTCCTGTTGAAAATGGTCACGGTGTCGCTGTACATGCCGCTCACGCCTCCCCTCTCACGGGATAAGGTCCCATGTACAGCAGATTCACCCCGTTGGCGTCCGGCACGCCGGCCAGATACCGCCGCACGGTGTCGTCCGTGAGCTGCCGCCAGGCCGCCGGATCGCCCACCGCCGCATCCACGGCGGACGCGCTCCCCACCGCATAGGTGACGGACTCGCTCCCGGAGGACCGGGCTGCCACCAGCCGGGGCTGCAAAGTCCCGTCGGCATTCTCGGCGTGCTCCCTGCCCAGGCTGATGCTCTCCGCCGCCCGCTCCAGCCTGGCCAGCAGCTCCGTCAGCGCGCAGGCGCACCGGCGCACTGCCTGGGCGGCCTGCTCCTCCCTGGGCATAGCGGCGCGCAGCTTGACCACGCCGTCCACGCCGGTGGTGGCCTGATCCATCACCCGCTCCGCCTCCCAGAGAAGGCGGGCAAAGCCCGCCTCATCCAGCCGCTCCGCGCCATAAAGGCCGGTATAATCCTCATAGGTCGCATACGCCATGGCGCGGCGCCTCCTTACGCGCCGATGGTCGCCACCACCACGCCGTCCAGCCGCTCGGCGAACAGCTCCATCCCGCACACCACCGTGTCGGCGGCGGTCATGGTGGTATAGTCGGCCTCCTCGTGGATGCCGATATAACCGGTCTCGTCGGCGGTGAAGTCGAAGGCTCCGTTCAGATCGGCCCCGTTCACCGGGATGTAGTACAGCACCAGGTTGTCCGGCGCGGTGGCGTAGATCTTGCCCTGGGGCACGCTGGCGTTGAGGATCACGGTGCCCAGCCCCATGAAATTGGCCACATAGCTCATGCCGAAGGCGGTCTGCACGGTGATGGGCGCGCTGGCCAGATACTCGGCCACATCCAGCGGGTTCATGAAGAACACGCAGCTGACGCCGTCGTCGTCGAACAGCACCTGCAGCTGTCCCCACGCCTTGGCCAGCGCCTGCTGGAAGGTCTCGCCGGAGGCGCTGCCGGTGCCGGTGGCCAGGAAGGTGAAGAAGTCCTTGCGGATGCTCTTCTGCACGTCCCGGAGCATCTCGTCGGTGAGCATATCCACCGCCTGGTCGTAGCC
>CANQOA010000064.1 GCA_947625355.1 uncultured Oscillospiraceae bacterium | reverse complement strand
TCCTTCATATTTTAGCATAATGAAAAAGGTAGGCACATGGTTGTTTCTCATGTGTCTACCTTTATCTTACTACTGCAGGTTCGGGGAGGCGCGTTCTTTTTCAGTGTTTTCCGTCAGATCCTCTCGATGGGAAGGCCCTGGAGATACCGTCGGAGCATGTCGAAGGCGTGGTTGGCGGCCAGGGCCCGGACCCGCTCCCGGCGGGTGCCCAGGCGCAGCTGCCGGACCCACACGTGGTCGGCGTCCGCCAGGCCCACGAACACGGTGCCCACCGGGTGGACCCCGTCCCCGTCCGGGCCGGCCAGGCCCGTGGCGGACACGGCCAGGTCCGCGCCCACGGCGCGCCGCGCGCCCTTCGCCATGGCCGCGGCGGTCTCATAGGACACCGCGCCCTTGGTCTCGATCATCTCCCGGTCGATGGACAGCATGCCGGCCTTCACCTCGTTGCAGTAGGTGACCGCGCCGCCCTTGTAGACCGCTGACGCCCCCGGCAGAGCGGTGAAGCGCGCGCCGATGAGCCCGCCGGTGAGGCTCTCCGCCGTGGCGAAGGTGAGCCCCTTTTCCTTCAAAAGCTCCAGGCACAGCGCCTCCAGACTGTCCACGTCCACGCCGTAGACCACGTTGCCCAGCTCTTTTTTGACCATCTCCACCACCGGGGCGCACATCCTCTCCGCCTCGGCTTCGGTTTTGGCCTTGGCGGTGACCCGCAGCATCACCTCGCCCACCTTGGCATAGGTGGCAAGGGTGGGGTTTTGCATCCGCTCCATCCGTTCCCGCAGGCGGTCCTCCACGGCGCTCTCGCCGATGCCGAACACCCGGATCTGATGGGAGAAGATAGTCTCGCCGGAGAGGCTTTTTATGTACGGCACCGCGCAGTGCCGGAACATGGGGATGCACTCATTGGGCGGGCCGGGCAGCATGATCACGCGCACCCCGCCCTCCTCAAAGGCACAGCCGGGGGCGGTGCCCCAGTCGTTGTGGAACACCGTGCACCGCTCGGGCAGCCACGCCTGCTGGAGATTGTTCTGGGTGAACTGGATGGAGGTGTTTTTGGCGAACCAGGCCTTCAAAAACTCCCCTTCCTCGGGGTGGTACTCCATCTTCCGGCCGAAGCACTCCGCCAGCACGTTCTTCGTCAGGTCGTCATAGGTGGGCCCCAGTCCGCCGGTGGTGATGATCAGGTCCGCCCGCTTTTTGGCGATGGCCACCGCCTCGGCCAGCCGGCCGGGGTTGTCCCCCACCACCGTGTGCCAGAACACGTTCACGCCCAGCCCCGCCAGCATGTCGCTCAGGTCCGCGGCGTTGGTATTGACGGTGTTGCCCAGCAGCAGCTCCGTTCCCACGCAAAGGATCTCGCAGTTCATAATGTATCTCCTTTCAAGCGCTCGGTGAAGGCGCTCCCTGCGTCGACAGCGGCCCTCGAGAACCGTTTCGCTTCGCTCAACAATGTTCGTTCGAGGGACGCCGCCTCCTTGGAGCGCCGGCATGCGCTCTCACCCAGCGTCGGGCCGGCTCATCGCGGCACATCCGATGCCTCTCAAAACGCAAAATTGCCGTTCACGAACACCGGCACTTCCTTCCCGTCATGGGTGGTACCCACGATGGAGAGGTCCGCCGTGCCCACCATGAAGTCCACGTGGGTGATGGACTGATTGAGGCCCGCGGCCTTCTGCTCCTCCTCGGTCATGTCCGCCCCGCCCTTCACGCAGGTGGGATAGGACGAGCCGAAAGCCAAGTGGCAGGAGGCATTCTCATCGAAGAGCGTCTCATAAAACAGGATGCCCTTGTTGCGGATGGGGCTGTCATAGGGCACCAGGGCCGCCTCGCCCAGATAGTGGGAGCCCTCGTCCAGATCGATGGACCGGCGCAGGATGTCCTCCCCCTCCGCCGCGTCCACGTCCACGATGCGGCCAGCCTGGAAATCCAGGTAAAAGTCCCGCACCAGGTTCCCGTCCATGGCCAGGGGCAGCGCCGCGTACACCCGGCCGTCCACGCCATCCCATCTAGGCGCGGTGAATATCTCCTCCGTGGGCATGTTGGGCACGAACTCGACCCCGGCAGGGGTCTTTTCGCTGCCGCCGGCCCAGACATGGTTTTCGGGAAGCTGCACGGTCAGGTCGGTGCCCAGAGAATTGGTGTAATGCAGGGATTTGAAGGCATAAGCGTTCAGCGCCTCGCACCGGCGGGCTGTCGTGTCGATGTGCTCCCGCCAGCGCTCCACGGCCTTGCCGTCCCCGGTTATCCGGCACACGGCGAAGATGGCGTCCCACAGCGCGTCCATGGCGTCCTGCTCGGAAAGGTCCGGGAACACCTTTTTCGCCCAGGCGGGGACGGGGTGGGCGGCCACGCACCACTGGAATTTATTGGCGTCCAGGGCGTCGGCATACGCACGGGTGGCGTTTCCGGCCGCCCGGCGGAAGGCCTGCATCCGGGCGGGGTCCACGCCCTTTAAAAGCTCGGGGTCGGAACCCAGGATGGAGAGGTCCACCGCGCCCTGTTCCAGATACCAGTCCATCTGGGCTTTCTTATAGGCGGGCCAGTCCACAAAGACGTCATCCGCCGCCCGGAGGAACTGCTGCCGAAAGACGAAATCGTCGTCCCACTCCAGCACCACCTCCCGGGCGCCCCGGTCATAGCAGGCCTCCACGCACATCCGGGCCAGGGGCGCGCAGGACACCTCGGGCCGCAGACGCACCGTCTGTCCGGCCTGCACATTCGCCCCGATCTCCACCAGCAGATGGGCGTATTCGTTCAGCTTCGCGTCAAAATTCTCGATCATAACAGTTCCTTTCTCAATATCCGATTTTGACGAACTCGACGCCGGCCACCGCCTCGGCCACCAGGGAGTCCACGTCCAGGGCGGCCTCCGCCTCCCGGACCTTCTTTATTTTCGGGTGGGTGCAGGGGTGCCGGGGGGTGAACACGGTGCAGCAGTCCTCATAGGGCAGGATGGAGGTCTGGAAGGTGCCGATGCGCCCGGCGATGGCGATGACCTCTTTTTTGTCCATGCCCACCAGGGGCCGCAGCACCGGTCGGTCGGCGCAGTCCTCCGTGGCGGCCATGGCCTCCATGGTCTGGCTGGCCACCTGTCCCAGGCTCTCCCCGGTGACGATGGCCCCGCAGCCGTTGTCCGCCGCGATGGCACAGGCGATGCGCATCATCATCCGGCGCATGACGAGGGTGAAGTAGTCCTCCGGGCACTTGTCCCGGATCTCCTCCTGGATGTGGGTGAAGGGCACCACCTGCACGTTCATCCGCCCGCACCAGGGCACCAAGAGCTTCGCCAGGTCCAGCACCTTCTGCTTGGCCAACTCCGAGGTGTAGGGGAAGGAGAAAAAGTGCACCGGGATCAGGCGCAGCCCCCGCTTGGCCATCATCCAGGTGGACACGGGGCTGTCGATGCCGCCGGAGAGCAGCGTCACCGCCGACCCAGCGGTGCCCACGGGCAGGCCGCCGGCGGCCTCGATGGGTGCGCCGTGGATGTAGGCCGCCCGGTCCCGCACCTCCAGATGGACGGTGAACTCCGGGTGGTGCATGTCCGCCTCCAGATCCGGGAACGCCTCGTTCAGTTCCCCGCCCACATACTGGCTCAGCTGCACGCTGGTCATGGGAAAGCTCTTGTCCCCCCGCTTGGACTCCACCTTGAAGGAGCGGGCGGCGGTGAGCTCATCATGGAGGTATTCCTTTGCCTTGGCGAAAATGGCCTCCGGGGTCTTTTCGCAGGCGGCGGCACGGGTCATGGTCATGATGCCGAACACCTGGCCCAGGGCCTCGAAGGCGCCGTCCACGTCGCAGTCCTCGCTCTGGGGCTCCACGTAGATGATGGATTGGTTCGCGGTCACGGTGAAGGGGCCGAAGCGCTTCAGGCGCCGGCGGATATTGCTGGTGAGCTTTTGCTCAAAGGAGCGCTTGTTCAGGCCCTTCAGGACCACCTCGCCCTCCTTGAGAAGGATCATATCGGTCATATATTGATCTCTCCGATCAGGATGTTATCATGGTTTCTGCCGCTTGCGGCAAAGGGAGACCTATTTTGCGAGCGCCGACGATGTACGGTATTGTATCGCCTCGGCCAGGTGCATGGGACGGATGGTGTCGCTGCCGTCCAGGTCCGCGATGGTCCGGGCCACCCGGAGGATGCGGTCATAGCTGCGGGCGGTGAGGCCCAGGGCTTCATAGGCGCCCTTCATGAGGGCGGAGCCCTCGTTGTCCAGGGCGCAGAAGCGCTCCAGGGCCGCGGGGCCCATGCGGGCGTTCTCCTCGATGCCCATGCCGGCGAACCGGCCCCTCTGGACGGCGCGGGCCGCGTCCACGCGGGCCTTGATGGCGGCGGAGCTCTCCCCGCCGGGACGGGCCTCCAGCTCCTCATACTCCAGGGCCGGGACCTCCACCATGATGTCGATCCGGTCCAGCAGCGGCCCGGAGATCTTGCCCTGGTACTCCGCCACGGACCGGGGCGAGCACCGACAGCGGCCGGAGGGGTGGCCGTACCAGCCGCAGCGGCAGGGATTCATGGCGCACACCAGCATGAACCGGCTGGGATAGGTGACCGAACCGCCGGCGCGGGAGACGGTGACCTCCCCCTCCTCCAGCGGCTGACGCAAAAGATCGATCACGTCCCGGTGGAATTCCGGCAGCTCGTCCAGAAACAGCACCCCGTTGTGGGCCAGGCTCATCTCCCCCGGCCGCAGATCCGCCCCGCCGGACAGGGCCTGGCGGGAGGCGGTCTGGTTGGGGGCCCGGAAGGGCCGGCGCACCACCACCGGGCTCTCCGCCGTGGTCAGTCCCGCCACGGACCAGATGGCCGTGGTGTGCAGCGCCTCCGCCCGGCTCATATCCGGCAGGATGCCGGGCAGGCGCTTGGCCAGCATGCTCTTGCCCGCTCCCGGCGGGCCCACCATGAGCACATTGTGCCCGCCGGCGGCGGCCACCTCCAGGGCGCGTTTCACGTTCTCCTGGCCCTTCACCTCGGCAAAGTCCGGGACCGGCGCGCTGGCCGCGTCGATGACGCCCGGCGGGGCGGGCGCGATCTGCCCCTCCCCGGCCAGACAGGCGGCCAGCTGGCGGACGTTCTCCACCGGATAGACCTCCAGCCCCTGGGCGAAGGCCGCCTCGGCGGCGTTGTCCTTCGGCACGAACAGGCGTTTGGCTCCCGCGGCCTCTGCCGCCAGGGCCATGGGCAGTGCCCCGGAAACGGGCCGGAGCTGCCCCGTCAGGGACAGCTCGCCGAAAAACATATCCGTCTCCAGGGGCGGCTTCACCTGCCCCGTGGCCGTGAGGATACCCAGCAGCACCGGCAGGTCATAGACCGTGCCGGCCTTCTTCGTATCCGCCGGGGCCAGATTCACCGTGATGCGGCTGACCGGGAAATCCCAGCCGTTGTGCTTGATGGCGGCCCGGACCCGGTCCGCGGCCTCCTTTACGGCGGCGTCGGGCAGGCCCACCATGTCCAGCCGGGGCAGCCCGGAGGATATGGACACCTCCAGCTCCACCTCGTAGCCCCCTATTCCTTTGATGCCAAGGGAACGGATACGCGCGTACATGGGCCGGGCCTCCTTACTCTCGTTTACTGGGGCAGCCTCATCCGGACAGGGCGTCGGAGTACGCAGGCCAGGTTTCCCTTTGCCGCAAGCGGCAAAGCTCAAGTGGCCCGCGGCTCCTCCTTTTCCCCACGCGACCCGCTTACGCTGGGCTCGCGCGGGGGCCCCGAAGGGCGATTATCCCTCTACCCCGACGATCGCTATATGCAGCTCGTCCAGCTGCTTCTGCTCCACGGGGGAGGGCGCGCCCATCATCACGTCCTGGGCGTTCTTGTTCATGGGGAAGGGGATGATCTCCCGGATGGACGCCTCGCCCGCCAGCAGCATCACCATCCGGTCCACGCCCGGCGCGATGCCCGCGTGAGGGGGCGCGCCATAGCAGAAGGCGTTGTACATGGCCGGGAACTTGGCCTTCACGTCGGCCTCTCCCAGGCCCACCATCTCGAAGGCCTTGACCATGATATCGGGGTCGTGGTTGCGCACCGCGCCGGAGGAAAGCTCCACGCCGTTGCACACCAGATCGTACTGGTAGGCATAGATGTCCAGCGGGTCCACCTCGCCCTTTTCGGCCTTTTCCAGGATCTCCAGGCCGCCGTTGGGCATGGAGAAGGGGTTGTGGCAGAACTCCAGCTGGCCGGATTCCTCGCCGATCTCGAACATGGGGAAATCCACGATCCAGCAGAACTCATACCGGGCCTCGTCCATGTGGCCGGGCACCGCTGCGCCCAGCATCTTCAGCGCCACGCCCGCGGTCTTGCGGGCGGCGTCCTTCGCGCCGGCGGCGATCAGGCCCAGGCTGCCGGGGACCAGGCCCAGGTCCCTGAGCGCCTGCTCATGGCCGGCCAGGAACTTGGCAACGCCGCCCACCAGGGCGCCATTTTCATCCATGCGCACCCAGTAGGGCTTCTGGCCGGCCTGCACCGCCACGTCGTCGCAGAGCTTGTCGATCTGCTTTCTCGTCAGCTCGGAGCCGGAGCAGGGCACGAGCTTCACCATGGCCGCCTCCTGGAAAGGGGCGAACTCGGTCTGGCGGGCCAGGGCGGTCATGTCCCTCACGGTCAGGTCGATGCGCAGGTCCGGCTTATCGGTGCCGTAGGTATCCATGGCGTCGTTGTAGCTGATGCGCCGGAAGGGGGGCTGGGAGGCGATGTCATAGGTGCCGTACTTGGCGAAGATGGGCGGCAGCACGTCCTCGATGACGGCGAACACGTCCTCCTGGCCGGCGAAGGCCATCTCCATGTCCAGCTGGTAGAACTCGCCGGGGGAGCGGTCGCCCCGGGCGTCCTCGTCCCGGAAGCAGGGGGCGATCTGGAA
>CANQOA010000063.1 GCA_947625355.1 uncultured Oscillospiraceae bacterium | reverse complement strand
CCGTCGTCCTTGAGGTAGTACCAGCTCTTGCCGGACTGGACCCAGTTGGAGCGGACCAGAGCGCCGGACTTGCCGGCATAGCGGTAATCGCCGCCGCCCAGGTCGATCCAGCCGGTGCGCATGATGCCGGACTGGCCGAAATCGTATTCCTTGCCGTCCACCGTCTGCACGCCGACGGCCATCGCGCCGGTCTGCTTGTCAAGGTAGTACCACTTTTTGCCCAGATAGACCCAGCCGGTCTGACGGGCGCCGTCCTTCCCGGCATAGTACCACACGCCGTCCGCCTGGAACCAGCCGGTGCACATGACGCCGGCGTCGTTCACATAGTAGGCCTTCCCGCTGTCCACGATCCACTGGTCGAGGACCTTCTGGCCGTCGGCATACCAGTACCACTTGCCTTTTTCATAGCTCCATTTGCCCTCGGTCTGGGCCGGCTCCCCGTCCGTTCCGAAGATCGGGGGATCGTTGGCCGCCAGGGCGGAAACGCCCAGCGACAGGGTCAGCACCAGGGCCAGCACCAGGCTCAGCACGCGTTTTTTCATGGATAGTTCACTCCTCTCCGGCGGGATGGCCGCCGTTCATGGGACCATTATAGCCCGTCCATCGGAGCGGCGCAAGGAATGATTGGAAAAAAGAGATCCCCCGGCTCGATGAGCCGGGGGATAAAGCGTCAGGAAAGGATCACTCGATGGTGATGCGGCCGGCGCCGGTCAGCTCGGAATAACCGGTCACGTTGGGCAGGCCGTCGCCGTCGGTGTCCTCGAAGGACTGGACGTAGTTGGCCAGGACCATGTAGTCCTCCATCACGTAGTCGATGATGTTCACGCCGCCCTGGAACATGGAGAAGCCATCGCCCAGGTCGCGCAGGGTGTAGTTGTAGCCGGCCAGGTTGTACTTGGCCTCGGGATCGATGGGCTCATACTCGCCGGTCTCGTGGTTGAGCACCTGGACGTCCTTGACCTTATACTCGCCGCTCACGCCGGTGAACACGCCCTTGTCGTCCTGGGTGCAGGTGGAGGCGACAGAGGAGTCGATGGTGTACTTGGCGCCGGAGACATGCAGGAAGCCGCCGATCTCCTCGCCGGTGCCGACGCCGCGGGCGCCCCACTCCAGCGCGTCGATGATCTGCTGGCCGGTGACCTCGATCAGGCAGGCCACGTTGCCGAAGGTGTGCATGTTCTTGCAGGTCAGGTAGCTGATCTCGCCGGTGAGGGCCTCATTGCGGATACCGCCGCCGTTCATGATGGCGACGTCAACGGCGTGGCCTTCCACCTGGTTGGTCTCGCTGAACAGGTAATACAGCGCGTCGGCCGCAAAGTCGCCGGAGTTGGTCTCCTGGCTGCGGACCAGACGGGTGCCGTCCTCGGCGTAGTTGTTCAGCACGTCCTCGGTGGTGCCGATGACCTGGCCCAGCTCGTCGTTCACGCTGGTGATCCAGCCGGACTGGACGTCATAGACGCCGGCCTCGATCTGGGGCTCCTCGCCGGCACGCAGGGCGGCGTCGGTGCTGTCGAACAGGGCGGTCTTGACCTGCTCCATGGTGAGCAGCTGGGTGGTGACGGTGCCGTCGGGGGCGATGGTCATCTGGCCCAGGTTGTTGAAGTAGGAGCCGGTCTGGGTGAGGATAACGGTGTTGCCGTCCTTATCGGCGACTTCCTCCATGGGGACCTCGGTGTGGGAGTGGCCGTCGATGAAGGCGTCCAGGCCGGTGGTGTTGGCGATGACCTCCTTGGAGGTCCAGGGCTGAGAGGCCATGTCCACGCCCAGGTGGCCCAGGGCGATGATCACGTCGGCCTCGGCGGAGGCGGCGTCGATGGCCTCCTGCACGGTGGCGTACAGGTCGGAGCCGTCCGCGCCGCCGGCGATGCCGTAGATGTAGTTGCCGTTCTCATCCTGGAAGTAGGCGGGGGTGGACTTGGTGAAGGACTCGGGGGTGGTGATGCCGATGAAGGCGATCTTCTGGCCGCCGATCTCAAAGACCTTGTAGGGGTCCAGCACGTTCTCGCCCTTGACGCCGTCCTCTTCATGGTAGAAGTTGCAGCTGACATAGGGGAACTCGGCCCACTCGATGGCGTTCATGCAGCCTTCCATGCCGTAGTCGAACTCGTGGTTGCCCAGGGTGGCCAGATCATAGCCCACGGCGTTCATCAGGTCGATGATGGACCGGCCCTTGTCCATGGAGCCATAAGCGGTGCCCTGGATGGCGTCGCCGGCGTCCACGATCAGGACGTTGTCCAGCGTGTCGCGGTACATGGCGGCCAGGGTGTAGTTCAGGTCCTTGTCGATGTAGGTGTGTACGTCGTTGGTGTACAGCACCGTGACGGGCTCAGCCTCGGCGGCCTCCTCGGCAAAGGCAGGGGCGGCCAGGCCCAGCATCATCACAAGGGCCAGGAGCAAGGAAAAGAGCTTCTTCATAGTTGTCCTCCTTAAAATAATAAAATAAGGTTTTTAGGGGGAAGTGGAATATGTTGGGAATTGCCAGTCCTCATTATATCAATATATTGTGTGCATGTCAAAGCAAAAACCCATGGGCCCCGGTTTTTGGGCTTATTGTCGAATCGGGAGGTTGTTATGGAAATCGGGGAAGTATTTTTCCACAAATGGTACGCCGGGGACCGTGAACGACCGGCCCCGCAAATGATCCAGCTCCCCGGCGGGGGAGGCGAGATCGAAGGTCACCCGCCAGCTCCATAAAAGCTGCCGGTCCTCGCCGTACCGGCGGTTGACGCTCTCCCGGCCATACTTGCCGTCCCCTAGCAGCGGGCAGCCTATGTGGGCCATCTGGACGCGGATCTGGTGGGTGCGCCCGGTGTGGAGCCGGCAGGAGACCAGGCTCAGCCCGTCCCGGCTGGCCAGGACCCGGTAATCGGTGGCGGCGAAGCTGGCGCCGGGCTCGGGCCGGGGCTTGACGTAGACCCGGTTTTTGCCCGCGTCCTTGAAAAGCCAGCCCTCCAGCCGCCCCTGGGGCGGCGCGGGCCGGCCCAGGCACACGCACAGGTATTCCTTCGTCACCTCCCGGGCGCGGATGCGCTCGTCCATGATCCGCAGGGCGGGGGCGGTCTTGGCGGCGATGACGATGCCGCCGGTGCCCCGGTCGATCCGGTTGCACAGCGCCGGGGCGAAGCTGTTCTCCCTGGCCGGGTCCCACTGGCCCAGCTGATAGGCCCGGGCCTGGATGCGGTCCAGGAGCGTGTCGGTCCCGGCGCCCTCCGCGGCGTGGCAGAGCAGACCGGGCCGCTTGTTGATGAGCAGGATATGCTCGTCCTCATAGAGGATGTCCAGCGGCGGCCGGGGCGCGGACAGGTCCGGTCCCTCCCGGCCGGGAGAAAAGAACTCCTCCGGGACATACAGGCGCACGGTGTCCCCCTCCGCCAGGCGGACGTCGGGCCGGGCCCAATGGCCGTTGACCTTCACGTCCTTGCGGCGGAAGGTCTTTTGCAGCAGGGAGGAGGGCATGGACGGGACCAGCTTGGCCGCGAAGCGGTCCAGCCGCTGGCCAGCGTCGTTTTTCGTGACGGTGAACTCTCTCATGGGGCCATCATAGCACGAAAAAAAGAGATTGACAACGGCACGGTGTTAATTTATAATACTTTGGCGACTATGTGAGGTTTTTCCGATGTTTTTAGACCTGCATGAGATCATCGAGGTACCGGGACGGAGCGTTTCCTTCCAGTGCGAGCTGGACGGGGAGCGGCTGCGGACCCCCGCGCTGGAGGCTTTCCACGGGCCGGTGACGGCCCGCGGCACGGTGAAGAACACCGCGGGCATCCTGGAGCTGGTCTGCGATGTGGACGCGGACATGGCGGCGCGGTGCGACCGGTGCGGCACGGTATTCCGGCGGCGGATGACGCCCCGGTTCACCGCTACGCTCCAGGCCGACGCCGAGGACGCGGACAGCGACAACGTCTTTCCCCTGGAGGGGGACGGCGTGGACGCGGCCGACGTGGCGGAGACCTGCTTCATCCTGAGCCTGGACCAGAAATTCCTCTGCCGGGAGGACTGCAGGGGGCTGTGCCCCACCTGCGGGAAGAACCTCAACGACGGCCCCTGCGGCTGTAAAAAACAGATCGATCCGAGAATGGCGGCCCTCGGGCAGCTGTTGGATGATATTCAGGAGGTGTGAACCATGGCGGTCCCTAAGAGAAAACAATCCCATGCCCGGAAGAGCAAACGGCGCTCCAGCGTGTGGAAGCTGCGTCTGCCCAAGCTGGTGGCATGCCCCAACTGCGGCGAGTACCACATGCCCCACCGTGCCTGCCCGGCCTGCGGCCAGTATGACGGGCGCGTCGTCCTCGCTGTGGGTGAGGAAGAAAAGTGATCTTCGCAAAAACAGGGGGGCTGCTCGCCTCCCTTTTTTGCAGATAAGGGCGGGCGCTTTTCGCGGCGGGTCCCCTTTGCGGGAGGCGCTGCGCGGGTGATCCGCTGATCCGGTCTTTGTTTTTTGGGGCGGCATGTGTCGTCCCTGGTCGTGCTATACTAAAACAGATCCCAAGAAAGGAGGCGGCGCCGTGGCAAGACCGCTGGTGGCCATCGTGGGCCGGCCCAACGTGGGCAAGAGCCTGCTGTTCAATCGTCTGGCGGGGAGGCGGCTGTCCATCGTGGAGGACACGCCCGGCGTCACCCGCGACAGGCTCTACGCGCCCTGCGAATGGGCGGGGCGGACCTTCGATATCGTAGATACCGGCGGCATCGAGCCCAACACCGCCGACGAGATCCTGCTGTTCATGCGCGAGCAGGCCATGCTGGCCATCAACAGCGCCGACGTGATCGTCATGGTCACCGAGATCGGCACCGGCATCACCGCCGCCGACCAGGAGGTGGCCGGCATGCTCCAGCGCAGCGGCAAGCCCGTGGTGCTGGCGGTGAACAAGATGGACGCCACCGGACCCAACGATCCGGGCATTTATGAGTTTTACAATCTCGGCCTGGGGGACCCCATCGCCCTGTCCGCCGTCCACGGCCACGGCACCGGGGACCTGCTGGACGCCTGCGTGGCCCATTTCCCGCCCCCCGAGGAGGAACAGGCCGAGGACGGCCGCATCCATGTGGCGGTCATCGGCAAGCCCAACGTGGGCAAGAGCTCGCTGATCAACCACATCCTGGGGGAGAAACGGGTCATCGTCGCGGACATGCCCGGCACCACCCGGGACGCGGTGGACACCCCGGTGGACAACGAGTTCGGCAGCTATCTCTTCATCGACACGGCGGGCATCCGCCGTAAGTCGAAGGTCAACGACCGGGTGGAGAAGTTCTCCGTCATGCGGGCCCAGCTGGCCGTGGAGCGCAGCGACGTGTGTCTGATCATGCTGGACGCCCGGGACGGCGTCACCGAGCAGGACACCAAGATCGCGGGCCTGGCCCACGAGGCCGGCAAGGCCGGCATCGTCGTGGTCAACAAGTGGGACCTGGTGGAAAAAGAGACCAACACCATGGAGCAGCTGCGCCGGCAGATCAAACAGGACCTGGCCTTCATGGATTATGCGCCGGTCATTTTCATCTCCTGCTTGACGGGACAGCGAACTGGGCGTATATTTGATTTGATAAACGCCGCCAACGAGCAGGCGTGTATGCGCATTTCCACGGGCCGGCTGAACAATCTTCTGGCGGACGCCGTGGCCCGGCAGCAGCCCCCCACCGACAAGGGCCGCCGCCTGAAGGTGTTCTATATGACCCAGACTGGCGTCAAGCCGCCACATTTCGTGATCTTCTGCAACAGCAAAGAGCTGTTCCACTTCTCCTATCAGAGATATATAGAAAACCGCATCCGGGCGACCTTCGGGCTGGAGGGCACCCCCGTGAAGCTGACGATCCGTCAGAAAGGAGAAAACGAATGATACCTGTTCTGCTCATCCTCACCGCCGTGCTCAGCTATGGACTGGGAGCCGTCAACGGGGCGCTGCTGCTCAGCCGGTTCGTCTTTCACAAGGATCTGCGCAAATATGGCTCCGGCGCGGCGAACTATGCCAACTTCGTGCGGGTCTTTGGCAGCAAATGGGGCCCCGCCGCCATCGCCGTGGATATCCTGAAGAGCGCCATCGCGGTGCTGGCCGGCGGCCTGCTCATGATGATCGTGGGCGACAACTACGTGATCGTGGGAAAGCTGTTCGCCGGCTTCTGCCTGACGCTGGGCCATATGTATCCCATCCAGCAGCAGTTCCGGGGCGGCAAGGGCGTGCTGTGCTGCATGACGACGCTGTGGCTGACCGATTGGCTGGTGGGCCTGGTGGCCACGGGCGTGTTCGTCATCGTGCTGGCCTTTTCCCAGTATGTGTCCCTGGCCAGCATGAGCGCCGGGGTGGCGGGCGCGATCGCCGCCTGGATCTTTGTGTCCAGCGAGAACCTGCGGGGCCTGGCGGGCACCCTGGCGCTGTTCATCGCGCTGACCGTCGTCTGGCGCCACCGGGGCAACATCATGCGCATCCTGGCCCATAAGGAGCCCAAGGTCAAGTGGGGCCGGCCGCAGAGCGACCGACGCGCCCGGAACAGAGATTTCTGAAAATCGGATAAGGACCGAATGCCGGCGTCCCGCCGGCCGGAAAACGAGAGCGGATGGCACGGCGCCATCCGCTCTCCGTCTATGGGAAGGGAATATGGCCGCCGGTACGCGGTCCCTCTTGCGTGGGACCGGAAATCATGCTATCATATGGGGCGGTCAAAAAACGGTCGATCATCATCGTCATAAGAGGTCAGCCATGGACAACACCATCTATCAAAACGCCATCCGCCGCTTCATCCTGGACGGAGAGCCCGTCTCCTGCGAGACATACGGCTGCGGGCATATCAACCACACGTTCCTGCTCACCACGGACACCGGCAGGCGGTACATCCTGCAGATGCTCAACGGCGCCGTGTTCCCCGACCCGGAGGGCCTGATGCAGAACGTGGTGGCCATCACGCGGCACATCTCCTCCAAATGCACCGACCCCAGAGGTAGCCTGCGCCTGAACCCCACGGTGGACGGACAGCTCTATACCCGCGGCGGCCAGGGCAACATGTGGCGGCTGTACGATTTCGTGGAGGACAGCATCTGCCTGCAGGCCCCGGAGACCCCGGAGGACTTTTACCAGAGCGCCATCGCCTTCGGCACCTTCCAGAACCAGCTGGCGGACTTCCCCGCCGAGACCCTGCACGA
>CANQOA010000062.1 GCA_947625355.1 uncultured Oscillospiraceae bacterium | reverse complement strand
TGGACCGGGCGCGGACCCAGTTCAAGCTGGTGGCGGACATGGAGCGCAAGTGGGACGCCATGGCCGCCGCGGTGGCCAGAGTATCCGGCGCGGCGACCTGAGCGGAAAGCAAGAATACTGTGAAAAGGACCTGGGCCCCCTTGGGGCCCGGGTCTTTTGCTGTCCGCCGTCCGCAGACGGCATTTTTCATATGGTGACGGCGGGATCGGATCGGCGGCGGTATCGCTTGTGATTCAACATAATTTTTATATTGTTTATAATATAAATGCACGAACAGCCCTGGAGAGGAAAAATATCTCTATAAAAACGCGGAAAAGCTTCATCGGAGGGCAAGGTTGAGCGGCGGCACTTGGCGCGGCGCGGCCGCACGATCCGGATAAATTTAAGCATTGTAATGGGCGCACCACTTGCTAAACAGATGGAAATGTGTTAAGATTCTTTTGAATAAGAATATTATTTATAAACGAAAGAATGATTTTGTATATTTACAGCCGCTGAAGAAGGGAGCTCGAAACAGATGCGGAACGCCGGAACGGAGATCACCAGGGAGAGGCACCTGTATCTGCCGCGCGCGGCGGAGCGGCTGGACCGGGAGCAGGCCGAACATGGCTGGGAGCGCTGAATGAGGCGGATCTGCTGCCTGTGCGAGAGCTGGATATCCGGCGGGGTCGAGGCGTTCCTCCGCAACGTGCTGACGCGGATGGACATGGGGGAGCTGGAGGTGGATATCGCGGCCGCCTGGCTGGGCGAGTGCATATTCACAGACGAGCTCAAAGCGAAGGGCGTCCGGTTCTATGAGCTATCCGGCAGCATGTGGCGGGTGGCGGAGAATCACCGGCGGTTTCGCGCGCTCCTGCGGGAGCGCCGTTATGATGTGGTGCACCTGAACGCCTTCCAGGGTCTTTCCCTGGCCTATCTGCGCATCGCGAAGGAGGAGGGCGTGCCGGTGCGCATCGCCCACAGCCATAACACCGCCCTGCGGAAGAGTCTGACCCGCTCGCTGAAGCTGGCCGCCCACCGCTGGGGGAGAGAGCGGTATACGGAGGACGCCACGGCCCTTTGGGCCTGTTCCAGGGATGCAGCGGCGTTCTTGTTCTCTGCCCGGGAGCTGTCGAGGCGCGGCTTTCAGTTCATCCCCAACGGGATCGACGCGGACCGGTTCCGGTTCGATCCCATAGAACGGGAGGCCGCGCGCCGTGAGCTGGGGCTGGACGGAAAGTACGTCATCGGCCATGTGGGCCGGCTGTGCTATCAGAAAAACCAGAGCTTTCTGCTGGACGTGCTGGCGGAGGCGGTGAAGCGGCGGCCGGAGAGCGCGCTGCTGCTGGCGGGGGACGGAGAGGACGAGCCCCGGCTGAGGGAAAAGGCCCAGAGCTTGGGCGTTGCGGAGAAGGTGCTGTTTTACGGCGCGTCAGAGCGTGTGGAGCGGCTCTATTGGGCCATGGACGCGTTCGCGTTCCCCAGCCTGTTCGAGGGGTTCGGCATCGCGGTGATCGAGGCCCAGGCGGCGGGGCTGCCGGTGGTGTGCTCGGAGCATGTGCCGGAAGAGGCGCGGCTGGACGGATGCGCGGTGCTGCCGCTGGAGGCGGAGGCATGGGCCCGCTGGCTGCGGGAGGAACGGCCCCGGACGCCGGAGAGAGCGGACGCCGTGCGGCGGGCCGGATATTCGGTGGACGCGGTGTCGGAAAGGATATGGCGCGTCTATTCGGACCCTTTGAAGGCAGAACGATAGAGAAGAGTGCGAGTGTTGAAGAAGGTAATGCTGGTATTTGGCACCAGGCCGGAGGCGATCAAAATATGCCCGCTGGTGAATGAACTGAAAAAAAGCGGGAAATTTCAGGTGGTCGTATGCGTGACGGGGCAGCACCGGCAGATGCTGGACCAGGTGCTGCATGCGTTTTCTGTGGAGCCGGACTATGATCTGGCGATCATGAAGGAGCGGCAGACGCTGTTCGACGTGACAGCGGGCATCCTGGAGGGGATCCGAGCGGTGCTGGAGGCAGAGCGGCCGGACCTGGTGCTGGTCCACGGCGACACGTCCACCACCTTCGTGACGGCGCTGGCCTGCTTTTATCTGCAGATCCCGGTGGGACACGTGGAGGCGGGACTGAGGACGTATGACATCACCTCGCCCTATCCGGAGGAGTTCAACCGGCAGGCCGTGAGCATCATATCCCGGTACAACTTCGCGCCCACGGAGCGGGCAAGAGACAATCTGCTCGGAGAGAGAAGGGACCCAGCAAGCATCTTTGTGACCGGCAACACGGCCATCGACGCGCTGAAGACCACGGTGCGGGAGGACTATTCCCATCCGCTGCTGGACTGGGCCGCGGGCAGCCGCCTCATCCTGCTGACGGCCCACCGGCGGGAAAACCTGGGCCAGCCGATGCACCACATGTTCCGCGCCATCCGGCGCATCGTGGACGAGTCGCCGGATGTGAAGGTGATCTACCCCATCCATCTCAACCCCGCGGTACGGCAGACGGCCCGGGAGGAGCTGGGAGACGACGCGCGGATCCGGCTGACGGAGCCGCTGGATGTGCTGGACTTCCACAATCTCATGGCGCGCTGCTATTTGATCCTTACGGACAGCGGCGGCATCCAGGAGGAGGCGCCGAGCCTGGGCAAGCCGGTGCTGGTGATGCGGGACACCACCGAGCGGCCGGAGGGCATCGCGGCGGGAACGCTGAAGCTGGTGGGGACAGAGGAAGAGACGATATACGCGGCGTTCCGTCAGCTGCTGGATGACCGGACGGCCTACGAGGCCATGGCCCACGCGGCGAATCCCTACGGAGACGGGCACGCCTGCCGGCGTATCGCGGAGATCCTGGAAAAGAGCTTGTGAATGGACATGCCAACGGTTTCGGTCATCGTCCCCGTATACCGTGCGGAGAGAACTCTGCGCAGGTGTGTGGACAGCATCATCCGCCAGACGTATGACCGATTGGAGATCATCCTCGTGGACGACGGCTCGCCGGACGGCAGCGGCGCGATCTGCGACGCGTACGCCGCGGCGGACAGCCGGGTGACGGCGGTCCACCGCGTCAACGGCGGCCCGGCGGCGGCCAGAAACGAGGGACTGGCCCGGGCGAGCGGCGCATGGCTGGGATTCGTGGACAGCGACGACCATCTGGACCCGGACATGTATGGATACCTGCTGGACCTGGCGCGGCGCTGTGACGCGGATATCGTCCAGTGCGGCATCATCCGGGAAGAGGCGGGCCGAAAAGACGATCTGCGCGCGCCGGACGGGGACGTGCGCTGCGCGCTGGGGCCGGGACCGTTCCCGGAGGAGGTCTGGCGGCACCTGGAAAACGGGAACTGCAGCAAGCTGTTTCGGCGGGAGGTCGTCGCGCAGACGCGCTTCCGGGAGGAATATACGATCGGCGAGGACCTGCGGTTCGGCCTGGACTGCCTGGCCCGCGCCCGGAGCATCGCCTTCGGCGCGCAGGCGAAGTATCACTATGTGCAGCATGCGCAGAGCCTGTGCAACGGAGCTCCTACCTTGCAGTCGCTGACCAGCTTTCGGCATATGCTTTTGCAGGCGGAGCAGGACTTCGCGGGGCGGGCGGACATCGTACGGTTTTGCCGGGAGAGCCGCCTGCGGGACGATCTGGACATATGCTCCCGTACGGTCTGCCACGGCGCGGCGGGAAAATATCCGGACCTGCTCAGGGCCGTCCGGGGAGAGATGCGGGCGCTGTGCAGGACGCGGTTCGAGGCCGTCGGCTTTACCGGGAAGGAGCGGGTGAAGTGTTTTCTGATCGGATATGCCTGGCCCGTGTACAGGACGCTGCTGCCGGCGTGGAAACGGGTGGTGAGCCCGGATGGATGAGGACTGCGGGGCTCTGAAGCGCCTTTACAGGCGTTATCTGAAGCGGTATGCGCCGGCGCGGACGGCGGTCATCCTGGGAAAAAACGCGGTGTGGCGTCTGAGACAGGGCCCGCGGCGGAAGCCGTCCTGGCACGCGGAGGAACACGGCGGCCGGGAGCCGCGGTTCGCGGTGCTGTGCGACAGCATGACCTGGGCCAACTTCCGCGCGGAGACGGACGCGGTGTTCCTCGCGCCGGACAGCTGGCGGCAGACGCTGGAGCGATATAAGCCGGACGTTTTCTTTGCCGAGGCTGCCTGGTGGGGACTGGAGCATGAGTGGGAGGGCCGGATATACCACGACCGGACGGTGTATGCGGACAATCGCTTCATGCTGAGGGATATCCTCCGGTACTGCCGCGAGGCGGGCATCCCGACGGTGTTTTGGAACAAGGAGGACGCGCCGGGCCGGATGGACGGTCCGGAGAATTTTACCGACACGGCGCTGCTGTTCGACCATATCTTCACGACGGCGGTCGAATGCATCCCCGCATATGAGCGGCTGGGCCACAAGAGCGTGCATCTGATGATGTTCGGGTACTCGGAAAAGCTGTTCCCGCCGGAGCTGAGCCGGCGGACGCCGGAGGCGCCGGGACGCGCCGTGTTTCTGGGCAGCTGGTATGAGGATCAGCCGGAGCGGTGCGCGGAGATGGCCCGCGTATTCGATTGGGTGCTCAGCCAGGGCATGGAGCTGGTGATCTATGACCGCGTATCGGCCGAGGCCAAGCCGGACCGGCAGTACCCGGAGCGGTACAGGCCGTATATCCGCGCGGGCGTGCCCTATGAACAGACGGGGCAGATCATGGCGCAGGCCGGGTATGTGATCAATATCAACTCCGTCCGGGACTCCCGGACCATGTTCGCCCGCCGGGTCTTTGAGGCGATGGCCTGCGGCCGGATGATCGTCAGCAACGAGTCTGTGGGGCTGCGGGAACTGTTCCCGGGGCGCATATGGTACGCGGGCGGGGAGAAGCCCCGGGGCGATGAAAAGATCATCACAGAAGAAAACAAAAGAGCGGTGAGGGAGCGGTTCACGTTCCGGGGCCAGTTGTACGCCGCTATGCGGGGGGCCGGGCTTCCGGCGCCCGCCCCAGAGAAAGAGAGGTTAGATCAGAAATGAGAGTATGTGTGGTCGGACTGGGATATATCGGCCTTCCGACGGCCCTGATGATGGCGGCCCACGGTCAGGACGTGACCGCGGTGGACTATAACGCGGACCTGGTGTCCAGGCTCCAGGCGGGGCAGGTGACCTTCAAGGAAGGCGGTCTGCCGGCGCTGTTCGCGGAGGCGACGGGCAGGGGCATCCGCTTCACCAGCGAATATCCCAGGACCGGGTTCTATATCATCGCGGTGCCCACGCCCTATATGGCGGACAGCAAAAAGGTGGACGCCTCCTATGTGACCGGGGCGATGGCCTCTGTGCTGGAGGTCTGCGAGGACGACGCCGTGATCGTGGTGGAGTCCACCATCTCGCCGGGGACCATCGACCGGGAGATCCGCCCGCTGGCGGAAAAGAGCGGAAAGCATGTGCGTCTGGCCCATGCCCCGGAGCGGATCATCCCCGGAAACATGCTCCATGAGCTGGTGAACAACGCCCGGACCATCGGCAGCGACGACCGGGAGACCGGCGAGCTGGTGAGAAGCGTGTACGCCTCGTTCTGCAAGGGCGAGATCGTGCTGACGGACATCCGTACGGCGGAGATGTCCAAGGTGGTGGAGAACACGTTCCGGGACATCAACATCGCCTTTGCCAACGAGCTGGCCAAGATCTGCCGGCAGAGCGGCATGGACGTGTATGAGATCATCCGCATCGCCAACAAGCACCCCCGGGTGAACATCCTGCAGCCCGGCCCCGGCGTGGGCGGACACTGCATCTCGGTGGACCCCTGGTTTTTGGTGGGGGACTACCCCGAGCAGGCGAAGCTGATCCGCCAGGCGCGGGAGGTGAACTCCGCCATGCCGGCGTTCGTGCTGGAGCGCATCCGGACCATCATGGCGGAAAAAGGCATCGGGGACACGTCCCGGGTGGGGCTGTACGGCCTTACATACAAGGAGAACGTGGACGATGTGCGGGAGAGCCCGACGCTGCAGCTGCTGGCTGTCATGAAGGAGCAGGGCCTGCCGGCGCCGGCGGTCTATGACCCGATGGTGAGCCGGGATATCGCGGACCGGCAGTATCACGACTTCGGCGCGTTCCTGGCGGCCAGCGATCTGGTGGTGGTCCTGGTGGGCCACGCCCATCTCAGGGAGAATCTGGACAAGCTGGCAGGCAGGGCGGTGCTGGACACCCGCCATGTGTGCGGAGATATGGCGCAGTACGGCATTTGACGCGGACAAGGGAAGGGAGCCGTCCCATGGAGTATTTGGACAGGATCGCGGAGGGCTATAACGGCCTGCTGGGCGATTCGCTGCAGGAGAAGAGCCAACGCCGCATCGATTGGATATGCCGGCAGGTCAAAGGGAAGAGCGTGCTGGACGTCGGATGCTCCCAGGGCATCTGCGAGGTGCTGCTGGGAAGGCAGGGCTTTCGCGTGACGGGCATCGACATAGCCAAGGAGTCCATCGCCTATGCCCGGGACCTTTTGAGCGAGGAACCCTATGAGGTGCAGTCGGCGGTCCAGATGATCTGCGCGGACTTTTTCGCGATGGGGGAGCCCGGCGAACAGTACGATACCGTCCTGCTCACGGAGATATTGGAGCACCTGGCGGAACCGGAGAAAATGGTCGTAAAAGCGGCTTCTTTCCTCCGGGACGGGGGCTGCATGGTGGTCACGGTGCCTTTCGGCATCAACGATTTCCCCGATCATAAGCAGACCTTTTATGCCGCGGAGATCCAACGGATGCTCTGTGCGCATATCGAGATCGAGCATGTGGAGTTCATGAACGGGTGGATCGGCTTTTGCGGGACGAAGGTCAGCGAGCCGGCGCCGTTCGCGGGCGTGGACGCCGCGTTTTTGAAAGAAGAGGAGAACGCCTTTTTCGCCATCGAGCGGCCGCTGCGGGATCAGCTGAATGTCGCGATAGAGAAATATAAGAAGGCGGAAGAAAACTATCAGACGGCGAAAAAATGGGTAGACGACAAGAACCAGAAGATAGAGGTCCTGGAGAAGAAGACCGCGGACCTGTCAGAGAAACTGACCGCGTCGCAGGAACAGGCAAAGCGCGTCGGGCAGGAGCGGAACGGCCTCAAATCGTCGCTGGATGCGGCGGAGCAGGAGCGGAACGGCCTCAAATCGTCGCTGGAGGCGGCGGAGCAGGAGCGGGACGGCCTCAAGTCGTCGCTGGAGGCGGCGGAGAAAGAGCGTGACGGCCTTAAGTCGTCCCTTGACGCGGCGGAGCAGGAGCGCGGCCGCCTGACAGGGGAACTGCGGGACGCCAACAGAGACAAGAGCGCCGTCGGCGCGGAGCTCTATAGCGTCAAGCAGGAGCGGGAGCAGCTCCGGGAAAAGCTGCAGACCGCCGAGAA
>CANQOA010000061.1 GCA_947625355.1 uncultured Oscillospiraceae bacterium | reverse complement strand
GGCCTGCTGGCCCCGGCCTTCAGCATGCCGGCCATGTTCCGCTGGGGCAGCAACAAGGGCCGGGTCATCTTCCTGGCGGTGATCGTGGCCGTGGGCTTTGGCGCGGGCGCTCTCTTCAGCACTGTCTCCTTCGACTCGCTCAGCCTGCCCCATATCCCCGTCCCGGTGCTGATCGCGCTGCTGGCGCTCATCCCCGCGGCCCTGTTCGTGGGAAGCTGGTTTTTGGCCGTGCGCTGGTATGAAAAGCGGGAGCTGTGAGGTGAAAGCGATATGGCTGGCGGACCTGTACGGGTCCCAGAAGAAGCTGTGGTTGTTCGCGCTGCTGTCGATGCTGTTCCTGATGCTGGCGACCTCTGCGGCCGCCATTGTGACCAGCCTGACCTTTGCCCTGTGCGCCGCCGCCGGGGCGGCCATGCTGCCGGCGGTGAATCTGGAGGCCGCCGAGACCTCCCACTGGGACCGGTGCACCCAGGCGCTGCCCTGCACCAGGCGGCAGGCGGTGAGCGTCCGGTATCTGGAGGCTCTGGCCGTCGTCGGCGCCGTGTGGGCCTACAGTACGGCCCTGTTCTGCGCGGTGGCCGCTCTGGGAGGCTGGACCTGGGCGGTGACCCGGCTTCTCTGTGCCTTCGTGCCGGCGGTGGGCCTTCTCTCGGCGGCCCTCTGCCTGGGCGTCACCTTCCGCATGGGCTGGGCTAAGGGGAACATCGCCTTCGGCGTCACAGTCTGCGTCGTCGGCGGTTCCGGCGGGGCGGCCAGTCTGCTGGGCGTCAGCGACGCGGGCATGGGCGCCTTTGCCGGCAGCTGGACCGTGCTGACGCTGCCGGTCATCGCCGGAGCGCTGTTCGGCGCCGTGTGGACGCTCTCCATCCGCTGGTACGAAAAGCGGGAGCTGTAGGCGACGGGCGGCAGGAGACTGTGCCGCAGGGAGCACAATGACGGAAGTATATCGTCGGTGCGACCAGAGGATTCTGGGGCGCAATGGCGCTCCCTGCGTCGACAGTGGCCCCAGCAAACGTCTCCGCTTCGCGGAGCAATATTTGCTCGGGGACACTGCCTCCTTGGAGCGCCGTTAGTAGCCGCGCCTATCCGACGTGCGGCTGGAACCGGCAGTGTCCCGGAACGCAGTCGGTGAGCGCAGCGAACTTTAGCGGGCCGGGATACTGTCGGGCCAGGCCGCGCTATGCCAGTGCTGCATTTGCTCCTCGCGGCACAGCCTGTACCTCCCAACACGCGGCTGCCGGCGAGAGCCGCCCCTCATCGCATGCAAAAGGCGCGGTGCTTTCGCACCGCGCTTTTCTTATGTCCGGATATTATTTCGCGTATTCGACCGCCTTGGTCTCCCGCAGGACATGGACCTTGATCTGGCCGGGATAGGTGAGCTCGTCCTCGATCTTCTTGGCGATGTCCCGGGCCAGGAGGGTCATCTGGTCCTCGCTGACCTGGTCGGGCTTGACCATGATGCGAATCTCGCGGCCCGCCTGGATGGCGTAGCAGGAGTCGATGCCCGGGAAGGACATGGACACTTCCTCCAGCTTTTCCAGACGCTTGACGTAGTTTTCGATGTTCTCCCGCCGGGCGCCGGGGCGGCTGGCAGAGATGGCGTCGGCGGCCTGGACGATGCAGGCGATGACGGTCTGGGGCTCCACGTCGCCGTGATGGGCCTGGATGGCGTGGATGACCTCGGGGGATTCCTTGTACTTCTTGGCAATGTCCACGCCGATGGTGACGTGGCTGCCCTCCACCTCGTGGTCGATGCTCTTGCCGATGTCGTGCAGCAGGCCCGCCCGCTTGGCGGTGGCGATGTCCACGCCCAGCTCCGCGGCGATGAGCCCGGAGATGTGGGCCACCTCCATGGAGTGGTTCAGCACGTTCTGGCCGTAGCTGGTGCGGTATTTCTGCCGGCCCAGGAGCTTTATCAGCTCCGGGTGCAGGCCGTGCACGCCGGTCTCGAACACGGCGCGCTCGCCCTCGGCCTTGATGGTGGCGTTGACTTCCTTCTGGGCCTTGGCGATCATTTCCTCGATGCGGGCCGGGTGGATGCGTCCGTCCGCGATGAGCTTTTCCAGGGCCAGGCGCGCCACCTCGCGGCGCACCGGATCGAAGCAGGAGACCGTGATGGCCTCCGGGGTGTCGTCGATGATCAGGTCCACACCGGTGAGATTCTCGATGGAGCGGATGTTCCGTCCCTCACGGCCGATGATGCGGCCCTTCATCTCGTCGTTGGGCAGGCTGACCACCGAGACGGTGACCTCGCTGGCATGGTCGGCGGCGCAGCGCTGGATGGCCAGGGCAATGACCTCCCGGGCCCGCTGGTCGGCTTCCTCTTTGAACTGTGCCTCGATCTCCCGGACCTTGACGGCCTGTTCGTGGGTCACCTCACTTGCCAACGAATCGATGAGCAGCTGCTTGGCCTCCTCGGCCGTGTAACCGGAGATGCGCTCCAGCTCCTCCATCTGCGACGCCTTGAGCTTCTGGACTTCCTCCTGCTGGGCCTCGACCTCGGAGATCTTCTTGGTGAGAAGCTCGTTCTTCCGGTCGATGGCGTCGGTCTTTTTGTCCAGGTGCTCTTCCTTCTGCTGTAAGCGGTGCTCCTGCTTGGAAAGCTCCGCTCGTCTCTCCTTGACCTCCCGCTCATACTCCGAGCGGTTTTTGTGTATCTCTTCTTTTGCCTCCACCAGAGCTTCCCGTTTCTTGCTCTCGGCGGACTTTATGGCTTCATTCAGTATGCGCTTCGCTTCCTCCTCTGCCGAGCCGATCTCCCGCTCGCCCACACGCTTGCGGTAGATCATGCCCCCGCCAAAGCCCAGGGCAAGGCCCACCAGGATCAGAATGATTTCTAACCATATTGGCATTCTAAGTATACACACCTCCTATTCCTATCATCTCTTCACATACGGCGGGTATCAAGCACCCCATCCGATCAATCAAGGACGCAACAGTGGAAAATTCATCCAGTATCCCCACTGTAACTAATTAATTTTAATGCGAAATGGGTTTTATGTCAAGTATAAACTTCCAAAATAATGCAAAAAAAGAGGACGGCGTCCGGCCCTGGAACCGGGCGGTCCTCGCGCTCTCCCTGGAATAAACCGCTTGCATTTGCCCTGTACGAGCGGTATAATATACCTACAACGGGATAACAAAGGCAGGCCGCGAGGCGCTCGCAACACCGCGCGGCCTTATGCAGGAGATCACCCCTCCCACACAGCAGAGTACTGCGCCCAGCCCATTATACCTGTTCGCCCTGTGATTTACAAGCGCAGGTTTTTGGGTGTGTGCTCATGTCCTTTTCGCGGTGTAGGGATATTCTCCCTGCGCCGCTTTTGTTATCCCGGCGGGAAAGCCCGGGACGCATCGCGCCTCCGGGCCGACCGCCGGGACAATAATTGAGGAGGACGTATACCATGGACACTGCAAACACTCAGCTGACGCAGCCGCCGGCAGCTCCTGTCATGCGGCTCAAGACGAACAAAGGTCTGCTAAAATTCATCCTGCTTTCGATCATTACGTTCGGGATCTACGCGATCGTGGTGATGTCGTCCGTTTCGACAGACATAAACATCATTGCCAGCCGCTATGACGGAAAAAAGACGATGCATTTTTGTCTGCTCTTCTTTTTAGTCTCCTGGCTGACACTTGGCATCGGGACCCTTGTCTGGCACCACAAACTCTCCGCGCGGATCGGAAATGAATTGGGCCGCCGCGGCATTGGTTACCCGTTTGGCGCCGGCACCTATTGGGGCTGGGGGTTCTTTGGCACGCTCATCGTTATCGGACCGTTCATTTATCAATACAAACTGTTTAAGGCCATGAATCTTCTTGCCGGGCACTATAACGCGCACGGCTGATCACCAAGCGGCGAAAAAAGTCCTGCGGATCGCTCCGCAGGACTTTTTCATTTTCAGTTGCTCCGGAACCGGGCCAAAAAGTCCCGCGTCTCCTGTTTTTGGGGATCGCCCAGCACCGCCGCCGGGCTGCCCTGCTCGCAGATGACGCCCTCAGACATGTACACCACCTGGGTGGACACGTCCCGCGCGAAGGCCATCTCATGGGTGACCACCAGCATGGTCATGCCCTGGGCGGCCAGGTCCCGCATGACGGACAGCACCTCGCCCACCATCTCCGGGTCCAGGGCGCTGGTGGGCTCGTCGAACAGCAGTACCTCCGGTCCCATGGCCAGGGCCCGGGCGATGGCCACCCGCTGCTTCTGGCCGCCGGAGATCTGCCGGGGCTTGGCGTTGATATAGGGGGCCATGCCCACCTGCTGCAGATACCGCAGGGCGGTCTCCTTCGCCTCGGCCTTGGAGCGCTTGAGGACCTTGATCTGGCCCACCATGCAGTTTTCCAGGACGGTCTTGTTGTTGAAGAGGTTGAAGCTCTGGAACACCATCCCCACATGGGAGCGGTACTCCGGGGCGTTCACCCCCCGGCCGGTCACGTCCCTGCCGTGAAAGAGGATCTCTCCGCTGGTGGGAGTTTCCAAGAGGTTCACGCACCGCAAGAGGGTGCTCTTACCCGAGCCGGAGGCGCCGATGATGGCGGTCACGTCCCCCTCCTGCACGGTGAAGTCGATGTCCCGCAGCACCTCATGGGAGCCGAAGCTCTTGGAGAGGTGACGTATTTCCAGAATAGTATCCGCCATTACCGCTCCCCCCTGTTCCGGCCGAATTTGACCTGCTGTATCACCGTTTCCCGGGAGGGCTTGTGATGTTCGTCGAAGGGCGTGCCCCGGTCCGGGTGGCTGTAGGTGCCGGCGGCCATGACCAGCTGATCCTCGCTGACCAGTTCATAGTTGTCCGAGCCGTCCAGCAGTTTCTCCAGCGCCCGCAGCAGGAACGAGGCGACCAGCGTCATGGTCAGATAGCCCACCATCTCGATGGCGGCGGAGGGGAAGTACATGTTGTTCACGCCCACGATGTACTGGTGGAAAGCGAAGAACTCCGTGAAGCCGATGATGAACATGACGGAGGTGTCCTTGATGTTGATGATGAAGTTATTGCCGATCTGGGGGATGATGTTGCGGAATGCCTGGGGCAGGATGACGTTGGTCATGGTCTGGAAGTGGGTCATGCCGATGGCCATGGCGCCCTCGGTCTGGCCCGGGTCCACGGAGATGATGCCGCCCCGGACGGACTCGGCCATGTAGGCGCCGGTGTTGATGGACACCACCAGCACGGCCGCCAGCCACATGCCGGAGTTTCCACGGAAGGCCACCGCGCCGTTGGAGAAATAGGGCAGGCCGTAGAAGATGAACACCGCCTGCAGCACCATGGGGGTGCCCCGGAAGATCTCCACATAGGCCCGGACGATGAAGCGGATGATCTTCAGCACCGCCCGCTTGAAGATGTTGTCGTTCCTGCCGCAGGGGATGGTGTTCAGGATGCCGCACACCAGGCCGATGAGCACGCCGATGACCGTGGCGATCACCGCCAGCTTCAGGGTGCTCCAGATGCCGCCCAGATAAAAGGAGTAGTACTTGGTCCACAGGCGGGAGATATCGTTGATGAGCTTGGCGAATAGGTCCATAGGGAGAGGGGCTCCTTTCGACAGACGCATCCTCCGGTCCCGGACGGGCCGGAGGATGCGAGAGTGTTCGGTCGGTCTTGCTTAGATCTCAGGCTGGACGGAGATGGCGTAGTCCATCAGCGTGTTGAAGTCGTCCACGGTGTACTCGTCCAGGACGGCGTTGATGGCGTCCAGCAGCTCGGCGTTGTCCTTCTTCACGGAGATGCCGATGTTCACGTTCTCGGCCCGCTCGGCCTCGTCCTCGAACTGGAAGTCGCCGTCGGTGCCCTCAAAGTTGAGGATGACCAGCTCGTCGTTCTTCATCACGGCGCCCATGGCGGTGGGCAGGTCGGTGCACACGAAGTCCACCATGCCGGTCTCCAGCTGCATGATCATGGCCGGGGCCGTGGCGGCGGGAGCGACGATGTCCGCGTCGGGGATCTGGGGCAGGCAGGTGTCGTACCAGATGGTGCCGGACTGGCTGGTGCAGGTGCCGCCGGCCAGGTCGGCGATGGAGGTGGCGCTGGCATACTCGCTGTCAGCGGTGGTCAGGCACACGATGGTGGCGTAGATGTAGGGGCCCGCCATATCCACCTCGGCCATGCGGTCGGCGGTCATGGACTGGCCGGCAATGTTGGCGTCCATGGTCCCGGCCTGGACGGCGGGGGTCAGGGAAGCCCAGGCGCTGGACACGACCTCCAGCTCCCAGCCGTAGGCGTCGCAGATGCGCTGGGCCATCATCACGTCGTAGCCGTTGGCGTAAGCGCCGGGCACGTTGGAGATGGGCACGGCGCCGTTGGAGTCGTCCATCTGGGTCCAGTTGTAGGGGGCGTAGGCGCACTCCATGCCCACGGTGAACACGCCGTCCTCCAGGCCGGGGATGGCGCTGGTGTCCACATCGGTGAAGTCGGGGGCCTGGGGCAGTTCGACGGCCTCTTCGGCCTCCTCGGCAAAGGCGATGGCGCTCATGGAGAGCACCAGGCACAGGGCCATCAGCACAGCGGTAAGTCTTCTCATTGTTTTTGTTCTCCTTTTCTCACAAAAAATTTTATTGCAAGAAAAATGGACCGCTTTGTCAAGCGATCCACGGAAAACTCGGTATCAGCCCCGAAGGGCTTCCCATCGGCCATGACAGCGCTCCACAAATACTTGTGACAGTCCGGCGGATGTTCTCCGACGGCCCAGCGAGAGGGGATCAGACACTCCCCAAACGCTTCGGCGGCGTTCCCTTTCGCGACCGGCGGCTGTCTGGCCTTGCCGGGCGGTACTGATGAAAACCGCGCCTCTGTTCAGCGATTCATTTTTCAAGCGTGCTCATCATAACATCGGCCCATCCGCTTGTCAACCGCCCGCCGGCGATTTTGTAAGGTTGAATAAAGCGAAACGGGGCACATTCTCTTTTGCTTGGTAAATCGACACAACAAAATGCCCCTCACAGCAGGTACTTGACCGCCCACAGCAGGCACACGCCGGGGACCCCCAGCACCGCCGCCACCGGCATCGTCAGGCCGTTGAGCCCCACGCCCAGCCCCGCGAGAGACCCGGCCATATTGGCCGCGAACAGCGCCGCCAGCCCCGCCGCCGCCTGCAGCAGCGCCCGCAGCGGTCGCTTTTCCGTCTCCGCCGACAGCGCCGCACACCGGCGGATCAGCGCCAGCCCCGTGGTCACGAACAGCGCTTTCAGCACATATACCGGCATACCATGTCCCCCTTTCCATAAATTGTATTTGTTTTCCGGCCGGTTTAGACGTATACTATGACCAGACAGAGAAACGCGCAGACCGCTGGGCGGGGACGGAAGTCCCCGCCTTGATTTTTTGGGACGGTATGTTATAATGTGTTTATGCTGGGAAAGTTATGTCCACCGGACATCAAGATATTGTGAAAAGCGAGGGAACCATGGCAAAGGCAAAGAAGGAAGCTTACGGCAACGAGTCCATCAGCCAGCTCAAGGGCGCGGACCGGGTGCGCAAGCGCCCGGGGGTCATCTTCGGCTCCGACGGGCTGGAGGGCTGCGAGCACTCCGTGTTCGAGATCCTGTCCAACTCCATCGACGAGGCCCGGGCGGGCTACGGCGATGTGATCACCGTCACCCGGTTCGAGGA
>CANQOA010000060.1 GCA_947625355.1 uncultured Oscillospiraceae bacterium | reverse complement strand
GGGGCCATCCTGGGGGACGTGTGGACGGACGTGAGCATGCCGGTGGTGGACCAGCTGGGGGACGAGTTTTTGCAGTACGTGCAGACGGGTATGACCATCACGGTGGCTGAGGACGGCACCGTGACCGTGCAGTGAGGTGCATGATATGATGGATAAGCGATACGAGCCGCTGTTCACCCCCTGGAAGATCGGGAACGTGGAGATCAAAAACCGCATCGTCCAGTGCTCCATGGGCGGCACCAGCCTCTTTGGCTGGCTGGAGCCCTGCCACTTCGACAAGGAGGCCGCCTACCATATCCTGAACCGGGCCCAGGAGAACGTGGGCCTGGTGCTGCCGGGGATGCAGTGCGTGCGGGACACCATGGGCCGGCGGTGGCTCTATAAAAACGAGAAGATGTTCCGGGACCTGGAAAAATGGCTGCCGGAATTCCACAGGACCGGGGCAAAGCTCTTCATCCAGCTGGCCGCGGGCTTCGGCCGGTCCATGGCCATCAACGGCCTGATGGTGAAGATGCTCCAGCACAAAGCACTGGGCACGGTGGCAAAGCCCTTCCTGGACATCGAATACGCCTGCGCCTCCGCCTCGGAGACGCCCAACCGCTGGTATCCCGAGCTGAAGAGCCGGCCGCTGGACATCGGGGAGATCCAGGAGATGGTGGACGCCTTTGGCCGCACGGCCAGGCTGCTGCGCCAGGCCGGGGTGGACGGCGTGGAGATCCACGCGGTGCACGAGGGGTATCTCTTGGACCAGTTCACCATCGCCAACATGAACTACCGCACCGACGCCTACGGCGGCAGCTTTGAAAATCGCTACCGCTTCCCGGTGGAGATCGTCCAGTGCATCCACAAATACTGCGGCGACGACTTCCCCGTGGCGCTGCGCTACTCGGTGGTGTCCAAGACCAAGGGCTTCGGCCAGGGCGCCGTGCCGGGGGAGGAGTTCACCGAGTTCGGCCGGGACATGGCCGAGTCGGAGCGGGCCGTCAAATACCTGCAGGACGCCGGCTATGCCATGTTCAACTGCGACAACGGCACCTACGACGCCTGGTACTGGCCCCACCCGCCCACGTATATGGCCAAGAACTGCAACCTTCCCGAGGTGGAGCACATCAAGCAGTTCACCGATATGCCCGTGGTGTGCGCCGGCAAGATGGACCCGGCCACCGCCGCGGCGGAGATCGCCGCCGGCCGTCTGGACGCCATGGGCACCGCCCGCCAGAACCTGGTGGACCCGGCATGGGTCACCAAGCTCATGGAGGGCCGGGAGGAGGACATCAAGCCCTGCATCGGCTGCCATAACGGCTGCTTCAACTTCGCCAAGAGCGAGGGCACGGCCAACACCCAGAGCCTGCCGGACGCCCTGCACCTGGCCCGGTGCGCCCTGACTCCGCCCACCATGCAGCACAAAAAATATAAGCTCGAACCGGCCAAGAGCCCCAAGAAGGTGGCCGTGGTGGGCGGCGGCATCGGCGGCATGGAGAGCGCCCTGGTGCTCAAAAAGCGGGGCCACGCGCCGGTTCTCTTTGAAAAGGGAGACAAGCTGGGCGGGCTCTACATCACCGCCGCGGCCATGTCTTTCAAGGACGCGGACAAGCGGTTGCTGACCTGGTACGAGCGGGAGCTCGCGGCGGCCGGCGTGGAGGTGCGGCTGAACGCCCCCGTGGAGGACCCGGCCGCGCTGGTGGGAGAGTTCGACGAAGTGATCGTGTGCACCGGCTCAAAACCCAAGACTCTGCCCATCCCCGGTTTTGAAAAGACCATCAGCTTCACCCAACTGCTGCTGGGCGAGAACGCCGGGGACACCGTGGTATTTCTGGGCGGCGGCCAGTCCGCCTGCGAGGCGGCCTATGAGCTGAGCCTGCAGGGCAAGCACCCGGTGATCGTGGAGATGGCGAACGACCTGATCACCGCGCCGGGCACCTGCCTGGCCAACAGCTCCTTCCTGCGGGACGTGCTGGCGTTCCGGAAGGTGCCGGTATATTTGAAGTCCACCATCACCGACATCCGGGACGGGGCCGTCACCGTCAAGGGCAAGGACGGCAAGACTTTCGACCTGGCCTGCGACAGCGTGGTCAACGCCGTGGGCTTCGATCCCGCGCCGCTGGGGGAGAAGGGCGGCCAGATCCATCGGGTGGGCACCTGCGTTGCCTGGGGCAACCTGCGCAGCGTCATCTGGAATGCCTGGGATGTGTGCATGAAGATCTGATGAACGGTGCTTGACCTTGATGGTATACGTGGTATACTATATCCAGGAAAGGTGATCTGACGACCAAACATTCCATCCCCGGGCTGCGGGAAACATGAGAGGACGGGGCCTGCCGGCCCCGTCCTTCGCGGTCTGCAGACCTTTGAAGAAAGGAAGGATACGATTGAAGCTTCGCGAGCTCTTTACCGCCAGGGACATGACCGAAGGCGCGCCCTGGAAGCGCATCATGGAATTCGCCGTGCCCATGCTCATCGGCAACCTGGCGCAGCAGCTCTACAACACGGTGGACTCCATCGTGGTGGGAAAATACGTGGGCGACAATGCCTTGGCGGCGGTGGGCACCTGTATGCCGATATTCAACCTGCTGCTGGCCGTGTTCGTGGGCGTGTCCACCGGCGCGGGCATCGTGATCAGCCAGCGCTTCGGCGCGAACGACCGGGAGGGGCTGTCCCGCGCCATCGGCAACTGCGTCACCCTGGCGGCGATCACCTCGGTCGCCACCATGCTCGTCGGCGTGGTCATCACCGAGCCGCTGCTGCGGCTTTTGAGCACGCCGGCGTCCGTGTTCGACTGGTGTGCCCAGTACCTGAAAATATTCTTCCTGGGGGCTGCGGGCTTTACATACTATAACATCCTCTCCGGCATCCTCCGGGGCATGGGCGACTCCTTCTCCGCCCTGGGCTTTCTGCTGCTTGCCACCATCCTGAACATCTTCCTGGACGTGTGGTTCGTGGCCAGCTTCGGCCTGGGCGTGCCGGGGGTGGCCCTGGCCACCATCATCGCCCAGGCCATCTCCGCAGTGATGTGCTTTTTGAAGCTGATGCACATGCGGGAGGTGTTCGACCTGAACTGGCATACCCTGCGCATGCGCAAGGACACGGCCTGGCGCATTGTGAAGCTGGGCGTGCCCTCCGGTATCACCCAGGGCATCATGTCCGTCGCCATGCTGGTGGTGCAGTCGCTGACCAACAGCATGGGGGAGATGGTGATGGCCTGCAACGTCATCATCATGCGGGTGGATGGCTTCGCCATGATGCCCAACATGAGCTTTGGCCAGGCCATGAGCGTCTTTGCCGGCCAGAACGTAGGCGCGGGCAGGCTGGACCGGGTGGAGCAGGGCACAAAGCAGGGCGGCGCTATGGCGCTGGGCGTGTCCGCCACCATCACAGCCATCCTGCTGGTCGCCGGGCGGTTCATGTTCGGCCTTTTCACGGATACCCCGGAGCTGATGGACATGGCGGTGCGCATGATGCGCATCCTGGCGGTGGGCTACATCTGCGTGGCTGTGACCCAGGTGCTGGGCGGCGTGATGCGCGGGGCCGGCGACACGGCCACGCCCATGTGGATCACCATGGTGAGCACCATCGTGCTGCGTGTCCCCATCGCCTACGGCCTGGCCTGGCTCACCCGCTCGGAGGCATTCCCCAAGGGGCAGCCCCAGGCGCTGTTCGGCTCGCTGCTGATCTCCTGGGCCATGGGCGCGCTGCTGACCTATATCGCTTACCGCCGGGGCGCCTGGCGGAAAAAGGCCCTGGTGACGAGTTGAGGCAGCCGGACCTGCGGCGGATATTTGAGACAAAACCTGCCGGGCGGCGAACCGCCCGGCAGGTTTTGCCGTGTGATGATCTGGAACGGTATCCGTTACGCTCCGATATGGATCCGCACCCGCTGGAGTTTGTCCGAGACCGGCTCATGGTCCGTTTCCATCTCCGCGCGGCATCGGACGATGGCCGCATCCAGTTTCCGCAGCATTGTCGTGCGCTTTTCCGGCAGCTGCCCCCAAACGTGGAACTCATGCCACCCATGAAAGCCATCGTAGTTCACGCCAACGCGAATGTTCTCGATCAGCGTCCGCTCCTCCTCCAGCGATTCAAGGGTCCCGGCCGGAATAAACTCGCCGGCTGAGATCTGCCGAAACAACTCGGTACCGGGGTGGACAAACATTTCTACATTGATGATATCTGTCGGATGCGTATCATTCAGGAGCTCGGCTGTTCGAAGCGCCGTCTTGTGACCTTTGCCCTGACCGCTGCACCCCAGCATCAAATGCGCGCCCCAGTCGATGCCCGCGGCCAGAAGGCGGGCCGTCTGTTCCTTGGCCTGAGAAAGGGAGAAGCCCTTTTTCAGCTTGGACAAAGCGGACTCATCTCCGCACTCGATGCCGATGTAGAGCTTCCGGACCCCAGCCACGCGCAGCGCCCGCAGCTCCTCATCGCTTTTGCCGGCTACATTGGCCACAGTAGCATCCATGTGCACCGGAGGCATTTCGGGGAAATGGCGCCGGATCATGTCCAGAATGGTCAAAAGCCGGTCCGTCGGCAAGACAAATGGATTGCCGTCCCCCAGAAAGATGCGGCGGGGGATGCGCCCGGTCTCGGATGCCCGCGTCAGTTCCGCTTCCACTTCTTCCAGAGGGATGATCCGAAAGCTCTTGTCCTTGTAAAACGCGCAAAATGTACATTGATTGTGGGTGCAGCCCACGGCAACAGGCAGCAGAAACGCGCCTAGTTCCATAGGTGGACGGCAAATGACGCCTTCATATTCCATTGCGCTGCTCCTCTCTGCCGATGCAGTCGGTCCTTTGATACAATATAACGCTTTGCTGTCCGCGTTGCAACCCAAAGCGGTTTAGAGCAGGGCGCTGCCTACGGCCTATCGTGTCAGCAGCGCCTCCACGGCGGCCCGTTTTTCAAAGAGCACGCAGCCGCCTGCGTGGTCATCCGCCAGAAATCCTCTCACCCGCAGGGCGGTGAACAGGGGCGAGGCCAGGGCCTGGCGCAGGGAGGCGTCCCGCACGTTCATGTCCGAATAGGGGGAGAAGGGGCAGGGCTCCGCCCCGCCGTGGGAGTTGATGTGGAAGAAGCCCCGCCCTGCCGCGATGCAGCCGCCGGAGCTCTTCTCGTCGCCGGGGAATGACACGAACACCACCTCCGGGTACTTTTCCCGCAGACGGGCGATGCCGTCCCGCAGCCGGACCCGCTCCGGCTCGCCGGGGGCCAGCTCGACGCTCTCCGCCGTCACCGGCACATACTCCACATAGATCACCAGCTTGCACCCCCGGTCCGCCAGGGCGTCGATGAAGCCGGGAGAGACGGACTCGTCCACGTTTTGGGTCGTCACCGTCACGGACGCGCCGAACAGCAGGCCCTTTTCGTGCAACGCGTCCATATTGGCGATCTGGGTATCATAGATGCCCGCGCCCCGGCGCTGGTCCGTCTCCTCCCGGCCGCCCTCGATGCTCAGAACGGGTATCAGATTCCGGCAGGCGTCGAACAGCTTAAAATAGCCCTCGTCCATATATGTACCATTGGTGAAGATGGGGAAGAGGATGTTCGGCAGCTTCCCCGCCGCCTCCAGCACGCCCCGGCGGAGCATGGGCTCGCCCCCGGCCAGCAGGATGAAGCCGACGCCCAGCTCGTCCGCCTGGCGAAAAATGGACAGCCATTCCTCGTCCGTGAGCTGGCGCGTGGGAGCGGCGTCCACGGTGGCGTGGTTACAGCGGGAGTAGCACCCGGCGCAGTGGAGGTTGCAGGCGCTGGTGATGCTGGCGATGAGAAAGGGCGGGATGTGCTCGCCGGCCCTTTCCGCCTCCGCCCGGCGCTGGGACGCCCTGCGGCTGGCCGCCGCGAACCGGACCATGAACGCGCTCTCCCGTGGGTCTTTCAGCGTGGCCCGCAGGGCGCCGGATACGATGCTCTCCACGCCGCGGGTCAGATAGGCTTGTATATCAAATCTCTCGTCCATCGTCTTTCCTCACAGCTTCACCGTGGCGATGTATTCCGTGCCCTCGGCCGTAGGGATCCCTGGGTCAGCAAGAGCTAGTTCGCCGCCCAGTGTGCCCATGAAATGGCACAGGGCGATGCCCATGTCGATCTTCTGCATGTCCCAGCCGGCCCTGCTGGAGTACCCCTTGGTGTGGGCCAGATAGAAATGGAAGGCGCCCCCAGCCCGAAGGATGCGCCAGGGCTGGGAATTGGTGGCCGACGGCGCCAGCCGCACCATCTCCAGGGCGTCTCGGACCTTTTCGTCCTCCGTGGTCAGCGGCGTGGAAAAGTCTCCATCAAAAAAGAGCTGTGCGGCGCTCTTTCGCTCGTCCGCCTTGATGGTCTTGCGCATGACGCTCTCCCGGACGGACATCTTCTCCGCCGGATAACCCAGGGGGCTGACGCAGAACATCCACTCCCCCTCCTGCACGCCCGCCGCCCGCTCAAAGAGCGAGCGCTTCATGGTCCCGCCGATCCAGGTGGTCCCGATCCCCAGAGACCAGGCGTAGAGGACAAGCTTCTCAAAGGAGTAACCGTATGCCTCCTCGCTGTGGGGGACCCTGTCCACCTTCGCCGTCACATAGCAGTTCTCGCCCACGATCACGGGGCTTCCCAGGCCGTGCTCCTCTACGTCCAGCAGAAGAAACCGCACCGGGATTCCATAGGGATTCGGTATCTGCTGCATATATTCCCGGAGCTTGCTCATGTCCTCCGCCCGAAGCGGCCGTCCGTCAAAGGTGCGGACGCTCCTTCTCGTCCTGATCAGTTCCATCCTGTCCATCTCATTGTCCCTCCCTGTCCGTCAGCTTTCCGATGATCTCGTAAAGGGTCGTATAGAGCCCCGCATGGCGAATACGTCCCGCTCGGAGCGCCGCATATCGATCCTCCATCTGCTCCTCCTTGATACTCGTGGATTGAATCTTTCGAGATCGGTTTTAGCATAAATGTTCATTGCGCGGCTGTCAATAGGCTGCAATAGAATATACATCGAGAAGCCCTTTTCGATGTATGAGCGGACCAGGGTCCGCTGCGTAGGAGGCATCCTTGACATCATGGGCTCGATTGGCTATACTGAGTCCAATCGAGCTCTCTTGGCGTCTTTAGACGAGGAAAAGAACCCCTGGTTCTACCAGGGGCGAATAAAAAGCTTTAGCATGAGAAAAACCTCCTATTGCTGTATAGTGGTAACGGTTTGGCGACCGCATTACCAAGAAAGCAATAGAAGGTTTTTATGCAGATCAAGAAAAGCGACAGGGAAGAAGTAAAGAGTACAGCCCACTCAAAATACAGATGCCAGTATCACATAGTGTTACCAATAGTAATCTCAATCACACAGGGGTTTACGTCTATTCCAAGGGCAAAATAATGATCCACCTGACATTTGATTACCGTAATGATGAAAAATGCCAGACCCCTGGTGAGTATTTGAGATACCATAGAACGCTCCAAGGGAAAACGACACGGGAGGTAGCTGAAAAAGTGGGGATTGTCCCCGCAACACTGGTACTGTACGAAAACGATAAGCACCCCATCAAACACAAAACCGCTGTTGCCCTGGCCGATGAATTGAATATTGACTTGCAGCGGCTGCTGGACACCTACACTGCTTTTGTGAATTATCCGTGCGGAGCCTTCCTGAGAGAAATCCGCAAGGAGCTAAAACTGCCGCAGGCAACAATCGCACGGGATATAGGTATATCTCAAACTGCCTATTCCGGGTGGGAACGTGGCGTCAAAGTACCGCGTCGGCAGGAATATCCGCGTATTATTGCTGGTCTGAAAAAACACGAGGTAGATGTTGAACGCCAGATACATAAAGGTATAGCATAAACCCGGTTTGCACCTTTGTTCTTCGCCTTTCTTCCATATATAATGGAGATATAAGGAGGCGGAGAGCATGAAGCAGAAAAGATACCTGTATTTGAACGACACGGAGAGCAGCGTTATTTTGCAAAGCCTGATTCGGCTGAAAAATTCTCTGATCCGGCAAGGCAGATATACAGACTGCGT
>CANQOA010000059.1 GCA_947625355.1 uncultured Oscillospiraceae bacterium | reverse complement strand
GAAGAAGCTCCGCATCGAGGACGCCCTGAACGCCACCCGCGCGGCGGTGGAGGAGGGCATCGTGGCCGGCGGCGGCAGCGCCTATCTGCTGGGCGCCAAGGCCGCGGCCAAGGTGGCCGAGAGCCTGGAGGGCGACGAAAAGACCGGCGCCAAGGCCGTCGCCAAGGCGTTGGAGGCCCCCATCATGCAGATCGCGGCCAACGCCGGGCTCCAGGGCGCGGTCATCCTGGACAAGGTCATGGCCAGCGACGTGCCCACCTTCGGCTTCGACGCGGCCGCCGAGGTGTTCTGCGACATGATCGCCGCGGGCATCGTGGACCCGACCAAGGTCTGCCGCAGCGCTTTGGAGAACGCCGCCTCCGTGGCCGGCATGGTGCTGACTACCGAGAGCCTGGTCACCGATATCAAGGAGCCTCCCGCGCCCCCGGCTCCCAACCCCGATATGGGCGGGATGTACTAAGCCGCCCCACGGGAACAAGAACGCATGAAAACGCCCCGGCTCGCAAGAGCCGGGGCGTTTTTCCTATCCGCTCGTTCCGCCGCACGCTGTTCGGCGGCGTTTTCCGGATCAGAGGATATAGCTGAGCGCGATGTCGGCGACGAACAGGGCAAAGGGGATCAGCGCCAGCAGGGCGAACGCCCGCTTTTTCATCCGGCCCGCCAGATGGGAGGCGGCGGGGACCAGCAGATAGACCAGGATCAGGCCGGAGAAGCCGAAAAACAGCACCGAACGGGCGCAGATATAGCCGTTGATGTTGCCCCAGTTCCAGATCTCGGTGTTGTAGTCCCACAGGCGGATGTGGCGCTGGGTCCAGAAGAACCAGCCCACGGCGTATTCCAGGATGCCGGAGGACAGAGCCCCCAGCAGGAACACCGCCCAGGGCTGCTTCCGGAACCGGTAGGCGATCAGCAGGATGAACACGGCCCCATAGGCGTAGATGGGGATCCAGGGGCCCCAGGTGGTGCCCCGCTTGACGAAATGGCCCAGGTCGATCCGGTAAAAGACCGTCTCATAGAGAAAGCCAAAGACGCCGCTGGCCGCGAACAGCAGCGCGAAGATGCAGAATTTCTCCCAGGGCGTGAAGCTGTGTTCCTCCCGGGACCAGCTTTTGAGAGTCTGGATGGGGTGCATGGGCGTGCCTCCTGTCGTCGTTTTGAGATGATCGGCGGTCAATCCTCCAGGAGCGGGGAGACCAGAGAGTCCAGCACCTCGTAGGTGACGGAGCCCACCTGGTTGTAGACCACCACGCCGTCCCGATCCAGGACGATGGTCTGGGGGAGCATGGTGGAGCCGCCGTAGGACTCGATGATGCCGCTCTCATCCAGGGCGAAGGGGATGGTGTAGTCGTACAGGGCCAGATACGCGTCCACGTCGTCGGTGACCAGGCTGGAGTGGATGGCGACGATGGCCACGTCCTCGCCGTAGGTCTGGTGCAGCTGCTCAAAATAGGGCAGCTCGTTGACGCAGGGGGTGCACCAGGTGGCCCAGAAGTTGATCACCGTGACCTTGCCCCGGGTGTCCGCCAGGTCGAAGGAGCCGCCGCCGTAGAGCGGCGCGGTGAAGCCGGGACCAAGCATCCCCGGCTCGTGGCCCTCGGGCACCTGCGGCGCGGCGGACGGCTCCGCGGGCGCGGCTGTGGCGGCCGCCGCGTCGAGAACGGGCGCATCCGTGGCGGTCGGCTCCGCCGTGGCGGAAGCCGGCGGGGCGGTGTCCTCTTTGCGGGGTAGGTTGAAATACAGCAGTACCCCGGCCAGCACCGCCAGGGCCAGCGCCCAGGCGATGGCCCGCTTTCCGGCCAGCTCCTTTTGACGGGGCGCCTCCGCCTTCTTCCCGGCGTACAGCACCGCCTTGCCGGCCCGCATGGAGATGGCCTGGGTGGGGCACACGTCCACGCATCCGGCGCAGTGGATGCACTCGTGGTCGCCCACCCGGCGCACGTCCATCTTGCAGGCGCCGGCGCACAGGCCGCAGTGGGTGCATTTGGACTGTTCCACCTTCACGCCCACCAGGGCGAACCGGTTGAACAGCCCGTAGATGGCCCCCAGCGGACACAAGAACCGGCAGAAGGCCCGGTATACGAACACGCACCCGCCGAAGATGAGGACCATGATCACGAACTTGCGGGTGAACAGGATGTTCAGCATGGAGAACTTGTCGGCGTTGGCGGGGTTGGCCAGCAGGCCGATGGCCCCGTTGAAGGTGCCGGAGGGGCATATGTACTTGCAGAAACCGGGCATGGGCACATGCTGGGCGGCGTAATATAGAGGGATGGCCACCACGAACACCGCCAGGATGACGTATTTGAGGTAGGACAGGGCCCGGGTGGCCTTGCTCTTTTTCAGCTTGGGGGAGGGGATCTTGTGCAGCAGCTCCTGCAGCAGACCGAAGGGGCACAAAAACCCGCAGATGGTCCGGCCCAGAGTCAGTCCCAGCAGGAGAAGGATGCCGATCACATAATAGGGGGCCCGGCTGCCGGTGGAGGCCAGGGCGTTCTGCAGCGCCCCCAGAGGACACGCGCCCACCGCTCCGGGGCAGGAATAGCAGTTCAGGCCCGGCACACAGAGATATTTGGCCGAGCCGGTGTAGATCTCGCCCTGGAGATATCCCTTCAAATTGGCGTTGTGCAGCAGCGCGGCATACAGCTGGATCAGCCGCCGCCGGGTGGGCAGATAGTCACGTATGCTCTTTTTCGTTTTGATGTTATCCAAGGCCGATACACTCCGTACAGATATTGACCGCCTTCACCAGCACGTCCCTGGCCCCGCCGTTGGCGACGCCCAGCGCCACCAGCGCCGCCGCCGCGATGTACAGCGCCGGCAGCAGCCAGCCCGGCGCGCGCTTGGGCTGGGGGACGGGCTTTTGGACGCGGGGACGCTCCTTCCCGCCGTGGACGGCCTGCCATATCAGGGCCAGCACCGCCGCGGCGGCATATACCACCAGCGCCGGGGCGATGGCGCGCAGCCGCTCCGCCACGATCTGGCGGGAGTATACCGGCGCGATGCGCACGCCGGGGGCGCTGAAATTGGCCGGGCTGTTGCCGACGCGGTAGATGTCGATGGCCTGCCAGCACAGCAGCAGGCACACCGCCACCGTCAGCACAGCCATGCACCAGCGGATGAGACGCCGCGTTTTCTCCATGGGGACCACTCCTTCTGCAATGGTGGGGCGCGATGCGGGATTGCCGCGGAGGCGGCCGTCCGCTCGCGGTGACACCGGATGCCAACGGCCTATATTATAAAGGAAAACTGTGCCCGATGCAACCGGCAGATTGGTTTTGGACGGTTTTCGTATTGACAATCCCATTGCGGGAGATGTATATTTGACAGAGTAAAGCTTCACTGAGACAAAGATGCAAAAACCATATTTAGGAGGATAGATCATGAAGAGCAAGAACATTCTGGCGCTGCTTCTGGCCCTGACCCTGTGCGTGGGGCTGCTGGGCGGCTGCGGTTCCGGCAAGGAGGCGGAATTGCCCACGGTGGAAGCGACGGCGGAGCCGACTGCGGAGCCTACGGCTGAACCGACGGCTGAACCGACGGCCGAGCCTACGGCTGAACCGACGGCCGAGCCTACGGCGGAACCGACGGCGGAACCGACGGCTGAACCCACTGCGGAGCCGACCGCCGAGCCCACGGCTGAACCGACCGCGGAGCCTACGGCTGAACCGACCGCGGAGCCTACGGCTGAACCCACTGCGGAGCCGACTGCTGAACCGACGGCTGAGCCCACGGCGGAACCCACGGCGGAGCCGACTGCTGAGCCCACCGCGGAGCCTACCGAAGAGCCGGTGGCGATCGCGGAGCCCACTGTGGAGCCCACGGCGGAACCGACGGCCGAGCCGACTGCGGAACCCACGGCGGAGCCGACCGCAGAGCCTACCGAAGAGCCTGAGCCCACCGAGGAGCCCGAGCCCGTCGAGGAGCCGGAGGCGATCGAGTTCGGCAGCGCGCTGGGCGATGAGCTGGGCGACTTTTCCTTCACCACCTTCGACGGCAAGGAGTACACCCTCAGCGAGGTTCTGAAGGAAAAGAAGATGGTCCTCATCAACCTGTGGGCCACCTGGTGCGGCCCCTGCGAGATGGAGTTCCCCAACATGGAGGCCGCCTATGAGCAGTATCAGGACGATGTGGAGATCTTCGCCCTGTCCGTGGAGCCGGAGGACACCGACGACGTGCTGGCTGAGTATGTGGACAGCCACGGCATGACCTTCCCCGTGGGCCGCGATGAAGTGGGCCTGGCGGATATCTTCGTGAACGAGGGCATCCCCACCTCCGTCGTCATCGACCGCAACGGCGTCATCTGCGCTGTCGAGGTGGGTTCTCAGACCTCGGAAGAGGCCTTCCCCATGCTGTTCGACGAGTTCGTGGGCGACGACTATGACGAGCCCAATATCCTGCTGGACGGCTTCCCCAAGCCCCCTCCCGCTACCCCCACGGTAGAGGCCACCGATGAGGAAGAGCTGGCCGCCGCCCTGCTGGGCGAGGACGCCGGCGACATCACCGTCCTCAACCCCGAGGACGAGTACAACTGGCCCATGGCTGTCGTGGAGGATGGGGACCGGTCCTGCCTGGCCGCTACCAACACCGGCACCGACAACTCCTACTCCGGCGTGGAGCTGCAGTTTGAGGCCGAGGCCGGCGAGGCCCTGGCCATGGAGCTGAAGGTCTCCAGCGAGTCCGGCTATGACACGGCGTCCATCTATGTCGACGACGAAGAGATGCCCGTCAAGGCCTTTAGCGGCGAGCGGGATTGGCGCGTCTGGGTGTACACCTTCGAAGAGGCCGGTAGCCACACCGTCCTGCTGCAGTTCGAGAAGGACGAGATGGAGGCCGGCGGCGAGGATACCGCCTGGTTCGACAATGTGCGTCTCGTCTCCGGCGAGGCTCTGGAAGAGGTCCTGGCGGCCCTGCCCGTGTATCCGCACGCAGAGGAGACCACCATCACCCTGGACAGCGAGGACGCCAAGGAGATCGTCTTTGACGATCCCGACGGCCAGATGTCCGATCTGCTGGGCGCGCCCGAAGGGACCCAGTACTTCATCGTCCCCGACGCGGAGACCGTGACCGTGCACGCTACCCTGGCCGAGGGCTCCGACGCAGAGGATACCTACTTCTACAGCTACTATGACGGCGATCAGCCCGCCTTTGCCGACTGCGTGGACGGCGACGGCTATACCTACACCACCAACGGCGTGGACAGCGTGGACGGCACCGGCTATTCCTACAACGAGATCATCGTCGACGGCGAGAACGACTTCCTGCTGCTGGTGTTCTTCGTCGACGAGGAGAACGCCAACGCCTTTGCCCAGGAGATCGGCGAGGCCGCCGAGATCGAGGGCGGCTTCAAGTGGTCCTATGCCGACGGCACCGAGCCCGGCACCGACGAGGTCGCCAGCGGCGTGCCCGAGGGCTACTCCGAGTACAGCCTGGTGTTCTTCGACCAGAACGGCGACCCGGTGGAGGGCATCGTCGCCAACGTGTGCGATGACACCGCCTGCGAGCCCATGACCTCCGACGCGGATGGCGTCATCACCTTCCAGAAGCCCAGCTTCGCCTATCACATCCAGGTCATCAAGGTCCCCGACGGCTATGAGTACGACACCAGCGAGGAGACCTATCTGGCCGAAGAGGGCGAGACCCACTTCTTCGACGTGACCAAGAAGTAAGCGCTCCCAGCGATAGTAAATCTCCCGGCCTTTCTCTGAAAGGCCGGGTTTTCTATGATCGATAAGAAAAGCCCCGGCTCGGCGAGCCGGGGCTTGACGGTGCGATAACTTGTTATCTCAGCACTTTTCCCAGATGGTGGCGACGCCCATGCCGCCGCCGATGCACAGGGTGGCCAGGCCCAGCTTGGCCTCGGGCCGCTTCTGCATCTCATGCACCAGGGTGACGATGATGCGCGCGCCGGAAGCGCCCACGGGATGGCCCAGGGCGATGGCGCCGCCGTTGACGTTGACCTTGCTCATGTCGAAGTGCAGCTCCCGGGCCACAGCGATGGACTGGGCGGCGAAAGCCTCGTTGGCCTCGATCAGGTCCAGGTCGTCGACGGTCAGGTTGGCGCGCTCCAGCGCCTGACGGGTGGCGGGCACGGGGCCCACGCCCATGATCTTCGGGTCCACGCCGCCCTGGCCATAGCTGACCAGCTTGGCCATGGGCTTCAGGCCGTATTTCTTCACGGCCTCGCCGCTGGCGACGATGATGCAGGCGGCGCCGTCGTTGATGCCGGAGGCGTTGGCGGCGGTGACGCGCTGGACGTGCTTCTTGGTGTCGGCCTCATGGACCTCGGTGGGCTGGAAGGTGTGCACGATCTGGTCCTCCACGCCCTCGGGGCCCACGGGGAACGCGCCGCGCAGCTTGGCGATGCTCTCGGCGGTCACGCCCTTGCGGGGGAACTCGTCCACCTTGAACTCGATGGTCTCCTTCTTCACCTTCACGGGCACGGGGACGATCTCGTCGTCGAACTTGCCGGCGGCCTGGGCGGCCTCGGTCTTTTGCTGGCTGGCGGCGCCGAAGGCGTCCAGCTCCTCGCGGGTGATGCCCCACACGTCGCAGATGTTCTCGGCGGTGGTGCCCATGTGGTAGTCGTTGTACACATCCCACAGGCCGTCGCTGATCATGGTGTCCACCATCTTGGTGTGGCCCATGCGGGCGCCCATACGGGTGGCGGGCGCGGCGTAAGGCGCCATGGTCATGCTCTCCATACCGCCGGCCACGACGATGTTGGCGTCGCCGCACTCGATGGCGCGGGCGGCCTCGATGACGCTCTTCATGCCGGAGCCGCAGACCATGCCAACGGTGTAGGCGGGCACGGAGTAGGGAAGGCCGGCCTTCACGCCCACCTGACGGGCGGGGTTCTGGCCCTGGGCGGCGGTGAGGATGCAGCCGAACATCAGCTCGTCCACGTTCTCCGGGGCGATGTTGGCGCGCTTAAGGGCTTCCTTCACCACGATGGCGCCCAGCTCCACGGCAGGCGTCTTGCTCAGCGTGCCCTGGAAGCTGCCAATGGCGGTGCGGCAGCAGTTTACAAGATAGATGTCTTTCACGGGGGAATTCCTCCTTAAAATTAATTGCATCATTTTTTGCCCCACAGGATGGGGATTGTTTAAAATTTGTCAGCATTTAGTATAGTACACAATATTATAAAAGTCAAGGCCCGCCGGAAGGTTTTTCCGGATATACCGGCCCGGCGGCGGGAAACAGGGCAATTTCGGCTTGACAATCGGCCCGCGCCTCGCTAGACTGTTGACAATGAATCAACCCAAAAGGAGATATAAAGGGAAATGGACTATCAAGCGATATACAGCAGCAAGCTCACCACCGCGGACGAGGCGGTGAAGCTGGTCAAGAGCGGCGACTGGGTGGATTACACCTGGTGCACCATGCACCCGGTGGAGCTGGACAAGGCCCTGGCAAAGCGCGGCCATGAGCTCCGGGACGTGAAGGTGCGCGGCGGCGTGACCATGTGGATGCCCGAGATCTGCAAGGCCGACGACGCGGGCGAGCACTTCGCCTGGCATTCCTGGCACTGCTCCGGGATCGACCGGAAGATCATCGCCAAGGGCATGGGCTGGTTCAGCCCCATCCGCTACTCCGAGCTGCCCCGGTATTACCGGGAGAACGTGGACGTGGACGTGGTGATGATGCAGGCGCCCCCCATGGATGCCCACGGCAACTTCTCCCTGTCCCTGAGCCCCTCTCACCTCTATGACATGTGCGCCAAGGCCAAGCACATCATCGTGGAGGTCAACGAGAATATGCCGGTGGTGTTCGGTCTGTGCAAGAGCGAGATCAACATCCAGGACGTCACCTATGTGGTGGAGGGCTCCAATCCGCCCGTGGCCCAGCTGGGCTCCGCGGCCCCCAGCGAGATCGATATCGCCGTGGCCAACCTGATCGTGCCCCAGATTCCCAACGGCGCGTGCCTGCAGCTGGGCATCGGCGGTATGCCCAACGCCGTGGGCGCCATGATCGCCCAGTCGGACCTGAAGGACCTGGGCGTGCACACGGAGATGTATGTGGACGGCTTCGTGGACATCGCCATGGCCGGGAAGATCAA
>CANQOA010000058.1 GCA_947625355.1 uncultured Oscillospiraceae bacterium | reverse complement strand
CCGTCCAGGCCGTCGGTGATGTTCACCGCGTTCACCGTGCCCACGATGATGAACGCCGCCAGCACGAAATACAGCCACTCCGGCAGCCGCAGCGTCACGTTCCAGAAGGGCACATAGAGGCTGGTGGTCAGATATCCCTCCAGCCGCAGCAGGTACAGCAGCGCCACCGCCACCGCCAGCTGCAGGATGAACTTGGCCTTGGCCGTCAGGCCCAGGTTCTGCTTTTTCTTCAGCTTCTCATAGTCGTCCAAAAAGCCGATGGCCCCGTAAAACAGGGAGAACACCAGCACGAACAGCGCCCCTCTGTCCCCCTCCTTCAGGTAGGGGAAGCCCAGCGTGAGCACCACCGCCGTCACCGCGGCGATGAACAGCACGCCGCCCATGGTAGGGGTGCCGGCCTTGGATCTATGCCAGTTGGGGCCGATCTCCTTGATCTCCTGGCCGGCCTTGATCTTTCGCAGCCACGGCACGTACGCGACTCCCAGCAGCACCGCCACGGCGATCGCCGCCAGAAAGCTGATCGTAAGACGCATGGTCATGGTGTGTTCCTCTCGTTCCTCTTTTTCTCCAGGTGCTCCGCCACGATCTCCCGCTCATCCATGTGGCGCTTGACGTGGTCGACCTCCTGATAGGTCTCGTGGCCCTTGCCCGCCAGCACGATCACGTCGCCGGGCCGGTGGTGGTCGATGGCCCAGCGGATGGCCGCGGGCCGGTCGGCGATCACGGTCTTGGGTGCGTCGGCGGGCATGCCCTTGAGGATGTCGGCGATGATGGCGTCCGGATCCTCGGTGCGGGGGTTGTCGCTGGTGACGACACAGTAGTCCGCCTCCCGGGCGGCGATGGCGCCCATGATGGGCCTCTTTATGGGGTCCCGGTCCCCGCCGCAGCCGAACAGAGCCACCACCCGGCCGTCGGAGACCTCCCGCATGGTCCGCAGCACCTTCTCCAGCGCGTCCGGCGTGTGGGCATAGTCGATGACGATGGTGTAATCTCCGTCGGTGGGGACCACCTCCACCCGGCCCTTCACGCCCTTGGCCCGGGCCAGGGAGGCCGCGCAGTCGGCCAGGCCGATCCCCAGCATACGCCCCGCGGCCATCGCCGTCAAGGCGTTGTCCACAGAAAACGCGCCGGGGATGCCCAGACGCACCGGTGCCCGCTCCCCGCCGGCCACGGCGGTGAAGCGCACCTCCGACGCCGACAGGACCACGTCCTCCGCCCGCAGATCCGCCTCGGCGCCCTTGGCGGAGAAGGTCATCATGGGGCACTGCGCCTTTTCCAGCATCAGCGCGTGCCAGGCGTCGTCGGCGTTGACGGCGCCCCGGTCGCACTGGGAGAAGAGCCGCGCCTTGGCCAGGGCGTATTTCTCCATGGTGCCGTGGAAATCCAGGTGGTCCTGGGTCAGGTTGGTGAACAGGCCCGCCTGGAACCGCACCGTGGCCACCCGGTCCAGACAGAGCGCGTGGGAGGACACCTCCATCACCGCGTGGGTGCACCCGGCGTCCGCCATCCGCCGGAACAGCTTTTGCAGCTCATAGGACTCCGGCGTGGTCCGCTCAGTGGGCAGCTCCTCATCCCCGATCCAGTTGGAGATGGTGCCCACCAGGCCCACCTTGGCCCCCAGGCAGTCCTCCAGAAGGTGCTTGATGAGGATGGTGGAGGTGGTCTTGCCGTTGGTGCCGGTGACGCCGATCATGGTCAGTTCCCCCGAGGGATGGCCGAAATAGGCGTCCGACACCAGCGCCAGAGCCAGGCGGCTGTCCGCCGTGACCGCGAAGGGGCCCTCCCCCTCCGGCGGCTGCTCGCAGAGCACCGCCGCCGCGCCCTTTTCCAGGGCCGCGCCGATGAACCGGTGGCCGTCGCTCTGCATGCCCCGCACCGCCACGAACAGGTCCCCCGGCTGTACCGCCCGGGAGTCGTAGCGCACGTCGCGGATCTCCGTCTCCGGGTCCGCCGTCATGGCCGTCACCGGGACGGCCTTCAAAAGCTCTCGCAGCTTCATATCAGAATATACCTACCTTCGTGGCGTCGTTGAGCCGCACGGTGATCACCGTGCCCTTATCCACCATGGTGCCCTCCTCGACGCTCTGGCTCACGGTCAGGATCGAGGAACTGTCCATCATGGTGCCCTCGCCCCGGACATACAGGTCGCTCCACCCGGCGATGATGCGGGCGTCGGCATAGCGCATGCCCACCAGGCTGGGCACCTCCACCAGCTCGCCGCTGGGCTCCTCGCCGCAGTAGAGGATCACCTGGCTGCCGGCGGCCACCTTGGAGTTGGGGGCGGGCAGCTGGGCGGTGACGGCGTCGCCGGAGCCGATGACGGTCTTGACCTCAAAGCCCGCCTTGGCAAGGGCCTCCTTGGCCTCCGCCAGGCTCTTTTTCACCACCCGCGGCACCCGCTGGTCCACCAGGGCGGCTTCGCCCTCGCCGTAATCGGGCTCCACGCCCAGATAGGGGAGCACGTCGGACAGGATCGCGCCCACCGTAGGCGCGGCCATGGTGCCGCCGGACACACCGTAGCCGCAGGTGGGGTCCGGGTCCTTCAAAAGCACCAGCACCGCCACCTTGGGATCGTCCGCCGGGGCGAAGCCCAAAAACGAGCAGATATACCGCTTGGTGCCGTGTTCCACCTCATAGGTGACGTCCTCGGAGGTACCGGTCTTGCCGCAGACCCGGTAGCCGGCCACATAGGCGTTGACGCCGGTGCCGGACCGGTTGCCCACCACCTGCTCCAGGATATCGCAGCAGCGGCGGCTGGTCTCCTCGCTGATGACCTGGCGGACCACCGTGGGCTCTGTCTGGCGGGCCACGGTGCCGTCGGCGTTGAGCACTTCCTTCACGACGTAGGGCTTCATCAGATATCCGCCGTTGGCCACGGCGCTGACCGCCGTGATCAGCTGCAGGGGCGTGATGGTGAAGGTCTGGCCGAAGGAGGCGGCCGCCAGCTGGGAGAGGTTGGATTTATTGAAGAACACGTCCTCGCTCCACCAAAGGCTGCTGGCCTCGCCGCTCAGATCCACGCCGGTGCGCTCGAACAGCCCGAAGGCCCGCAGATAGTCGTAAAACCGCTCCGCGCCGATCTTCATGCCGATGGTCACGAAGGCCACGTTGCAGGAGTACATGGCCGCCTCGGTGAGGTTGATGTCCCCGTGGCCGTAGATGTTCGCGCAGTTCAAGGGGTCGGTACGGCCCAGCACCTCGATGCTGCCGCCGCAGTAAAATGCCGAGTCCTCGGTGACCGCGCCGGTCTCCAGGCCGGTGGCCAGGGTGATGATCTTGAAAACGGAGCCGGGCTCATAGGTCTCGGTGATGGCCTTGTTGCGCCACATCTCCGCCCGCTTCTCCGCCACCAGCGCGTCATGCTGCTCCAGGGTGAGGCCGTTGGACTCCTCGATGATCTCCTGCTCCGTCTCCGGGCTCATGGTCAGGTAGTCGTTCAGATCGAAGGTGCCCAGGGACGCCATGCCCAGGATCTCCGCCGTGTCCACGTCCATGACGATGCCGGCCGCGCCGCCCCGCAGGCCGAAGTCCTCCGCCGCCGCGCTCAGGCGGCTCTCCAGATAGTGCTGGACCGTCTCGTCGATGGTGGTGACGATGCTCTGGCCGTCCACGGCGTCGTAGTAGTCCTCAAAGTCGGTGAACATCATGTCGGTGCCGTAGGCGTTGGTGGCGCGCACGATGCGCCCGTCGGTGCCGGACAGCAGATCGTCGTAGTAGTATTCCAGGCCCGCCAGGCCGTGGTCGTCCGCCCCGACGAAGCCGATCACATGGCTGGCCAGGCTGGAATAGGGATAGTACCGCTTGGTGGCCTCCTCGATCTTCACGCCGGTGAGGGTGCGGTGGTCTTTGCTGTCGGTGACCGGGTTGCCCTGGGCGTCCCGGCCGGCGTTCTCCTTGAACTCCCGGACCTTGTCGGCCACGTCGTCCTCCACCTTCCGGGCAACGGTGGAGTACCAGCTGTCGGTATGGGTGGTCTTTTCAAACACGTCGGCGTAATCCAGCCCCAGGATATCGGCCAGGCCCTGGGCGATATAGGCGGGGTTCTCCTTGTTCATCACGATCTCCGCCGGGGATATGTAGATGTTGCTGACCGAGGCGCTCATGGCCAGGATGTTCATGTTCCGGTCGTAGATGGTGCCCCGCTGGGCGGACACGGTGGTCTGGCGCAGCTGCTGCTCCATGGCCGCCGTCTCGTACATATCGTGGTCCAGGATCTGCAGCTGGAACAGCCGCATCCCCAGCAGGATAAATGCAACTATGCCGCACACAGCCATCATGAACAGTGTGCGGCGAAGCGTCATTCGATTCAAAGAGGCGGACTGGTCCGTCCGGCGTTTTTTGAACAGCATCTCGGAATCTCCTTTGGATGGGGTATAGCGCTATCGTCTCCCGTCAGTATCAGTATAATACCCTTGTCAACCGAAAATGCCTTTTGTCCACGCGCGGACCGCGCCGGCCAGGTCGTCCAGGCCCAGAGAGAACATATCCGTCTGCTGGCGGGTGACCACCACGGCCTTGTCGGCGGAGGCCACGCCGGTCAGATAGCAGATCTGCTCGGCGTCCGGCTCCTGCATCCCCAGCATCTCCACGGCGATCTCTTCCACGTCCTTGAGGTTGAAGATGGTCTCGTATTCCACGGTGAGCTTGTCCCGCCGGGCCTCCAGGTTGGCGATCTGGTCCTCCAGCTCCGCGGCGGTATGGGAGATGTCCGTCAGCTGGATCTGGGCCAGCAGCATCATGGTCACCAGCACCACCACCACGGCCACGCCCAGCAGCGACAGCGGCGAGATGCCCTGCCCTCTGGCCTCGGCCCGGCTTTTGGCCTGGCTCCGGGTGTCCTCCCGGATCCACTCCTGCTGGCGCAGACGGCCCCTGCGCCCGCGGCGGCGTTCCGGCTGCTCGTAGACCTCTTCCTCCTCCTCGGGATAAAACGCCGGGTCGGAGAAATCATAGGCCAGCGTGCCGTCCACCGCGCCGGTGACGAAGTTATAGCTGTTGAACGTTCTGACGTCTGCCATAAGTCATACCCTTTCCGCGATCCGCAGGTGAGCGCTGCGCGCCCGGGGGTTTTCGGCCAATTCCTCTCCGCTGGGGGCAACGGGTTTTCTCGTCACGCTCTTGAGCGTCTTTACAAATCCGCAGGTACACACCGGAAAGTCCGGCGGGCACGTACAGCCGTTCTCTCTCTGCCGGATGGCCTCCTTCACCAGCCTGTCCTCCAGGGAGTGGAAGCTGATGACCAGGAGCCGTCCGCCCACCTTCAGCCGGTCCGGGGCCGCCTGCAGCATCCGCTCCAGGGAGCCCAGCTCGTCGTTCACCGCGATGCGCACCGCCTGGAAGCAGCGCTTGGCCGGATGCTGCTTTTCCCGCAGCGCCGCCGCCGGCATGGTCCTGCGGATGATGTCCACGAACTGGCCGGTGGTCTCGATGGGCGCCTCCTGCCGGGCCTGGACCACCGCGGCCGCGATCCGTCCGGCATAGCGCTCCTCGCCGTAGCGCCAGAAGATACTGCGCAGCTCCGCCTCCGACCAGCCGTTGAGCACGTCCCGGGCCGTCAGGACCGCCGTCTCGTCCATCCGCATGTCCAGCGGCGCGTCCTGCATGTAGGAAAATCCCCGGCTCGCGTCGTCCAGCTGGGGCGACGAGACCCCCAGATCGAAGAGCATCCCGTCCACCTTATCGATGCCCAAGCTGTCCAGGATGGCGTCCAGGTCGCCGAAGTTGCCCTTCACCAGCGTCGCCCGCTCCCCGAAGGTAGCCAGCCGCCGTCCGGCGTATGCCAGCGCCTGGTCGTCCCGGTCGATGCCGATCAGCCGTCCGGTGGTCAGCCGCTGCAGGACCGCCTCCGCATGGCCGCCCATGCCCAGCGTTCCGTCCACATAAGTCCCGGCAGGGTCGATGTTCAAATAATGGATCGACTCCTGCAGCAATACGCTCTGATGCCGCATCAGAAGTCAAGCTCCTGCATCACGGCCGCGATGTTCTCCGGCGACGCCTCGGCGTCACGCAGGCCGGCCCAAACCTCGCTGTCCCAGAACTCCGCGTGGTTGTTGGAGCCCAGCACAGTCACATTTTTCGTCAGCCCCACCCGCTCGCGCAGGTTCTGCGGCAGGAGCACCCGCCCCTGGGCGTCCAGCTCGCACCGGCTGGCAAAGGCGTACAGAGGCCGCATGGCCCGCTGCTTCACGTAGGGCATGGCGTTGACCTTGTCGGAAAACAGCTTCCACTGCTCCGCGCTGTAAGCGCACAGACACCGGTCCATGGAGAGCGTCACGTAAAACTCCGCTCCGAGCTCCTCGCGCAGACGCGCCGGGATGAACAGACGCCCTTTCGCGTCCAGGGAATGCTGATACTCGCCTGTCATCCGGCTCACCTCCTGCTCCATCATCGTGGGAAACTGAAACATTTTCCCCCACTTCGCCCCACCTTGCTCCCTATTATAGAGGGCGGATTCTCAAATTGCAAGTGAAAAAAGCAAGTTTTTCCCCGGTTTTATCTGCCAATTTTTTCCTATTGTGCTCCATGTTTTTTAGCGCCACAACATCTAGTTTCGTCGGTTTTTTGGCGATCTGCGCCGCTGTTTCCCGCGCTGGAGAGCCGGTCCCCTCCCCCGTGCCCGGACCCCGCGCGGCATAAAAAAACCGGCGGCCCCTTCCGGGACCGCCGCAGTCATTCCATTTCTCTGATCGGCCGCCCCACCAGGCGGCTGAGCCAGTCAAAAAACGGCGCTTTCAGGGCGCCTCATCCCCCACATCGTACTGCCGATACTCCTCCCCCTCCAGCGTCACCCACCGGAACAGGGTCCCCTCCAGCGTCATATAGCCCCGGGGGCTGCCCCACTTGGGCAGGCTCACGGAGCCGGGGTTGAACAGCAGGAACTTTCTGTGCCGCTTCGTGGCGGGCACGTGGGTGTGCCCCTGGAGCAGGATGTCGCCGTCCTCCATATGGGGCGGCCGGTGCAGAGCGTCATAGACGTGGCCATGGGTGGCGAAGAGGGTGTGATGCCCCACCGGGAGGGTGTCGTATACCTCCAGCGGGAAGGAGAGCATGGCCATGTCCCCGTCGCTGTCGCAGTTGCCCCGGACGGCGGTGATGATGTCCTTCTTCCCGTTGAGCATGGCCGCCACCGCGTCCTTGTCCGCGGTGCCGCTGCCGTTATAGAGCAGGTCGCCCAGCAGGAGCATCCTGTCCGCGCGCTCCCGCTCGAAAGCCTCCATCAGCTTTTCACACCACTGGGCATATCCGTGGATGTCCGACGCGATCAGCCATTTCATAGGTGTTCCCCTCCGTCCCAGTTTTCCTGGTCAAAAGAATGTAATAAGTGTAATAAGGATTATACCACGCCCGTCCCCGGTTGGCAAGGCGCGCCGTTGTTGACAGTCTCCCGGCGTTGGGATATAATTTTTCGGGGGGAGACAGAAAAAAGGGGGTCCACCATGGAGGATGCCGGACGGAAAAGCATACACGATCCCCCGCCCTTCACTGCGGCCCAGCGGCGGTATCTGGCGGTGAAGCGCTGTTTGGATGCGGTGCTGGCGGCGCTGCTGCTGGCGGTGCTGGCCCTGCCCATGGGACTCATCGCGGCGGCGCTGTGGCTGTCCGATCCCCGCGCGCCGGTGTTTTTCCGGCAGCGGCGGGTGGGCCGGGGCGGCGCGCTGTTCACCCTGTGGAAATTCCGCAGCATGGACCGCGCCGGCCGCGTGACCGCCTTTGGCCGGTATCTGCGCGCCGCCAGCCTGGACGAGCTGCCCCAGCTGGCACAGGTCCTCACCGGCCGCATGTCCCTCATCGGCCCCCGCCCGCTGATCCCTGAGGAGACGACCATCCATGCCATGCGCATGGCCGCCGGGGTCTATCGGCTGCGGCCGGGCATGTCCGGCCTGGCCCAGGTCAGCGGCCGGGACAGGATGACCGATACGGCGAAAGCCGCCTATGACCGGCAGTATATGCAGCGGCTCTGCTTCCGTCAGGACTGGCGCATCTTCTGGCTCACACTTATAAAAGTCCTGCGCCGGGACGACATCGCGGACCGCTGATCCCCTTGGCGCGGCCATGACACCGCGTGAGACGACAAAAAAAGGGACGGCTGAGCGCCGTCCCTTTTTTGCTGCCTCACGCCGGGACCTTGTCGAACCCGTGGACCCAGTCGGAGGCGAGGTAATAGATGAGATAGATCACCGAGCTGATGCTCCAGGTGATCGGATAGGCCCAGTAGATCAGGCCGATGCCGCCGTGAAAATGCATCACCAGCGCGATGTAGCAGATGCGCAGCACGCACCACACCGACAGCATCACGAACATGGGCACGAACGCCTTGCCCGCGCCCCGGCACACCGCCGCCACCGAGTGGGAAAAGGCCAG
>CANQOA010000057.1 GCA_947625355.1 uncultured Oscillospiraceae bacterium | reverse complement strand
TCCTTCATATTTTAGCATAATGAAAAAGGTAGGCACATGGTTGTTTCTCATGTGTCTACCTTTATCTTACTACTGCACTACGCGGGTGGTCCTGACTTTCAACATATCTTGTTGACAATGCTTTTCGGATGTTTTCAAGGTAGAAAATGGAAAGCAGAACGGGGCCTGGGGCCAGCGCCGCTTTCGCAGCACGCCGGGAATGATCGGACCAGTCCGTTGAAGCTGGCCATAGAGTTGGCGTTTCTCGGCGTTATGGTGTGGTTCTCCATCCGCCGGCGGCGTTCCTTGCTTCACGGCGGGCGTCCGCCCGCCGCGGGTTCATGTGCCGTTCGTGAACAGGCCGCTGCGCCGCAATATCTCATCCACGGCGGCGGACTGGTTCAGGGCGTACATGTGCAGGTCGTTGGCGCCCAGCTGGATGTACTGGTGCATCTGGCGGACGGTGTAGTCCATCCCCGCGTCGAGAAAGCCCTCCGGATCGTTGTAGTATTTGGAGATGTGGCGGGCCAGGTCACGGGGAATGGCGCAGCCGTTCATGGACAGGCAGTGGCGGATGCACTTGTCCCGGTCCAGCACGGGCATGACGCCCACAGCCACCGGCAGCGTGACGCCGGCGGCGCGGATCTCGTCCATCCAGCGGGCGAAGCGGTCCATGTCGAAGGTCAGCTGGGTCACGATGAAGTCCGCTCCCGCGTCCTGCTTGCGCTTTAAAAACTCGGTGTCGCAGGATAAGTCCGGCGAGAGGATATGGCCCTCGGGGAGACCGGAGCAGGCGATGGAGATCCTGCTGCCGAACCGCTCCCGCATGAAGCGGATGAGACCGTCGGCGTGGTCGAAATCGCCGTGGGTGGCGTCCTCGCCCGGCACAAAATCGCCCCGCAGGGCCAGAAAGTTCTCCACGCCCACGGAGAGGTATTCGCCGATATCCGCCTGGATATCCTCCCGGGTGTGGTGGATGCAGGTGTAGTGGCTGACGGGCGTGGTCCGGCCCGCGTGGGCCATGGCCCGGCAGATCTCCAGGTTGTAGCCCTTGTCGGAGCCGCCCGCGCCATAGGTGCAGCTGATCCAGTCGGGGCTCCACTTGTAAAGGTCCTCCAGGACCATTTGGAGCTTTCCCATGCCGGCCGCCGTCTTGGGCGGGAACACCTCGAAGGACAGGGTCGTCTTTTGCTTCATCTTATCCGCCACGTTCATGTCCCGAACACCTCTCTTGCGATCTCCACGGACTGTCTGGCGTCCTTGGAGTAGTAGTCCGCGCCCATTTGGCGGGCGTACTCCGGCGTCACCACCGCACCGCCAACCATGACCACGGGCGGCTCCGGCAGGGTGTGGAGCAGATGGATGGTCCGCTCCATGGCGGGAAGGGTGGTGGTCATCAGGGCGGAAAGCCCCACCAGGCGGATATCCTCCCGCCGCACTGTGTCCAGGATGACCTGGGGTGGCACGTCCCGGCCCAGGTCGAGGGTCTCGTAGCCGTAGTTTTCCAGCACGGTCTTGACGATGTTCTTGCCGATGTCGTGGATGTCGCCTTGGACGGTGGCCAGCACCAGCCGGCCCTTTTTCACCGGCGCGCCGCCCCTCTGGGCGATGGAGGTCCGGATGACCTCAAAGACCGCCTGGGCGGCCCCGGCCGCGCTGAGAAGCTGGGGCAGAAAGGCCGTCCCGTTCTCATAATCGGCGCCGATCTTATCCAGCGCCGGGATCAGGCGACGCTCCACGATGGCCAGCTCGTCCTCCGTCTCCAGGGCCTCCCGCGCCAGACGCCCGGCGTCGGCCCGCAGCCCGCGGATGACGGCGCCCTCCAGGGTGAGGCCGCCGGCCGTAGGAGCGGGATCCCGGACGGTCTGCGCAGGCGCGTCCGTGAGCCGGGCGATATAGGCGCGGCACTCCCGGTCCTCGCCAGAGAGGACGCGGCACGCGGCCACCGCGTCCATCATCTCCCGCTGGCGGGGGTCCATGATGGGCAGCGCCAGCCCGGCCCCCAGCGCCTGGACGAGGAAGCTGCGGGTGATCAGCGCCCGGTCCGGGAGGCCGAAGGAGATGTTGGACACCCCCAGCACCGTTTGCAGCCCCAGCTCCTCCCGGACGGCGCGCACCGCCTTTAGCGTCTCGGCGGCCTGGTCCTGCTGGGCGGAGACCGTCAGCGTCAGACAGTCGATCCATACGTCCTCCCGGGGGATGCCGTAAGAGAGCGCCGCGTCCAGGATGCGCCGGGCGATGGCGAGCCGCGCTTCCGCCGTCCGGGGGATGCCGCCCTTGTCCAGGGTCAGGCCCACCACGCTGGCGCCGTATTTTTTCACGATGGGCAATATGCGCTCCAGCACCAACCGGTCGCCATTGACGGAGTTGACCGCCGCCTTACCGTTATAGACCCGCAGGCCGGCTTCCAGCGCGGCGGGATCGGAGGAGTCCAGCTGCAGGGGCAGGGATACGGCACTTTGCAGCTTCTTCACCACCTGGGGCAGCAGCGCGGCCTCGTCCACGCCGGGATAGCCCACGTTCACGTCCAGAATGTCCGCGCCCGCGTCCTCCTGCTGCACCGCCACGTCCAGGATGTAGTCCAGATCGTGCTCCAATAGCGCCTGTTGGAGCCGCTTTTTGCCGGTGGGGTTGATCCGCTCGCCGATGACGCGCACCCCGTCCAGCCGACAGGGGACCGTAGGGGAGCACACGAAGCCCGCCGCGTCATATTTCCGGGCCGCAGGGCGCTTGCCCGCCAGGGCTTTGCGCAGCGCCCGGATATACGCCGGGGAGGTGCCGCAGCAGCCGCCGAAGATGGTCACTCCCGCGTCCAGGCAGGGCGCCAGCGCCGCCGCGAAGGCCTCCGGGCCCATGTCGTAAAGCCCGGTGGCCGGATCGGGCAGGCCGGCGTTGGGCTTGGCGATGACGGGAAGACGGGTGTTTTCGCACAGCTCCTTCAGAAGCGGGGCCAGAAGGTCGGGCCCCAGGGAGCAGTTCAGGCCGATGGCATCCGCGCCCAGGCCCTCCAGCGTCCGGGCCATGGAGGCCACCGTACAGCCGGTGAAGGTCCGGCCGCTGTCCTCGAAGGACATGGTGACGAACATGGGAAGCGACGTGTTCTCCTTCACCGCCAGCAGCGCCGCCTTCGCCTCATAGAGGTCGGTCATGGTCTCGATGACCGCCAGGTCCGCCCCGGCGGCGGCCCCGGCCACGGCGATCTCGCGGAAATATCCGTAGGCGCGCTCAAAGGTCAGCGTGCCCATGGGCTCCAAAAGCTCCCCCAGCGGGCCGATGTCCAGCGCCACGGCCGCGTCCTGCCCGGCCGCCTTTTTGGCAATGGCGACGGCCGCGGGGACGACCTCACCCACGGTGTGGCCGGTGCGGGCCAGCTTGGGCGCGCTGGCGCCGAAGGTGTTGGCGTAGATGATCTGGCTGCCGGCGGCCACATATTCCCTGTGGACGGACAGCAGCAGCGCCGGATCGGTCAGGGCCAGCAGCTCTGGCTTGCCGCCGGGGGGCAGCCCCTTTTGCTGCAAGACGGTGCCCATGGCCCCGTCCAGCAGAACGATGTCGTTTTTCCAAGCATCAGTCAGCACAGCTTTTTCCTCCTTCGCGAAGGGCGCATCTTTCGGCAAGGGAACAATAGGCACAGCCCTTTACGCGGGCCGGCTGGGGCGCGTCAGCCAGGCCGATCACGGCGGTGACGGATTTGGACGGGTTCATGAGAAAACTATCCGTCACCTGGACGCCCAGCCGCTTGGGCGCGTCCAGCGCCGTGCAGATGGCGTTTTGTATCTCTAACGGCAGGTCCCCATAACCGGGGCTGAAGCGGTCGGTGAGGTACTGTCCGGGACACCGGGCGGCGATCACCCGTTCCGCCGCGTCGCATCCGGCCTCCACCAGAGCGCTGCCGCAGGCGTCCAGGATCACGGCCCGTGCCATATCCCGCGCCTGGACCGCGCGTAGCATGGTCTCAAAGCCCGCACCCAGGGTGCAGGCCAGCAGCGCGGCCTGGCCGCATTGGGCCAGCATCCGCCCGGCCAGACTGCCAGGCAGGGCCACGCCGCTTCCCCGCAGCACGACGCCCCCCGCTGTACGCTCCACGGGGAACAGCCGGTATACATACCTTGGCCGGACGGCACGGAGGAGCCTTTCCGCCTCCGCCGACACAGCCCGGGCCATGGCGCCCTCCGGGTCGTCCTTCACGCCAAGATAGCGCAGCGCCTCGCCGATATCCAGTTTTGCCCCGTTCTCCTCCATAGGCGCGTCCCGCCTGAGCTTTGCGGGCGTTCTCCTTCCCTGCACTTTCCGGCGCGCACCGGCCCCGCTGCGGGCGGCGTAAAAATGACCGCTCGCGCCGGTAGCTTATTTATTATACAACATGCGCGATAGGAAATCAAAGGGGGGGAGACGGTCCCGCGCGCGGCGGGTATGGGAAAAAGAGCGGCGCCGATTGCACTTTCCTTGCCGGAGTGGTAAAATAGGGCCCAAAAGCGCGGAAGGGGCATAGGGGACAGGCTGCCGGCAGCGGCAGGACCATGGCGGCGGGCCCTTCGGCGCGGTTCGTTACAGCTTTTTGCGAAAAAGTTACCATCGATAACAAGGGGAGAAGTTATGGGCGTTTATCTTGTGATCGCGGTGTGCGGCTATCTCATCGGATCGGTGAACAGCGCCATTTTGCTGGTGCGGCTCATATACCGGAAGGACGTGCGCGCCGGCGGCAGCGGCAACGCCGGGTCCACCAACGTGACGCGCACCTATGGCCCGTGGCTGGGGGCGCTCACGCTCCTGTGCGACATCCTGAAGGCGGCGCTGGCGAGCCTGCTGGGCCGGCACCTGGCCGGGGACACCGGCTATATGCTGGGAGGGCTCTTCTGCCTGATCGGCCACTGCTGGCCCCTGTACTTCCGCTTCAAGGGCGGGAAGGGCATGGCGGTGGCGGCGGGCATGCTCCTGTTTTACGACTGGAAGCTCTTTCTTGTGATCGCCGCCGTGTTCGCGGCCGTCTTTCTGATCGGGCGGCGGGTGTCTCTGAGCACCATCGTGTCCGTGCTGCTGTTCCCGCCCCTCTACTATCTGACGGCGCGCCGGCTGGACGCCGTGCTCGTCATCGGCTCTGTCATGTGCGCGCTGGTGGTCTTTCAGCACCGGGCCAATATCCGCCGGCTCATCGCGGGAGAGGAGCCGCGCTTCCGGATCGACCGGCGGAAACGCTGAGAGGGGGGCGGACCATGACGCAGATCATCACCGACTCCGTCGCGGATCTTGAGCCGGAGGAGCTGGAACGGCTGGACGTGGCGTGCGTGCCCATATCCGTGTCGTTCGGGGAGAGATCCTACAAAGAGAACCTGGAGCTGTCCAAGGAGGGATTCTACCGGCTGCTGCGGGAGAGCCCGGACTTTCCCCGCACGTCCCAGCCCGCGCCGGGGGATTTTCTCCAGGCGTTCTCGCCCGCGAAGGAGCGGGGAGACGCCGCCGTCATGATCACCATGTCCCAGCGGTTCGGCGGCATCTATGAGGGGGCGCTGCTGGCCGCAAAGCTGCTGGACTACGCCGACGCCTATGTGGTGGACAGCCGGGGCGCTGCCGGGGGCGAGCGCATCCTGGTGGAGACGGCCGTGAAGCTGCGGGACGAGGGCAGACCGGCGGCCGAGATCGCCGAGCGCTTGGAGCAGCTCCGGGACAGGATCGTCCTGTATGCCTGCCCGGACACCATGGAGAACCTGCGCCGGGGCGGGCGGGTGCCCGCGCTGGTGGCCGCCATCGGCTCGGCCGTGCATGTGAAGCCTGTGCTGCATATCGCCGCGGGCGGCGAGGTGGTCATCGCGGCCCGGGAGCTGGGCAAGCGGAGGGCTATGCACTTTTTCGCCCAGCAGATGCATCGGCGCCCGCCGGACCCGGCGTATCCCGTGTATGTGATGTACTCCGATATCCGGGAGAACGCGGAGCAGATGGCGGCGCTTCTCCGGCAGGAGGGGTTCGCGCCGGACGAGGGCCTCATCAACGTGGGCGTGGCCATGGGGACGCATATCGGGCCCAACGCCTTCGGGCTGGCATACGTGGCAAAATAAAGACCGGCATGGCCTTCGGGTCATGCCGGTATGGCGTTAAAAGACGGGACCGCGCTCTCACAGCGCGTCCAGCACCTGCCGGATGTCCGCCTCGACGCAGATGGAGCGGGAGGCGATGGGCGCGGGCGCGGCGGCGCCGCTCCGGCACACGCAGGCGTACACGGCGCTGGGGTCCTTCCAGGTCATCTGCCAGAAGGGGTATTTGATGATGCCGGGGGTGTTGAAGCCCACGCCCAGCTCCCAAAAGAGAGTACGCCGGCCCCGCAGGGCCTCCAGGAAGCCTTCATATCGGGCCGCCGCGGCGTGCCAGCCCTCGTCCTCCACGAATCGTTCGTCCGAGCGGAGGTTCATCGTGAGGGGCTTGCCGCAGCGGGGGCATACCGGCAGCAGATCGGCGGGGACGCGCATGTCCCGCTGCCGGGCCACCATGGCGCGGATCGCGGCCTCGTTGTCATAGGTCACCTGGGAGCACGGCTCGCTGCACTGGAACAGGCCGTAGTCCCCCTGGGTGTAAAACAGCCGCCGCTTTTCAAAGCCCGCCTTCTGGAAGCAGTGGTCCACGTTGGTGGTGATCACGAAATAGTCCTTGTCCCGCACCAGCGACAGCAGCTTCTCATAGACCGGCTCCGGCGGGTCCTGGTAGCGGTTGATGAAGATATAGCGGCTCCAGTAGGCCCAGAATTCCTCCGGGCTCTCGAAGGGGTAAAAACCGCCGGAGTACATGTCCCGGAAGCCGTATTTGGCGGCGAAGTCGGAGAAGGTGCGCTCGAAGCGCTCCCCGCTGTAGACGAACCCCGCCGCGGTGGACAGGCCGGAGCCCGCGCCGACGACCACCGCGTCCGCGGCGGCGAGCGCGTCCCGCAGCCGGCCGATCTCTTCCCCGAGCTTCCCGGCGGACACCATGCGTTTCGGCATATGGACCTTCCTCCTTCTCGCGCGATCCGGCACAGCCGGAGCATTTTCTTTTTTTCTATTGTACCGCGAAAGCGCCGCCATTGCAACGGCGAGGCGGGAAAGATGCGCTCGTGCGGACGATTTTGCGAAACCGGTAGACAGGCGGCGGGGGAGATGCTATAATCAAGCGGCATTTTGAGCACACACCATCGAGCGGCGCGATAAGGGAAAGAGCATGGCAGTGGAACAGAAAAGACAGATCGGGGCCTCCCGGTTCCCCTGGGGCCCGTTTTTGAAGAGGCTGGCGGCCATCGGCATCCCGGTGGCGCTGCAGAACCTGCTCACCACCACGGCCAGCATGGTGGACACCATGATGGTGGCGCCCCTGGGAGAGCTCTCTGTGGGGGCGCTGGGGCTGTGCGCCCAGTTCTCCTCGCTGATGTTCTCCGGGTACTGGGGCTTCGTGGGCGGCGGGATGCTGTTCTTCTCCCAGTATCACGGGGCCAGGGACGACGCGGGCATCGAGCGCAGCTACGGCATGACCTGGGTGTGCATGATGACGGTGGCGGCGGTGTTCGGCTGCGCGGCCATGTTCGCCCCGGAGCTGGTGATGCGGGTGTATACGGACAAGGCGGACATCCAGCGCATCGGCGTGCAGTATCTGCGCATCGTGGGCGTCGCCTATCTCATGCAGGTCTGGTCCATGGCCATGAGCAGCCTGCTGCGGGCCACGGAGCGGGTGCGCATCCCCATGGCGGCGTCCATCGCGTCGGTGGGGACGAACCTCTTCCTCAACTGGGTATTCATCTACGGCCGCCTGGGCTGCCCGGCCATGGGCATCCGGGGCGCGGCCCTGGCCACCACCGTGGCGGCGGCGGTGAATATGCTGGCCATCTATCTGATGGCCCGGGCCACGGGATACGGCCATCTTTTCCGGGTCCGGGAGCATTTTCGCTGGGACCGGGCCCATCTGAGACAGTTTTTTAAAAAATGCTTCCCCATCATCTGCAACGAGGTGCTCATCGGCATAGGGAACATGGTCATCAACGTCACCCTGGGCCGCCAGCCGGAGCAGGTGATCGCGGCGCTGGCGGTGTTCCGGACGCTGGAGGGGCTCATCATCGGCTTCTTCGCCGGGTTCTCCAACGCATCCTCGGTGCTGGTGGGCACCTGCGTGGGAGCGGGCGAGCTGGAGACGGCCTATGAGCGGGCCAAGCGGCTGGTATATCTGTGCAGCGGGTTCATCCTGGCGGTGGGCGCGGCGCTGCTGGCTCTGCGCCGGCCGATCCTGACGGCCATGAGCCTGTCGGGCGCCTCTTATGAGGCGGGAGTGCGCATGCTGGCCATCTACGCGGCGGTGGCCGTGATCCGCATGGGCAACTGGATCCAGAACGACACCTACCGGGCCAGCGGCGACGCGGTGACGGGCACGGTGCTGGAGATCGTGTTCATGTACGCG
>CANQOA010000056.1 GCA_947625355.1 uncultured Oscillospiraceae bacterium | reverse complement strand
TTGATCGCGGTCTCGGAGAGCATCTTCCGGTTCATCTGGATGCCGGCCAGCTTCAGGCCGTGCATGAACTGGGAGTAATTGATGCCGTTGAGCTTGCAGCCGGCGCTGATACGGGCGATCCAGAGCTGCCGGAAATCGCGCTTGCGCTGCTTGCGGCCCACGTAAGCGTAACGCAGGCTCTTCATCACGGCCTGATTGGCCATCTTATAGTGGCGGGACTTGCTGCCCCAGTACCCCTTGGCCATGCCGAGGATCTTATTTCTTCTCTTGCGCGTCATCATCGCGCCCTTGATACGTGCCATCTTTCGTTATCCTCCTTATTTGTACGGGATCATGCGCTTGACAGTCGCGGCGTTGGTGCTGTCGGCGTAGGCGCCCTTGCGCAGGCCGCGCTTACGCTTGGTGGTCTTGCCATGGCCGTTGAGCAGATGGCTCTTGAAGGCGTGAGCACGCTTGACCTTGCCATTCTTGGTCAAGGAGAAACGCTTCTTAGAAGCGCTGTGGGTCTTCAGTTTCGGCATTTCAGTTCGTCTCCTTTGATTTTTCTTGCTTGGGCTGTTTCTTTTGGGGAGTCTGGGCCTTCGGCGAGAGGAACTCGGTCATCAGACGGCCCTCCAGCTTCGCGCCCTTGTCTACCTTGGCGATCTCGGAGCACTCGGCGGCATAGCGCTCCAGCAGCTGCTTTCCAAGCTCGGTGTGCGCCATCTCACGGCCGCGGAAACGGACCGTGACCTTCAGGCGGTCACCGTCGGCCAGGAATTTTTGGCCGCTGCGAAGCTTGACCAAGAAGTCGTTCTCGCCGATGGACGGCGACATACGGATCTCCTTGACCTCAATGACGTGCTGGTTCTTCTTTGCCTCTTTCTCCCTCTTGGACTGCTCGAAGCGATACTTGCCGTAGTCCATGATCTTGCACACCGGCGGCTTGGCCGCGGGCGAGATCATCACCAGGTCATATTCCCGCTCCTGGGCGATCCGGAGGGCTTCCTCCGAGGACATGATCCCCAGCTGCTCTCCATCGTCCCCGATCAGGCGTACCTGCGGTTCCCGGATGTCCTCATTGAGAGGATGAGTCATGTTCGCTATTGCCAGAGCACCTCCCTGTCTTTGATCGACGAAAAAGCGCGGATACAGGTCGTATCCGCGCAAAAGCTGCTCTCGGCAAGAGAAAGGTTTTGCTGCCGCGGCGCGCTCCAAAGGCGGCCGGGCGAGGACGGATACCGCTGCGTCCTGCTTCATGCCCAACTAATATACCAGCCCTGCCGGGCTTTGTCAAGTCTATTTTTCCCGCGGGCGGGCAAAGCTACCGGTATGACACCCACGGAACTTCTGGCCGCCTTTTTGCTGGGCGGCGCCGCCTATGGGATCGTGGAGCTGGCCTGGCGGGGCAGGACCCACTGGACCATGGTCCTGACCGGCGGGGCGTGCTTCACGTTCATGTATCTGGCGGCGGCAGGCTCCCTGCCGCCCCTGGTCCGGTATGCCCTGTGCGCCGCGGTGACCACGGCGGCGGAGCTGCTGGTGGGGGCGGTGGTGAACCTGCGTCTGGGCTGGGGCGTGTGGGACTACTCCGACCGGCCCTTCAATCTCTATGGCCAGGTCTGCGCCGGGTACGCGCTGCTGTGGCTGCTGCTGAGCGTGCCGGGGTGCGCTCTGGCCCGGCTGCTGCGGGCTTTAATACGCGGCGGGGGGCTCTGAGGCGGGCTGGCCGCCCTGCTCCATCTCCTGGACCAGCTTCACGATGCGGCTGGTGCCCAGCCGGTCCGCGCCCAGGCGGATCATGTTCTCCGCGTCCTGGAGGGTCTTGATGCCGCCGGCGGCCTTCACCTTCACGTGGGGGCCGCAATGGCTGCGCAGCAGCTCCACGTCCTCCCGGGTGGCGCCGCCGGTGGAGAAGCCGGTGGAGGTCTTGATGTAATCCGCGCCGGAGCTGGACACGATCTCGCACAGCTTGATCTTCTCCTCCTGGGTGAGCAGGCAGGTCTCGATGATGACCTTGAGGATGTAGCCCGCGGTGGCGTCCCGGACGGCGGTGATCTCCCGCAGCACGTCGTCCCAGCACTGGTCCTTCACCATGGCCAGGTTGATGACCATGTCGATCTCCGCCGCGCCGGCGGCGATGGCGTCCCGGGCCTCCTGGACCTTGATGGCGGTGGTGTTGTAGCCGTTGGGGAAGCCGATGACCGTGCAGATGGGCAGCTTTCCGCCCACATAGCGCCGCGCGCCGGACACATGGCAGGGCGGGATGCACACCGAGGCCACGCCGTAGTGGATGCCCTCGTCACAGAGCGCGCGGATCTCCCGCATGGTGGCGTCCTGCCGCAGCAGGGTATGGTCGCAGCGGCTGAGTATCTCTTTCAGTTCCATAGACGTTCCTCCTGAGGCGGCGCGAGAGCGCCGCAAGTTGTGACCGGATTCATTTCATATCCCAAGACGCCCGCTCATAAGTTTGACCATCAATACTTGTGAGGTGCGTCAAATGGACGAGGTCTTTGCCACCAACCGGGCGGAGCTGTGCGGCGCTGTCGCCGCGCCGCCCGTTTTTTCCCACGAGAGCCGGGGCATCCGGTTTTTCACCTTCCCCCTGCGGACCCGCCGGCTCAGCGGCACGGCGGACACCGTGAACATCGTGGTGCGGGAGGCGCTGCTGCCGCCGGAGGGCCTGCCGGAGGGCATGCTCCGCGTGGAGGGGGAGCTGCGCTCGTTCAACAACCGCTCCGGCGTGGGCAACCGGCTGGTGCTGACCATTTTCGCCCGGGAGCTGTCCCCCGCCGAGGGACCGGACGAAAACCGGATCGTGCTCACCGGCACGGTCTGTAAGCAGCCCACCCTGCGCCTGACGCCCATGGGCCGGGAGATCTGCGACATCATCCTGGCGGTCTCCCGCCGCTATCGGCGCAGCGATTATATCCCGGTCATCGCCTGGGGCCAGCAGGCCCGGGACACCGCCGAGGCCGCCGTGGGGACCCAGCTGGTGGTCCGGGGCCGGCTCCAGAGCCGGGCCTATACCAAGGTCATCGACGGGGAGAGCTTCCAGCGGCTGGCCTACGAGGTCTCCGCCGCCGACATCTTTCCCATCTGAGTTTATTATTTTATTATATTATCTCCCCCCTGTCAATTGTTGAAAAAACGCCCCGGATGGTTTATGATAGATTTAGAAGTTTTTACGAAAAAACGTTTTTCCGGGGAGGGACCTCCATGAGCGCATTGAACGACTGTACATACCGGGCCCAGGAGTTCCTCGGCAGCCATCAGGCCGGGGACAGCACCATCTTCCGGGTATGGGCCCCCAACGCCCAAGCTGTGTCCGTGGTAGGCGACTTCAACTATTGGGACGCCTCCGCCGCGCCCATGACCAGGGATTGGGAGGGCTACTGGACAGCGGAGGTGAGCGGCGCCCGGCAGGGCCAGGTCTACAAGTACGCCGTCACCGGCCCGGACGGCCGGCGGGTGCTGAAGGCGGATCCCTTCGCCCTGCACGCCGAGACCGGCCCCGCTACCGGCTCCAAGCTCTGGAGCCTGGAGGGCTACCGGTGGGGCGACGGGGCGTGGATGCGCGAGCGGATGAAGCGCGACGTACATACGCTGCCCATGAACATCTACGAGATGCATCTGGGCTCCTGGCGGCTGTCCTCCGGGGAGACGTTCCCCAACTACAAAAACATCGCGCCCATCCTGGCGGATTACTGCCGCGAGATGGGCTATACCCATGTGGAGCTGCTGCCCATCACCGAGTATCCCTTCGAGGGCAGCTGGGGCTATCAGGTGACGGGCTATTTCGCCCCCACCAGCCGCTACGGCACGCCCCAGGACTTCATGGCCTTCGTGGACACCCTTCACCAGGCCGGCGTCGGCGTGATCATCGACTGGGTGGCCGCCCACTTCCCCAGGGATGAGCACGGCCTGGCCCGCTTCGACGGCACGCCCCTCTTTGAGTATTCGGACCCCCGGCTGGGGGAGCATCCCGAGTGGGGGACGCTGGTGTTCGATTACGCCAGTCCCGACGTGCGCGGCTTCCTCATCAGCTCGGCGCTGTTCTTCCTGGAGCAGTACCATGTGGACGGGCTGCGGTGCGACGCGGTCAGCTCCATGATCTACCTGGACTACGGCCGCAAGCCGGGCCAGTGGGTGCCCAACGCCGACGGCGGCAACATCAACTACGACGCTATATCCTTCTGGCAGCAGCTGAACGGCGCGGTGGCGGCCCGGTGCCCCGGGGCCTTCACCGTGGCGGAGGAGGCCACCGCCTATCCCGGCATCACCGCCCCCGTGAAGGACGGCGGCCTGGGCTTCACCTTCAAGTGGGACATGGGCTTCATGCACGACACCATCGACTATTTCAAGCTGGACCCGGTCTACCGCCAGTACCACCACGACAAGCTGACCTTCTCCATGATGTACGCCTTCTCCGAGCGGTTCATCCTGGCCTACTCTCATGACGAGGTGGTCCACGGCAAGTGCTCCATGGTCCAGAAGATGGCCGGCCTCTATGAGGACAAGTTCGCCACCCTCCGGGCCCTGTACGGCTACCAGTTCGCCCATCCGGGCAAGAAGCTCACCTTCATGGGAAGCGAGTTCGCCCAGTTCATCGAGTGGAACTATCACCAGGAACTGGACTGGCTGCTGCTCCTGTATCCCAAGCACAAGAAGATGCAGGACTGGTCCGCCGCCCTGGGGAAGGTCTATCTGGACCACCCCGCCCTGTGGCAGATCGAGGACAGCTGGGACGGCTTCACCTGGCTGAACGCCGACGACCGGGAGCACAGCGCCATCGCCTTCATCCGCTGGCCCAGGGACAAAAAGAAGGCCAAGCCGGTGGTATGCGTGTGCAACTTTACCCCTGTGTACTGCGACGATTTCGTCATCGGCCTGCCCGCGGCGGGAAAGCTCGTCCCCATCCTCAACTCCGACGAGCCCCGCTTCGGCGGATGGGGCTGCCTGCTGCCTGAGATCAAATACGAGGCCGAGGGCTTCCGGGAGTTCACCCACCGGGCCCATCTGGCTCTGCCGCCGCTGTCGGCGCAATACTTTGCATTCGAGGAGGAAAAAAACCATGGGAACAGAACAACTGCGAGAGAGCCTGGCCGCGCTGGCGGCGGAAAAGGGTCTGGACCGTCCGGCAAGGATCCTTCTGGCGGCGTCTGAGTGCGCCCCGCTGGCCAAGACCGGCGGCCTGGCCGATGTGGTAGGCACCCTGCCCAAGTATCTGAACGCCCTGGGCATGGACGCGCGGATCATGATCCCCTATCACAGCGTCATCAAGCAGAAATACGGCGACCGGGTGGAATACCTGTTCAGCTTCTATGTGTCCATGGGCTGGCGCAGCAAGTTCGTGGGCGTGAACAAGCTGGAGCTGGACGGGGTCTGCATCTGGCTCATCGAGAACGACGAGTATTTCGGCGGGCCCATCTATCTGCCCGACCGGGAGGGCGAGCAGTACGCCTTCTTCACCCGGGCCGTGCTGGAGAGCCTGTTCCGGCTGGACTTCATCCCCGATGTGATCCACTGCAACGACTGGCACACCGGCATGCTGCCGCTGCTGCTCAAGACCCAGTACATAGACACCGCCCTGGGCGGCGCCAAGACCATCCTCACCATCCACAACATCGCCTACCAGGGACTGTGCAAGTTCGACTTCGTGCAGGACTATCTGGGCGTGCCCGACGGCTGTCTGGGGCTCATGGAGCGCTACGGCATGGCCTCCTTCCTGAAGGCGGGCTGCGTCATGGCCGACCGGGTGAACACCGTCAGCCCCTCCTACGCCCAGGAGATGTGCACCTGGGAATACGGCGAGGGCCTGGACGGGGTGCTCCGGCTGCGGGGCGACGCCTCCGGCATCGTCAACGGCATCGACCGGTCCGTCTGGGACCCGGCCACGGACCCCAGGATCCCCGCCAATTTCTCCCGGGCCGACATGGGCGGCAAGGCCGCCTGCAAGGCCGCGCTCATGGAGGAGACCGGCCTTGAGGTCCGGCTGGACAGGCCCCTCATCGGCATGGTGACCCGCCTGGCGGAGCAGAAGGGGCTGGAGCTGGTCATGGGCGCCATGGACCAGCTTCTGTGGGACAACGACTGCGCCTTCGTGCTGCTGGGCAACGGCAATAAGAAGTATGAGAACTGGCTCCGGGGCCTGGAGCAGCGCCACCCCGGCCGGGCCTGCGCCTGGATCGGCTATGACGACGATCTGAGCCACCACATCTACGCCGGCTGCGACTTCTTCCTCATGCCCTCCCGGTTCGAGCCCTGCGGCATCAGCCAGCTGATCGCCATGGCCTACGGCACCCTGCCCATCGTCCGGGAGACCGGCGGGCTGCGGGACACGGTGCGGCCCTATAACCAATATACCGGCGAAGGCACGGGCTTCACCTTCTCCCGGATGGACGCCCCCGACATGGCCGACGCGGTGCGCCGGGCCCTGGCCGCCTATCCCGATCCCGCCGTCATGGACGGGCTCATCACCCAAGCCATGGCCGTGGACTACAGCTGCGACAACTGGGCCTATGAATACGGCCAGCTGTACCTCAGCATGCTGTGAGGCCATGACCTGCATGACGAAAAAACTGGTCAACGACTGCGGCACGTTCCTGACGGACAGTTCCGGCGTGCTGCTGGATTTCATCCGGGACGAGCGCAACGCCGACCCGGACGCCCCGGACGACAGCGCCCGGATGCTCGAGCTGATCATCCCCGAAGGCGTGAAGGTCCTGGGAGAGGACGCCTTCCGGGGCTGCGCGGTGCTGCGCTCCTTCTCTCTGCCCCGGTCCCTGCTGATCCTGGGCACAGGCTACGGCTGCGCCTTTGCCGGCAGCCAGCTGCCGGACGTGACCATCCCCGACACCCTGGACACCCTGGGCATCTTTGCCTTCGGATGCAGCGCCATCCGCTCCCTCCATCTGCCCCGGGAGGAGAAATGGCCCTATGCCCGGCAGTTCAAGGGCGCCTCCATCGGCACGCTCTATCTCGCCAGCCGCTACCGGGTGGAGAGCGACCGGGCCGATCCCGCCATGCACATCGGCGGCGCCGGCTATCTGAGGAGCCTCAACTGCAACAATGTGCGCATCGGCGCCATCGAATGGTACGACTGACATCCCGGTCCCCATCGCCTCCCTGACCCCGGTCAGGGAGGTTTTTTGTTTTTGGGCGCGACCGGCGGCTCTTTTTGGGCAGTATAGGGGTGAGGGCCCTGAGACGACCGACACGGAGGTGAGATCACATGGACGACAGCCAGATCATCGCGCTGTACTTCGCCCGCTCGGAGCGGGCGCTGGCGGAGACCGACGCCAAATACGGCCGGTACTGCCGGACCGTGGCCGCCAACATCCTGCCCGACGGCCGGGACGCGGAGGAAGCCGTCAGCGACGCCTGGATGGCCGCCTGGGGCTCCATCCCGCCCCATGCGCCGGAGAACCTGGGAACCTATCTTGCCAAGCTCACCCGCCGGGCGGCGCTGAAGCGCTGGCGGGCAGCAAGCGCCCAAAAGCGGGGCGGCGGCCAGGCCGAGGCGGCTCTGGAGGAGCTGGCGGAGGTCCTGTCCGGCGGGACCGACCCGGCGCAGGCCGCCGAGGACAAGGCGCTCACCGAGAGCCTGGACCGGTTTCTGGGAACGCTTCCGGACACGGAGCGGCGGGTGTTCCTGCGCCGGTACTGGTATCTGGACGGCATCGGGGCCATCTGCGCGCGGTTCGGCTTTTCCCGGAGCAAGGTCAAGTCCATGCTGTCCCGCACCCGCAAAAAACTGCTGGACCACCTGAAAAAGGAGGATCTTTATGAAGGCTGAACATATCCTGGACGCCCTGGGGGACGTGAAGGACGGCTATATCGCCGACGCGGCCGCCCCCATCCGCCGGCCCCGGCACGCCATCCGCCGGCTGGGCATGCTGGCCGCGGCGCTGGTCCTCGCCCTGGCGCTGGCCATCCCCGCGGCGGCCTACACCGACACGGGATACGCCATCCTGTACGCCCTCTCCCCCGCCGCCGCCCAGGCCCTCAAGCCCATCAACGAGAGCTGCGAGGCCAGCGGCGTGCGCATGACCGTGGACAGCGCCGTCATCAAGGACAACGCCGCCTATATCCGCATCGCCCTGACGGACCTGGAGGGGGACCTGTTCGACGGCACCATCGACCTGTGCGACAGCTACGATGTCAAAAAGGGCTTCGACGCCTCCGTCGTAGGCGGCACCTGCGCGCTGGAGAGCTACGACGAGGATGCCCGCACCGCCGTCTTTCTCACCCAGCTTGCCCCCCTGGACGGCACCGTCATCCGGCCCGGCAAGGTGACGTTCCGTCTCCGGGAGTTTTCCGGCCACGCGACGCTGCAGGACGGCCCCGTCCAGGGCGTGGACCTGGCCGATGTGGGCGAGGCGGCCGACACCGTATCTATGGAGGCGTCCTTCTTCGACTTCAACGCGGACAAGGAACAGTTCGCCGACCGCACCATAGACTGCCTGCCCCTCGGCGAGACCGTCACGGAGATATGCCCCGGCGCGGAGGTGACCGGCCTCGGCTGGATCGACGGCATGCTCCATGTGCAGATACGCACC
>CANQOA010000055.1 GCA_947625355.1 uncultured Oscillospiraceae bacterium | reverse complement strand
AAGAAGTCCTTGCGGATGCTCTTCTGCACGTCCCGGAGCATCTCGTCGGTGAGCATATCCACCGCCTGGTCGTAGCCTCGGTCGATGATGGCCTCGGCGGAGGCGGCCTTGCGCCACTTTTTGAGGGTGATCTCCTTAAAGGGGATGGCCTCGGTCTTATACTGGCTCAGGGGGATGGCCGCGCCCTCGGCCACCACGCCGCTGCCCAGCTCGCCGCTGGCCTTATAGGCCTTCAGCACGGTGCCGGCCTGTTTGGGCACCTTCCGGGTGACGCCGATGGCCTCCATCAGCTTTGCGATGGAGCCGCCGAAGGTAGCCACGAAATCGATCTCTCTGGCCCGCGCCAGCTCGTCTCTTGTGATCAGATTGTCCGCCATATCAGTTCTCTCCTTTGAATAATCTCATATTTTCCGCGATCGCCGCCCTGCGCCGGGCGCGGTCAGGGATGCTGATGATCTGTTCCCTGGTGGGCGTCTCCGCTCCGCCCAGGGGCGCCGTGAAGATCACGGCCTCCCGCCGGGGCAAAAATGCCCCCGGGTCCTGTTCCCGGATGGCCGCCAGCAGCTCGTCCAGCCCCACCGGCACGCCGTTTTCGACGGGAAGCCGCGCCTGCCGCACCCGCTCCGTCACGGCCTCTCTGGCCGCCTGGGATGAGAACGGCACATCCTCCAGCGCTCTGTCCAGCGCGATGTCCCGCTCCCGCTGCTCCCAGGCCGCCATCACATAGGATACCTGCTCCTCGGTCAGTCCCTGTTCCGTCAATTCCTCAGCTGTCAATGCTCTCTCCTCCTTCCCCGGCGAGCCGCATCGCCTCTTCCCGTGAGTACCCCTCAAACTTTATGAGGTAGTACCAGAAGGGCAGCCGCCCGTCCGCCACATATCCGTACCAGCGGGCCCTGTCCTCCTCCCGGTTATAGGTCACGTCGCCGAAGTCATACACCGTCTCGTACGCCCCCGCCGGGGCCAGATCCATGGCGTCCGCCATCTTGTCCATGGCATAGATCAGCCCGTCCAGCGCGTCCTCCAGCCGGTCCCGCGCGTCCTTCACCAGCTGCACGGTCCGCCGGTCGTCGGCCTCCACCTGGGTAGCGGTCATCACGCCGGACCGCTCGTTGAACACGAAGTAGCCGTTGGAGAACCCGCACTTGAAGCCGATCTGGCTGAGCAGGGCATTGATGCCCGCCAGCCGCTCGGCGGTGTGCAGCGCCGGATCGATGGCCTGGTAATACTCCTGCGGCCCCATGCCGAACACCCGCCGCACGAACCGGGGCAGCTTCACGGCCCCGCCCCGTCCGACCGGCGTTCCCGCCTGCTCCGTGAGCCTGTCGTCCACCAGGCTGACCCGCCGGCTGTCGAACACCTCTTCCGTGTTGCGGCTGTATGCCGTGTCCAGATCCTGCAGCTCCCGCAGCGCGCCGGCGAACACCGGCGGCCCCAAGGGCGAGGCCGGATCGGCGTGGTTGGCGCCCGGCATCCGCAGCACCGAGAACAGCGGCCGCTCCAGCCCCTGGACGGTCACCTCTCCCTGGAGATGCGCCCACGGCGTCGCCTCCATGGCCACGCTCTCGCCCCGGTCCAGCGGGGACCCTCCCGCCAGGCACCGGTTGCTGATCGCGTACCGGCCGTCCGGCAGGAACCGGTGGTACTCCAGCCGGGTAAAATACCGCTTCCCCTGCTCGTCATACTGCCCGCTCTGGAACACTCCGCCCGTGATGGTCCCGCCCCGAACCTGAGTGATCAGGAACCGGTCCGGCGTCACCAGGTCCACATCCTCACCGTTGGGCTTGAGGATGACGGTGCCCCATGCACACCCCAGCTCCGTCCACTGCCGCAGCCGGAAATAGACCCGGTCCACCTGCTTCTGGAGCCACCGGGCCCTCTCGCCGCCGGAGACAGTGATCTTCACCGCCAGCGTTGCCAGACGCGCCAGCTCTTCGCACACGCTCTTGGCGAAGTTCACCGTCCCGATCCCCTCCCCCGGGTCCAGCCATTCCGGCCGGCCCGCATACACGCCGGCGCACCGGGCGGCGAACCCCGCGGCCCTCCCGCCCAGGTCCTTCACGCCAAACAGTTCCTCTGCCCTCGATGCCAAAGTCATGGTCCCCTGCTCCTTTTTTTGAAAAACGCTCATATGTCCTCCCCTCTCACGCCCACGCGCCCCGCCGGTTGAAGAACCCCTCCATGGCGTACCGCAGCGCGCTGATGGCGTGGTCGTCCCGGTCCGGATAGCCGCTGACGGGCCGTCCTTCCCGGTCCCTGGCGTACTCATACCGGCTCAGCTCGTCCCACGCCCCCGGCGTCCGTCTTGGGTCCGCCACGATGGTCCGGCTCTGGAGCCACTTGAACCCATATTCCACGCTCCCTGGCCCCTTCACCGCGCCCCTGGCGGGCAGACCCATATCCCGATAGTCCGCGATGCTCTTCGGCTCCGCCGAGTCGCATACGATGGGCCGGTCCCCATATCCTTTCCCCAGGATCCAGGCCGCCGTCTCCCGGTTGCTCTTGCAGTTTACATAATATTCATCGATCAGCGTGATCCGCTCCCGCGCGCTGTCGTACCCCACCCGCAGGAACGCGAACTTGTCCGGATACCAGCCGAAGTCCACTCCCTGGTAGATCCGGTCCATCCGGGCGATCTCCGCGTCGGATATCTCCCGGCACTCCAGGTTTTGGAACACGTTCCCGCCGGTGCCCACGGCCTCGCCCAGATACTCATGCCGCCATGCCCGCTCGTTGACGGCGCGCAGCCGCTCCGCCTCGGCGAAGAACGCCTCCCCCAGCCATTCCCGCGGCGCGTCCAGATAGCAGCTTTTGTGCCGCAGCCGGTCCGGCCGGTCCTCCAGCGCGTCCCGGTTGGCCCAGTGGTCCCGGCTCATGGGCGGGTTATAGGTCTCGAAGTTCCAAAACCGCTCCCCGCCCCGCATGGTGGACTGCAATATGGCGCGGATCTCCTCCCGGCCGTCGAACTGGTCCTTTTCTTCAAAATGGGTGACGGCGATGTACCCGAAGGGGACCTTGATGGACTTGAGCTTCATGGGGTCGTCCGCGCCCCGGAACAGGATGCGCTGTCCGGTCTCTCGCCGCACCAGCTCCAAAGGATCCGCTTTTGCCGTCCATTCCCTCGCCATCCCCAGCCTGTTCAGCGCCCACATATACTGGGCGAACACGCTGTCCCGCAGGGTGTTCGCCACCTTTCGCAGCACCAGCGCGTGGGCGTCGGGATCTTGCGCCAGCAGCAGCGGCACGAGCAGGGAGACGGTCGAGCTTTTCAGGCTCCCCCGTCCCCCGGCCAGATCGTAATGGGTGTGTCCGTGGCGGAACACGTCCCCCGCCAGCGCGTGGAACGCCGGTCCCAACAGGTCGCTTACCCGCACCGTAGCTCTCCCCTTGCCGCAAGCGGCAAGGCTCGAATACGGCGCGGCCGTTCCTTTCCCCACGCGATTCCCTTCGCCGGATCCGCGTGGGGGCCCCGATATCACCTCATACATCCACGATCACCGTCACTGGCTCGGCGCTCTCGTCCGCTTTCTCCCTGGGATGCTCCTGCCACTTGTCGCCCCGCCGGTTGTTCAGCCAATACATCTGCGCCTTCAGGTCGCCCCCCAGCGCCTTATCCAGCAGCGCCTGCTCCACCTGGTAATCCACCGTTTCCCGTCCCTTCCGCACGGCGTCGGCGATCTGCGGGTACTTTCTCTGCCACTTATAAAACGTGCTGATGCTGATGCCCATCTGCCCGGCGATCCTCTCCCGGCTCAGGCCGTCCCTGGCCCATCCCTCCAGCAAGGTCAGCCGCTCCTCGGTCAGCCAAATCTCCGCCATGCCCATGGCCTGGTGCCTCGCCTCCTCCCATTTGTCCGCAAAAACGCCCCGGCGGGAGCTCCGCCGGGGCAGCAGCCTTATTTCGTTGTGCCTATCATACACCCGGACGCGGCAAATGTCGTCTCCCCGGATTATCATTTTCCCGCGCCGGGAAAAAGCAAAAGACCGGAGGCGTCTCCGTCCCCGGTCTTTCCATATCGGTTTCCGATCAATACGCGATGCCCCAGATGATCATGTGCTTGGCCGGCCGGCCGCAGCAGGGGCAGGTGTCCCCCAGCTTCTCCTGCTCAAAGGGGATGCACCGGCTGGACACGCCGGCGGCCTGCTTCATCTTCTCCTCGCAGGCGGCATCGCCGCACCACATGGTCTTGACGAAGCCGTCCATGGCCTTTTCCTTGACCTCTTCCACCGTGGAGGCGGGCCAGGTGTGGCTGTCCAGATTGGCCTTAGCCTTGTCATAGAGGGCCTTCTGCACGTCCTCCAGCAGCGCGGGGACCTTTTCCTCCAGCTCGTCCAGAGGGATAAAGACCTTCTCGCCGTCGTCCCGGCGCACAGCCACGGCCTGGCCGTTCTCCAGGTCGCGGGGCCCGATCTCCACCCGCAGGGGCACGCCCTTCATCTCGTACTCGGCATACTTCCATCCGGGGCTGTTGTCGGAGAAATCGCCCTTGGCCCGGATGCCGGCGGCCTTGAGCCGCTCCACCAGCTTTTCCGCCGCCTCGGTGACGCCGGGCTTATGGGCGGCGATGGGCAGCACGATCACCTGGATGGGCGCCACATGGGGCGGCAGCACCAGCCCCCGGTCGTCGCCGTGGGTCATGATGAGCCCGCCGATGGACCGGGTGGTAAAGCCCCAGCTGGTCTGGTGGGGATATACGGACTGGTTATTCTTGTCCTGGAAGGTGATGTCGAAGGCCCTGGTAAAGCCGTCGCCGAAATAGTGGCTGGTGGCGGACTGGAGGGCCTTGTGGTCGTGCATCATGCACTCCACGGTATAGGTGTTCTCGGCCCCGGCGAACTTCTCCTTCTCGGTCTTGTCGCCCTTGACGACGGGCATGGCCAGCAGCTGCTCATAGCACCGGGCATAAATGTCCAGCATCTGCAGTGTCTCCTCCCGGGCCTCCTGCTCGGTGGCGTGCAGGGTATGTCCCTCCTGCCACAGGAACTCGCGGCCCCGCAGGAAGGGGCGGGTGGTCTTTTCCCAGCGCATGACGCTGCACCACTGGTTATATTTCATGGGCAGGTCCCGCCAGGAGTGGAGCACGTTCTTCCAGTGGTCGCAGAACAGCGTCTCGCTGGTAGGCCGCACGCACAGCCGCTCGGGCAGCTCCTCGCTGCCGCCCACGGTGACCCAGGCGCACTCGGGGGCGAAGCCCTCCACATGGTCCTTTTCCTTCTGCAAAAGGCTTTCGGGGATGAGCATGGGCATGGACACGTTCTCATGCCCGGTGCGCTTGAACTCCGCGTCCAGCCATGCCTGGATATTCTCCCAAATGGCGTAGCCGTAAGGCCGCAGCACAAAAAGGCCCTTCACACCGGAGTAATCGATGAGCTGTGCCTTGACGCACACGTCGGTATACCACTGCGCGAAATCATCCTCCATGGAGGTGATCTGTGTGACCTGCTTGTCTTTTGCCATGAAAACAGACCTCTTTTTTCCTGAATTTGACCCATTTATTTTATAGTTGCACGACCCCATTGTCAAGCCAAGACTTGACCGTTTGCGCTCTTGTAGCTTATAATGGCTGCGGAAAACTGTTTTGCCGGGGCCGAGGCGCGGCCCTGAAAGGAAAGCCAATGAACAAACAGCGCTATCTCGCCGAGCTGCAGCGGCTGCTGATCTATATGACCGCCGCCGACCGGGCGGAGACCCTCCGCCGCTACGGCATCCTGTTCGACCGGGCGGGTCCGGGGGGAGAGGACGAGCTGATCCGACGCATCGGCTCCCCCACCAACACCTCCATCCGCCTGAGCCGGAACTACGCGCCCGGGGACATCCGGGACGCGTTTTTCCCGGACGGCGCCCCGGAGGCCCCGGCCCCCGAGCCCGTGCCCAAGGACGCGGAGGACGCGGAGCCGGACCAGCCGGAGGGGACCGAAAAGACGGCCGGGGACGCCTCCCCGGACGAGTCCGGGGACACTCCCGCCGAGGATGAGCCCGGTCTCCCCGCAGCCCCTGTCCACCCTATCTATGACCACTCCCTCGTGGAGGAAGAGCTGCCGGACCTGCCCGATCTGGAGCTGCCGGACCTGCCCGATCTGCCGGAGCCGCCCGCTCCCCCTGAGCCGGAGGCGCTCCCGGAAGAAGAGACCGCCCCATCCGACGGGGAGAGCGAGCCGGCCCGGGAGCCGGAGACCCCGGAGGAAGGACCGGCCCCGGCCGGGGAAGAGATCGTCCCCCCGCCGGAGCAAGACGCCCCGGAGGGGCCCGCCCCCATCCCAGGGCAGGACTCCCCTGCGGAGGGGGAGACCGAGACCGGGACGGAGGCCGAAACGGAAGCCTCAGAAGAGCAGCCCGGCCCCGCTGAGCCGGAGGGGCCCGAGGCCGGGGAGGAGCCCCCCGCCGAGGCCCGGACGGACCTCCCTCCCGAGCCGTCTCGGCCCCGATTCGTCTCCATGCCCCTGGACCCGGACGAGTACGTCCCGCCCCCTGAGCCCCCCATGGTCACCAAGCGGTCCATGCCGCTCTGGGTGGGCATCCCCCTGTTCATTCTGACGCTGATCCTTGTCCTGCCTCTGGCGGCGGTGATCCTGGCGCTCCTGCCGGTGATGGTGCTGCCCGGCTTCCTGATCCTGGCGGCCGCGTGGCTGATGTCTGTGGGCGGCCTCTGGTGCATCAGCTACATCGCCGACGCGGTGCTGCTGTTCGGCGGCGCGTTCCTCATTTTGGGCGTCGCCCTGTTCGTGCTCTATGGCGGCCTGTGGCTGGACGTGATCATGGTGAAGCTCTACATCCGCCTGCTGGTGGGCATGAAGCATCTGTTTTTGGGAAAGAAGGTGAGAGACTATGCATAAGCTCTGGCGCGCGGTCAGCATGGTCGCCTTTGCCTGCTTTCTGCTGGGCATCCTGGGCATCGGCGTAGGCTTCTTCACCGGCAGTTCCCCCACCGCCATCCAGGCCCACGGCCACCTGGCCCAGTACTGGGAGCGGCTGAGCCTGAACTGGGACATCCTGCGGCAGGACCTGGAGCAGCTGAGCCTGAAGCTGGGCGCCCTGTGGCAGAGCCTGTCGGCCTCTCTGGGCCTGTAAAGGAGGGGATCGTATGCCACAGCTGAGCGATCGGGTGGGCGTTTTCACCGACTCGGTGATCCGCCGCATGACCCGCATCAGCAACCAATACGGCGCTCTGAACCTGAGCCAGGGCTTTCCGGATTTCGACCCGCCCAAGCCCATGCTGGACCGGCTGGCCCGGGCGGCCTACGCCGGCCCCCATCAATACTCCATCACCTTCGGCGCGCCCAACTTCCGCCAGGCCCTGGCGAAAAAGCTGACCGCCCCCCTGGGCCGGCCCATCGACCCGGAGCGGGAGCTGGTGGTCACCTGCGGCTCCACCGAGGCGATGATGTGCGCCATGATGACCGTCTGCAACCCGGGCGACAAGGTACTGGTGTTCTCCCCCTTCTATGAGAACTACGGCGCGGACGCCATCCTCTCCGGGGCGGAGCCCATCTACATCCCCCTGGTCCCGCCCACCTACGATTTCGACCTCTCCCTCATCGAGCAGGGCTTCCGGCAGGGGGCCAAGGCCATCATCCTCTGCAACCCCTCCAACCCCTGCGGCAAGGTGTTCACCCGGGAGGAACTGACCGCCATCGGCGAGCTGGTGATCAAATATGACGCCTTCGCCGTCACGGACGAGGTCTATGAGCACATCGTCTACGCCCCTTACCGCCACATCCCCATGGCCAGTCTGCCCGGCATGTTCGAACACACCATCACCTGCAATTCCCTGTCCAAGACCTACTCCGCCACCGGCTGGCGTCTGGGCTATATCGCCGCGCCCGCAGCCGTGTGCGAGGGCGCGAAAAAGGTCCACGATTTCCTCACCGTAGGGGCCGCCGCGCCGCTCCAGGAGGCGGCCGTAGCGGGGCTGGAGCTGCCGGACAGCTATTATGACGAGCTGCTGGCGCTGTACACCGACCGGCGGGACCGGCTCCTGTCGGGGCTGGACCGGATCGGCCTGAAGCACAACGTCCCCCAGGGCACCTATTTCGTGCTGATCGACATCTCCGACTTTCTGGCCCTGCCCCAGTTTTCCGGCTGGACGGACCTGCAGTTCTGCGAGTGGATGATTCGGGAAATCGGCGTGGCCGCGGTGCCCGGCTCCAGCTTTTTCAAGGAGCCGGTGAACCACCTAATCCGCCTGCATTTCGCCAAGTCCCCCGAGGTGATCGACGAGGCGGTGCGCCGCCTGGCCAAGCTGGCCCAGCTGCTGGCGTAAACGCCCGCTGCCTAAGACCCAAGCCGCCCCGGACGAAAGTCCGGGGCGGCTTCATCTTAGCTCTGTATCATCTTATCCTGGCCGTCTCAGGCCCCGCGGATCACCGATTGCTCCGCCGCCAGATGTGCATCTTCTCGGCCTCGGCGATCAGCCCCTCCCGGAAATCGGGATGGGCGATGGAGATGAGCTTCTCGGCCCGCTCCCAGGTGGACAGGCCCTTCAGATTCACCATGCCGTACTCGGTGACGATGTACTGCACACAGGACCGGGGATCGGTGGCGATGGAACCGGGGGCCAGGGTGGGCACGATGCGGCTCTTCACGGTGCCGTCCTTGGCGGTCATGGTGGAGCTGAGGCAGATGAAGCTCTTGCCGCCATGGCTCAGATACGCGCCCATGACGAAGTCCAGCTGGCCGCCGGTGCCGGAGATATGCTTGATGCCGGCGGACTCGGCGTTCACCTGGCCGAACAGGTCCAGATCCACGGCGTTGTTGATGGAGATGAACTTATCCAGCTGGGCGATGACCTGCACGTCGTTGGTATAATCCACCGTAGCGCCCATCACGTCCGGGTTGCGGTTTACATAATCATACAGCTTCTGGGACCCGGCGGCAAAGGCGAATACCTGCCGGCCGTAGTCCAGGTTCTTGTTCTTGCCGTTGATCTTCCCGGCCATGGCGATGTCCACGAAGCCGTCCACATACATCTCCGTGTGCACGCCCAGGTCCTTCAGGTC
>CANQOA010000054.1 GCA_947625355.1 uncultured Oscillospiraceae bacterium | reverse complement strand
TCCGTGGTGGCCTTGGAGTAGAAGCTCAGCTCCTCGGGGGTGTGGTCCCGCAGACGCAGATACTCGTCGTTCATGCCCAGACCCAGCAGCCACTGGTGGCAGAACTCCCGCCAATACTGGAACCACTCCAGGTCCGTGCCCGGGGCGCAGAAGAACTCCAGCTCCATCTGCTCGAACTCCAGGATGCGGAAGGTGAAGTTGCCCGGGGTGATCTCGTTGCGGAAGCTCTTGCCGATCTGGCAGATGCCGAAGGGCAGCTTTTTGCGGGTGGTGCGCAGCACGCTCTTGTAGTCCACGAAGATGCCCTGGGCGGTCTCCGGCCGCAGATACACATCCGTGCCGGACTCCTGGGTGACGCCCTGGTGGGTCTTGAACATCAGATTGAACTTCTTGATGTCGGAAAAGTCGGTGGCGCCGCAGCCGGGGCAGGGGATGGCGTGAGCGCGGATATAGTCCACCATCTCGTCGTTGGTCAGCGCCTCCACGTTCACGTCGGTGCCGGTCTCCTTGGCCCACTCCTCGATGAGCTTGTCGGCGCGATGGCGGCGCTTGCAACTCTTGCAGTCGATCAGCGGGTCGTTGAAGTTGGTCACATGGCCGGAGGCCTCCCATACCCGGGGGTTCATCAGGATGCCGGCGTCCAGGCCCACGTTATAGGGGCTCTCCTGGACGAACTTCTTCCACCAGGCGTTTTTCACGTTCTGCTTCATCAAAACGCCCAGAGGGCCGTAGTCCCAGGAATTGGCCAGGCCCCCGTAGATCTCGGAGCCGGCGAAAATGAAGCCCCGGTTCTTGCACAGGGCCACGATCTTTTCCATGGTCTTGTCTTCGGCACGCATACGCATCGGATCAGTTCTCCTTTTTGGATGTTATATTCAGCTTTGGTTCACTGTATTCCATGGTCCCCAGCTCGTCCAGCGTCCGCTCGAAGGCGGGGATGAACCGCGCCAGGAAATAGTCCACCTCGGGCATATTATACCCGCGCAGAGCTTCCAGGCTCTTCTGCTCGGCCTGGAGGAACTCGTCGTTGCCGGCCCGCCGCTCCTCGATGCACTTGATATAGGCGGCCAGCTTGTCGGCGGCCTTCACCAGCGGCTTCAGCTCCGGGGACGGCTCGGCCAGCAGCGGCGCGTAAGCCGGGCGCAGCTCCTCCGGCAACATGTCCAGCAGCTTTTCCGCCGCCTCGGCCTCCACCTGGCGGTAGGCGGCCATGATGGACGGATTGCGGTATTTGATGGGCGTGGGCAGATCGCCGGTCAATATCTCGCCGGCGTCGTGGAACAGGGCCGCGGCGGCGGCCGCGTTCGCGTCGCAGGGCACGCCCATCACGTCCCGGCGGATCACCGCCAGCGCGTGGGCCAGCACCGCCACCATGTGGCTGTGCTCCTGGACGTTCTCCGGCGTCACCGAGCGCATCAGCGCCCAGCGGCCGATGTTCTTCATCCGGGCGATGAGAGCGTAGAAGTTGTCCATGGCGGTCCGCTCGCCCCCTTCCCCCATCATAATAATAAAGTATTGTAACATATCCCGGCGAACATTGCAATCACTTGTGATTTTCGGGGCCGGCGCGTATAATGAGGGCATGAGATATCTTGACAGGGCCCGCTGGGTCACGGACAAGTATATACTGCTGATGCTGGGCGTGTTCCCGCTGTTCGTGGGCATCCATGGCTATGACGCCGTCACTGCCTCCAAGTTCTGGTTCTTCACCGCGGCCACCGGCGCGTGGCTGGCCGCGGCGACGGTGCTGCTGGTATGGGGGCTCATAAAGGGAGAGCGCTACCGCCCGGCGGTGCGGCCGGCCCATCTGGCGGTGGGGCTGTTTCTGGCGGTGGGGGCGCTGTCCAGCGTGACGTCGGAATACGGCGGGACCTGCCTGATCGGGGCCTCCCGGTATACCGGCTACCTGACCACGGTGCTGTACGGGGCCATTTTCTTCGGGGTGTCCTGGCTGGGCAGGCCCCGGCGGCGCTATGCCTGGGCGTTGGGGCTGTCGGCGGCGGTTTGCTGCGCCATCGCGTTTTTGCAGCTGCTGGGCTATGACCCCTTCTGGTTCTACCCGGAGGGCACCAACTATTACGACAAATATGTGGCCTACAACAGCGCCTTTTTGGGCACCATCGGCAACACCGGCGTGCTGGCGTCCTATCTGTGCCTGACCGGGCCCTTTCTGACGGCGTACGCGGCGCTGAGCCGGGAGCGGTGGGACCGGGCGCTGTTCCTGCCGGGGGCCATGAGCCTGGCGCTGCTGGGACTGTGCGACGTGGACGCGGGGATCGTGGCCCTGGCCGGGAGCGCGCTGGCGGCCGTGCCGCTGCTCATCCGGCGGGACCGGGCGGCGCGGCTGGCCGGCTGCGTCAGCGGCGGCGTCGCGGCCCTGGGGCTGGGGACGCTGTATTTCTGGCCGGGGAAGAGCGGGACGCTCTATGAGATGAGCCAGGTGCTCCATGGCCATCTGGCGGACGAATTCGGCTCCCGTCGGGGGGAGATCTGGAAGCGGTGCTGGGCGCTGTTCCGGGAGCGGCCCTGGCTGGGGGGCGGCCCGGGCACCGGCGCCCGCCGGTTCGACATCCAGTGGTACAGCGAAGCGCGCAACGCCGTGGGCAACGTGGACAACGCCCACAACGTGTATCTGGGCTATCTGGTGGACATGGGCGCGCTGGGCCTGGGCTGCTATCTGGCGGCCATCGTCTGCACGCTGGTCACCTGGGCCCGGCGGCGGAAGGCGGGGGCGCTGTATCCGGCCCTGGGGGCGGGCTTTCTCTGCTGGCTCATCCAGGATTTCTTCGGCCTGGGCCTGAGCCTGACGGAGCCGCTGCTGTGGCTGGCCTGGGGCCTTCTGGAGACGGCGGAGGAAGAATAAAAGACATAAAAAAGACGCGCTGCGGAACTTCCGCAGCGCGTTTTCGCTTCAGTATGTCACCCGTTAGTGCTGGTATCGGTGCTGGAGGGCGTTGTCGGGGTAGTATCGGTGGTAGAAGGCGTCTCCGGCACTGTAGGCGGCGCCGTCGGCTCGGGCGTAGACTGCGTAGGCGGCGTCGGCTGGGAAGGCGTCGTCGGCGTCGGCTGGGAAGGCGTCGTCGGCGTCGGCTGCGTGGCCGGGGGCGCTTCCGTGCCGGTGCCCGGCGTGGGGCTCGCGGTCACGGTGCCGCCGTTGTTGCCGCCGCCATTGTTGCCGGCGTCCGGCGTGGTGGTGGGCTCCGGCGTGGCGGAGGGCTCCGGAGAGGCGGAGGGCTCCGGCGTGGCGGTCGGCTCGGTGAGGGAAGCGCCCTGGAAGGAGACGCCCTGATAGGTGCGCACGATCTGACCGCTGTAACGGCCCATGAAGTGGATGGTCACGATCACGTTGCCGTTGTAGATCCGGGCGCTGACCACATAGTCCACGCCGGGGGACAGCACGTTGCCGCCGTCCCGGATGATGAGGGTGGACAGGTCCGTCTCGCTGTTGATCTCGGGCACCACGATCCGGCTCTCGGGCGCCGTCTCGGCGGCCGTGGACGGGAGGTCGTACTTGCCGCTGTCATCCAGACGGAAGATGCACAGCCACAGGGCCTGCTCGTCGTCGATGGTGGTGGTGCAGTGCAGCACCTGGCGGGTCACGGTCTGGTCCGTGGGGGCCTGCCCGCCGATATAGACCACCTGGCCGTCGGGGACGGTCTGGGGGTTGTCATCGGTGGGGGCGGCGCTGGAGCTGCCAGCGGGGAAGTCCTCCGCCGTCAGCTCGTCGGGGAGCATCTCCATGGCGCCGATGTAGTGGCGGTCGCCGTCGATGTAGTAGTCAAGGGTATCGAAGCCCTCGCCCTGGGAGGGCTCGGTGGTCTGGATGCGCCAGCGGGTGCGGACGCGGTTGTCGTTGAGCAGCACGTTGGTGTTGGAGTCGTCCAGGTTCAGGTAGCTGCCGTTGTTCAGCAGCGCGTAGCGGGTGTTGCTGGCGTAATACTCCCCGCGGGTGGTCCAGACCATGCCGCTGGTCACCGGACCGCCCAGGCACCAGGTGCCGTCGCCGGCCTGGACCAGAGGCATCTCCACGATCCGCAGGTTCTTGCCGTCCACGTTCATCAGAACATAGGCGCTGGCCTGCTCCTGCGCGGGCTGGACGCTCTGCCCACCCTCGGGCATGTCCTCCGCGTCGACAGAGCCGTCCTCGGCGTCCACATAGGTAAAGACGGGACCGTCCTCGGCGGTATCGTCCCCGGCGGCGTCGGCGGTGGGCTCGGGCTGGTCCTGGGCGGCCTCGGGCAGATTCTTGATCAGAGCCACCACGAATTTGCCCTTGCCGTCGAACTGCTCCGCCATGGCGAACACGCCATCCTGCACGTCGGCGTACAGGCCGTAATCCTCCGCCTGGATCGGCGCGGGAGTGGGTTCCGGGGTGGCGGTGGGCTCCGGGGTGACAGAGGGCTCCGGGGAGGCGGAGGGCGCCGTCGTGGCGGGAGGCCCCAGGGGGATGATCTCAAAGGCGAAGGGGGACAGCTCGTCCACCATGAAGGTGACCGAGTGGTCCTGGATGGTATATGTACCGATCTTCTCCCATGTGCCCGTGTGGCTGAAGTGGTGCACGGCCAGGCCGTCGCCGTCGCTGAAGCTGGGGTCGCTGACGGTGATGTACAATGGCTCGGTCAGCTCCTTCTTGCCCGTCCAGGTGATGTCCAGGAGCACCACGTCGTCCTCCGGCTCGACGGCCTCGGGCCGCTGCTCGCCCTGGGTCACCGTCAGGTTGCCGGACATGTTGCTGCTGGTGGAGTCCAGCGCGCTGACCTGGGTGGTGATGCCGGGGGCGATGTCCGCCGCGGTGTTCTTGGGGCCGGAGATCATGTCCATGATCTGCCCGCCGAACAGCTGCCACAGCAGATAGCCCATGGCGCCCAGGACGAGCAGCAGCACCACGACCAGCACGGCGATCTTCCAGCCGCCGCCGCGGCGGGGCTCGGGCTCATAGCCCACGTACCGCCGGTTATAGGCCTGGTCATAGCCGTCGTCATAGCTGTCCCTGGCAGGGGCGCGGCCGGCCGGACGGGCAGGCGCCTGGGCCTGGGGGCGCGGCCGGGAAACGGGCTGCTCCCGGGGAACAGACTGCTCCCGGGAAATGGGCTGCTCCCGGACGGGACGCGTCGGCTCCAGGTCGTAATCGGCGTCAAGATCGAGATCGGCGTCCTGGTCAAGGTCGAGCTCAAAGTCGTCATAGACAGGCTCCTGCCTGGGGGCGGGGGCGTGGCCTCTCTGCTTTGAAGAATTGTTCGCTAGATGACTTCCAGACATTGTATCACTACCTTATCATCATATGGATAGGGCCATTATAAACGATACGGGAGGAAAATACAACAAAAAATTACGAAAAATTGCGAAATGGTAAAGCGATGGGCGCCGATGGCCGTCCAAAGAAGAAAAAACGGCTTCAAAGCGAAATATGTCTTGACAGGCAGACGAGAAATGAGTATAATCAAAAAGCTCGAAAACAGCGTGGCCGAGTAGTTCAGTCGGTTAGAATGCCGGCCTGTCACGCCGGAGGTCGAGGGTTCAAGTCCCTTCTCGGTCGCCAGCTGCTGTAGCTCAGTCGGTAGAGCGCGTCATTGGTAATGACGAGGTCGGCGGTCCGAATCCGCCCAGCAGCTCCATTTATGCCCGCAGCCACAAAAGGCTGCGGGCGCTTTTTGTCCCTGGCAGATCTTTCGGCGGCGCGGGCGGGAAATGCGCGTTGACAAGCGCCGGGCGGTGTGCTAAAATACGCCAAACGGCAGGAGAGAAGGGATCGCCTTGATGCGTGACGCCATGCGGCGGGAGCTGACAGGGGGTCCTGTTTCCTTTTTGCCCCTCCGGGGCGCGGGGAAGGGATATCCCTTCCGGACCCACGGGGGAGAGAAGTTTTTGTTTCCGGTCTTGCGGATCGCGTGAGCGTTTCGCGGACCGGTCTTTTTATATGCGAGGGGGACGCGATATGGCGGAGATCATGGACAGGAAGATCGTGCTGGCGGACGGCAGCCAGTATTACGGCGCGGGCTTTGGATGCCGGGACGAGCGGGTGTGCGAGATCGTGTTCAACACGTCCATGGCGGGCTATCAGGAGATCCTCTCCGACCCGTCCTATACCTGCCAGATGGTGGTGATGACCTATCCGCTCATGGGCAACTACGGCATGGCGGCGGAGGATTACGAGACGGCCGTGCCCACCATCGGCGCCCTGGCGGTGCGCCGCTACAACGACCGGCCCAGCAATTTCCGCAGCGCCGACACTCTGGGGGCGGTGATGGAGCGGTACGGCATCCCCGGCATCCAGGGCATCGACACCCGAAAGCTGGCCCGCAGCATCCGGGACCGGGGCAGCCGCAAGGCGCTGCTCACGGACGCCGCCACGCCCCTGGAGCGGGCGCTGGAGATCCTGCGGACCCGCGACGTGCCCCGGGACACGGTGCCCCGGGTCAGCTGCAAAGCGCCGTGGGAGAGCCCGGCGGAAAACGCCCGGTTCCATGTGGCGGCCATCGACTGCGGTATCAAGATGAACATCGTCCGTTCCCTCAATGCCAAGGGCTGCTCCGTGACCGTGCTGCCCTACGACACCACGGCGGAGCAGGTGCTGGCCCTGCGGCCGGACGGGCTGTTTTTGTCCAACGGCCCCGGCGACCCGGAGGACGTGCCTCAGGTCATCGGGCTGGTGCGCGCATTGCGGGGAAAGCTGCCCATCTTCGGTATCTGCCTGGGCCACCAGATCATCTCCCTGGCCTACGGCGCGGGCACCTATAAACTCAAGTTCGGCCACCGGGGCGGCAACCATCCGGTGCGCGACCTGACCACCGGCCGGATCGAGATCACCAGCCAGAACCACAGCTACGCCGTGGACGAGGGCAGCCTCGCCGGCACCGGATTGGAGCTGACCCATGTGAATCTCCTGGACGGGACGGTGGAGGGCGTCCGGTGCGTGCCGGACCGGATATTCAGCGTCCAGTACCACCCGGAGAGCGCGCCCGGGCCCCAGGACAGCGGGCACCTGTTCGACCGCTTTACCGCCATGATGGAGGAGGCCAAGCGCCATGCCTAAGAGGACAGACTTGAAAAAAATCATGGTCATCGGCTCCGGCCCCATCGTCATCGGCCAGGCGGCGGAGTTCGACTACGCCGGCACCCAGGCGTGCCTGGCGCTGAAAGAAGAGGGCTACGAGGTCATCCTGTGCAACTCCAACCCGGCCACCATCATGACCGACACCTCCGTGGCGGACAAGGTTTATATGGAGCCGCTGACCCTGGAATATGTGGCGAAGATCATCCGCTATGAGCGGCCGGACGGGATCGTGCCGGGCATCGGCGGGCAGACGGGCCTGAACCTGGCCATGCAGCTGGAGCGGAAGGGCGTGCTGCGGGAGTGCCGGACAGAGCTGCTGGGGACCTCCCCCAGGAGCATCGAGCGGGCGGAGGACCGGGAGCTGTTCAAGGAGCTGTGCCAGCAGCTGGGGGAGCCGGTGCTGCCCTCGGATGTGGCCGGCAGCGTGGAGCAGGGCCTGGCCATCGCCGAGAAGATCGGCTATCCGGTGGTGCTGCGGCCGGCGTTCACCCTGGGCGGCACCGGCGGCGGCTTCGCCGACGACGCGGATCAGTGCCGGGAGCTTCTCAAAAACGGCCTGAAGCTGTCCCCCGTCACCCAGGTGCTGGTGGAGAAGAGCATCAAGGGCTACCGGGAGATCGAATACGAGGTCATGCGGGACGCCAATGACACCGCCATCACCGTGTGCAACATGGAGAACGTGGACCCGGTGGGGGTCCACACCGGCGACAGCGTGGTGGTGTGCCCCTCCCAGACGCTGACCAACAAGGAATACCACATGCTGCGGGACAGCGCCCTGCGCATCATCCGCGCCCTGGAAATCCAGGGCGGCTGCAATGTCCAGTTCGCTTTGGATCCCAATTCCTTCCAATACTACGTCATCGAGGTCAATCCCCGGGTCAGCAGGTCCTCGGCCCTGGCCAGCAAGGCCAGCGGCTATCCCATCGCCAGGGTGTCCGCCAAGATCGCCGTGGGCATGACCCTGGACGAGATCCAGCTGGCCAATACCCCCGCCTGCTTCGAGCCGGCGCTGGACTATGTGGTCACCAAGATGCCCCGGTTCCCCTTCGACAAGTTCGCCGACGCGGCCAACACCCTGTCCACCCAGATGAAGGCCACCGGCGAGGTGATGAGCGTGGGCCGGACCATGGAGGAGAGCCTTCTCAAGGCCGTCCGCTCCCTGGAGATCGGCGCGGACCACCTGTGGATGCGCAAGTTCGACGGCTGGGACAGGTCCGAGCTTCTTGATTATGTAAACCAAGGGCGGGACGACCGGCTGTTCGCCATGGCGGAGCTGCTGCGCCGGGACGCGGCCCGGGAGCGGATCAGCGCCGTGACGGGCATCGACATGCTGTTCGTGGATGTGCTGGCCAACATCGTGGAGATGGAGCGGCGGCTCGCCGCCGCGCCGGGGGACGAGGGCGTGCTGTGGGAGGCCAAGCGCATGGGCTTCTGCGACCGGGCGGTGGCCCGACTGTGGGGCCGGACGGAGATGGACGTCTACCGGCTGCGGCTGGAGAAAAACATGCTGCCGGTCTATAAGATGATCGACACCTGCGCCAGCGAGTTTGAAAGCTACGTGCCCTACTTTTACTCCACCTACGAGCAGGAAAACGAGTCGGTCATCTCCGACCGGAAGAAGATCGTGGTGCTGGGGGCGGGGCCCATCCGCATCGGTCAGGGGGTGGAGTTCGACTACTCCACCGTCCACGCCGTGCAGACCATCAGGGCCGCCGGCTATGAGGCCATCATCATCAACAACAACCCGGAGACGGTGTCCACCGATTACACCTGCTCGGACAAGCTCTACTTCGAGCCGCTGTATGTGGAGGACGTGATGAACATCCTCCTGCGGGAAAAGCCGGAGGGGGTCATCGCCTCCCTGGGCGGGCAGACGGCCATCAACCTGGCGGGCCCCCTGATGGAGCGTGGCGTGAAGATCATCGGTACGGACTGCGCCGCCATCGCGCGGGCGGAGGACCGGGACGCCTTCGAGAAGGTGCTGGACCAGCTGCACATCCCCCAGCCCCCCGGCCGGGCGGTGACGGATATCGACTCGGGGGTGAGAGCCGCCGCCGAGATCGGATATCCCGTGCTGGTGCGGCCTTCCTTCGTGCTGGGGGGCCGGGCCATGCAGATCGTCTCCGACGAGGAGCAGCTGCGCCGATACCTGCGCTCGGCGGTGGAGATCGACGCGGACAAGCCGGTGCTGGTGGACAAGTACATCCAGGGCAAGGAACTGGAGGTGGACGCCATCTGCGACGGCCGGGACGTGTTCGTGCCGGGCATCATGGAGCTGGTGGAGCGCACCGGCGTCCACTCCGGGGACTCCATCAGCGTCTATCCCACCTTCAGCGTGTCCCGGCGGGTGAAGGACACCATCCTGGACTACGCCAAGCGGCTGGGTCTGGGCATCGGCATCGTGGGGCTGTATAACATCCAGTTCATCGTGGACCGGGAGGAAAAGGTCTATATCATCGAGGTCAACCCCCGCTCCAGCAGGACGGTGCCGTTTCTCTCCAAGGCCACCGGCTGGTCCCTGGCGGACATCGCCACCCATGTGATATTGGGCCTCTCCTTAAAAGAGCAGGGCTTTTTCAAGCTCTATCCCCCGGAGAAGAAGCGCTGGTATGTGAAGGCGCCGGCTTTCTCCTTCGCCAAGCTGCGGGGCATGGACGCCTATCTCTCCCCGGAGATGAAGTCCACCGGCGAGGCCATCGGCTACGAC
>CANQOA010000053.1 GCA_947625355.1 uncultured Oscillospiraceae bacterium | reverse complement strand
CCTTCGCCAAGCTGCGGGGCATGGACGCCTATCTCTCCCCGGAGATGAAGTCCACCGGCGAGGCCATCGGCTACGACGCCACCCTGACCCGGGCGCTCTTCAAGGCCCTGCAGGCCTCGGGCATGGCCATGGCCAACTACGGCGGGGTGCTGGCCACCATCGCCGACCAGGACAAGGCCGAGGCCATCCCCCTGATCCGCCGGTTCTACGACATGGGCTTCAACATCCTGGCCACCGAGGGCACCGCCCGGGCGCTGAAGGCCGCGGGCATCCGCACCCACGTGGTGGAAAAGCTGCGCCACGGCAGCGAGGAGATCCCCGACGCCATCCGCAGCGGCGTGGTGACGTACGTCATCAACACCCGGGACGTGCGCAGCCCGGCGGCCCTGTCCGACGGTCACGAGATCCGTGAGTGCGCCGTGGCCAACGGCGTGACCATGTTCACCAGCCTGGACACGGTGCGGGTGCTGCTGGACGTGCTGGAGGAGACCACCATGGGCATCTCCACCATCGACGCCTGAGCGGAGGCGGACAGCGTCAGGCCGGGAGCGTCTTACCGACGCTCCCGGCCTATTCATATTCCAGCCAAAGGGGGATCTGCTGGCTCAGCCATACCCGTGGGTAACGTGTCTCCACTTCCCGCCGTCGTCCCGGACGAGGACCCATTGCCAGTCCTCATAGGTGGAGTTCGGCATCAGAGAACCGTCACCGCCCGACGAGTCCACAGCAAAGTCTGAGTAGATCACGATGGCCTCATCCGCGTCATACCGCTGCGCCCATTCGGCGAACTCGCCGGAAAAGGCATCGCCCGGATAATAGAGCTTCGTAAGAGCGCAGCCGTAAAACTCCCTGGAAAAATAGTCCTTCACCGTCTGAAACGCCGATCCGATCTCAGCGTCTGTGTATATCTCCGAGGGCGCCCAGTCCGGGATCTCCACCATGCTGACATTTCCTCCGCGGCAGGAGGACAGAAGCAGTACGATGAAAAGCGCGAGAGGGATCATCGCCTTTTTCATGATACCGTTCCTCCTTGTATTTCTATCGCGCCGCCTTTCAAGCTGGCCCTGGCAGCTCCCGGGCTACCGGGAGCGCGACCGGTATTTTGAAGTATGACAGCAACTTTGCTGCTATTATACCACGCCGCCCGAAAAAGCGCAACGCCATGGACGCTCTCCCGCCGGGCTGTCTGCGCCGGAGCCGATCGCACGTCACTTGACGGGCGGGGCGAAGTCCATTATACTGGGAGCATCTGACAAAAGGAGGATGGGCCCATGAAACAGCTCCAGGAGGAGTGCCTGATCTGCAAGGCGCCGCTGGAATACCTCGGCGAGGACCAGCCCATGGAGTGCGCCGTCTGCCACAGGACCTACATGAGCAAGACCCGGTGCGTCCACGGCCACTATGTGTGCGACGAGTGCCACCGGCAGGGCCTGGACGCCATCTTCGGCGTGTGTCTGGCGGACACCTCCCGGGACCCGGCGGAGGTGCTGGACCGGATGATGGCGCTGCCCTTCTGCCACATGCACGGGCCGGAGCACCACATCATGGTGGGGGCGGCCCTGCTGACCGCCTATAAGAACGCCGGCGGGGACATCGACCTGGAGCGGGCGCTGTTTGAGATGCGCAACCGGGGCCGGAATGTGCCCGGCGGGTCCTGCGGCTTCTGGGGGGCCTGCGGCGCGGGCATCAGCGCCGGCATGTTCTATTCCATCGTCACCGGCTCCACGCCCCTGGCGGAGGACACCTTCGCCGCCTCCCACCGGCTGACCGCCCGGACGCTGAACGCCATCGCCGACGTGGGCGGGCCCCGGTGCTGCAAGCGGGACTCCTACCTCTCCATCCTGCAGGCGGTGGATTTCGTGCGGGAGACCCTGGGCGTGGAGATGCAGACCCATGAGGTGGTCTGTGCCTACGCCGCCAAAAACAACCAGTGCATCGGCAGGCGGTGTCCCTTTTCCAGGGCCAATCATCCCCAAAGGGAGGCGGGAAAATGATCTATCTTGACAACGCGGCCACCACGCTCCATAAGCCGCCCCAGGTCATCCAGGCGGTGGCGGCGGCCATGTCCAGCATGGGCAACGCCGGCCGGGGCGCCCACGGGGTGTCCCTGTCCGCGGCGCGGGTGGTCTATGACGCCCGGTGCAAGGCGGCGGAGCTGTTCGGCTGCCCACGGCCGGACCATGTGATCTTCACCGCCAACGCCACCGAGTCGCTGAACATCGCCATCAACGGGCTGTTCGGGCCGGGGGACCATGTGATCTCCACCGACCTGGAGCACAACAGCGTCCTGCGGCCGCTGTACCGGCTGGAGCGGGAGCGGGGCGTGGCGGTCAGCTTCGTGCCGGCGGACCGAAAGGGAAATATCGACTATGACGACTTTGCCCGGCTGCTGCGGCCGGAGACGAAGGCGGTGGTGTGCACCCACGCGTCCAACCTGACGGGGAATATGCTGGACCTGGCCCGGATCGGCCGGTTCACGAAGGAGCACGGGCTGCTGCTGGTGGCCGACTGCTCCCAGACCGCGGGGTGCGTGCCCATCGACATGACGGCGCTGGGCGTCGACGTGCTGTGCTTCACCGGCCACAAGGGGCTCATGGGCCCCCAGGGCACCGGCGGGCTGTGCGTCCGGCCGGGGGTGGAGATCCGCCCCTGGAAGGTGGGCGGAAGCGGCGTGCAGTCCTACAGCACCGCCCAGCCGGAGGAATACCCCACCCGCCTGGAGGCCGGCACCGCCAACGGCCACGGCCTGGCGGGGCTGGACGCGGCGCTGGAGTTTTTGCTCCGGACCGGGGTGGACGCGGTCCACGCCAAGGAGAAGGCCCTGATGCGCCGGTTCTATGAGGGCGTGCGCGCCGTCGAGGGCGTGACGGTCTACGGGGACTTCGACGCCGCCGACCGGGCTGCCATCGTGACGCTGAACGTGTGGGACTGCGACTCCGGCGAGATATCCGACATCCTGGCGGAGGAATACGCCATCGCCACCCGCCCCGGCGCCCACTGCGCCCCCCGGATGCACCAGGCCCTGGGCACCGTGGAGCAGGGGGCGGTGCGCTTCAGCTTCTCCTGGTATAACACCGAACAGGAGGCGGACGCGGCCGTGGAGGCCATCCGGACCCTGGCGGCGGAGACTGGACCGGAAAGTTGACATAATACTAAAACGCGGCGAGGGAACGACGATGCGGACGAAGGAATTGAAGCTGGTGGTGACCTTTCACACCACCGCCGACGCCATGGCCATGGAAAAATGCTGCAAGGAGCGGGAGGTGCCAGGCCGGATGATCCCGGTGCCCCGGGCCATCTCCGCCGGCTGCGGTCTGGCCTGGTGCGCGCCGCTGGACAGCGAGCAGCAGGTGCGCGCCGTGATGGACCAGGTGGGCCTGCGGGCCGAGGCCATGCACCAGTGCATGGTGTGAGAGGCTTTTTCTTGACTTTGTCCCCCCGGTAAATTATAATAAATACACAAATCGTGCGAAGACTTGTACTTGGAGGCGGATAGGTAACTGGTGTGCCTCCTGGTCTTCAAAACCAGTGTAGGGCGTGACGAGCGTCCTGGGTGGGTTCGATTCCCACACGTCTTCGCCAGCAGATGCGCCTCCGGTCATCGGAGGCGCATTTTTTGCGGCACTATTTATAGAGAATATCCATAAGAATGGACGACTATCATAACTAGTGATTGGACATCATGGCGAAACTTGTCTATAATGACGTACTGTGAAAGTGTGGACAAGTCTCCCCATCACACAGAAAGAAGGAGGAATACTTACAATGAATCGTCTGTTCGACGCAAAATGGAAGCTGGCGGTCTGCGGGCTCATCTGCGGCGCGCTGGCCATCGTGCTGGCGGTCACCGGCAACCCCGGCAACATGGCCATCTGCGTGGCCTGCTTCATCCGCGATATGGCCGGCAGCCTGAAGCTCCACACCGCCCCGGTGGTCCAGTACTACCGTCCGGAGATCGTGGGCTTCGTGTGCGGGTCGTTCCTGATCGCCCTGGCCACCAAGGAATACCGCACCACCGCCGGGTCCTCTCCCGTGATCCGGTTCCTGCTGGGCTTCATCATGATGATCGGCGCGCTGGTGTTCCTGGGCTGCCCGCTGCGGATGCTCATCCGTATGGCCGCCGGCGACGCCAACGCCTATGTGGGCCTGGTGGGTTTCGCGGCCGGCATCGGCACTGGCTGCCTGTTCCTGAAGAAGGGCTTCTCCCTGGGCCGCGCCCATGAGGTGAAGGCCGTCAACGGCGTGATCCTGCCGGCGCTGCTGGTGATCGGCCTGGTGATCAGCCTGACCACCGCCCTGTTCGCCTCCAGCGAGTCCGGTCCGGGCAGCATGCGCGCTCCCGCCATCCTGGCGCTGGTCATCGCGCTGGTGTTCGGTGCCCTGGCCCAGAAGAGCCGCATGTGCTTTGCCGGCGGCCTGCGGGACGTGTTCCTGATGAAGGACTTCTCCCTGCTGAGCATCCTGGGCGGCCTGTTCGTGGCGCTGCTGGCCTACAACGTGGTCACCGGCAAGTTCCACTTCGGCTTCACCGGCCAGCCCATTGCCCACGCCCAGCATTTGTGGAACATCCTGGGCATGTATGCCGTGGGCTTCGCCGCCGTGCTGGCGGGCGGGTGCCCCCTGCGGCAGCTGATCCTGGCGGGCCAGGGCTCCTCCGACAGCGCCATCACGTTCCTGGGGCTGCTGGTGGGCGCCGCCTTTGCCCATAACTTCGGCCTGGCCGGCGCCGCCGCCGCGGCTGCCACCGAGACCACCGAGGCCGTGGCCGGCGGCCCGGCTACTGCTGGCAAGATCGTGCTGGTGTGCTGCATCGCGGTGCTGTTCATCATCGCCGCCACCAACTGCAAAAAGGCCGACAGCAAGAGCTGATCAGGAAAAGGAGGGACTATCATGAGTCAGTATATCGAAGTGGATGTGCGGGGCCTGTCCTGCCCGGAGCCGGTGATGCTCACGGCGGCCGCCCTGAAGGACAACCCCGGTAAGGCGCTCAAGATCCTTGCCAGCGAGGCCCATGTGCGGACCAACGTGGAGAAGCTGCTCAAGTCCAAAAAGGTGGAGTTCACCTCCTCCGAGGTGGGCAGCGAATATGAGATCGTCACGAAGTAAAAATGAAAGTGCGCCGGAGCAACCTCCGGCGCACTTTTCATATCCGCTCATCCCAGGACACGCTCCGCCACCCGCTCCCAGACGGCTTGACGCATGTCGGCGGGAGCCACCGGCCCGGCGGCCAGTGCCTCGTCCAGGGCCCGCGCCAGCCGCGCCTCAAAGGCGGGCAGCTGTCCCGGCAGGGGCTCGTCCATCCGGTCCATGGCCGGCAGCGGCACATACCGCACGTCCGCCCCCGGCACGAACCGGTCCATCCACTGCCGCAGCCCCGGCAGGTCGGACACCACCGCCCGGGCGCCGCACGCCAGCGCCTCCAGCAGCGTCAGGGGCACGCCCTCGGAATAGGACGGCAGCGCGAATACCTGGCAGCCGCGGTATACCGCCGCCAGCTCCGGCTGGGGCAGGGGCCCCAAAAAAGTCACCGGCACGGGAGAGGCGTCCGCCAGGGTATGGGCCAGGGCGAACTCCGCCTGATCGCCGGCGCCGCCGGCCAGCAGCAGCTCAGTCCCCGCCGGCGGCGTCTCCAGCAGGGACATGCTCCGCAGCAGGCTCATGACGCCTTTTTTCTCCGCGATCTTCCCGGCGTAGACGATCCGCCCCGCGCCGTCGCCGGGCTGACGGCCGCCGGGATGGAACACGTCATGGGCGTAGCCCACGCCCATGACGGCCATCCGCTCCCGGGGCACGCCGTAGGTTTGCTCCACCGCCTCCAGCTGGGCGTCCTTCAGCACCAGCACCCGGTCCAGGGCCCGGATGCCCCGGCGGATCATGTCCCGGGCCAGGCCGTGCTTTTCCATCTGCCGCAGGTCCGTGTTGTGGCAGATGCCGTACACGGTCCTGTCCGGAAAGGCCAGGCGCACCGCCGCGGTGAGCAGGTACAGGTGGTGGCACAGGATGATGTCCGGGTCGAGCTCCTCCACGGCCCGGCCGATGACCGCCAGGAACGCGGCGCAAAACCGCTCCGTCATCTCCGGGGTCATGTCCCGGTAGCGGGTGCTCCGATAGGGCATCTCGTCGGACATACCCGCCACGGGGAAGGGCAGCTCGGGCGTCTCGAAGCGCACGGGATAAAAGGCGGTGTTCCCCGGCAGGGTCACGGCGTCCTCCGCCGCGACGCCGGCCACGGCGGCCTGGGCGTGGCCCATGCCGGCAAAGGCCCGGATCAGCTCCGTGTATACGGTGCCGCTGCCGGTGCCGAAGGGCTTTTGGGCGGATATGTGCAGAATCCTCATGGGCGGTCCTCCTCGGAACATCATACATTTATTATATTGTAGCATGGCCGGCGGGAGCGTGTAAAGCCGGAAAAAAGCGATAGACGCGGGGCGAAAAGGGGGCACGGTCTATATGGTTTCTCTATATATCTTTCCCATGGCTTGACAGGACCGCTTTTGCCCGGTACTATGGCGTGGCGTCTGTCTGCGCGGGACGGACGGCAAAAATATTTTTATAGAAATTATCTATAAATAAACCGTCCGTATTGACAGTTTTGGCGATATTTGTTAGCATGGGCATGTGTAGAGGTTTGTGTATTTTGGTTCATAAATGCGCTAAAGCGTGAAGATAATCCGTAAAAATTGCACATTATGTATTTTTTCGGCTTTGGCGCAGGGCGACGGGACCCTTTGCGGAAACACTGAAAATATGTTATAATTAAGGAGACGAATCATGGACAAGCTTTATGATGTGATCGTTCTGGGAGCCGGCCCCGGCGGCTTGGCGGCTGGGCTGTATGCCGGGCGTGCCCGGCTGAGCACCCTGATCATCGAGAAGGGCCAGGATGGCGGCCAGATCGCCATCACCAACGACATCGAGAACTACCCCGGCCAGGTGCTGGAGGGCGAGAGCGGCCCCAGCCTGGTGGCCCGTATGACCAAGCAGTGCGAGAACTTCGGCTGCGAGCGCGCGGCGGACACCATCAAGTCCGTGGAGTTGAACGGCGACGTGAAGGTGCTGGTGGGCGCGAAGGAGACCTATAAGGCCAAGACCCTCATCATCGCCACCGGCGCGTATCCCCGTCCCATCGGCTGCAAGGGCGAGCAGGAGTATATGGGCAAGGGCGTCAGCTACTGCGCCACCTGCGACGCCAACTTCTTCGAGGACCTGGAGGTCTTTGTGGTGGGCGGCGGCGACGCGGCCGTGGAAGAGGCCATGTATCTGACCAAATTCGCCCGGAAGGTGACCATCATCCACCGCCGCGACGAGCTGCGGGCGGCCAAGTCCATCCAGGAGCGCGCCTTCAAAAACGAGAAGCTCCACTTCATGTGGGACACCGTGGTGGAGGAGCTGGGCGGCGACGAGATCCTGCAGACCATGAAGGTCAAGAACGTCAAGACCGGCGAGGAGACCGTCTATGAGGCGGACGAGGACGACGGGCTGTTCGGCGTGTTCGGCTTCATCGGCCGCGTGCCCAACAGCGCCATCTTCCAGGACACCGGCCTGGAGATGGATAAGGCCGGCTATATCCCCACCGACGCGGATATGCACACCAACATCCCCGGCGTGTTCGCCGCCGGCGACGTGCGGGTGAAGAGCCTGCGCCAGGTGGTCACCGCCGCCGGCGACGGCGCCATCGCCGCGACCCAGGCGGAGAAGTATATCAACGAACACGCGTAATACTGAGATCAATAATAATTAATATTAGGAGGAACACGATCATGTTGGAGCTCGATAAGACCACTTTTGAGGCGGAAGTACTGCAGGCTGAGGGATATGTTTTCGTGGATTTCTTTGGCGACGGCTGCGAGCCCTGCAAGGCCCTGATGCCCTTTGTGCATGCCCTGGCCGATGAGTTCGAGGGCAAGCTGAAGTTCTGCCAGCTGAATACCACCAAGGCCCGCCGCCTGGCCATCGGCCAGAAGATCCTGGGCCTGCCCGTCATGGCCATCTACAAGGGCGGCGAGAAGGTCGAGGAGCTGGTGAAGGACGACGCCACCGAGGAGAACATCCGCAAGCTGGTGGAGAAGTACGCCTCCTGAGAGCGTCCGTTCCCGCTTATTTCGCCCCGGAGCCCGGCAAATGGCGAAGGGGATGAGATAAAACCATTCTTGAAGAAAGGAGTAACAATCAGAAATGGCGATCCTGAAGGATAAGAAAGTCGTGATCATTGGCGACCGCGACGGTATCCCGGGGCCTGCGATCGCGGCGTGTGTTGAAACCGCCGGCGGCGAGGTGGTGTTCTCTTCTACCGAGTGCTTTGTGTGAACGAGCGCAGGCGCAATGGATCTTGAAAACCAGAGGCGGGTCAAAGAATTTGCCGAAAAGTATGGCCCGGAAAACGTCGTTGTGGTCCTCGGTGCTTCTGAGGGCGAGGCCGCTGGCCTGGCCGCGGAGACCGTTACCGCCGGCGATCCTACGTTTGCAGGTCCGTTGACAGGGGTCCAGCTTGGACTCACGGTATACCATGTTTGCGAGCCCGAGATCAAAGAAGAGTTTGATCCGGACGTTTACGAAGATCAGATCAGCATGATGGAGATGGTCCTGGATGTTGACGACATCGTGAACGAGATGAGCGCAATCAGGGACGAGTACTGCAAGTACTTGTAAAATGAAGAATTGAACTGGAGAGCACTGACACGCGCTTTCTGATTCGAGGACTCGAAAAGAAGGCGGTGAGACTCTCTCACCGCCTTTTTTTGAATAGAGTTTCTCTATATATTTTTTGATAAGGTTGGTATTTTTCTATGAATGCAGTTATTAAGGGCGCCAGCTATATCCTGGCCCATGTGCCGGCGATGGTGATCCATAACGGCTCCACCCAGATCACCGAGCGCATCGTCAACCCCGAATCCGAATACCTCAAGCAGCTGCCCGAGCATCTGCGCACCTATCAGCAGGCGGTGGAGTACTGGCCCAACCAGGTCTACATCGGCAACAAGACCCCCGAAGAGCTGGCGGAGGTGGAGTTCCCCTACTATGACAAGCCCCTGGCCGGCGCCGACCGTTACGGCAAGTTCGGCGAGATCATGCCCGAGGCAGATTTCGTGCTGCTGATGCAGGCGGCGGACGTGTTCGACGTGCTGCTGCTGGAGAAGGGCTTCGTGGCCGCTCATAAGGACGCCTTCGCGGCGGATCCCATCATCACCGAGGACATCGCCGCCCGGATCAAGGAGGGCGTGGAGCTGTCCGAGATCGAGCACTTCGTCAACGACGAGCACGCCGAGGGGCTGTATGCCGACGGCAAGCTGGTGGGCTGCGTCAAGCGCGCCCACGACATCGACGTGAACCTGAACGCCGAGGTCATGCACGAGAACCTGGTCAACAAGGCCAGCAACACCTTGGCGCTGCTGTACGCCGTGCGCAACGCCGGCATCGAAAAGACCGACGTGGAGTACGTCATCGACTGCTCCGAGGAGGCCTGCGGCGACATGAACCAGCGCGGCGGCGGCAACTTTGCCAAGGCGGCCGCGGAGATCGCCGGGCTCATGAACGCCACCGGCTCCGACGCCCGCGGCTTCTGCGCCGGCCCGTCCCACGCCATGGTGGAGGCGGCGGCGCTGGTGAAGGCCGGCGCCTACAAGACCGTGGCCGTCACCGGCGGCGGCTGCACCGCCAAGCTGGGCATGAACGGCAAGGACCATGTGAAGAAGGGCCTGCCGGCCCTGGAGGACTGCCTGGGCGGCTTCTGCGTGATCCTGACCGCCAACGACGGCGTGAACCCGGAGGTCAACCTGGACATCCTGGGCCGCCACACCGTGGGCACCGGCTCCGCCCCCCAGAACGTCATCGGCTCCCTGGTGGCCGATCCTCTGGAGCGCAACGGTCTGAAGATCACCGACATCGACAAGTACTCCCCCGAGATGCAGAACCCCGACATCACCAAGCCCGCGGGCGCCGGCGA
>CANQOA010000052.1 GCA_947625355.1 uncultured Oscillospiraceae bacterium | reverse complement strand
AACCGGGAGCTGGGGGTCACGGTGGTGGTCATCACCCACGAGATGCGGGTGGTGGAGCAGATCTGCGACCGGGTGGCGATATTGGACCACGGCGTCATCCAGGAGCAGGGGGATGTGGCGGACATCTTCTCCAACCCCAGAACCGAGGCGGGCCGAAGATTGGTGATGCCCTCCGGGGAGAAGATCCACGTGCTGCCGAAAAACCGGCTGGTGCGGCTGGCGTTCAACGGGGCCACCTCCGGCGAGCCCATCATCAGCACCCTGGCCAAGGAGCAGGGCATATGCCTGAACATCATCAGCGCGGATACCCGGACCATCGGGGACAAGAGCTTCGGCACCATGGTGCTGGGCCTGCCCCAGGACGAGACGGAGGCGGCGAGAGCGCTGATCTACTTGAGAGAGATCCCCGGCGTGACGGCGGAGGAGGTGACGGACCTTGTTCAGTGAGAAAAATGTGGAGCTGTTGATGGATATCCTCCACAACGACCTCTTGACCGCCATCTTTGAGACGATCTTCCTGCTGACCATCCTGCCCACGCTGCTGTCCTTCCTGATCGGCATGCCCCTGGGGGTGCTGCTGGTGACGGGGGAGGAAAAGGGCATCCGCCCCCTGCCGCGGCCCGTCATGCAGGCCACCAATGTGGTCATCAATCTCTTGCGGAGCGTGCCGTTTTTGATCCTGCTGGTGGTGGTCCTGCCGCTGAGCAAATTCATCGTGGGCACCAAGGTGGGCACCAAGGCCATCATCGTGCCGCTGACCATCGCCGCGTTCCCCTTCGTGGCGCGGCTGGTGGAGACCTCCATCCGGGAGGTAGATCAGGGGGTGATCGAGGCGGCCCAGGCTATGGGCGCCAGTCCCATGCAGATCGTATGGAAGGTGCTCATCCCCGAGGCGAAGCCCGCGCTGCTGGCCAACCTCTTCGTGGCCCTGATCACCATCTTCGGCTACGGGGCCATGGCCGGCATCCTGGGCGGCGGCGGCATTGGCGCCATCGCCATCAACTACGGCTATTACCGGTCCAAACCCCTGGTCATGTGGGTCATGGTCATCCTGCTGATCGTCCTGGTCCAGATCTTCCAGAGCATCGGCGACTTCATCACCAAGCGGAGCGACAAACGCATCCGGTGAACATATCAAAAAATCATTTTTTCAAAAGGAGAAAACAAAAATGAAGAAGATCATCGCCATCACGCTGGCCCTTGTGCTGGCCCTGAGCCTGGGCGCTGTCGCCCTGGCCGACGACACCGTCACCATCAAGATCGGCGCCACCCCCACCCCCCACGCGGAGATCCTGGAGTTCGCCAAGGACATCCTGGCCGAGCAGGGCATCGAGCTGGACATCGTGGAGTACACCGACTACGTGCAGCCCAACGAGGCCGTGGAGTCCGGCGACCTGGACGCCAACTACTTCCAGCACACCCCCTACATGGACACCTTCAACGAGGAGAACGGCACCCATCTGGTGAGCGTGGGCCTGGTCCACTATGAGCCCTTCGGCATCTATCCGGGCGCTACCGCTTCCCTGGAGGAGCTGGAGGACGGCGCCGTCATCGCCATCCCCAACGACGGCTCCAACGAGACCCGCGCCCTGCTCCTGCTCCAGCAGGAGGGCCTGATCACCCTGGAGGAGGGCATCGACGCGTCCTCCAACGCCACCATCTATGACATCGCCGAGAACCCCCATGAGTACGAGTTCCAGGAGATGGAGGCCGCCCAGCTGCCCAACGTGCTGGATGATGTGGACCTGGCCGTCATCAACGGCAACTACGCCCTGCAGGCCGGCCTGAACGCCGGTGAGGACGCCCTGGCCGTGGAGGACGCCTCCGGCGACGGCGCCGTCACCTACGCCAACATCCTGTGCGTCAAGGAGGGCAATGAGACCAACGAGGCCATCCTGGCTCTGCTGGAGGTCCTGCAGTCCGACGAGGTCGCCCAGTTCATCGAGGAGACCTATGAGGGCGCCGTGGTGGCCATCACCGGCGCCGAGGCCGAGGCTGAGACCGAGGAGCCCGCGGCCGAGGAAGCCACCGCGTAAGGCAGCGGCGGAAAACCAAACACAAAGCCCCGGACGTCCGTCCGGGGCTCTCTCTGTCTTTTTGGCGGTCACGCATCCTGCGTCATGGCCGCCGACGCGTCCCACAGCCGCAGCGCCTCGGCCCGGTCGCCCCGGCCCAGCGCCACGTCGCCCAGATAGGTGATGGCCTGGTAGTTGTCCTTGACCTTCTGCATGGCGAGGATGTAGGGCTCCGCCTCGTCGTAGCGGCCGTCCGCCGGAAGGTTCTCGATGAGGGCGTAATAGCCCCGGTAGTTGTCGGGATTCTTCTCCACGAACCGCTTGAAATACTCGATGACCTCGAAGTGGTTGTCGTACCACTCGTCGCCCACCACGCAGCCTATGGCCTCCAGGTACGCCACCCAGCCGGGCTTTTCCTCCGGGGCCAGGTCCAGCGCCCGCTTGGCGTACTCCGCCGCCAGATAGTGGTCGTACTGTGCCCGGTGATTGTAAAGGTACGCCAGGTCCGTCCAGGCCCGCACGCTCTTGGGGTCGTCCACTGTGGCCTGACTGAGGAACGACGCCGCCTGGCTGAACGCCTCCGGGGCGATGTGGCCCTCCGGTCCAGCATGTTCTCGATCTGCTCGAAACGGGCCTCGGCGGGCATTTGGAACAGCTCGTCGATGGTCACGCCGTATGCTGCAATGGCGGGCAGCAGCGTCACATCCGGCAGGCTTGCGCCCGTCTCACACTTGGAGACGGCCTGGCAGCTGACGCCCAGGTGGGCGGCGGTCTGCTCCTGGGTGACCCGCTTTTGGGTCCGCAGGGCTTTTATGGTCTTTCCGATCTCCATATCAAACGTCCTTTTCAAATGGTTTCCGGGGCTTCGGTGCTTTGACTATAGCACGGGACCGGGAAAAGGACAATAGAGGCGCGGGGGAGGAAAATCAACCGTCCGTTGAACGCCTGGCCGGGATGGACAGGGGGATGGCCGCCGGCCGGGCCGGCGCGGACGCCGCGGCCATGACGCGCCTCCTGTTCGCTGATCTGCCCCTGTCATACCTCCATATGGGACGGTTTTCGCCCAAAAAAGCCGCCTCCCGGCCAATACCGGGAGGCGGGCGGGTCATACCAGCCGCACCTTGTAGGTACGCATCCAGTGGTCCACCTGGAGCATGTAGGCGATGGTCTGGGGCGTGGTCATCAGCTGGCCGTACCAGGGCTGGGACCGGTCGTCGTCCAGAAGCGCCTCCAGGGCCTCCCGCCGGACCAGGGACAGCAGGGGCGAGCGGCTGTCCGCCATCACCAGCCGCAGCCGGCGGGACACCTCCGCCATGTAGTCCGGGTTGTGGGTTTTAGGATAGGGGCTCTTCTTCCGCCAGAGGATCTCGTCGGGCAGCAGGCCCCGCATGGCCTGGCGCAGCAGGCCCTTTTCATAGTGGCCGTAGTCCTTCATCTCCCAGGGCACAGAGTAGAGATACTCCGCGATCCGGTGGTCGCAGAAGGGCACCCGCACCTCCAAGGCGCTGTACATGCTCATGCGGTCCTTCCGGTCCAGCAGGGTCTGCATGAACCAGTCGGTGTTCAGCCGCATCATCTGGCGCATCCGCTTCTCCAGGGGGCTGTCGGTGTCCAGGGTGTCCGTGTCCGCCAATGTCAGGCGGTATTTCTCCATGAGATACTCCCGGGCGTCCAGGCCGGCGGCGTGCTCCGGCAGGAGGAACCCGGCCCGGTACTGGATGGACTGGGCCCAGGGGAAGCCCTCCGCGGCGCGGATCTTCTCGTCCCGGAACCAGGGATAGCCGCCGAAGATCTCGTCGGCGCACTCGCCGGACAGCGCCACGGTCACGTGGGGCTTGATGTGCTTGCAGAACTGCAGCAGGGAGGAGTCCACGTCCGCCATCCCCGGCAGGTCCCGGGCCTCCGCCGCCTCATAGAGGCCGTCCGCCAGCTCCAGGGTGTCCAGCACGGTCACGTGGCTGACGCTGCCCAGCCAGTCCGCCAGCCTGGGGATGTAGACCGTGTCACTGGTGGGCTGGAACCGGGTCTCATGGAAGTACTTCAAATGGTCCTTATAGTCCACCGAGAAGGTGTGCAGCGGCATGCCCCGCTCCTTCATGTGCAGGTTGGCCACGGCGCTGATGATGCCGGAGTCCAGCCCGCCGGAGAGGAACGTGCCGAGGGGCACGTCGCTCACCAGCTGCCGGCGGATGGCGTCGGTGACCAGATACCGGACCGTGTCGACGGTGGCGTCCAGACTGTCCCGGTGCTCCCGGGCGGTGAGCCGCCAATACCGGCCCGTGCGCAGGCCGTCCCGGTCGAACCAGCCCCGCCAGCCGGGACGCAGCTCCTCCACGTCCCGGAACACCCCATAGCCCGGCGTGCGGCCCGGACCGGTGAGCACCACCTCCAGCACGCCCTCCCGGTCCAGCACCGGCTCCACCAGCGGGTGGGCCAGCAGCCCCTTCAGCTCCGAGGCGAAGATCAGCGCCCCCCGGCGGAGGGCGTAGAAAAAGGGCTTCACGCCCATCCGGTCCCGGGCCATGAAGAGCCGTTCCTCCCGGCTGTCCCATACCGCGAAGGCGAAGATGCCGTTGAGCCGGTCCACGCAGCCCTCGCCCCACTGGATGAAGCTCTTGAGCACCACCTCCGTGTCCGAATGGCCGGAGAAGGTATAGCCCAGGGCGATCAGGTCCCCCCGGACCTCGTCGGTGTTGTAGATCTCTCCGTTGTAGACGATGGTATAGGTCCGCAAACCGTCGCCCACGGTCATGGGCTGGCGGCCGTTCTCGATGTCGATGACGGCCAGCCGGTCGTGCAGCAGCGCCGCGTGCTCGGATATGTACTTGCCCTGCTGGTCCGGGCCCCGGCGCACCATGGACTTCTGCATGGCGTCCAGCACCGGTCCCTGGCCGCGCAGATCGTTTTGAAAGTCGATCACTCCCGCGATCGAGCACATCATGGATCCCCCCATTCGCGTTTTTCGCTCAGGTCAGTATATGCGCCCGGCGAGATAGGGTGCCGGTTGCAGCGGCGGGGGAGGCGTGATATAATAACAACAAACCTATAAGGGGGGGACCGCGATGGGGGAGACGGACAGCGGCCTTGCCGGGGGCGAACGGCGGACGGAGAGCCGCGCGGCGCGGATCGTCCCCTATGAGGAAAAATACCGGGACGACATGATCTTCATGGTCCTGGAGGCCAAAAACGCCCTGGGGCGGGTGCCGACGCTGAACGAGGATCTGCTGGACGTGCGCGGGCATTACGGCGGGCACTTCTGGCTGGCCCTCAGCGACGATGACCGGGTGATCGGCTGCGTGGGCTATGAGCCCTACGCGCCGGGGGCGGCGAAGCTGCACCGGCTGTATGTGAAATATGACTTGAAGCGGCGGGGCATCGGCGCCGCGCTGCTCAAGACGGCGCAGGCGCACATGAAGGCGGAGGGCTACAAGTACGCCGTGGCGCACCTGGGCGGGAAGGAATATTTTGAGTCCCGGCAGTTCTATCCCAAGCACGGATATACGGAGTTCGAGCCGGGGTATATGGGCCGGGCGCTGTGAGGCGAGCGCGGCAAAGGGGAGCGGCTGCTATGGAATTGAAAAAACTCCACCAGGACCTCTCGGTGTGCAAAGTCGAGGACTATTCCCTCGTGGACCTGGACGCGGAGTACTGCTTCATCGGGAAAACGGACGAGGAAAAGTCGCTGGTATGCATCACGGGCGACGTCCCGGCAAACGCGATCCAGCGCGAGGACGGCTGGAAGGGCCTGCGTATCCAGGGCGTTTTCGACTTCTCCCTGGTGGGGATCCTGGCGAAGCTCTCGGCGATCCTGGCCGACAGCGCCATCCCGATCTTTGCCATATCGACCTATAACACGGATTATATCCTGATCAAAGGCGAACATTATCAGAAGGCTCTGGACGCGCTGGCGCGGTCTGGGGTCAGGATCGTGGACTGAGGGCATTCCGTCGCGGGGCAGACTGAGGACTGGAGGAGGTATCGCTGTGATGAAAAAATTAAACCAGATATTGAACACGATCATCGGTGCTTTTATCGGCGTTTTCATCGGGCATGGAGCCTATGTGCTCTGGGACTACAAGGCGCACCCCGGACTCTATGCGATGCGGTCCGCCCCGTGGTACACGAGCATTTTGCTCTATGGGCTCGTGACGGCCGCCGTGCTGGCCGCGGCGGTCATCGCCAAGCTGATCATACGGCGGAAGCTGAAGAAACAATAACATCCCGTTATCGGGGGGGAATGCGAATGGATGGTATGGCGAAGGCCATACCATCCATTCGCTATGACGCCGTTTGCCGGCGGCGCGGGGCGGGCGGCCGAGACGCGCCTACTGCCCACAGCCGCCGGCCGGATCGGCCGGGGCGTCGGTGCAGACCAAAGCGATGGCCGCGTTGTCCCGGGCGGCGTCCTCCAGACAGCGCAGGATCCGCTCGCCGTATCCGCCCGCCTGGCGCAGCGCCTCCGCGCCAATCAGCTCGATGACGCAGGGCCCCATCTCCGTCAGACAGTCATACAGCGCGTCCAGGTTCCGGCCGTAGTATGCCGGCAGTTCCAGGGCCTGTGCCAGATGGTCGTGTGCCGCCTCCCGGGCATGGAGCCGGGAGCAGTCGATCCGGTGTGTGTTCACCATATCACCTCGTAGTCCTCGGTGACCGTGACCTCGTCAAAGTGCGCATAGTGGTCGGTGGAGTAGAAGTAGAGCCCGTCGCTGGAGAACACTAGCCGCCGGGAGCCCCGGGAGCCGAAGCCGTCGGTGTCGATGTCGCACTCGGTATAGGTCCGGCCGGGCGCCTCCGGCAGCAGGCCCTCCCGGTTGCCGAACCGGTCCCCGCCAATGGCGGCGCCGTCAAGGTAGTCCTCCACCGAGCCGCCCTCCCAGCCCAGGTCCCGGGCCTCGGACTTGGTGATGTAGTTGTCCGGCAGCTCGTCGTACAGCTCCAGATACAGCACCACGTTCACCAGGTCGTAATAATACTCTCCGTATTCTGGCAGGTCGGCGTCCGAGGGGACGGTCTCGCCGGAGAGGACCACGGTGGGGCCGTCCTGCCCGCCGATGACGCCCAGGGACTGGCCGCAGCCGGCCAGCAGCCCCGCCGCCAGCGCCAGCGTCAGCAACAGGATGAGGATGCGTTTTTTGTGCATAGGATGCTCCTTTTCCGCGGGACCGTAGGGGCGGCCCGCGACCGTTCTGGCATGCCGGGCGCGCCCGCCACACATCGCCATCATACACCCGCCGGGGCGTTCCATCAAGGGCTGTTTTCCCATGGCGGGGCGGTTTCTTGACATTTGGATCGGAGCCGTTATAATTGAACTATATTTGTCCGGAGGGGGATGATCGCATGCTGAGCGGCCTTGGCACAGGGGAAGAAGGACGCAAAAAAACGCGCGCGCGGGATACGCAGGAGCTGCTGGGCATTCTGGAGCAGTCCCGGAGCCTGACCGGCGCGCTGAGGGCGATGGACGGGGATATGGACGCGCCCGGTTTTGCGGAGCGGCTGACCGGATATATGGCGGAGCGGAACATGAATGCGGCGCAGCTGAGCGAGGCGGCGCTTTTGAGCCGGTCGTTCACCTATCAGCTGTGCAGCGGCGAGCGCCGGCCCGGCCGGGACATCGTCCTGCGGCTGGCGCTGGTGCTGGAGCTGACGGTGGAGCAGACCCAGGCGTTTCTGCGCACCGCCCAGTGGGGCGCGCTGTACCCCAGGGTGGCGCGCGACGCGGTGATCATCTTCGCGATACAGAACCGGCTGGGGATCCAGGCCACGGACGAGCGGCTGCTCTCCATGGGGCTGACGGGCCTTCTTTAGACCCGGCGGGCGCCGTCATGAGGGAGAGGATAAAAGGAGGAGCACGATGCGCGAGCTGACGAGATTCAAAGGCTGCCTTGTGGGCGGCGCGGTGGGGGACGCGCTGGGATACCCGGTGGAATTCCTGCCGGCGTCCGCCATCTTTCACCAGTACGGAAAGAGCGGGATCACGGGATACGCGCTCCGGCACGGCGCGGCGGAGATCTCCGACGATACCCAGATGACCCTGTTCACCGCCACGGGCCTGCTCCTGGGCACCACCCGGGGGATGACCAGGGGCATCATGGGCGATTATGAGAGCTACATCCGGTCCAGCTATCAGGACTGGTACCGGACGCAGACGGAGACGTACCCGCTGCCGAAGGAGTACCACTATTCATGGCTGGTGAACGTGCCGGGGCTCTTCAGCCGCCGGGCGCCGGGCACCACCTGCATGTCCGCCCTGGCCCAGGGCGGGGACGGCACGGTGGAGAAGCCTTTGAACCACAGCAAGGGATGCGGCGGCGTCATGCGGGCCGCGCCCATCGGCCTCTACTTCAACGACCGCCCGTACACCCAGGAGAAGATCGATCGGATCGGGGCCGGGGCGGCGGTGCTGACCCACGGCCATGAGCTGGGATATCTGCCCGCGGCCATGCTGGCGCATATCATCTCCCGGATAGCCGGCCACGGCGACACGGTGGCGGCGGCGGTCCGGGACGCCATAGCCGCCATGCCGGCCGTGTTCCCGGAGGCAAAGCACCTGAGTGAGCTGCTGGACCTGGTGGGAGAGGCGGCGGACCTGGCCGGGACGGCCGCGGACGATCTGACCGCCATCCGCCGGCTGGGCGAGGGCTGGGTGGGGGACGAGGCCCTGGCCATCGCGGTGTACTGCGCGGTGCGATATGCCGACAGCTTTGAAAAGGGCGTCGTCGCCGCGGTGAACCACGACGGGGACAGCGATTCCACCGGCTCCATCGCGGGCAACATCCTGGGGGCCGCCCTGGGCTATGACGCCATCCCGCGCAGATTCTTGGATCAGCTGGAGCTGCGGGACGTGATCGAAGAAGTGGCGGAGGACCTCTGGCACGACTGCCAGGTGGACGACGATGACATGTGCGACCCGGTGTGGGAGAGCAAATACATCGCCATGACCTATGCGGGGCCCGCGGCGGCGGGATGACGGGATGCGCGAGCTCTATGAGCCATAATACCGATGCCCCCATGATCGCTGGGCACTTTTCCGGCGAACATGGGGGCGTTGTCTTTGTTTTTCGCTTTCGGGCTTGGTCTGCGCGGAGGCGGGATCGGGCCGTGGGCATCCGCCCGCCGGCGCTGGCGGTCAGAATGAAATGCCCTGGCCGCGGAGAAGCTCGGCGTAGTATCGGAGCAGGCCTGCTCCCTGGTCCGCGATGGAAAAGCCGCGCTTCGCCAGCTGCTCCGAGGTATCCGTCCGGTCGAAGTCTCTTAGCTCCAGAAGCTTTTGGACCCACGGGCCGGTCCCGTTTGAGATGCTCAAAAAGACGGCGCCGTCCGTGACCTTCGCGTCCTGCGTCACCGCGTCCGACAGCAGACACGGCAGCCCCGCGGCCTGCGCTTCCACGCCGACCACAGGCAATCCCTCATATCGCGACGGCAGCACGAATACGTCCATTGCCTGGTAGAGCCGGCCGACGTCGTCCCGCTGGCCCAGGGACAGTACGGCCATCCCCCTCGCTTTTTCCTCGATCCGCGCTCTGTCCGGCCCGTCGCCGACGAGCAGCAGCACCGCGTCGGGGCACTGCCCGCAGATATCCCGGAATATGTCGAGCAAAAACTCGTGGTTTTTCTGATAACAGAACGCCCCCACATGGCCGATCACGAATTTCCCCTCCAGGCCCAGCTCCGTCCGCACTTCGCCGCGGACGGCACGGTCATATCGGAACGCGTCCAGCTCGATGGCGTTGTTGAATATGGTGACTTTGCCCTGCTCCATCGCTTTTTTGCCAAAGAGCCACGCCCCCGCGTAGCGGGAACAGGCGACATAGTTCGTGGCGAATGTCTTTGCGAAGGGCCGGAGTATATATTTGAGGATATTCTTTTTTGTGTCGCCCTTGCCCGCCGTGCTGTGGCTGTGGGCGATGCGCACGGGGACGCCGGCCAGCCGCGCGGCGCAGAGCGAAAAAACGCTTAATGCGTTCAGGTCGGAATGAACGATGGTGTATCCCTGCTCTTTGAAATGCCGGTAAAGCGCCGCCATATTTTGCGGCAGACGCTGATATCGCGGGATCATATAGCACCGCGCGCCCGCATCCAAAATGTCCTGCGGCATCGGGACGGTAGAATCGTCATCCGCGTAAAAATCGAACTGGATCTTTGTGTGGTCGATATGGCGGTAATAATTAAATATCACCGACTCAACGCCGCGCCCCACCAGTTTTCCCATGATCTGGGCAACACGTATCGGTCCCAGTTTCAACACGCTCCTTTGCGGCCCGCATGCTCATGCGCGCTTACTTGGATGTCCATATATCGTCATATCGTCTGTGTTCGCCGATCGAATGACCCCCCTGCCGCCGAAGCCGCGGGGATCGGAATGCCTCTCCACTGTTCGCTCTCCCCGGGCCGGGTCATTTTTCAGCTGCAGTCAACTCCGTCTCGTCCAGGCCGAACCCCGCTTCGAAGGGGTGCTCGATATCGCGCTTGGACAAAAGAACGCACGTCTCAATAGTTGTCTCATTTTCCAAGGGAAGTTCGGTCACTTCCTGACCGTTCAGCGGAACAGGGAAATTGAAGC
>CANQOA010000051.1 GCA_947625355.1 uncultured Oscillospiraceae bacterium | reverse complement strand
CAATTATCCGAATTGGATGAAATTACAGTTCGGGCTATGATGGGAGAATTTATCATCTATTACCGTGGCAAGATCGTGGGCGGTATCTATGATGACAGGCTGCTTGTAAAACCAATAAAAGCGGCGATCCGTTATATGCCAACAGCGACCTATGAAAACCCCTATGAGGGAGCAAAAGAGATGCTGTTGGTAGACGAAGTTGACAACAGAGAGTTTTTGACAGGTTTATTCAACGCCATGGTTGAGGAACTGCCAGCACCAAGCCCGAAAAAGAAGAAATAGGCAGCTTCCCATTTGCTGAGGGGGAAAATACCGTGTCCAAATACAGCATAGACCCGGAACTGGCGGGGATCGCAAAGATCAAAATGCCGGACAATCCGGCGCTTCTGCCCATGATGAACAGGATCATCGGCTTTTCCAAATGCCGGTCGGACGACACCGTTGTTGTTACCCGGCATAGGACGCCTGGATATGGCGGCGCGAGCCTCGACACTCTGGTCATCGAACCCGTCAATCACGCGGGGCAGCTGCCCTGCATGGTGCTGTTTCACGGCGGAGGCTTTGTGCTGAAAGCGTCGTTTGCCCACCACAATATGGCGAAGCTGTATGCATCGAGACTGCCGTGCAGGGTCATCTATACCGACTACCGTCTGGCGCCGGAGCATCCTTTTCCCATCCCGGCGGGGGATTGCTATTGCACATATAAATGGGCGCTGGATCAGGCCGGCGGCGCCCCTGTCATCATCGCCGGAGACAGCGCCGGCGGCGCTCTTGCCCTGGCTGTGACCCTTATGGCAAGGGACCGGGGCCTGCGCATGCCGGATGCAGAGCTTCTGGTCTATCCGGTCACGGACAGGCGGATGACGACCGATTCCATGAAGAGATATGTTGACGCCCCGGTGTTTGACGCGAGGCTGACCAAAATGATGTGGGACGCCTACCTTGGGCAGCGACAGCCGGAAAGGATCGAGTATGCCTCCCCCTTGGAGGCGGCGTCCTTTGCGCAGTTCCCGCCGACGTACATAGAAGTCGCGCAGTTTGACGCGCTCCGCGACGAGGGCGTGCTGCTGTGGCAAAAGCTGAAAGAGCAGGGGATACCGGCTGAATGCCATGAGGTGAAGGGCGCCTGCCACGGATTTGAAACGGCAACAAAAAGCGATCTGCTGAAAACCTGCGTGGAGAGAAGGATAGCTTGGCTCAGATCTGCTTTGGATGATGCGGATAACAGATAGGAACAGACGTAGGGCAGATATGTTCACGTTTTGCGCGGATCCCAGCTTTACCGCGTATGAGGGCCATTATCCAGCGCGGTTGCGTTTTTTGAGCGGCCAGATTATAATGGCATCAGACGAGATGTTTCTGACGGGCGGGCGTTGAAGGCTGTTTTGCAGGACGCGGAAACGGAGGCAATGAATATGAGGATATATCCCGGTCGTATCATGAACAATTTTATAGAACAGAACAAAAAGCAGTATGCCATTCCGGTATATCAGCGCAACTATGAATGGGCAAAGGACCAGTGCGAAAAGTTGTTTCAGGATATCATCGTGGCAGCGCACCGGGGAAGAGAACACTTCTGCGGTTCCGTTGTCTATTCGCTGGTCAAATACGAGAACACCATCAATTATTATATCATTATTGATGGACAGCAGCGCATGACCACGGTCTATCTGCTTCTGAAGGCAATGCTGGACATGGCAAAGGACCCGTCAGAGAAGAATTCGATCCAGCAGGTTCTGGTCAATCACGATACCTTTAGGCCCTACTCTATTGATGTTGCCAGCAAATTGAAGCTAAAACCGGTCAAAAGTGATAACAACCAGCTGCTCCTGCTAATGGATAATAAATTGGATCAGGTGGATAAGGCAAGTGGGATATGGCATAATTATGAGCTGTTCTGCCAACTGGTCCGGGAGCAGCAGGAGAAAGGCGTTACGGTGGCCCAGATATATTATGGGCTCCAACAGCTGACGTGCGTGGATATCGCGCTCGAACCCGAGGACAGTGCCCAGGAGATCTTTGAGCGGATCAATTCCACGGGCGTCCCGCTGAGCCTTGCCGACAAGATCCGAAATTTCGTGCTGATGGTGGATGTGGATCAGGAGAGACTGTATGAAGAATACTGGCTCCCCGCGGAGAATGCGGTCTCCCGGGAAAACATGACGGCGTTCTTTTTGGACTTCCTGAATATGAAGATCGACGGTTTTGCGCGGGAGGATATGGCGTATGATGTGTTTAAGCGCGTCTATACGGAGGGCGGCTATACGAATCAGTCGATGCTGGAAGAGATCCTGCACTATGCCAGATTCTATAAAGCGTTCCTGTATGGAGACAGCAAATACAGCCCCAGGATCAATGAGCTGCTGGCAGACCTGCAAAAGCTGAAGCAGACGACGATCTTCCTGTTCCTTTTCCACGTGTTCGACGATTACGAATCGGATGAAGGGATCCTGGACGGACCGGAACTGGAGCGTGTGCTGGAGTTTCTGCGCAACTACAGCATACGGCGCATCATCTGTGAAGTGAATTCCAACTCCCTGCGGGGACTTTATAAGACCCTGTACGCCCGCGTATTTGGGCAGCCGCAGAACAAACAGCACTATTACGACGCCATCGTCTCGTTTTTCATGCAGCTGACATCCAGGGACGCCCTTCCCGGCGATGACGCATTTCGTCTGGCCCTGGAGCAGAATAATCTGTATCGGAAAAACGCCCTGTGCAAATACCTGCTCACATCCATCGAGAACCAGGGAAAAGAGCGCCTGATCACAGAGAATCTGACCATTGAGCACATATTGCCGCAGAACAGCAATCTGTCGTCCGCCTGGCAGAGGATGCTGGGGGACGATTGGCAGGCCGACCGGGACAAATACCTGCACACTTTGGGGAATCTGACGCTGACCGGATATAACAGCGAGCTCGGCGACATGCCCTTTCCTGAGAAAAAAGAGCGCCTGGCGGAGGTCCGCACCAAGGTCGTCACACTGTATGAGGACGTCAGATCCCAGGATCTGTGGAACGCGGCCGCGATCCAAATGCGGGCAAAAAGGCTCTCCGGCCTGGTGCTGGATATTTTCCCGATCATACCGCCGGTGACCCAGATCTCGTTTGCCGATCCCCGGTATCAGGAATATACCTGCGACGACCCCAAATTGGCCACGTATAAGATCCCCAACTATTTTATCCTGGAGGGCGAACGGGTCAACTGCAGCTCCTTTGCCGATATGCTGAAGCTGGTAGTCGCCCGGCTGTATGCGCATAAGAGCTCCGTTATCGAACACATGGCCAGGAACAATGAGCGGCCTCTCGAGTGGTCGCAGAGCATCATGTTCTCCTATGACGCCAGCAACATCAACGGCGACTATAAGATCAGCGGCACGGACATTTATGAGAACACCGGGTTCTCTGCGTTTCACATCCTCTCGATCATCCAGGCGCTGCTGGACCGATGCGACATAGATCACAGCGATTTTGTATACAGCGCGCGGTGAACAATGGAACAGGGCCCCATGTCGGGCAGCGACAGCCCCATTATCCCGATGGGGCTGCGCTGTTATTATCGCTCTTGCCGTGACATGCCCGGTGTGATACAATGTCCCGGCAGAAAGAGAGATGGTATTCATGATCGGACTGGGTACGGTCCTCAACGCCGCCGGGATCGCTGCGGGCGGACTGCTGGGGATGGCGTTCGGAAGGTTTTTATCGGAGCGGGTCCAGCAGACTTTGAACATGGCCTGCGGCGTGAGCGTGCTGTTTCTGGGCATCGCCGGCGCCATGGAGGGGATGCTGTCCATCCGGGACGGGGCCCTCTCCAGCGGCGGGACCATGATGATCGTGGGCAGCCTGGCCCTGGGCGGGCTGGTGGGGGAGCTCATCGACCTGGAGCGGCTCTTTGAGCGATTCGGCCAGTGGCTGAAGGTCAAGACCGGCAACGCCAAAGAGCAGCGGTTCGTGGAGGGCTTCGTCACTGCGTCTCTGACCGTGTGCGTGGGGGCCATGGCCATCGTGGGCGCCATCGAGGACGGCATGTTCGGGGACTGGTCCATCCTGGCCGCCAAGGCGGTGCTGGACCTGATCATCGTGCTGGTGATGACCTGCTCGCTGGGGAAGGGGTGCCTCTTCTCCGCCGTCCCTGTGGCGCTGTGGCAGGGGACGGTGACGGCCCTGGCCCGGTTCATCCGGCCGGTCATGACCGATGCGGCGCTGGCCAATCTCTCCACGGTGGGGTCCATCCTCATCTTCTGCGTGGGGCTCAACCTGGTGTGGGGGAAAAAGATCCGGGTGGCGAACCTGCTGCCCGCCGTGGTGTTCGCGGTGCTCTTCGCGTTCCTGCCCCTGTGAGGGGGAAAAATATATAAAGTTGCGGGCCGTGCTTCCCAGCGCGGCCCGCTTTTGCATAGATCTGCATCTGCGCGTATTCGACAAATTATGATTACCTGCTTTTGGTTTCAGCTAAACTTGAGATACTGAAACCGATAGGAGGGTACAGCATGTCAGAAAATATTTTCGGTTACGTCCGGGTGTCCAGCAAAGATCAGAACACGGACCGGCAGCAGATCGCCATGCGGGAGTTCGGCGTGGCGGAGAAGAACATCTTTACGGACAAGCAGAGCGGAAAGGACTTCGACCGGCCGGCCTATCGCCGGCTGGTGAGAAAGATCAGGCCGGGCGACACTCTGGTGATCAAGAGCATCGACCGGCTGGGACGGAATTATGAGGAGATCCTGGAGCAGTGGAGGCTGCTGACCAAGGAGAAGAGAGCCGCCATTGTAGTGCTGGACATGCCTCTGCTGGACACGCGAAAGGGCCGGGACCTGACGGGAACGCTGATCGCGGACATCGTATTGCAGCTGCTGAGCTATGTGGCCCAGACGGAGCGGGAGCTCATCCGCCAGCGCCAGGCGGAGGGCATCGCGGCGGCCAAGGCCCGGGGCGTTCAGTTCGGACGCCCTCCCAAGCAGCTGCCGGACAACTACGGCGATGTGCTCCGGGAATGGGAGGCGGGGCGGATCTCCGCCCGGAGCGCGGGCGCGTCTCTGGGCGTGAGCCACAAGACCTTCCTCCGATGGGCGGGGACGTCGCTGAGAGCGTGAGGCAGTCACGGCCGGAGAAGGGCGACGGCCACGTCGTTGACGTTAGTGCCGGTGGGGCCGGTGAAAATGAGCCCGTCCACGGCCCGCAGGGCGTGATAGGCGTCGTTGTCCGCCAGGACGCGGTGGATGGAGAGCCCCCGCTCCGCCAGGGCGGCGGCCGTGCCGCCGTCGACCATGCCACCGGCGGCGTCAGTGGGGCCGTCGGTGCCGTCGCTGCCCACGGAGAACACCAGCGCGTTGTCCAGTCCCGCGATGCCCTCCGCGGCGGCCAGGGCCAGCTCCTGGTTCCGGCCGCCCTTGCCGTTGCCGGTCAGCCGGACCACCGTCTCGCCCCCGGCGATGAAGGCCAGCGCCTTTCCGTCGGCAGCATGGGTGCGGGCGATGGAGGCCAGAAAGGACCCCGCCTCCCGCGCCTGGCAGCACAGCCGGTCGGTGAGCACCGCCGGCGCGTATCCCAGCGCCCGGCAGGCGTCCGCTGCCGCGGCGCACAGGGCCCGCACGCTGCCCACCACGCAGGACTGGGCGTTGTCCAGCGTCTTGGGCGTCTCCCTGGCCAGCAGCGCCTGGGTCTCGCCGTCCAGGCGCAGGGCGTATTTCTCCGCCACGGCCAGCGCCTGGGCGCAGGTGGACGGGTCGGGACAGGCCGGGCCGGAGGCGATCATATCCAGCGGGTCGCCCAGGATGTCGCTGAGCACCACGGAGAACACCCGCGCCGGGGCGCAAAGCTGGGCAAAGCGGCCGCCCTTCACGGCGGAAAGGCGCTTGCGCACGGTGTTGATCTCCACGATGTCCGCCCCGCAGGCCAGCAACTGGCCGGTGACGTCCCGCAGCTTCTCCGCCGGGAGCAGCGGCTTTTCAAAGAGGGCGCTGCCGCCGCCGGACAGCAAAAACAGCACCGTGTCCTCCGGTCCCAGACCGGACACCGCATCCAGCGCCGCCTGGGTGCCGCAAAAGGAGTTCTCGTCCGGCACCGGGTGGCCGGCCTCATAGCAGCAAATCCGGGGAAGGGGGCCCATCACATGGCCGTATTTGGTGATCACCACGCCGGCGTCGACGGCCAGGCACCGGCTGGCGGCGCTGGCCATCTGCCAGGCGGCCTTGCCGGCGGCCACCATCACCACCCGGCCGGGGAACGTCCTGCCCTCCAGGGCCCGGCGGACCGCCTCGTCGGGGAGGACGGCGTGGATGGCCCGGTCGATGACGGTCCGGGCGTCGTCGCGCATGGTCTGGTCCATAGTGCCTCCTGATCTGTCCATGTGGCCTATCGGAATGCCCCGGCGCTATTATTGCCGCTCACGGTCCTCCGGGAGCAGGCCGACCTTCTCCGACAGGAACCGGCGGACCGCCCGGGCGTAACCGTCCGGATCGGCGATGAAGCTGAGGCCGTGGCCGGCCCCGGGGAAGGTCACGCGCATCTTGGGCGCGGGGCAGCTGTCGGCGATCTCCCGGCTCATGTCGCAGGGCACGAACCGGTCGTCCTCCCCGTGGATGATGAGGATGGGGATCTTGGACTTCTTCACCTCTTGGGCGGCGGTGGTCTCGCCGATGTCGAAGCGGCCGAAGAGCCGTCCCGCCAGGGCGATCAGCGGGAACATCAGGCCCGCCGGCAGATGCACGCTGCGGCAGACGGATTTTATTATGTCGACTGGAGAGGAATAGGGCGAGTCGGCGATGATCCCTTTCACCGGCGTCGGCAGGTCCAGCCCAGCCGCCATCAGCACGGTGGACGCGCCCATGGACACGCCCGCCAGGACGATGGGCGCGCCGGGAAAGCGCTCCGCGGCATAGCGGCACCAGGCCAAGCAGTCATAGCGCTCCCGGAGGCCGAAGGTGATGGTCCTGCCGCCGCTGCGGCCGTGGGCCCGCTGGTCCGGCACCAGGGTGTTCATCCCCATTTCGCGGGCCAGCTTGTTGCCGCCGCAGAAGTCCCGAATGGCGCTGCCGTGCCAGCCATGGAGCTGGATCTGCAAAGGCGCGCCGTCGGCCACATGGTAGTAGCGGGCGAAGAGCGGCGTGCCGTCATAGGAAATTATGTTAACTTCTTCATAGGGGATGGCGTCCATCTCCCGGATGAGGGAGACCATCACGTCCCGCTTGTGCTGATATTGCTCTCCGCCGGGGATGTCGTAGATATCCTCCTTGTGGGGCAGAGGGTTGCAGAAGGGGACCCGGTAGCAGATATACAGCGCTCCGCAGAGCAGCAGGATCACCACAGCAACAGACCAGAACATGGCGCGCCTCCCATAAAAAAGTGGTACGATAGCGACTCCGTCGCTATTGTACCATGTCGCGCGGTTCCGGCATCAGCCGGGAGCGCGGCTGGTATCTTGTGGTACAATAGCGACTCCGTCGCTATTGTACCACAGTGACGCGCCATATGCCAGCGGTTTTAAAAGCTCCCGACCAGCAGCGCGCGAAGCTCCCGCGCCCTCGTCCGGACGTCGGCGGCGAAGGCGGCAAAGAGCGCGGCCAGCTCGCCGTCCGCGGCCTGGGCGGCGGCATCATACCCCTCGGCCAGCGCCCCGGCCCGCAGATAGGCGCCGCGCAGAGCGGCCAGCCTGTCGGCGGGGACACGGCAGTCCACCTCGTCCGCGCCGGCCAGTCCCGTGACGATGAACCGCTCCGCCCGCAGCCGGCGCACGTGCAGCCTGGCCAGCTCGGCCTGGCGCTGGAGCAGGGTCCGGGCGTCCCCCCGGAACTGCCGCGCCAGCGCGGCGGAACGGACGGAGGCGCATGTCTCCTCCTGTATGAAACCCAGCAGGGCGTCCTCCGCGTCGAAAGCCGCCGGCAGCGCCGGGCGGACGCCGGCGACCCGCTGCCAGAGGGCGTCGAAGCCGGCCAGGCTCTCCTTGATCTCTTCCATATTTCCCGCCTCCGGGCCATCCTATGCCGGGGGGAGAGAAAATGACAGCGCCCCGGCTCTTGCCGGGGCGCTGGGCATCACGGGCGGTAGCGCAGCAGCTCGTCCACGTCCTTGCGGGGCGGGGCCTGCAGGGCGGCGCTCTCCGGATAGCCCATGGCGATCAGGGCGGTGACCCGCTCTCCGGCCGGCAGCTGGAGCAGCGCGGCGGTCCGGGCGTCGTCGCAGATGCCCATGATGACGGTACCTACGCCCAGTCCGTGGGCGGCCAGGCAGAAGGTCTGGGCGGAGATGCCCGCGTCATACATCTCCCAGCCGTCCTTCTTGCTGGTGCTGTAGCTGCCGTCCGGCTCATAGCCGCTGAGGCCCGTGACCACGCTCTGCACCGCCAGGGCGGTGCAGCGGTGGATGGTCCGGGCGTTGAAGGTGAAGCCCAGCACGCACTCCTCGGCGACCCGGTCCAAGAGCGCCCGGTCCTCTACCACGGTGTAGCGGACGGTCTGGGTGTTCTTCCAGGAAGGGGCGTAGGAGGCCAGACGGACGATCTGCTCCATGGTCTCGTGAGGGATGGGCTCCGCCGTGAATTTCCGCACGCTGCGGCGCTCCAAAATGGCCTGTTCCAGTTCCATGATCAGTCGCTCCTTATCATGATGATGTTAGTAGTATTCAAACGGCTCACCGCTTGAGGCGCCGCTTCAGCTTGCCGAACACCGCATCCGGCGGCAGGACACGGTCGTCCTCCAGCTCTTTCCGGATGAGATCGAGCCGCTCCTGCAGGTGCTCCAGCGGCGATTGGGCGGAGTGGAAGGGACGGAAGAAGTGGTACTTTTGCGCGTTTTCCTCCTGGACGGAGCGGATATGGGCCTTCAGGTTCTCGTATTTGATGAGCACGTCGTTTTCCTCGGCGAACTGCTTCAGCTTGGATACCAGCTGCAGGGAGTGGGCCAGGTCGATGATGAACACGCCGTAGAACATGCCGATCACGAAGGAGAAGGCCAGGTTCTGAGCCAGCCAGTGGAGGGCGCCCAGGATGTGTGGATGGATGAGAAAATAGTACGCCGCGCCCAGGACCGCCCAGGCCGCGGAGAACTTCGGGCAGATGATGCCCTGGATGTTGCCCCACTGGTCGGAGTAATCCCACAGCCGCACCTTGGCGATCTTGATGCTGAGGATGCCGGCGACGTACTCGATGGCCGTCATGCACACCGCCATCCACAGAAACAGCACTGTCTTTTCCCAGAAGGGGTCGGCGATCAGTTCGGTGTCCTCCAGACTGGCGATCAGGAAGAGAAAGCACAGTCCCGCCCCGTACAGCGGCACGTAGGGCCCGGTGCAAAAGCCGGGGTTGATCCATTTCCGCTCCGGGTTGGCGGCGGAGATGAACCGCCGGAAGAACAGCTCCAGCACCCACCCGAACACCGAGCCGATGAAGAAGAGAAAAGCCAGCGTCAAGAATAGATTCATGCTCTGCTCCTTTGGGCCCGCGCCCCGTCACTGCCAGGCGTGGGTCCGGACGTATTGCAGGATGGCGCGCAGGCCGTCCGGCGTCAGATGGATGCCGTCGTTGCCGCCGTCATACTGGACGGGCAGGCTGCCGGTGTCGTCCATCAGGTAGTCGTGGGTGTTCAGATACCGGGTGCCGGTCTCCTCGGCCAGGTCCAGGATCCAGCCGTTGGCGGCGTTGATCCGGTCGTTTTTGATGCCCCCCGGGGTCCGGTCGTCGATGACGGGATAGATGGACTGGCAGATGATCTTGGTGCTGGGACTGGCCTCCTGGATGGTCTGGATGAGCCGGCGGTAATAGTCCTTGAAGCCGTCCTCGTCCAGCATGGCCACGCCGTTGAGGCCCAGGGTGATCACCAGATACTCCGGCTGGCGGGTCCGGGCGGTGTCGGCGATGGACAGGCTCACAGGCGTATCCGGGGAGTCGGGAGCGTAGTAGTTGATGGACTCCGCCGGCCAGTTGAACAGGCTCAGCGTGCCGCTGGCGGGGGTCCATACCTGGGTGAAGGGGAGCACCCCATAGGCGGCGAAGCCGTAGGTGGTGCTGTCGCCCAGAAAGACCAGCCGGTTTTGATAATCCTCGCCCATGTCCGGCGTCTCCCCCAGCACGGTGGACGGCGCGGCGGGCTCGGGCGTGGGCTGGGCCGCGTCCTGGATGGGCTGCCCCTCTGGAGACTGTCCTTCGGCGGGCTGCCCCTCTGGAGACTGTCCTTCGGCGGGCTGTCCCTCGACAGACTGCCCCTCGGCGGACTGTCCCTCCGGCGGGGTGGTGGGGACGGGCACGTCGGCGGCGGGGCCGCCGTCGGCGACGGAAAAATAGACCAGCGCGAACACGCATACCGCCAGACAGATCAGGATGGCGGCGGTCCACAGCAGATAAAAGCTCTCTCGGGTGCGACGGTTCAAGAATCGGCTCCTTTCTCCCCGGCGTTACTGCCAGGCGTGGGTGCGCACGTACATGAGCATGGCGTTGAGCCCGTCGGTGTCCATATGGATGCCCATGCCGTCGTTGTTGTCATACTCGGGCCGCATCCCGCCGTCCGAGCCCATGAGGGTGTCGTGGCTGTTGAGATAGTGCACGCCCATCTGTTCGGCCATGTCCCGGATCCAGCCGTTGGCGGCGTTGATGCCCGCGTTGCTGATGCCCCGGGGGACCTGGCTGTCGTCCACGGGGAAGATGGACTGGCAGATGATCTTGGTGTCGGGGCTGGCCTGCTGGATGGCGCTGAGCATGCGGGTATAGTAGTCCCTGAACTCGGTCTCGTCCAGCAGGGCGATGCCGTTGAGGCCCAGGGTGATGACCAGGATATCCGGCTTGCGCCGGGCGGCGCAGTCGGGGATGAGCAGGCTCACGGGCGCGTCCGGAGAGGCGGGGTCATAGTAGGCGATGGGGTCCACCTCCCAGTTGAACAGGCTCATGGTGCCGATGGAGTCGGTCCAGACCTGGGTATGGGGCAGCACGCCGTAGCCATAGAGCCAGTAGGTGGTGCTGTCGCCCAGAAAGACGATCCGGTCGATATATTCCTCACCGGCGTCCTCCGTCTCGGGCAGTTCCACCGGTACGGGCGTGGGCTCCGGGGTGGGGCTGGGGGTCGGCTCGGCGGTGGGTTCCGGCGTGGGTACCGCTGTGGGGACCGGCGTCTCCGGGACGAAGGTGGGAGAGACGGACGCGGTAGGTCCGCCGTCCGCTGGCGCGGAGCCGAAATGGCCCGTCAGCGCCAGGACGAGAACGACGCTGGCCGCCAGGATCAGCGCCACTAGAATGACGATGATGATCCGGGGCAGGAGCTGGTTACTGTGCCTGTCCATGTGGTGCCTCCGTTTCTGAATCCAAATCGAAGGGGAAGCGGATGCTTCCCCTTCGCCGTATGCGGTTGGTAAGGCTCACTCGGCGGCCTGCGCCTTGGCCTCCTCGATGATCTTCTGCTGGACGTTCATGGGGGTCTCGTCGTAGCGGATGAAGTCCAGGGTGAAGGAGCCGCGGCCCTGGGTGATGGAGCGCAGGTCGATGGCGTAGGTGGTCATCTCCGC
>CANQOA010000050.1 GCA_947625355.1 uncultured Oscillospiraceae bacterium | reverse complement strand
ACACCGACCGGCTGGAGGAGGAGAAGCGCCGGGGCATCACCATCGACCTGGGCTTCACCTGGTTCGACCTGAAGGACGGCACCCGCTGCGGCATCATCGACGTGCCCGGCCACGAGAAATTCATCAACAACATGGTCTCCGGCGTGGTGGGCATGGACCTGGTGCTCATGGTCATCGCCGCCGACGAGGGCATCATGCCCCAGACCCGGGAGCACCTGGACATTCTGCAGCTTCTGGGCATCGAAAAGACCGTCCTGGTCATCTCCAAGTGCGACCTGGTGGAGCCGGAGTGGCTGGACATGATGGAGGAGGAGATCAAGGAGGGGCTCAAGGGCACCATCCTGGACGGCGCGCCGGTGGCCCGCATCTCCTCCGCCACGGGGGAGGGCATCGACGAGCTGAAGGACACCATCTGGAGGATGGTCCGGGACGAGGTGCCGGAGCGGGACGTGAACAGCATCCCCCGGCTGCCCATCGACCGGGTGTTCACCATCTCCGGCTTCGGCACCATCGTCACGGGCACGCTCCTGTCCGGCACCATCACGAAAAACGACGACCTGGAGCTCTATCCCACCGGGAAGATGTGCAAGATCCGCAACATCCAGGTCCATGAGAGGAACCAGGACCAGTGCCAAGCGGGCCAGCGGGTGGCCATCAACCTGTCCAACGTGAAAAAGAGCGACATCAAGCGGGGCTACTGCCTGGCGCCGCCGGACAGCATGGAGAACAGCCGCCTTCTGGACGTGCGCCTGCGGGTGCTGGAGAGCTCCGAGCGGGTGATCCGCAACCGGGAACGGCTGCACCTGTTCGTGGGCACCAGCGAGGTGCTGTGCCGGGCGGTGCTGCTGGATAAGGACGACCTGGGGCCCGGCGAGGAGGGTCTGGCCCAGCTCATTTTGGAGGACGTGCTCACCGTCAAGCGGGGCGACCGGTTCGTGGTCCGGTTCTATTCGCCTTTGGAGACCATCGGCGGCGGAACGGTGCTGGGGGCCAACTCCCGGAAGAAAAAGCGCTTCCAGGAGGGCGTGCTGGACGAGCTCAGCCGCAAGGAGTCCGGCTCCCTGGCCGATCTGGCGGAGCTGCACATCCGGGAGGCATGGGACAATATGATCACCCTCTCGGAGCTGGCCAAGACCGTGGCGCACTCCCGGGAGGAACTGCTGCCCTATCTGAAGCAGCTGGCCGACGACGAGCTCATCGAGGCCTATGAGATGACATCGGATGTCTATTACTGGCATAGCGACGCCGCCTTCAAGGCCCGGCAGGACATCACCAACGCCCTGAAGGAGTACCATTTCCAGTACCCCTACCGCTACGGCATCAGCAAGGCCACCATCCACCACACCTACCTCAAGCGGGTCAAGACCAACATCTTCGACCGCATCCTCCGGCGGATGATCGACAAGGGGTATTTCAAGCTCCACAACGAGTATGTGATGCTGGCGGAGTTCGACATCCCCGACGACAAGACCCACCGGGCGGTGGAGAAGCTGCTCATCGACACCTTTGAGACCGCCGGCTACGAGATGCTGCGCTTCAGCGAGATCGACAAGAAGGGCTACTCTGACGAGGTGGTCATGGACATCCTGAGCCTGCTGATGGAGGACGGCCGCTGCGTGCGGGTGGGGGACACCCTGCAGCTTTACACCATGAAGCACTTCATGGACGACGCCAGGGACAAGGTGCTCCAATTCTTTGAGACCAGCGACCTCATCACCATCAAGGACGTCAAGGAGATGTGCGGCTGCAGCCGCAAATGCGCCAAGCCCATCGTGGAGTATCTGGACTCCATCAAGGTCACCAAGAAGGTGGGCGCGGAGACGGAACGGGTCCCGTTCCGCTCGACGGCGGGAGGTGACGGGGCATGAATCTGAAACAGATCGAGGCCTTCGTGAAGATCGCCAACAACAACAGCTTCTCCCGCACCGCCAAGGAGCTGTATCTGACCCAGCCCACCATCAGCGCCTATATCACCAACCTGGAGGAGGAGCTGGGCGTGCAGCTGTTCGCCCGGACCACCAAGGCGGTGGAGCTGACGGAGAACGGCAAGAAGATCTATCTCTATGCCAGGGAGATGGTGGACCTGGCCTCTACGATCCAGAACATGTTCAAGGACGGCACGGAACGGGTCCCGGACAAGGAGATCGTCATCGCGGCCTCCACCATCCCGGCCCATTACCTGCTGCCGCGGATCCTGGCCGAGTACAGCCGCCGGTATCCCCAGGCCCGTTTCCGGGTGGTGGAGTCGGACAGCGCCGGCGTCATCGCCGACATCACGGAGCATAAGGCGGACTTGGGGTTCGTGGGCACGGCGATCAACCGGACCCACTGCGAGTATATCCCCTTCTACGACGACGAGCTGGTGGTGGTGACGCCCAACACGGAAAAATACCGCATCCTGAAGGGCCGGGGCATGCCCCTGAGCTGGCTGCAGGAGGAGACCTTCGTGCTGCGGGAGGACGGTTCCGGCACCCGGCGGGAGGCCATGGCCCACCTGCGGGAGCTGGGCATCGAGGAGTCCCGGCTGAAGATCGTGGCCAACTTCGCCAACACCGACGCGGTGCTCATGAGCGTGAAGGAGGGCATCGGCATCTCCGTGATCAGCCGCCTGGCCGCCCAGGACAAGCTGGAGCGGGGGGACATCCTGGATTTCAAGCTGTCGGAGTCGGGCAGCTACCGGAGCATCTATATGGTCACCAGCCAGATCCATCCGGCATCCGATCCGGCCCAGAAGCTCATCGCCTTGGTGAAAAAGCTCTATGGCTTCGCCGGTACATAAGCGCCGGGCCCTGATCTACGGGGACTCCAATACCTATGGCACCGACCCGGGAACAGGCCGGGGCAGCGGCGGCCGCTACGGCCCCGAGGGCCGCTGGCCGGATATCCTTGCCAAAGCCCTGGCGGGGGAGTGGGAGATCGTGACGGAGGCCCTGCCGGGCCGGTGCATACCCGCCATGGACTTTGAGTGGGAGGACTTCGCCGGCGCGGCCGCCCGGTGCGCTCCCCTGGACCGCTTCGCCGTGATGCTGGGGACCAACGACTATCTGAGCATGCCCCGCCCGGACCCGGAGGCGGTGGCGGAGCGGATGGAACGGTTTTTGACCCGTGCGCTGGCCGGTCCTCTGGCAGGGGTGCCGGTGCTCATCATCGCGCCGCCCTGCCTGGATTTTGGGGACGACCGGCACTATGGCCGCTATAATACCGTCTCCGGCGCGCTCTCCCAGGCACTGGAGCGGTGCGCCGCGCGCATGGGCGCGGCGTTCGCGGACGCGGGGCGGCTGCCCCTGGCGCCGGACGGCATCCACCTGACCGAGCAGGGCCACGTCCTGCTGGCGGAGCGGGTGCTGGCGGCGTGGCAGACCGGATGGTGAGCAAAAAGAATAAAAAAGAGCCGCGCCCTTTCCTGTCGGAAGGGGCGCGGCTCTGGATTTTGGTCGGCAGCGGCCTGTCACAGCCACTTTTTCATGGCCTCCAGGAGCTTTGCCATCTCCACGGGCTTGGCCACGTGGCCGTTCATGCCCGCGTCCTGACACCGGCGGATGTCGTCGGCAAAGGCGTTGGCGGTCATGGCGATGATGGGCAGGCCGGCGTCGGGCCGGTCCAGGGCGCGGATCGCCCGGGCGGCGTCATAGCCGTTCATGACGGGCATCTGGATGTCCATGAAGATCAGGTCATAGTAGCCGGCGGGACTGGCCTGGAACTTCTCCAGGGCCATTTTGCCGTCCTCGGCCTGCTCCACTTCCACGCCGATGTATTCCAGCAGCTCCTGGGCGATCTCCCGGTTCAGCTCGTTGTCCTCCACCAGCATCACGCGCTTGCCGGCAAAGCCGTTCGGCTCCTGATCCTGGGCCGGAAGGGCCTTCTCACCGCTGTCCCGGGCCAGTACGGAGCGGAGGGCAAAGACCAGCCGGGAGCGGAACAGGGGCTTTTCGATGAACGCCTGGATGCCCGCGTCCCGGGCCTGGGCCTCCACCTCCGACCAGTCGTAGGCGGACAGGATGATGATGGGCAGCTCGTCGCCGATCTTCTCCCGGATGGCCCGCGCGGTCTCCACGCCGTCCATGCCGGGCATCTTCCAGTCCAGGATCACCGCGGCGAAGTCCTCGCCGGTCCCATGGGCGGCCACGGTCCGGTCCACGGCCTCCTGGCCGGACAGGACCCACTGGGAGGCCATGCCGATGCTGTCCAGGATCTCGCAGGTGGTGACGCAGGAGTCCTCGTCGTCGTCCGCCACCAGCACCCGCAGATCGGCCAGCTCGCTCATATCCTCGTCGTCCAGCTCGTCCTGGAGCTTCAGATAGACCTGGACGGTGAACGTGGAGCCCACGCCCACCTGGCTGGTCACCCGGATGTCGCCCTCCATCATCCGCACGATGTTGCGGGTGATGCTCATGCCCAGCCCCGCGCCCTCGATGTTCTTGCTGACGGAGTCGCGGGAGCGGCTGAAGGGATCGAAGATGGTCTGGAGGAAGGCCTCGTCCATGCCCATGCCGGTGTCCTCGCAGACGAACTCATAGCAGCCCATGCCGTGGACCAGGGAGCTGCACTCCCTGATGGAGAAGGTGATGTCGCCGCCCTCGGGGGTGAACTTCACCGCGTTGCCCAGGATGTTCACGAACACCTGCCGCAGACGCAGGGTGTCGCCGATGACGGCCTCGTGCTCGATGTGGCCGATGTGGACCTTCAGCTGCTGGTGCTTGGCGTTGACCTGGGCCCGGATGATGGTGACCACGCTCTCCACCAGGTCGGCCATGCCGAAGGGCTCCTCGTTCAGCGTGACCTTGCCGCTCTCGATCTTGGACATGTCCAGCACGTCGTTGATCAGCGCCAGCAGATGGCGGCTGGAGATGGTGATCTTGCTCAGACAGTCGGTGAGCCGCTCCCGGTCGTCCAGGTGCATGGCCGCCACGGCGGTCATGCCCATGATGGCGTTCATGGGGGTGCGGATATCGTGGCTCATGCGGGCCAAAAAATCGCTCTTGGCCCGGTTGGCCGCCTCGGCGGCGTCGGAGGCGTTTTTCAGCGCCAGCCGGATCTCCGCCTCCTTTTCCTTCAGGACGGTCACGTCCTGGATGGCATACAGCACGTTGGTGGGCACGCCGTCCCGCCGCTTCAGGCACAGCACGGAGATGTTCTCCCAGCGGGGACCGTCCATGTCGATCTGGTACTCGAACTGGAGGTACGGCACGTCCTCCGTCAGGTGCTGCTGCACATATTCCCTGCCGATGACCGTGGTCATGGGGGTGCCGCTGCCGTCGTCGGAGAGGTACTTGGTCCCCAGGTAGCGGATGAGGTCCGTATAAGCGCCCCGTTCGGGGGCCGCGCTCTTTTCGGGCTCCAGGTATTCATACTGGTCGGTGTCGAAATCGACCAGGGCAAAGCGGGAGAAGAGCTGGGTGGTGGTGTCCACGATGCGGCTGATCTCGCGGTTCTCGTCCACCAGGCGTTTTTTCTGGCTCCGGCTCTTGACGATCAGGTACAAAAGGTAGAGGATGAACGCGGCCGCCAGCTGGATCTCCAGGCGGATGCCGGCGGAGACGGCCTTTTGGGTCATGGCCTTGGTCAGGGAGGAGGGGAAGCTCTGCACCAGCATCCAGTCGCCGCCCGACAGGGTGGTCACATAGGCGCTGCCGCTGCCGTTGGAGCCCTTGTAGTTGAAGCTGTTGGCGTGGACGTCGTTGGTGTCGTCCAGCGCCTCCGTCAGCTTCTCCAGGTCCTCCGGGGAGAGCTGGCCTCTCTCCTGCAGGGAGGCCAGGAGGTTTTCCGGGTGGGAGCCGCCGGTGGCGACGATGACGGTGCCGTCCCGCTCCAGCAGGTAGTTGCTGCAATCGACGCCGAAATAGCTGGCGGACAGCCGCTCCGCCATGGTGCCGCCCCGGAGGATGCAGCTGAGCACGCCGATGATCCGGCCGTCATAGCGGAAGGGGGCATAGAAGATGAGCAGCGTCTCGTTGGTGATGCGGGAGTTGTAGACCACGCACTTGCCGCTCTTGCCCTGCATGCCCAGCTGGAAATACTCCCGGTCGGACAGGTCCGCCGTCTGGCCGTCGGCGGTCAGATCCATGCCGTCGGCGGAGATGAACTCCACATAGTCGAAGTTGCTGCGCGAGACCATATCCTGCAGCAGTTCCTCGTCCACCGTGGGCTCCGCCATGGTGGAGCCGTAGAGGTGGGCCATCAGCTCCACGTCCTGCTGGCTGGAGACGATGATGTCGTTGATCCGCTGGGCGGCCTGGACGGTGGCGGCCTGGATGAAGCTGTCGTTCTGCTCCAGGATCTGCAGGTTGTTGTCCCGGATGAACAGGAAGAAGGACACGAGCAGAAAGACCACCAGCAGCGTGACGAAGATCAGTTCGAAAGCGACGGAGCGGCGGCTCGGTCTGAGGGGCGCGGTGTTTTTCATTGGTACCTCCGCGGGCGGGGCCCGGCATATGATAGGCCACGGCGGCGCCGGGCATACTAGACCCGGCTGAAACGCCACAGATCATGGGCTGATTGAAATCTTATTTTATCATAGTGCGCGGCCCGACGCAAGGCCAAAGGCGGGTTTTGCCGCGAACGGATTTGCCTTGCATCCGGGGAAAAACCTGCTATACTGTGAGCGGGGAACGCCGCGGCGGCGCCGGACGCGGCTGTCACGGGCACCCCGACCGTCCGGGAGAACGCCCGGTCCCAGTGGCTGAGCGCGGACGGGGCCGTCAGACAATGGAAAGGAAGATCGTTTTGGCAAATTGGTTGGAAGTGACCGTCCCCGCCAACGGGGACCCGGAGGCGCTGTGCCAGCAGCTGGCGGACATGGGCCTGGAGGGCTTCGTCATTGAGGACGAGCGGGATTTCAAGAGCTTTCTGGAGAACAACACCCAGTACTGGGACTTTGTGGACGAGGACTTGGCCAAGTCCATGGCCGGGGCCAGCCGGGTGAAATTCTGGCTGGCGGATTCGGACGAGAGCCGTGCCGTCATCGCCCAGCTCTATGAGAAGGGGCTGCAGCCCGAGAGCCGGCCGGTGGCGGACGCGGACTGGGAGAACAACTGGCGGGACTATTATAAGCCCGTGGAGGCGGGGGAGAAGCTGGTGATCGTGCCCCAGTGGCAGGATTATGACGGCGACCGCACCCCCGTGAAGCTGGACCCGGGCCTGCTGTTCGGCACCGGGGACCACCCCACCACCCGCATGTGCCTGGCGGCGGTGGAGCGCTTCGCCCGCCCCGGCGGGCGGGTGCTGGACTTGGGCTGCGGCAGCGGCATCCTGGGCATCGCCGCGGCGGTGCTGGGGGCAGGGCCGATCGTGGCGGCGGACGTGGACGAAAAGGCCCCGGACATCGTCCGGGACAACGCGCGCCTGAACGGGGTGGAGAACGCTTTCACCGTCTACGTGGGCGACGTGATCGGCTCCGGCTCTCTGCGGGCCAAGCTGGGCGGCGGATACGGGCTGGTGCTGGCCAACATCGTGGCGGACGTGATCATCCCCTTGGCGCCCTATGTGCCGGCGTTCCTGGCGGAGGACGGCGTGTTCGTCTGCTCGGGGATCATCGCCGGGCGCGAGGACGAGGTGCGCTCGGCGCTGGAGGCCGCGCATCTGGCCGTGACAGAGCACCATACCATGGAGGAGTGGCATTGCTACGTATGCAAAAAGGCATGATACGCAACATCGTTTTTGACATGGGCCAGGTGCTGATCCGCTTCGACCGGCAGGAGCTCATCGGACGCCTGGGCCTGGATGCGGCGGATGGGAGGACGGTGCTGAACGAGGTGCTCCTGTCCCCGGAATGGAGCCGGATGGACTGGGGCGAGATCACCGACGCCGCGGCGGCGGAACGCATCTGCGCCCGGGTCCCGGAGCGGCTGTGGGAGCCGGTGCGGCGGACGGTGCTGCGCTGGGACGAGCCCCTCGTGCCCGTGGAGGGGATGGAGGAGCTCATCCGGGAGCTGAAAACCGCCGGCTACGGGATCTATCTTCTCTCCAACGCCAGCCTTCGCCATCCGGAATACTGGCCGCGGGTCCCCGGCGCGGACCTCTTTGACGGCGCGGTCGTCTCCGCGCTGGAGGGCGCCGTCAAGCCGGAGCGGGCCATTTATGAGGCGCTGCTGCGCAGATATGACCTGCGGGCGGGGGAGTGCTTTTTCGTGGACGACGTATCCCTGAACGTGGTGGGCGCCATGCGCTGCGGCATGCGGGGGACGGTGTTCCACGGCGACGTGGACGAGCTGCGTCTACATATGCGCGAGGCGGGCATCGCTGTCGACGCGCGCCGGTAAAGAGGGCCGCTGCCACAAATAAAATAGTTACTGGCGGATGCAGAGCATCCGCCAGATGTTTTTTGGCGATGTTCAGTCCACTTCGAACCGGAAGAAACCGGAGGTGCCTGGCTCGGTATCCTCGTCGTACTGGACGGTCACGTCGTATTTGCCCGGCCACAGGAACATGAGCTTGCTGGCCCGCAGGTCCCCGCCGCCGCCCATCATGGCCAGCACCTCGCCTTTTTTATTCGTCACCGTGATCCGCACCACGGCGTCGGTGTCCGCCTCCACATCCATGGTGTAAAAGTCCGGCAGGGGCGCGCTCATCTCCCAGGTCCAGGGAGGCGCCGACGGGTCGTAGACATACTCCGAGGCAGAGGACTGGTAGTAGCGGAGAAAACCGAACAGCAGCCCCAGGGCCAGGAGGGAGAACACCGTGGAGAAGCACCAGCCCAGGCTCTTCCGGGGCTTGCCGGCCACGCTGGGGTGGCGGATGCGCCAGGTGCCCGTCAGGATCACCACGCCCAGCAGCAGGCAGGCCAGGGTGATGACGATGCCGGTGATGCTGGGATGGCGCAGGGCCCCCAGGCCGTTGAGCGCCGTCATCGCCAGCTCTACGGCGCCAAAGGCATACCCCAGCCGGCTCCAGCGGCCGGCCATATCCTGCACCGACTGCTCGTCGGTGTATATCTCATACTCTTCGTCGGGCAAACTGGGATCGTACCGCTTGCGGAAGAAGTGCCAGCCGTTGAAGGTGTCGTTGACGAACTCCCAGCCCTGCTCGGCGAAGGTATCCCGATACCGGGACGGGTCGTCGATGTGGTTGTTGTAGTCCAGGGCGTAGCGGTAGCGCGCCGTCTCGTCCCGGTAGAACACGCTGCGGAAGCACCCGCCCTTTTTCAGCTGCCAGCCGGCGTCTGAGAGCCGGTTCAGGTCCTCTACCTCCCGCCGGTACTCCCAGGCGGGGTACATGGTAAAACGCCGCTTAGTCTTCATGGTCCATACCTCCTATGATGCCGTCCGCCGCCGCGGCCAGGTGCCGCCGCCGGTCCGCCTCGTCCAGCAGCACCTGCCGCCCGGCGTCCGTCAGCCGGTAGAGCCGCCGCCGGTCCGCGTCCTGGCCGTGCAGCTCCTGGATCCAGCCCTTTTTCATCATGTTGCCTGTGGCCCCGTACATGGTCCCCGAGCCGATGTGCACGTGCCCGTCCGACAGCGCCAGCGTCCGGCGCATGATGCCATAGCCGTGGCTGGGCCCGTCGTACAGGCACAGCAGGATGTAAAAGTAGCTCTCGGTCAGAGGCTCCGCGTCTCTGCCCATAGGCACACCTCCTTGTGTCGTGGTTCGATATGTCGTTTCTCGACATATCGTGGCTATATCGTAGCACGACATATCGGCTCTGTCAAGAACTTTTTTTCGCGGCTCTTGACAAATACCCCGTGGGGGTATATAGTAAACATACCCCGTGGGGGTATAACACGGACAACATGAAAAGGAGAACCAGCCATGACAAAGGTCATCACGGTAGAGGGAATGATGTGCGGGATGTGCGAGTCCCATGTGGCCGAGGCGCTGCGGAAGGTGCCGGGCGTGGAGAACGCCAAGGCCGACCGGAATAAGAAGCAGGCGACGGTGACCTGCTCCGCCGATGTGTCCGACGAGGCGCTGCTGAAGGCCATCGCCGACACGGGTTACGACGCCTCCAACGTGCGGGAGGAAGCGGAGCCGGAGAAAAAGGGCCTGTTCGGGTTCAGGAAGAAGTAAGACGAAAAACGCGGGCGCTTCCGGAGCGAAGCGCCCTTTTTACTGTGAGGTGTTTTTCATGGAAGAGAACGAAGTCTGCGCCTGCTGCCGGACCACGGACCGGCCGGAGGAGGAAAAGCGCAAGCTCATCCACCGGCTCAACCGCATCGAGGGTCAGATCCGGGGCATCCGGGGCATGGTGGAGCGCAACGCCTACTGCCCGGATATCCTGACCCAGGCGGCGGCGGTGACGGCGGCGGTGAACGCGTTCAATAAGGACCTGATCGCCAGCCACATCCGGGGCTGCGTGGCCCGCGGGGTCCGGGAGGGCCGGGACGAGGTCATCGACGAGCTGGTGGTCACGCTCCAGAAGCTGATGAAGTGAGGCGGACGAGATGGAGAAATTTGCAGTCACAGGCATGAGCTGCGCGGCCTGCTCCGTCCATGTGGAAAAGGCCGTTGCCGCCGTGGAGGGTGTGACCAAAGTGGAGGTCAGCCTTCTCACCAACAGCATGAACGTGGACTATGCCGCCCCCGCCACGGCGGACGCCATCTGCCAGGCGGTCAGCAAGGCCGGGTACGGCGCGTCCCCCTGGGCCGCGGCCGCCTCCGGCGGGCAGAGCGCCGCCCCTTCCGCCGCCGCGCTGGAGGATAAGGAGACGCCGAAGATGATCCGGCGGCTGGTGATGAGCGTGGTGATCCTGCTGCCGCTGATGTATGTGTCTATGGGCCACATGCTGTGGGACTGGCCCCTGCCGGGGTTTCTCCGGGGCAATATCGTGTCCATCGGCATCTATGAGCTGGTGCTCACGGCCCTGGTGATGGTCATCAACCAGAAGTTTTTCGTCTCCGGCTACCAGGCCCTTTGGCGGCGGGCCCCCAACATGGACAGCCTTGTTGCCCTGGGGGCCACGGCCAGCTTCGGTTACAGCCTGTGGGCGCTTTTCGCGGCCAGCTCCGCCATGATGGCGGACGGCCCGATGGCGGCCATGGGGTACATGGACGAGTTCTACTTCGAGAGCGCCGCCACCATCCTGACCCTCATCACCGTGGGCAAGACCATGGAGGCCCGCAGCAAGGGTCGCACCACCGACGCCATCCGCGCGCTGATGGACCTGGCTCCCAAGACTGCCACGGTCCTGCGGGACGGGGCGGAGACGGTGGTGCCCGTGGAGCGGGTGGCTTTGGGTGACGAATTTCTCGTACGGCCGGGGGAGAGCATCCCCGTGGACGGCGTGGTCACCGAGGGGATAAGCGCCGTGGACGAGTCGGCCCTCACCGGCGAGAGCCTGCCGGTGGACAAGGCCGCCGGCAGCGCGGTGTCCGCCGGGACGCTGAACCAGAGCGGCGCCCTCACCTGCCGGGCCACAAGGGTGGGCCAGGACACCACCATCCAGCAGATCATTCGCATGGTGGAGGATGCGGCGGCCACCAAGGCCCCCATCGCCAAGATCGCGGACAAGGTCTCCGGCGTGTTCGTGCCCGCCGTCATCGGCATCGCCATCGTGACGCTGATCGTGTGGCTGGCCATTGGCAGGGGCGTGGGCTTTGCCCTCACCCGGGCGGTGAGCGTGCTGGTCATCAGCTGCCCCTGCGCGCTGGGTCTGGCCACCCCCGTGGCCATCATGGTGGGCTCCGGCGTGGGCGCGAAAAACGGCATCCTCTTCAAGACCGCCGCCGCCCTGGAGGCCACCGGCCGGGTCAAGACCGTGGTGCTGGACAAGACCGGCACCGTGACCCAGGGCAAGCCCCGGGTGACGGACGTGATCCCCGCCGACGGCGTGGATGAAGGGACGCTGCTGCGCCTGGCGGCGGCCCTGGAGGCCAAGAGCGAGCATCCCCTGGCGCGGGCCGTGATGGACTATGCCGCCGAAAAGGGCGTGGCCGCTCCGGACGGATCGGCGTTCTCCGCCCTGCCGGGCCACGGGGTCCGGGCCGTGGTGGAGGGAAAAACGGCCCTGGGCGGCAACGCCCAGCTCATGGCGGACGAGGCAATGGCGGACGAGGCCCTCTTTGACGCAGGGCAGGCCCTGGCGGGCCAGGGCAAGACGCCGCTCTATTTCGCCGCGGACGGGAAGGTGATGGGCTGCGTGGCCGTGGCGGACGTGGTCAAGCCCGACAGCGCCGCCGCCATCGCGGACATGAAGGGCCTGGGCCTGGACGTGGTGCTGCTCACCGGCGACAACCGGCGCAC
>CANQOA010000049.1 GCA_947625355.1 uncultured Oscillospiraceae bacterium | reverse complement strand
ATGGGCATCTTCCTGCCCCTGATCACCACCAACTGCGCGGTGCTGGGCGTGGTGCTGCTGAACACCCAGAACAGCTATAACTTCCTGGAGAGCGTCATCGACGGCTTTACCGGCGGCGTCGGCTTCACGGTAGCCATCGTCCTGTTCGCCAGCGTGCGGGAGCGGCTGGAGTTCGCCGATTATCCCAAGGCCTTCGAGGGCTTCGCCATCTGCCTCGTGACCGCGGCTCTGTTCGCTCTGGCGTTCATGGGCTTCTCCGGCATGAAGATCCCTGTATAAGGAGGGCGCCGCGAAATGTCGACTGTTGTTTCTGCGATCGTGATCCTGGGCGCGCTGGGCCTGGTGTTCGGCGTGATGCTGGTGATCGCGGGTAAAGTGTTCTATGTGGAAAAGGATCCCAAGGAAGAGGCCGTGCGCGCCTGTCTGGCCGGTGCCAACTGCGGCGCCTGCGGCTATCCCGGCTGTGACGGCTATGCCGCCGCTGTCGCCAAGGGCGAGGCGCCCGTCAACGGGTGCGTGCCCGGCGGCGCCAAGGCTGCCGCCGCCATCGGCGAGATCATGGGCGTTTCTGCCGACGCCGGCGAGGCCAATGTGGCGTTCGTGCGCTGCTCCGGCTCCTGCGGCCACACCAAGAAGAAGTTCGAGTATGAGGGACTGAGCTCCTGCCTGGCCGCCACCCGCGTGCCCGGCAGCAACGGCGCCAACGTCTGCCCGGCCAGCTGCCTGGGCTTCGGCGACTGCGCCAAGGCCTGCCCCTTCGACGCCATGCACGTGGTGGACGGCATCGCCCAGGTGGACCGCTCCAAGTGCGTCGGCTGCATGAAGTGCGCCGAGGCCTGCCCCAAGAAGCTGATCACCAAGGTCCCCGCCAGCTCCACCAACGCCGTGGGCTGCAACTCCAACGATAAGGGCGCGGCCGTCACCAAGTACTGCGACTTCGGCTGCATCGGCTGCATGAAGTGCAAGAAGGAGTGCCCCGCGGACGCCATCACCATCGAGAACTTCCTGGCGAAGATCGACCAGTCCAAGTGCGTCCACTGCGGCCACTGCGCGGAGATCTGCCCCCGCAAGGTCATCCGCACCTTCGACTGATCCCGTTACCCGACCAAAAGCGCCCGGATCACCGGGCGCTTTTCTTTTTGCGCGCGGCCGGCGATACATACCAATTTCCGATTGACAAGCGCCGGAAAACAGGGTATCATAGCCTCAGAAGAAAGCAGGGAGGTCCCCTTTCATGCGTTTCGGTTTTACCGCGGAATTTCGCTTCTTTACCTTTGCCAGGCAAAAGTAAAGACGATCTCCTGCGGGAAAATATACGGCAGCACGCCGCGCGGTGAGATCACCGCGCGGCTTTTGTTTTTCCTCAATCTCAAGAAAGGCAGAGAAGATATGGAACTGGAAGTGTTGAAGCAGCAGATGGACGCCCTGGACGGGCAGATGGGCGAGCTGTTCGCCCAGCGGATGGAGCTGTCCGCGCAGATCGCCAGGACTCGTCAGGCCCAGGGCATGGTGCCCATGGACCTGGCCGGCCAGCGGGAGGCCAGAGGCCGGTTTCAGGAGAAGGCGGGGGAGAGCTTTTCCGGCTACGCCGGGGTGGTGTACGCCACCCTGCAGGATGTGGCCCAGAGCTATCAGGCGTCCCTCCTGCGGGAGCCCGGCGCTCTGGTGGGACGCATCGCCAAAAGCATGGAGACCACGCCGGACCTGTTTCCCGAGTCGGCCACCGTGGCCTGCCAGGGGGTGGAGGGCGCCTATGCCCAGATCGCGGCGGACAAGCTGTTCCGGGACGCGCGCATCTCCTATGTGAAGAGCTTCGAGGGGGTCTTTTCCGCCATCGCCAGCGGCTTCTGCCAGTACGGCGTGCTGCCCCTGGAGAACAGCACCGCCGGGTCCGTGAACCGCATCTATGACCTGATGATGGAGTATAACTTCTCCATCGTCCGCTCCGTGCGGCTGAAGGTGGACCACAATCTGATGGTCCGCCCCGGCGTGAAGAAGGCCGACATCCGGGAGGTTTTCTCCCATGAGCAGGCCATCGCCCAGTGCGCCGGGTTCCTCAAATCCCTGCCCGGCGTGAAGGTCACCGTCTGCGAGAACACCGCCGTGGCCGCCAAGCGGGTGGCCGAATCCGACCGGCGGGACATCGCCGCCCTCAGCTCCCACGCCTGCGGCGCACTGTATGGGCTGGACACCCTGGCCGCTGACGTCCAGGACAAGGGCAACAACTATACCCGCTTCATCTGCATCGGCAAGGAGCCGGAGATCTTCCCCGGCGCGGACCGGACCAGCGTCATGCTGACCCTCAGCCACCGGCCCGGGTCCCTGTACCGGATCATGAGCCGGATCACCGCCCTGGGCATCAACCTGACCAAGCTGGAGAGCCGGCCCCTGCCCGACCGGGACTTCGAGTTCATGTTCTATTTCGACCTGGAGACCAGCGTCTACTCCCCCCGGTTCGTCCAGCTGCTGGGCGATCTGGAGGAGATGAGCGAGACCTTCCGGTATCTGGGCAGTTATTCCGAGATCGTCTGAGGCCCCGCAACCGCCGGTTGCGCCTTTTCCAGCCGCGGCTGGTAGACCGCCGCCGCCCCGTCGGGGTATCATAAAGCCATCCAAACAAAAGGAGGGCGCGAATATGACGCTCAGTGAGAAGATCGTCTACTGCCGAAAAAAGGCGGGCCTGTCCCAGGAGGAACTGGCCGAGCGGGTGGGCGTGTCCCGCCAGGCGGTGAGCAAGTGGGAGCTGGCAGACGCCGTGCCGGAGATCGGAAAGCTCCTGCTGCTGGCCAAGACCTTCGGCGTGACCACCGATTGGCTGCTGTCGGAGGACGACCCGGAGCCGGAGCCCGCGCCGGGACCGGAGCCGGAGCGGACCGCCGCGCCCGCCGTGACCTGGGTGGACTCCGTGCCCGGCGTGATCGGGCAGCTCCTGCGGCGGTACGGGTGGCTGTTCGGGGTGTATATGGCCGTCGGCGGCGGGCTGTTCACCGCCATGGGCCTGGTGATGCGGGCCATGTTCGGCGCCTTCGCCGACACCGCCGGCGAACTGGTGGCCGCCCCCTTCGGCGGCATGGGCGCCATCTGGACCGACGAGGCGGGAAACATTTTGGGTCGGTCCACCTCCGCCTCTCCCGCCGGGAACATCCTGTCCGGCTTCGTCATCGGCCTGGGAGTGGTGCTGCTCATCGCCGGCATCGTCATCGCCGTGACCCTCCATCCGAAAAAGCCGGAATGATCGAGCTCTATAATAGTGGAACCGTCCGCGCCCCAAATGGGGCGCGGACGGTTTTTCTGCGCAGTCGTTTATCCGTCCCGAAGGGAGCGGCGGGTATACAGCAGCACCGTGTCGCCGCTTTGCAGCGTCAGTTCTCCGGCGGGGGATATGAGCCCGTCATCCCGGCGGACCAGTACCACTTCTGTCCGGCGGGAGATGTCCAGCTCCCGGATGGGCACGCCCACCCAGGGGTGATCCGGCCGGAGGGTGACCTCCCGGAGGCTGACGCCGGCGTCCTCCGGCGATCCGCGGGCCCCCAGCACCAGCCGGTCCCCGGCCCGGACGGCCGTGTCATCCCGGGGCAGGAGCGCGTCCTCCCCCCGCTGGATCACCGCCAGCGTCAGGCCCGGCGGCAGGGGCAGCTCCCCCGCCCGCATCCCCGCCCAGGGATGGTCCGGGCCCACCGGCAGACTCACGAACCGGATGTCCGCCACGCCGTCGTCATCGCCGCGGGCCTTCAGGCGGGTATACTGCTCCACGAAGCCGGCGGAGAGGATGCCGGTGGGGATGGCCACCATGCCCACCCCCAGGAAGGTCAGGATCGTGCCGAATACCCGCCCGGCCAGGGTGATGGGGTAGATGTCCCCATAGCCCACCGTCAGCAGGGTGGACACCGCCCACCAAAAGCCGGAGAAGGCGTTTTGGAACACCTCCGGCTGGGCGTCGTGCTCCAGGCTGTACATGCAAAGCGACGCGGCCACCATCAGCACCAGGATGATGAAGATGGAGCTGAGCAGCTGATCCCGCTTGCTCCGGACCACGTCGGCGATCACGTTCAGGGCGTCATAATAGGCGTTCACCCGGAACAGCCGCAAAATGCGAACCACCCGGAACATCCGGAACACCACCACTCCCGCCGGGAAGAACACCGGCAGGAAATAGGGCACGAAGGACAGCATGTCCACGATCCCGCTGAAGGAGGTCATATACCGGACCGTGGCCCGGCCGGGGGACAGGGCGGGATAAAGGTACTCCGCCGTCCAGACCCGCAGCGCGTACTCCACTCCGAAGCACACCACCGTCACCAGCTCCACCGCCCCCAGCGCGTCCCGGTAGGGCGCGGAGCTCTCAAAGGTGGAGAACACGGCGATGAACAGGTTGGCCAGGATCATGCCGATCAGGCCGATGTCGAACAGCCGGCTGGGCCAGTCCGTCCGGTTGCCGATCTGGATGATCTCGAATATCCGTTTTTTCCGTGCCGCCATGGTCATCACAGCCGCTCCGTCAGCATCCGGTAAAGCGCCTCCGGGTCCGCCGCCACCCGCTTCGGCCCATAGGGCGCCAGCTCCTCCGCCGTGCGAAAGCCCCAGGCGACGATGATCTCGTCCATCCCCGCGTTCCGGGCGGTCTGGATGTCCACCTCCGAGTCGCCGATGTACACCGCCCGCTCCCGGGCCGCGCCGATCTGGGCCAGGGCCTCGTTCACCATGTCCGGCGCCGGCTTTTTCCCCACGCCGGGCCGCTCCCCGATGGCCACGTCGAAGGCGCCGGGGAAGAACCGGCCGCACAGGTCCTTCACGCCGTAGTCCACCTTGTTGGACACCACCGCCAGGCGCAGCCCCGCCGCCCGCAGCCGGCCCAGCAGCTCGCCGATGCCCGCATAGGGCCGGGTGTTGTCCAGGTCGTGCTGCTTATAGTGGACGTGGAAGGTCTCATACAGCCGGTCCAGCTCGTCGGGCTCCGTGCCCGCCGGGGCGCCCCGTTCCACCAGCTTTCGCACCCCGTTGCCCACGAATCGGCGCACCTCCTCCAACGTCCGCTCCGGATGGCCGTGGCTGGAGAGGGCGTAGTTCAGGCTGTTTTTCAGATCCTCCAGGGTGTAGAGGATGGTCCCGTCCAGGTCAAAGACCGCAAGATCATAGCGCCTCGCCCCGCTGCTCCGCGCCGCGATGGCCGCGTCGACGCGCCGGTACAGCGCCTGTATCTCCGCCGGATCCATGGGCTCCTTCGGCAGCCACCGCTCCGCCAGGGCCGCGATGAGCTCCGCCTTCTCCGGCAGCAGCGCGGATGCCCGCTCCAGGGCAAAGCGGTTGGCGTCCAGCTCATGGGGCTGGCTTTGGTAGGCCAGGGTAAAGTAGCCCTCATCCCCCGCCAGCCGGCACTTGGACCACCGGTCCCCGTCCAGCCGGCAGCAGGTCCCGTCGTATCCGATGGCGTACCGGGCGCTTTGGCGCACGTCCTCGTCCACCAGCTCCGGACGCTGGTACTGCACCGCGTGGCGCAGCTCATGGAAGAGATAGTAAAGCGCCTCATAGTCCGCCGCATCGGCCAGGAACGCTCCGTCCATGTACAGCGTTTTTGTGATGGGGTCGAAGGTGCCAAAGGCGTCCTCGTACCCCGCCGGCAGCTTGTGGCTCAGGCGCACATCCAGGCCGCTTTCCCGGACGAATGCCGCAAATGATCCCTCGATGTCGTACCGCATTTTATTCCGTCCTCTCTTTTACGTCGCTCTGTACTCCATCGTGAAGCACCGCTCGTTCACCGACCCGTCCAGCAGGTCATGGCCCACGGCGTCCGCCGCCCTGAAGCCGCATTTTTCATGGGTGCGCAGCGACGGGGTGTTTTTCTTGTTCACGCAGTCCCGGACCCGGAAGGGGCCCTCTTTCCGCAGGCGCTCCAGCACCATGCTCAGAAGCGCCGCGCCATAGCCCCGCCGGCGGTACGCCGGGTGGGTCTCCAGCGCTTCGATGTAATATTCCCCGTCCCCCAGGGCGTACAGCCGCAGGGCGCTGATCCATACGCCGTCCTCCGTCAGGACCATGTACCGGTTCGCCCGGTTTTGCAAAAAAACGTCCCAGATGAAGGCCAGAAAATCCGCCTCCACCTTCGCCAGGGCGGCTGACTTGTCCGCCGCATCCGGGTAGAAGTAATCGACGTTCTCGGCGTTGCTCTCCCCGTACAGGTCCATGAGCTTTCGTCCGTCGATTTGGGAAAACTCCTGTATTTCCAACAGGTCCATGTCATTCTCCTATGTCCGCCAGGTCGAAGGGGATCACCTTGGCCAGCTCCGCGAGGGACGTCTCCACCTGGTAGCCGATCTTCCCGGCGCTGAAGAGGATGGTATCGAACCGGGCCGCGCTTTGGTCGATCACCGTCCGGAAAGGCTTTTTCATCCCGATGGGGGAGCAGCCCCCGTGGATGTAGCCGGTGAGCGGCAGCAGCTCTTTGGACTTGATCATGGTGATGCTCTTCTCCCCCACGGCCTTGGCGGCCTTTTTCAGCTCCAGTTCTTTTTCCACCGGCACCAGGAACACATAGTGCTCCCCGCTGCCCGCCGCCGTGACCAGGGTCTTGAACACCCGGTCCGGGTCCTCGCCCAGCACCGCCGCCACCTCCGCGCCGGAGACGGCGTCCGTGTCGCCGTAATAGTGGGGCGTGTAGGCGGCTTTCTTCTGCTCCAGCAGCCGCATCACGTTGGTTTTTTCGATCTTTTGCTTGCCCATCGTCACAGATCCTTTCTGAAAGCGCCCGCGTCTCTCTCCGCCGGGCCGAACACCCGGTCCAGTTCCATCCGCAGCGCCTGCTTCATCTCCGCCAGCGCCTCGGGCGAGGGCCGGTTCTCGTCGTCGTACATCTTCTCCATGGGATACCACCACACCGGGCCCCGGCCGCCATTGCCGTAACGCCCGATGTCCCCGGCCCGCCGGGGGAACAGGTGCCAGTGCAGGTGTGCGTCCCCCATACCCAGCAGCTCATAGTTCATCTTCTCCGCGTGGAAAGCCCGGGACACCGCCTGGGCCACCAGGGTCATCTCCTCCAGGAACTTCGCCCGCTCCGCCGGGGCCAGGCGGAAAAGCTCCGTCGCGTCCCCGTGGCGCTTATAGAGGAAAAGCGTATAGCCGGCAAAGTGCTGGTGGTCGCCCAGCACCACATAGCCGGTCTCCAGCTCCCGGACAAAATAGGGGTTCTCGCCCCGCCGGATCATCTCGATCCGATCGCATATCAGGCACATGGCGCTCCCTCCCGCTCGACGCGCACATAGCTTCGCGTGACGCCCGCCCGGACAAAGCCGGTCTTTTCATAAAACCGCCGGGACACGGCGTTGGTCAGCGCCGTGTCGGTGTCGAAGCGGCGCACGCCCCGGCCATAGAGGTCGGCTCTCAGGGCGGCCATGCACGCCGTCCCCACGCCCCGGCCGCACAGGCGGTCCCCGATGAATATCCACCGCAGATAGGCCGTGGACCCGTCCTCCAAAAAATGCACCTCGCAGCCGCCCGGCGTCCTCCTGGTCCCGGTCGAAATAGAGCTGCCGGATCACGGGATAGGACACTTTGTCCATGATCTCCCCGTCCGCACCGAAGCCGATGGCCGTCCGGCCATACTGGACGAAGCCCGCCAGGGCGCCGTCCACATAGGCGCCCGCTGTGGCCAGGCCGGCAAACAGGGTCCGGCCTTCGCCGTCCACGTCACGGGAAAAGGACGCCTCCCACCGGGCAAACCCCGGCCGGTACTGATAGGGGAAGTCCAGCTTTTCCATATAGCGGAATATATCCTCCGCCGGGATGTGGCGTCTGAGCTCGATCATTGCGGCATATACCACCAGGAGTTGAATCCGTAAAGATAGGTCCGCGCGCCCTTGGGCATCTGGACAGCGGCATTGAACACGTTGTAATAGTCCCCCGCGCCCATGCCGAGGCACAGCGTGCCCATGGCCAGGCAGAAGAGGAGCCGGGGCCATATCATCCCGGCCACATAGGGCACCAGGCCGAACACCATGTTCGGCAGCAGGGACATGAAGATGAACCGGCTCTTGCTCATGGTCTCCGGCCCCACCACGAACAGCAGCCCCTGGGCCCAGTTGGTGTAGAGATACGCGTCGGCCCGGAAGCACACCGCGTGCAGCAGCTCGTGGGGGAAAAGCGCCAGCAGCGACGCGGCGCAGCCCAGCGGCAGCTGCCAGCAGCCCTCCGGGAAATAAGGCCAGCACCGCGCCGCCGCCAAAGCCCCCAGCAGGAGCATTAGCACAACGCTGAGGCCGTTGGCGATCAGGCTCATCTGCTTAGTGTCCTTCACTTCTTTGAAGGGCACCGCCCCGGGCATGTGCTCCCCGTGGGGGAGGCTGGCCGGGTCCAAGTTATATTTGCCCATGTAGTGCAGCTTCATATTCCATCCTCATTCCGGCCGCCATTGGCAGCGCTCCATATCCACTGTGCCGTCCGGGCGGAATAGAACGCCCTCCGCCTCCAGCAAAAACCGCTGGCCGTCCGGCATGTGCTCGTCAAAGGCTTTCTTCGTGCCGCCGGACCGGTCCACCACCCGGTGGCAGGGCACTCCCATATCCGCCAGGCAGGATGCCATGGCCCAGCCCACCAGCCGCGCGCCCCGGGGCCGTCCCGTCATGCGGGCGATCTGCCCATAAGTGGCCACCCGCCCCGGCGGGATCTGGCGCACGATATCCCACATCTCTTCAAAAGTGCTCATGGTTTTCTCTCCGGCAAAGGGGGAGTTATCAAAGCGTTTTTCTCATAAAAACGTATCCATCTTCGATCGAATCAGAAAAGCAAAAGCCTTGTTTTTTCCAGAATGCCTGAGCGGCAGTATGTTCCAGCTTTACAGGAGCAGAGATCCTGTGTACCATAAATTCATTTTTCAAGTAATCAATACAGAGTTTTGCCGCCTCTGTTCCCAGTCCTTTTCTTTGAAATGCGTCATCGATCAGGAAATTGATGATCTGATAGTTTTCTTCTCCGACATACATCGAAACGAATCCTATCATTATGCCGTCGTTGTAAATGGCAAATGGTCTTGTATCCTGATAATAGAGCCATGCCTCGGCCAAAGAATACGCAACGGAATCTACAAAGCTACTGTCCTGCACGCTGGCGTGCAGGCTCAAGCATTGTTGAAAATCATCCTCGGTGATCGCTCTTAATTCTACCATTTGTTCTACCCGCAGCCGCCGCTTTTCTCCATCCTCTTAAATAGCCGTGCGCTCCAAAACTCCATCCCCAGCTCGTCGATGTAAAAGTGCAATATCGCCCGGAAGTCCTTCGTGGCCGTTCCCAGCAGGATCATATCGACTTTGCCGGCGAGTTCTTTCTCGACATATTGGAAAAGCGCCCTTCCGACTCCCCTGCTCCTGTGCCGGGGGCTCACATACAGCTCTTCCAGCTCAAAGCTGGTCGTCCCCGCCGGATAGACGCTGGTTGCCGTTTCGATGACCTCTTCATGCCCGAACAGATAGCCTATGACCGCGCCTTCCTCAAACGCCACAAACACCCGGTTGCCCTCGATGTCCGCTGGGGTATTCTTTCTGTACCCGTGACTGGAATTTTCCGCTTCCCAATCCCAGGAAAGTGCGATCAGCTGCTCCAGCAGCTCCCCCGTTGGCTCCACTTCTTGGATGGTCATATTCTCGCCTCTTTGTCCTGCGACCGCAGCGGGCCGCTCTTCTCCGCCACTTTCCCCAGCGGGATCTGGCGCACGATATCCCATATCTCTTCAAAAGTGCTCATGGTTTTTCCCAAAAACGGGATCAGGCCCGATCCCTTTCATAGATCATCCGCAGTTCCGTATTCGGAGTGCCAAGCATGATCTCTGCTTCTGTCCCGTCGAAGCGGAAACCGTACCGCTCATAGAAGCGGATGGCTCGCTCGTTCCCCTTCAGCACCCAAATGGCGATCTTCTCATAAGCGGAAAGCTTTTCGACCGCCGCGTTCATCAGCGCATAGCCGAGCCCCTGGCCGTGATAGGCGGCGAGGACATAGAGCGCGAACACCTCGCCGCAGCCGGGAATGGTATCGTCCCGATAAGCGCCATATCCCGCGAAGCCCACGACCTTCTCCCCATCCTTTGCGACAAGGATATTGTCCGGCCACTTGTGAGCCGTTGCGATACATTTTTCCAGCATCAGCTTTTCGATGTACGCCGCGTCGACCAGCCCGCATAGGTCTCGTGCCAGGACTCATAGTGCACAGCGCCCTTGCCGGCGATCTCGTCCTCGCTTTCCATCGCCTCGATGATGTATTTTCTCTCTTCCATTTTCTTCAAACCTCTGCTCGCTTCGCCCTCTATCCTTTGCGGTGCAAATATTCCTCCCGCGTCAATTCCAGATGGAGGATCCCGTCGGTCAGGCCCGTCTCCCGGAAACCAGCCGCCTTGTGGATGCGATAGGCAGCGGCGCGGGCCGGCTCAAAATCGTTGTGCAGCCGGGGAACGCCATCCACTCTGAACGCCCGGTCCAGCAGCAGGTCAAGGCCCTGCCGGCCGTATCCTTTTCCCCTCTCCGGGGCGTAGATCACGATCCCCATCTCATGCCAGCCCTGCTTCGGGTCACGGTGATACTCCACATCCCCAACGAAAGCGCCGTCGCTTTCCCGCCGCAGGAAGGCGTAGAACCGCTCCGGCTCCCTCCCGATCCAGGACGCCTGCAGCCTCTGCCACTCCGCCTCCGGCGCGGGGATACACCCATCCGGCGGGAACCAGGGCGCGTTATAGGCCATCGTCTCCGGGTCGGACATCATTTTCGCGTGAAACCAGCCGTCCTCCGGCCGGGGGATATATAACCGCAGCTCGTTCAGCATCGCATTTTTCCTCCCGCGGGCCCTGGCAAACAGGAAGCCGTCAGTCGATCCGCTTTATGGGAACGTAAACATACCCTTCTCCAGTGCGGGGATCCGTAAAGTCGTGCACAGCGCCCGCGACGGAAAAACCATTTTCTTTTACATACTCTATTGCCTGCGGAAACGCAAATTCCTCACAGGCAAAACGAAGATACTCGAAAGACGGTACGATCCACTTTGTCCACCCCTCCGGGGGCTCCGCCTCATCTTCGCACTCCGCCCCCGCGAGATACAGCCCCTTGGAAAAGTCCCCCCAGGGCTTGAAACTGCGGGTAAGATCGGTCATCGCGCCCCAGAACCCTGCGAAAGCTCCGTCGCTGTCGCGCTTGCAAAGCGCCTCGATCTCCGGAAAACGGGAATTGGCCTCGCTCCACAGCTTCTCGATGAATCCGTCGCCGTCGTCTGTGCTGCCCTCGATCCCGATCACCGTAAATCGGGGTTTCATGACCTTCAAAACCGCCATATTATCCACCTCCCGACCGTCTGTGCTCACACTTCCGGTCCCCGTGCTTTTAACAGAGATCCCTGCAACCGCAGCGCTTTAGATATTTCATATCGAACGGCGCGATGAGAAGTCTCTCTGTTTTTATCATAATACCAGTTCCATTTTATATCGTTCCGCAAGAGCCCCGTTCGCCATTTTTTCCACGAGCTTCTCCGTGATCTTGAAGCCGCACTTCATGTAACAGTTTTGTGCGCGGCGATTGCTTTGATCCGTATATAGCGCCACCGCCGCAAATCCCCTCGATCTCAACATCCCCAGGGCTTGCCCGAGGGCATACGTCCCTATCCCCTTATTTTGATATTGGGGAAACAGGCCGATCATTTTAATGTACGCCGTTTTATCTTCCGATAACAGCCCGTTTATGCCCAGCCAGCCAATGGGTTTGTTTTCATCAAATATAATAGTAACTTCTTCGTCGGGATCACGATCCCACGCGGATATTGCCTCGACCCAATCGCCGAGCTGTGTAGGGATCTCGTCTAAAGCATCAAGGATAGTCTTGTCGTTCATGAACCGATACAAAAACGCCGCATCATCCTCGCGGACCTTTTGCAGCCTGATATCCACCCTTTATCCTCCTCTCTATGACAAAGTACAAAACTCAATCATTAAATCGCTTGACGCGAAAGTCCATGCCGCCTATCTGCTCTGTACGTTCAGTTGTAAAAGGTTGCATGTCCTTTCGCACGGTAACGATACTTAACCGGTCATATCTCCTGATGATGCGGTTTAGCGCTATTATACCACGCCTTGGCACATAAAGAAATCCCCTGGAGCAATGCTCCAGGGGATGATGTTGGCAGCGACCTATTTTTCCAGTCCGTCTCCAGACAAGTATCGTCGGCACAGTCGGGCTTAACTACCGTGTTCGGAATGGGAACGGGTGGACCCCCGCTGTAATAACCACCAACTGATTCAGGGCGGATGCGCCCTGAAAACTGAACAATGGGGTGGAGTTATGCAAGGCTTGAGTCTGCATACTGTAGGTCAAGCCCTCGGGTTATTAGTACCGGTCGGCTGAACACGTTACCGTGCTTACACCTCCGGCCTATCAACGATGTAGTCTTCATCGACCCTTACTCCATTAAAAGGATGGGAGATCTTATCTTA
>CANQOA010000048.1 GCA_947625355.1 uncultured Oscillospiraceae bacterium | reverse complement strand
ATGGCGAACAGCTCGTTCTCCAGGGCGATGCCGTCGTCGATGTCCATCTGCATGCCCCGGTCGATGCAGGCCTTGGCGTACTTGACGGCGATGGGGGCGTTGGCGGTGAAGCTCCTGGCCATCTCGATGGCCTTGTCCATCAGCTCCTCGGGGGGATACACGGCGTTGGCCAGACCGATCTGCACGGCCTCAGCGGCGCCGATCTGCCGGCCGGAGAAGATCAGCTCTTTGGCCTTGGCGATGCCCACCCGGCGGGGCAGACGCTGGGTGCCGGAGAAGCCCGGCGTGATGCCCAGGCCCACCTCGGGCTGGCCGAACTTGGCCCCGCCCTTGCCCTCGGCGTTGGGGCCGGCGGCCAGGATGATGTCGCAGCTCATGGCCAGCTCGCAGCCGCCGCCCAGGGCGAAGCCGTTCACCGCGGCGATGGTGGGGATCTCCAGCTTCTCGATGCGGCGCATCAGGGCGCTGCCCCGGCGGCCCCAGGCGCGGCCGGCGGCCACGTCCATGGGATACTGCTCGCCGATGTCGGCGCCGGCCACAAAGGAGCGGCCCTCGCCGGTGATGATCAGCGCGCCCAGCTCGGCGTCCTGCTCGATCTCGGTGACGGCCTGCTCCAGCTCGGCGATGACGGTGGAGTTCAGGGCGTTCAGCGCCTTGGGCCGGTCGATGGTGAGAATGCCGATGTTGTCCTGCTTCTCATAGCGGATGGTGGTATACATGGATGCTTCCTCCTTATTGTTTCTCGATCGAAATGCAGGGGAAGGATATGGCGGCCGGAGCTGTCATATCCTTCCAATTTTCATGACTTAATAGCACTTGCGGTAGATGGCCTCTTCGCTTTCCAGGTCGAAGGGATAGTAAGCGTTGGTCATCAGCCGCTGCTGGTTGGCCTCCACGGACAGGGGGAAGGCCTTGAAGTCGGCCTCGGTGAAGCCGCAGTCCCGCAGGGGGCGCAGGGGCAGGATGCGCTGGAGCAGATCGTTCAGATAGGGGATGGCGTTTTTCGCCTCGCAGCCGGTGATGGAGGCGATGAGCTCTTTGAACTTCATGATCTCGCCGTTGGGATCGTGCTCGTCATAGTAGTCCAGGATGGCGCCGAAGAGCATATAGTTGCTCTCGCCGTGGGGGACGTGATAGGTGCCGCCCAGAGGGAAGCTCATGCCGTGCACGGGGCCGCAGCCGGCCTTCAAAAAGGCGATGCCGGCATAGAAGGAGGCGGTCACGAACTGGTCCATGTACTCGAAGCGGGCGTCCTTGCCCTTCTCGTCCAGCAGCTTGAAGCCGTTGAGGATGAGCTCCATGGCCTTCACGGAGAAGAGCTCGCTGGTCATGGTCTTGCGGTGGGGGCTGAGGAACGACTCGGTGGCGTGGACCAGCGCGTCGATGGCGCTGCAGGCGAAGGGCTTGTAGGGCAGGGTGCGCAGCAGGTCGGGGATCAGGCAGACCTTGTTGGGGATGATGTCGTCGCTGACCAGGCCCAGCTTGGTCTCGCCGCCGGTGAGCACGCCGTCCTTCTCGTCCTTGACGATGGCCACGGAGATGTTGGTGCACTCGGAGCCGGTGCCGCAGGTGGTGGGCACGGCGATGACGTCCTTCTCATGGACGACGGGGAAGCGCTTGAAGTAGAGGTTGTGCACGGTGTCGGGCCGCTGGCAGCCCAGGAGCTTGCACAGATCCATGATGGCGCCGCCGCCCACGGCGATGACCCGGTCATAGCTGTCATAGGGGATGGCGTCGTACATGGTCTGGATCATGGCCTCGCTGGGCTCGCCGGCGCCGAACTTCTCCTGGAACACGAACTGGCAGGGCAGGCCCAGGTCCTTCATGAAGGGGGTGTAGATGAACTCGTTGGTCAGCACCACGTCCCGCTCGCCCAGCTTGAATTCCTCCGCCATCTGGGCAAAGGTCTGGAACTTATACACGGTGGGGGCGAAAATGATCTCTCTCTTGTCCGCCATCAGGGAGGCGGAAAATGCGTCCATAGCCATACTTGAAAATCTCCTTATCAGAAATTGGGATCGCGTTTATTTGCGGGCGGCTGCCTTTTTCACGGCCTCCACGATGTTGGCGGCCCGCAGGCCGTATTCGTCCATCAGGAAGCTCTGGGGGCCGACCTGGCCGAACAGGTCCTGCACGCCCACGAACTCCTGGGGGGTGGGGCGGTTCTTCGCCAGGCAGTTGGCCACCGCGGAGCCCAGACCGCAGGTCACGTTGTGGTTCTCCGCCGTGACGATGGCGCCGGTCTCATGGGCGGCCTGAAGGAGCAGGGCCTCGTCCAGGGGCTTCCAGGTGAACATGTCGATGACGCGCACGCTGACGCCCTCGGCCTGGAGCTGTTCCCACGCCTTGAGGGCCTCGTCCACCATGATGCCGGAGGCGATGACAGTGCACACGTCCCTGTCGGAGGCGTGCAACACCACGCCCTTGCCGATCTCGAACCGGGAGCCGTCGCCGTAGACCTGGATCACGTCCTTGCGGACGAAGCGGGTGAAGGTGACGCCGCGGGTGATGCCGGGCAGCTGGCGGGTGACGCTCTCCAGCTGGACATAGTCGCAGGGGTCCAGCACCGTGGACTCGGGGATGGAGAGGTACATGCCCGCGTCCTCCAGGGGCATATGGGTGCCGCCGTTGAAAGCGGCGGTGACGCCCGCGTCGGAGCCCAGCACATGCACGGTCAGCCCCGCGTAGGCGGCGGACATATAGATCTGGTCATAGCAGCGGCGGGAGGAGAAGGTGCCAAAGGAGTGGAAAAAGACCTTCTTGCCCGTGGCGGCCAGACCGGCGGCGATGCCCGCGCCGTTGGCCTCGGCGATGCCCGCCTCAAAGGCCCGGTCGGGATAGTTCTTGCGCAGCTGCTTGGTGTTGATGCAGCCCATCAGGTCGCAGTCCACATAGCAGATGGACGGATCGGCGGCCATCATCTCGTTCAGGGTCAGCGCCAGGGCGTCCCGGCTGGCCCGGGGGTCCTTCTCGTGTTTTCCGATCAGAGTAAAGCTCATTTCTCTCGCCTCCTTCAAGCCTTTTCCGCCTCGGCCAGGGCCTTCTCCGCCGCGGCCAGCGCCTCGGCCCAGGCGTCCTCCTTGGGCTGGGAGCTGTGCTCGTGGTTGACCTCGGCGAAGGTGGCGCCTTTGCCCTTGCAGGTATCCAGCACGATGCAGCTGGGCATGCCCTTTTTGGCGTAGGCGTTGACGATGGCCTGATAGATGGCCGCCACGTCGTGGCCGTCGATCTCTTGTGTATACAGGCCGAAGGCCTCCGCCTTGGCCGCCAGGCTGCTGTGGGGCAGGATGTCGGCGGTGGGGCCGTCCAGTTGGTAGCCGTTGTTGTCGATGAAGTAGACGATGTTGTCCAGCTTATGGGCGCAGGCGAAGTGCAGCCCCTCCCAGACCTGGCCCTCGTCCGCCTCGCCGTCGCCGATGACGCAGAAAACGTGGTTCTGCCGGCCGTCGATCCGATTGCCCAGCGCCGCGCCGGTGGCGGTGGAGACGCCCTGGCCCAGGGAGCCGGTGGTCAGGTCCACGCCGGGGGTCAGCTTCCGGTCGGTGTGGCTGGGGAAGCGGGTGTGGGGGTGGTTGAGGGTGTAGGCCTCCTCCAGAGGATAGAAGCCCATCAGGCCGAAGGTGGCATAGGCCACCGGGCCGGCGTGGCCCTTGCTGAGCACCAGCCAATCACGGTCCGGCCAGCGGGGGTCCTTCACATCATAGTTCATGACGGCGCCGTACAGCACCGCCATCAGGTCCGCCAGGTCCATGGACCCGCCCACGTGGCCGAAGCCGCGGGAGTGGATGACCTTCAGGGTCTCCAGCCGGATCCGGGCCGCCAGGACCTCCAGTTCCTTTTTGTTGAATGGTTTCATGTAATGTTGTCGTCCCTTCTGCGGCCAGGGCCGCAAAGTCATCATGCGGGCCGCCCGCCCGTGGGAGGGCGGCCCGGTGAGGCGCGTCACAGATAGAGCGCCGGCTTGTCCATGGTCTCTACTTTATAGAACTGGGAGGTGCCCCGGGAGGCGTTGAGCGCGTCGCCCGCCACGCAGGCCACGTAGCCGTCCCAGGCGGAGGGGCCGGTCAGCTTGCCGGCGTGCACGGATTCCACCCATTTGATCATCTCGATGTCGTAGGCCTCGATGAAGCGCTCCTTCCAGTCGGTCATGATGGGCATGGTCTCGGCGGGCTGGACGCTGTCCCAGCCGGCGGGACGGGAGCGGCAGACCACCGCGTAGGGGTCGGGCAGCTTCACGGTGCCGTTCTCGCAGACCACCTCGCACTGGATGTCGTAGCCGTAGCCGTCGGCCACCTGGACCTCCACGTCGATGAAGCAGCCCTTCTTGGTCCGCATGAGCATGACCTGGGGGTTGTCATAGCCCTTGTCGGAGTTGGCGCTCTGACGCACCTTTACGCACTGCACGTCCTCGTACTCGTCGCCCAGCAGCCAACGGCAGATGTCCAGCTCGTGGATGGCCACGTTGGTGACGCCGTTCTCGGTCTTGAAGCCCGGGCCCTGGGAGACGTTGCGGTGGCAGGCCTTGATCAGCAGGGGCGCGCCCAGCGCGCCGGAGTCGATGATGCGTTTCATCTCGGCGTAGCCCCGGTCATAGTGGCGCATGAAGCCCACCTGGACCTTCCGCTGGCCGATTTCCAGCTCCCGCTTGATGATGTCCTCGCAGTCGGCGGCGTTCTGGCTCAGGGGCTTTTCGCAGAAGCACCACTTCTCCTCGGCCAGGGTCTTCATCACGTAGTCGTGGTGGGTCGGGTCGATGGAGGTGATCAGCACGGCCTCCACCTCGGGATCGCGGATCATGCCGTCGCAGTCGTTGGCGAAGGAGCGCAGACCGTACTTGGCGGCCAGCTCGTCCGCCGCGGCGGGCACATAGTCGCTGACGGCCACCACGGTGGCGCCGGGGACCGTCTCGATGATACGCCGGCAGTGGTCCTTGCCGATGGCGCCGCAGCCGATGATGCCGATCTTCAGAATCTTATCCATTGTAAAGCCTTTCTTTGTCATATGACGGCCGAGGCCGGATTATCAGAATTTGCGGGCGTCCTTCACGTGGGCCAGATGGTCCTCGTAGGCGGCCACGTTCTCCGGCCGCTCGCTGACCTCTGTGTCGCCCACACGCCACCAGGAGTCATAGCCGTCGGTCATGGTCTTGGGCAGGACCTTGATGTCGATGAGCACCGGGACGTTCTTGACCTTCTTGGCGGCCTCCACCGCGGCCACCAGCTCTTCCATGGTCCGGGCTTTGAAGCTGACGCAGCCGTATGCCTCCGCCACTTTGGCGTAGTCGATGTCCATGAAATCGCCGAACAGGCCGTCCTTGCTGCGGTAGCGAAGCTCGGTGACCAAGGTCTTGTTGCCGTGGCCCACCTGCAGGTTGTTGATGCAGCCGAAGCTGGCGTTATCGAAAAGGCACACCACGATCTTCTTGTGCTCCTGCACGGCGGTGATGAGCTCGCCGTGGAGCATGTTGAAGGAGCCGTCGCCGCAGAAGGAGTAGACGTCGTGCTTGTCTCCGATGGCCAGTTTCACGCCCAGGGCGCCGGCGATCTCGTAGCCCATGGTGGAGTAGCCGTACTCCATGTTGTAAGAGTCGGGGGCCACCGCCCGCCACATGCGCTGCATGTCGCCGGGCAGGGAGCCGGCCGCGCCGATGGCCACGTCCTCGTCGTCCATCATGGCGTTGATGGCGCCCAGGGCTGCGGTCTGGGTCAGCACGGAGTGCAGATCGTGGGCGAAGCGCCGGGCGGAGCCGGCGTTGGCGTCGTTGATCTCGGGCTTCCAGGCGTCGGTGTCCTCGAAGGTGATCCCGTCCAGCCGGGCCAGCTCCTTGGCCCACTTGGCCTGGGCCTTGGTCACCTCGTCGGTATAGGGGGCCTTATAGCCGTCCAGCTTTTTCAGCAGCCGGGGCAGGGCGTCCTTGGCATCGGCCACCACGGGGACGGCGTCCATCTTGAGGGCCTGGAACTCGGAGACGTTGATGTTGACGAATTTGCAGGTATCCTTGAACAGCCACTTGGAGCTGGTGGTGAAGTCGGTATAGCGGGTGCCCACGCCGATGACCAGGTCCGCCCTGTGGGCGATGTCGTTGGCGGCGGAGCAGCCGGTGACGCCCATGCCGCCCAGGTTCAGCGGGTGGGTCCACTCGATGGCGCTCTTGCCGGCCTGGGTCTCGCCGAAGGGGATGCCGGTGGCGTCCACGAAGGCGCGGAATTCCTCGTGGGCCTCGGAATAGCGCACGCCGCCGCCGCAGACCAGCATGGGACGCTTGGCCTTTTTGATGGCTGCCGCCGCCTCGTCCAGGGCGGCCTCGGTGGCCGGACGGCGCTCCAGGCGCCAGACCCGCTTGGCGAAGAAGCTCACGGGATAGTCATAGGCCTCGCCCTCTACGTCCTGGGGCATGGCCAGACACACCGCGCCGGTGTTGGCCGGGTCGGTGAGGGTGCGGAACGCGGAGATGGCGGCGCTCATCAGCTGCTCGGGCCGGACGATCCGGTCCCAGTAGCGGCACACGGCCTTGAACGCGTCATTGGTGGAGATGGAGAGGCTGTGGGTGTGTTCGACCTGCTGGAGCACCGGGTCGGGCTGGCGGCAGGCGTAGGTGTCGCCGGGCAGCACCAGCACGGGGATGTTGTTGGCGGTGGCGGTGCCGCAGGCGGTGACCATGTTGGCCGCGCCGGGCCCGATGGAGGACGTGACGGCGAAGATCTGCTTGCGCTTCATCTGCTTGGCGAAAGCCACGGCGGCCTGGGCCATGCCCTGCTCGTTCTTGCCCTGGTAGATCTCCAGGTGCTTGGCCTCCTGGCTCAGCGCCTGGCCGAGACCCACCACGTTGCCGTGGCCGGGGATCATGAACACGCCGCGGACGAAGCGGCTCTGTTTGCCGTCCACGTCGATGTACTGGTTCTCCAGGAAACGGACCAGAGCCTGGGCCATTGTCAAACGAACGGTTTTCACGGGAGTACCTCCTTTTATGTGTGCTTATATGTTTATAGAGTTTTGTCGGCTCCGGCGGGGATCAGCCCTGGAAGATGTGGTCGTTGGCGTCGGCCTGCCACAGCCAGGCGTGCTCGGCGTCGTCGATGCGGGTCTTTTTCCAGGGGTCGCCGTCCAGATGCCGGATGCCCCAGGCGTAGCACATGGCGTAGCCGGGCGCGGCCGCCTGGGAGTGGAAGCCGTGGTTGATAACGGCCATGCCGTTGTGGCCGGTCTTATAGATCTCGCCGTTGGCGAACCCGGCGCCGAAGCCGTCGGGATAGTCGAAGCGGTAGAAGTAGACCTCCGGCTGGGGGTGATGATGGGGGGGATAGGAGGACCACTTGCCGGGGAAGTTGAGCACCTCGCCCAGTACCATGTTGGAGAAGGGGGCATTGTCATAGTCGAAAAAGGTCTTGATCTCCCGGCGCATGCAGCCCAGCAGCTCCCCGTTGGCCCCGGCGTGCTGCACCTGCACCGTCTCGGGGGTGTACATCACGGGCGCGTAGTCCCGGTCGTTGGGCGTCTTTTGGATGTAGAGCTCGCTGTGGGCGCGGGCGGTCAGCTCGATGGCGGTGTTCCGGGGGGCCAGCAGGCAGTATGCCTCATGGCGGAAGCAGTCGGGCCGGTCGGCCTCCACGCTCTGGCCGTTCCAGGCGAAGGTCACGCTGCCGGCGAACAGCAGCACGGCGCACTCCTTCTCCGGCTCCTGGATGGTATAGGTGTCGCCCGGCTCCATCACCAGCAGCCCGATGTCCATCTGGGTGCCCATGTCGTCCGCCGCCGCGTCGATATAGGCGTTGTAGCCCCGGCGGAGCTCGGCGTTCTTGTTGATATAGCTCATGAAGGTGTCCTCCTTATTATAGACCTGTGTGTTCGCGGATGTATTTGCGGCCCTTGACGGCGTATTCCAGCGGCTCGGCCTTGGCCGGGTCCTGCTCGGCCTCCACCAGCAGCCACCCCTGGTAGCCGGCGTCGGCCAGCGTTTTGAACACCGGGTCGAAGTCCACGTCCCCGTCGCCGGGCACGGTGAAAGCCCCATTGCGCACGGCCTGGAGGAAGCTCCAGCCGTTGGCCTTCACCTGCTCCACCACGGCCAGGCGCATGTCCTTCAGGTGGACGTGGCCCACCCGGTCCACGTATTTTTTCAGCATGGCCAGCGGGTCCTCGCCGGCGAAGGTGAAATGGCCGGTGTCATAGCAGAGGAACACGTACCGGGGGTCGGTGTGGGCCATCAGCCGGTCCGTCTCGGCGCTGGTCTGCACGACCGTGCCCATATGGTGGTGGAAGCACAGCTTGAAGCCCCGGTCAGCGGCGATCTTTCCCAGGGTGTCCAGCCCGGCGCAGAGCCGGTCCCACTCCGCGTCGTTCATGACGTATTTGTGCCCTCCGGTGAGGATGGGGGTGTCCATCTGCCCCTGGATGGAATGGCTCTGCTCGCTGACGTTGATGCGGTCGGCGCCCACGGCCGCCAGGAAATCCAGGTTGGCGGTGAAGTCGGCGATCTCCTGCTCGATGGGACGGGTCAGGAGGAAGGAAGAGTACCAGCGGCTGGCGATGCGCATGCCCCGCAGATCCAGGGCCCGTTTCAGCTCCGCCGGGTCCTTGGGATACTTGTTGCCGATCTCGCAGCCGGTGAAGCCGGCCAGGGCCATCTCGCTGACGGTCTGCTTGAACGTGTTCTCCGCGCCCAGCTCCGGCATGTCGTCGTTGCACCAGCCGATGGGCGCGATGCCCAGAAAGACAGTCTTGGGATCAAACATAAGAAAACCTCCTCACGCATTGGCGCCGTGCCCGGCCGGGCGCAACGATACCCCGCCGCAGCCGTACGGATGCGGCAGGCCCGCCGGGGCGGATGATCTATACATTAGTAATTTACCACTGTCATGGCGCAAAAATCAACGTTTTTCCGGTCAGCGCAGTGCATTTTTTACGATTTAGCCAAAGGCGGGAAACGATTTTCTGCCATCTGCACAGGAAAATTTTCTTTCCGCTTTTTTTACCGGGATAGCCTGAAAAATTTGCGCTGAGAGCCCTACGGGCGCCCAGAGGACAGGGAGATCGGGGAAGATCGTGAATCCTGTGATGAACTGTGAAAAACATGCATTATCCAGGTAAAAATTTGTCGCTATCGACGGACGCTGGGCTATGTTTTTCTCGCTTCCGGGAACGGCAGCGGGCGAAAACCGCACGCGGTGCGGCGGCCCGGCATGCTTGTGTTCGGGAGCGGGATGGAGTATACTCTGGGCACGGCCGAGTCTGCCCGGGGAGGGCGGACGGCCTTCCCTCCTGCTCACACCGTCTCCTTTCCGCGGACGCAGGCGGAGGGAAAGGGATCGCCCGCGGGAAAAAACCATTGTTTTTATACGAATTTTTTCCGGCGGCGGGTGCAAATGGCGAAGGAGTGTGCTATACTCTTCTGTAAAGCGATAAAGGAAAGGGGGCGCCGGCCATGAGACGGGTGCTGGACAGCCTGAAGAACACGGGCCGCGGGTGCGCCGCCTTTTTGACGTGGACGGCGCTGGCCTGCGTCACGGGTCTGGCAGTGGGCGCCGTGGCGGCGGGGTTCCACTGGTGCATCGATATCGTCACGGAGATCCGGGCGGCCAGGCCGTGGGTGATTTGGCTGCTGCCGCTGGCCGGCGCGGCCATCGTGTGGTTATATGACGTGTGCGGGATGGCCGACGACCGGGGGACCAACCTGGTGCTGGTGGCCGTGCGGGACGCCGAGCCGGTGCGGCTGCGGATGGCGCCGCTGATCTTCGTGTCCACGGTGATCACCCATTTCGTGGGCGGCTCCTCTGGCCGGGAGGGCGCGGCGCTGCAGCTGGGCGGCTCCATGGCCGGCCGGGCTGCCAGGGCCCTGCGGCTGGACGAGAAGGACCAGCGGGTCATGGTCATGTGCGGCATGGCGGCTGCTTTCTCGGCGCTTTTCGGCACGCCCATCACCGCGGCGGTGTTCGCCATGGAGGTGGTGAGCGTGGGCGTGATGTATTACGCGGCCATCGTGCCCTGCGTGACGGCGTCGGCGGCGGGCTTCCTGCTGGCCCGCGCCATGGGCCTGCACGGCGAGGTGGGCTATTATGCTGGCCCCGCGGCGGCGCTGGGGCCGGGCAGCATGCTGGCCACGGCGGCGCTGGGGGCGCTGTGCGCGGCGGTGTCCGTCGGCTTCTGCGAGGCGATGCACCTGAGCCACAAGCTCTATGAAAAGGCCGTGCCCCGCCCCGCGTGGCGGGCGGCGGTGGGCGGCGCGCTGGTGCTGGGCGTGACGCTGCTGCTGGGCACCCAGGAATACAGCGGCGCGGGGGACGGGCTCATCCGCCGGCTGCTGGCCGGGGATACGGAGCCGGAGGCCTTCCTCATCAAGACCTTGCTGACGGCCCTGACGCTGGGAGCGGGGTTCCGGGGCGGCGAGATCGTGCCGGCGCTGTGCGTCGGATGCGCCTTCGGCGTGTGGATCGGGCCGCTGCTGGGGCTGCCCCACGGCTTTTCCGGCGCGCTGGGCATGACGGCGGTGTTCTGCGGGGCCACCAACTGCCCCCTGACGGCCATCCTTCTGAGCTTTGAGCTGTTCGGCGGGGACGGGATGGTGCTGTTCGCGCTGTGCTGCGCCGTCAGCTATATGCTCAGCGGCTACTATGGCCTGTACAGCGAGCAAAAGATCGTGTACTCCAAGTTCCGAACGGAGTGGATCGATACAAAGACCAAATAGAGACGACCTGAGAGGAGAGAGGACCGTGAATTTCGTTTTTATTTCCCCGAATTTCCCCCGTACATACTGGAATTTCTGCGACCGGCTGCGCCGCAACGGCGTCACGGTGCTGGGCATCGGCGACTGCCCCTTCGAGCAGCTGGAGCCGGGTCTGCGCGGCGCCCTGGCGGAGTATTACCGGGTGGATACGCTGGAGGACTATGACCAGGTGTTTCGCGCCTGCGCGTATTTTTCCTTCAAGCACGGGAAGATCGACTGGCTGGAGTCCAACAACGAGTACTGGCTGGAGCAGGACGCCCGGCTGCGGACGGACTTCAACATCACCACCGGCGTGGATACCGCGGGCGTGGCGGCCTTCAAGAGCAAATCCGGCATGAAGGCCTATTACGCCAAGGCGGGCGTGCCCACGGCCCGGTGCCACCGGGTCACCGATCAGGCCGCGGCGGAGGCCTTCATCGGCGAGGTGGGCTGGCCGGTCATCGTCAAGCCTGACAACGGCGTGGGCGCCGCCCACACCTATAAGCTGGAGAACGAGGCCGATCTGGCCGCCTTCTTCGCGGAGAAGCCGGATGTGGACTACGTGATGGAGGAATTCATCTGGGGCGACATCCGCTCCTACGACGCCATCATGAACTCCCGGTGCGAGCCGCTGATCGAGTCCACGGGCGTGTTCCCGCCCTCCATCGCCGACATCGTCAACGAGCAGGGTGACCTGGCCTATTATGTGGCGGACAGGGTGCCGGACGCTCTGGCGGATATGGGCCGGCGCACGGCTAAGGCCTTCGGGGCCGCCAGCCGGTTCGTACATCTGGAGTTCTTCGAGCTGACCCGCCCCAAGCCCGGTCTGGGGGATGTGGGCGATTTCGTGGGGCTGGAGGTCAACATGCGCCCCGCCGGCGGCTATACGCCGGATATGATCAACTTTGCCCACAGCACCGACGTCTATCAGATCTGGGCGGATATGGTGGCCTTTGACGAGCGCCGGGAGCGGCCCGGCGGCGCCGATCATTTCTGCGCCTATGCCAGCCGGCGGGACAGCGCCCGCTATGTGCACTCCCATGAAGAGGTGCTGGCGCGCTACGGCGGGCAGATGGCCATGTGCGAGCGGATGCCGGACGCCCTCTCGGACGCCATGGGCAACCAGATGTATACCATCCACGCCGCCGACGAGCAGGCGGCCAAAGAATTCATCCGCTTCGTCGGCGAGCGGGTATGAGGAGGAACAGCGTATGATGCACCGTTATTTTAAGGAATACAGCCAGATCCTGGACCGGGATATGGAGTTCGAGGTCTATGGCCACGGGGGGAAGCTCTGCTTCGCCTTCCCGCCCCAGAACGGCCGGTTCTTCGACTTCGCCAACTACGGCATGGTGGACACCGTGGCCCAGTGGGTGGAGGAGGGCCGCGTGATGATCGTGGGCGTGGACGCCATCGACGGGGAGACCTTCTCCAACTTTGACGCCGACCCCCGCCAGCGGCTGGAGCTGCATGAGCGGTGGTTCGCCTATGTGACCGAGGAGCTGCTGCCCCGGTGCTATGAGCTGGGCTGCGACGACTGCAAGGCCATGACCACCGGCTGCAGCATGGGCGCCTATCACGCGGCCAACTTTTTCTTCCGGCGGCCGGACCTGTTCGACACGGTGGTGTCTTTGAGCGGCCTGTTCGACGCCGACTTCTTCTTCGGCAGCTATCAGGACGATCTGACCTACGCCAACTCCCCGCTGCGGTTTTTGCCCAATATGCCGGGCGACCACCCGTGGCTGGACCTGTACCGGGAGTCCAACATCATCATCTGCTCCGGCCAGGGCGCCTGGGACGAGGAGATGATGGCCCATGAGCGGCGGCTGGAGTCCATCCTGCACGTGAAG
>CANQOA010000047.1 GCA_947625355.1 uncultured Oscillospiraceae bacterium | reverse complement strand
TTCTCACCCCTTTCCCTCATTTTAGCTCAAAAAGATGGTAGGCACTTTTCGTGTCTACCATCTTTTTATCACGGCAGTCCCGGACAAGGAGTCTTTTTATCTGTTGAAAAGCGCGCCGGAAAGGGGATCGTGCGCGGCGAGGGATCAGGCGAAGGAGGCCATCATCTTGTGGAGCAGGGAATAAAGCTGTTCCGCTTCCTGGGGCTCCAGCTCGATGCAGGAGGCCAGCTGCGCGGGGATGCCGACGGCTTGGTCCTTCAGGGCCTCGCCCTTTTCGGTGATGGTCACGATCAGATTCCGCTCGTCCGCCTGAGAGCGGTTTCTGGTGACCAGGCCCTTCTCCTCCAGCTTCTTGAACAGGGGGGTCAGGGTGCCGGAGTCCAAATAGAGCAGCGTTCCGGCTTCTTTGATGGTGAGCGCCTTGTGCTCCCAGAGGACCATCATGGCGATGTACTGGGTGTAGGTCAGGTCCAGCGGGGCCAAATAGGGGGTGTACCGCTTCACGACCTCTTTCGCACAGGCGTACAGGGGAAAACAGAGCTGTTTCTCCAATTTCAGGCAGTCGTATTTCTTGCTTGGCATGATAATCTCTCTCCTCTTTGCTGGATGTGTACCGCATTTTACCACAAGATTACCAGCAATGCAAATAAAGTGACTGCCAAAAAGATTAAAATTGATTAAATCCATCGCCCCTTACACTTCTATGATTCATGATCGCTCCATCCGATTGCCCGAAGGCGGAGCGCCTTGACAGGACGGTCCGGGAAGGATAAACTAGATGGACCACGAATAGAGCCCCGAGCAGACGCGGGCGGCAGGGCACAAAAAGGAGCGGACAGCATTGGAGAGGGACAACAGTTTTCTGGGGACCCAGCCGGTCGGCGGGCTCCTGTTCAGGCTGGCGCTGCCGACCATCGCGGCCCAGCTCATCAACATGCTCTACAACATCGTGGACCGCATCTATATCGGCCACATGCCGGAAAACGGCGATCTGGCCCTGACGGGCGTGGGCGTGTGCATGCCCATCCTGATGTTCATCTCCGCCTTCGCCTCGCTGGTCAGCGCCGGCGGCGCGCCCAGGGCGTCCATTTTCATGGGCAAAGGCGACAATGACGCGGCGGAGAGGACCATGGGCAGCTGCTTTACGCTACAGGTGATCATCTCCGCGGCGCTGACGGCGGTGCTCCTGATCTGGCACAGGCCGCTGCTGCTCGCCTTCGGCGCCAGCGAGAACACGGTGGACTACGCGGCCGCGTACATAAGGATCTACGCCCTGGGGACCGTCTTTGTCCAGCTGACTTTGGGCATGAACGCCTACATCACCGCCCAGGGCTACGCCAAGACGGGGATGCTGACCGTGCTGCTGGGGGCCGTGTGCAACATCGTGCTGGACCCGGTGTTCATCTTCGCGCTGAAGATGGGCGTTCGGGGCGCGGCGCTGGCCACGGTGCTCTCCCAGGGGGTCTCCTGCGTGTGGGTGGTGCGCTTTCTTTGGAGCGGCAGGTCCGTGCTGCGGCTGAAGAGGGAGACCCTGCCCCTGCGCATGGAGCTGGCGCTGCCATGCGTGGCGCTGGGCGCCGCGCCGTTCATCATGCAGGGCAGCGAGAGCGTGATCTCGGTGTGCTTCAACTCCTCGCTGCTGCGGTACGGCGGGGACATCGCCGTGGGGAGCATGACCATCCTGAGCAGCGTGATGCAGTTCGCCATGATGCCCCTGCAGGGCCTGGCCCAGGGCGCGCAGCCCATCTCGAGCTACAGCTTCGGGGCCGGGAACGCCGGAAGGGTGAAGGCCGTGTTCCGGCTCCTGCTGGCGGTGAGCCTGGGGTATTCCACCGCGCTGTGGGCGCTGATCATGCTGTTCCCGCGTATGTTCGCGGGCGTGTTCACGCCGGATCCGGCGCTGCTGGATTTCGCGTCCAGGGCGCTGCGGATCTACTGCGGGGCGATGGCGCTGTTCGGCATCCAGATCGCCTGCCAGATGACCTTCGTGTCCCTGGGCAACGCCAAGGCGTCGGCCATCGTGGCCATTATGCGCAAGTTCGTGCTGCTGCTGCCGCTGATCTATATCATGCCGCGGCTGATGGCCGACAAGACGATGGCGGTCTATACCGCCGAGCCGGTGGCGGATGTGCTGGCCGTCACGTTCACGGCGATCCTCTTTGTATTCCAGTTCAGAAAAGCGCTGCGGGGGATATCCGATCCGAAGGGGCCCGCGTCACGGAGGGAATGAGACGATGAAAACAGGAAAGAAGCTCCTATGCGGAGGCTTGGCGTTTTTGCTGATGGCGTCCTGGATGCTGGGCTGCTCTGCCAAGGGGGAGAGCGGCGGGGACGCGCTGCCGCCGCAGGAAGAGCCGGCCGCGGAGGAAAGGCTCCCGGCCGCGGAAGATCTGCCGCGCCTGGCGGAGATGCTGGAAGAGGACCAGCGCGTCTGGCGCTATACCGACGACCCGGTGCGTCTGGCGGAGATCACGGACGATTCCTGGACCCAGGCGGATTTTGACGACAGCGGCTGGCTGGAGGGTGCCGGCGCGTTCGGCGCCAAGGACGGCCGTCTGAGGGAATTGGACGATGACTATGAGCCGGACGTGTGCCTGCGGCAGTATCTGCCGGACGGGAACAACATCCCAGCGTTCTATTTCCGGCTGCGCTTCACAGCGGAGGAGGAGGACCGGCAGGGAAAGCTCAGCATGCGCGTCGCCTATGACGACGCGGTGATCGTCTATCTCAACGGCGAGCAGGTCTTTTCCGCCAACGTGCCCGAGGGCGGCTATGACAGGCCCAACGCCTATGGCAGCACCGATGTGCGCGGCGCGCTGGGAGACGCGGCGTTCCAGGTCGACGGAACCCTGCTGCGGAAAGGGGAAAACGTGCTGGCCGTGGAGCTGCATCAGGACGACGAGACCAGCAGCGACATCTTTTTCCGTATGCCGGAGCTGGCCACGGAGGCCATGGCGCTGGCCGCGCTGCGGGAGGATACGCTCTGTCTGGGAGCGGGCGCCGACGCGTCCCAGATGCTGGTCACATGGCAAGGGCAGTCCGGCGGCGGCAGCGTGGAGCTGACGCCGTGGTCGCAGTCGCCCGATTGGGCCGGGGCCACAGTCGTCCAGGCGCAGGCCGTCTATGAGCAGAGCGACGGCACGTGCACCTACCGGGCCGTGCTGGACGGGCTGGAGCCGGGGGAGTATGCCTACCGGGTGACGGACAGCGCCCCCTCCGCGCTCCACAGGTTCGCCGTGGAAGAGGAGCAGGACGGCTTCTCCTTTCTCTGCAATGGCGATGCGCAGCTCGGCGATGATGACGATCGGGAGCCGATGGAGACCTATGAGGGCCTGGCCGCCTGGGCCATGGGGGACCAGACGCCCGCGTTCGTCCTGTCGCTGGGCGATCAGTCTGACGACGAGGATGAGCCGGACCTCTTCCGCCGGTTTGTGAGCACGCCGCTGCTTAAAACGGTCCCGCTGGCGGCGGTGGTGGGCAATCACGAGGATGAGTCGGAGCAGTTCAGCCGCTTCTTCTTCCTGCCGAACATGGATGAGGCGACGGTGGACGCCGCCGGCGATATGAGCGGCGATTACTGGTTTTTCCGGGGCGGCGTGCTGTTTTTGTGCATGAACAGCTCCAACAGCGACGCGGACGGACACGGGCAGTTCCTGCGGCAGGCTGTGGAGGACTGCCGGGAGAGGTACGGCGAGCCCCGGTGGACCGTGGCGGCGCTGCACTATTCCCTGTTCTCCGCGGGCGATCACGCGGCTGACGACTCCATCCTGCGGCGGCGGGAGGAGTATACCGAGGTGTTCGACGAGATCGGCGTGGACGTGGTGTTTGCCGGCCATGACCACACTTTCGCCCGCTCCTGGCCCATCGACGGGACGGAGCCGGTGATCGGGGGCGCGCCGGAGGACGGCATCGTGTATTTCACCCTGACATCCTCCACGGGGACGAAGTTTTATGAGTTGTATGGCGAAGAGCTGGATTATGTGGCGGTTTGCGACGGCAGCGAACGGCCCTGTATGTCCCGGGTGGACGTGACGGACGAGACCATGACGGTCACCACCTACTGTGAGGACGGGGGGCAGTACGAGGTGCTGGACGAATACGTCATCCGATGAGACGCAAAGGTCGGGGAGCGCTCGCTCCCCGGCCTCTCCATCCTGTGTCCGCTTTGGTGTACACTTGAGCGGTCCAAAACGGCTTTTTCAGCCGCTGCGCCGCGCGGGCACCGAAAGCGGCAAAAGGCCCTGCAAATACCGGGAATGTGGTAATTGCAGGGCTTTTCGCTGTTGGCACGGCATGAGGGATTCGAACCCCCGGCCTTCTGGTCCGTAGCCAGACGCTCTATCCAGCTGAGCTAATGCCGCTTGTGCCTGAGTATCATAGCACAAGCTCTGGCAGATTGCAAGGATTTTTTTCCTGATCTTTCCCTTACAGGCCCAGCGTGCCGGCGACGTTGTCCACCACGTCGCCCATGGACTTGAGCGCGTGGCCCAGATCGAACTTCTTCTTATGGGGAACGGCGATCATGCCCACCACGGAGCCCACCATCACGCCGATGCCCATACCCTTGATAAACGACATCTTGTTCATGCTTTACCCCTCTTTCTTGACGGTTCACGACTAGTATTTCCCGCCTTTTTGTGATATATTTAATAGCACTGTAACTTTTTAAGGAGCTTGCCATGATCATCAGTATTTTGGCCGTGGGCGACGTCTGCGGTATGCCGGGCCTCAAGATCCTGGAGCAGCGGCTGAAGGCCGTGCGGAAGGAGCGGGGCATTTCCTTCGTGGTGGTGAACGGAGAGAACGCCAATGTGGTGGGCGTCACGCCGGAGCAGTGCGACCGGATCTTCAACGCCGGCGCCGATGTGATCACCCTGGGCAACCACACCTGGGTGCGGTGGGAGCTGAAGCCCTATCTGACGGAGCGGGCCAATATCCTGCGGCCCATCAATTACGCGCCCCAGTGTCCGGGACGGGGATTCGGCATCTATGAGACGCCCTATGGGGAGATATTGGTGGTGAACGCCCTGGGGCGGTTCACCCTGGACACCAACACGGACAATCCCTTCGTGGAGGTGGACCGGCTGCTGAACGAGCTGGACCCGCTGCCCAAGATCATCCTGGTGGATATGCACGCCGAGGCCACCAGCGAGCGGCTGGGCATGGGTTACTTCCTGGAGGGCCGGGCCAGCGCCGTATGGGGCACCCACACCCACGTGCAGACCTCCGACGCCTGCGTGCTGCCGGGGGGCACGGGGTATATCAGCGACCTGGGTATGACCGGCGCCAGCCACAGCGTGCTGGGCATCGACGTGACCCAGTCCATCAATAAGTTTTTGGGCGACCCGCCCATGCGGTATAAGTCCGGCGACGGGGACGGGAAGATGGAGTGCTGCCAGTTCGACATCGACACGGAGACGGGCCGGTGTGTGGGGGCGGAGGCCCTGCGCATCCTATGATCCGGGTGGTGCACGCGGCGGATCTGCATCTGGATTCGCCCTTCCAGGCCCTGGGGAAGGAGAAGGCCGCCCAGCGCCGGGGCGAGCAGCGGGCCCTGCTGGGCCGCATCGTCCGGCTGGCCCAGGAGCGGGAGGCGGACATGCTGCTGCTGGCGGGGGATCTTTTTGACTCCGACAGCCCCTATTCCGAGACGGCCCGGATGCTGGAGCAGGTGCTGCCCCAGGCGGGGATGCCGGTGTTTTTGGCGCCGGGCAACCATGACTGGTACGGCCCCCGGTCCCCCTGGGCCCGGCTGGAGTTGGGGGAGAACGTGCATGTGTTCACCGGGGAGGACATCCAGTGCGTCCCGCTGCCGGCGCTGCGCGCCCGGGTATGGGGCAGCGCCTTCACCGGCCGACACAGAAAGCCCCCGCTGGCGGGCTTCGAGGCGGAGAAGGACGGGGAAACGGTGGACATCATGGTCCTGCACGGGGAGACGGAGGAGCCCGCGTCCCCCTATGGGGCCATATCGGAGGAGGACCTGGCCCGCAGCGGCATGGACTATGTGGCCCTGGGCCATACCCACGCCTACAGCGGCCTGCGCCGGGCGGGGGAGACGTTTTACGCCTGGCCCGGCTGCCCGGAGGGGCGGGGCTTCGACGAGACCGGCGAGAAGGGCGTGATCCTGGCGGAGATCGGGCCGGGACAGGTCCGGGCAGAGCTGGTGCCCCTGGGCGGGCGGCGATACGAGGCGCTGCGGGTGGATCTGACGGAGAGCCGGGACCACGTCGGCACGGTGCTGGCCGCCCTGGGGCGGGACACGGCACAGGACGTATACCGGATCGTGCTCGCCGGGGAGCCGGAGCTGCCGCCGGACATGGCGGCGCTGCGGGGCGCGCTGGAGGGCCGGTTCTTCGCGCTGCAGCTGCGGGACGAGACCCGGCTGCGGCGGGATATCTGGCAGGGCCGGGAGGTGCTGAGCCTGCGGGGACTGTTTTTGGCCGGGCTGTGGGAACGCTATGAGGCGGCCCGGTCCGACGAGGAGCGGGCGCGCGTCGAGCGAGCCGTCCGATACGGCTTGGCGGCGCTGGAGAACGAGGAAGAGCCGCCGGAGGCCTGAAAGGCGGAGGACCATATGATCATAAAGAGAATGACCGCGTATTTCGGGGCGCTGGATGGCAGGAGCCTGGAGCTGGGCCCCGGACTGAACATCCTGTACGCCCCCAACGAGAGCGGCAAATCCACCTGGTGCGCCTTTCTGCGGGCCATGCTCTACGGGGTGGACACGGGCCAGCGAGCCAAGCAGGGCCAGCAGCCCGACAAAAAGAAATATCAGCCCTGGAGCGGCGCCCCCATGTCCGGCAGCATGGACGTGGAGACCGCCTCAGGGCCGGTGACGCTGCGCCGGTGGACGGAGCGGGCGGGCCAGCCCATGCAGGCTTTTTCCGCGACGGTGACCGGCACGGACGTGCCCGCGGGCATCGCCGCCGGAGAGGCGGGCCAGACGCTCACCGGCGCGCCGCGGGAGGTGTTCGAGCGCAGCGCTTTCATCTGCCAGGCGGGCCTGGGGGTCACCCCCGATCCGGAGCTGGAAAAGCGGTTCGCGGCCATCGTGTCCGCCGGGGATGAGGAGCAGTCCTTCTCCGAGACGGACAAGAAGCTGCGCGCCTGGCTGCGCCGGCGCCGGTCCGGCCGCCGGGGGGCCATCCCGGAGACGGAGGCCGCCATCGCCCAGGCCCGGTCGGAGCTGGGACGCATCGCCGAGGGGACCCGCGCCGTGGAGCAGCTGGAGCGGGAGCTGGACCAGCTCCAGGTCCGGCAGGAGGAGCTGGTGCGCCGGATGGAGAAGGCCCGGGCGGAGGCCCGGCGGAAGGCGCTTTCCGATCTGGCGGCAGCCCGGGCCGCGGTGCTGGCGGCGGAGAGCGACCGCCGGGCGGCGGAGGACGAAAAGACGCGGGCGGTGGACGCCCTGCGGCAGACGGCCTTTGGGGCCATGGGACCGGAGCAGGCCAAGGAGCGCGCGCTCTCGGACGCGGACGAGGCGGAGAGCCTGGCCCGCCAGGCGGGGACGCTGCCGCCGGTGTGGACGGCTTTTCTGCCGCTGATCCTGGCGGCGGCGGGGCTGGGCCTTTGGCTGGGCGGTGTGACGGGCTGGGCCTGGTGCCTGGCGATGGGCGCGGCGGGCCTTGCCGGCACCGCGGGGGCGTGGCTCTGGCTGCGCCGCGCCGGGGAGCGGCGGGATGCCCTGCTGGCCCGGCGGGCGGAGATACTGGAGGAGTATGGCGTCCGGGAGCCGAGGGAGCTGGACGGACTGCTGGAGGAATATGAGCGGCTGTGGGCGGAGGCGAAGGCCGCCGCCAGGACGCTGAGCCGGGCGGAGGAGGCGCTGGAGAGCGCCCGGCGGACCCAGAAGGCCGCCGAGGAGCCGGTGCTGAACGGGCTGGATTTCGTCAACGGCGACAGTGAGGCCGCGCGGGCGTCCCGCGCCGTGACCCAGGGCCGGGAGGAGATGGAGCGGCTGCGGGAGCGGCGGGCCATCGCCGAGGGCCGGGCGCGGGCCATGGGGGACCCCATGGCGCTGGAGTCGGAGCTGGCGGCGCTGGAGGAGCGGCGGGACGCCCTGCTGGAGCAGGAGGCGTCGCTGACGCTGGCGGCGGAGGCTATGGAGCAGGCGGACCTGACACTGCGGGAGCGGTTCTCTCCCATGCTGGCCCAGGAGGCCGCGGCGCTGTTCGGAAAGCTCACCGGCGGGCGCTATGACGAGATCACCCTGGCCAGAGACCTGTCCGCCAAGGCGCGGCTGGCCGGCGACGCGGTGGGCCGGGAGGCCGATTATCTCTCCCAGGGGGCGCGGGACCAGCTCTATCTGGCGCTGCGGCTGGCGGTGTGCGCGCTGGTGCTGCCTGCGGAGCAGGCATGCCCCATCATCCTGGACGACGCGCTGACGGCCTTCGACCGGGAGCGGATGGGCCGAGCGCTGGACCTGATGAAGGAGCTGGCGCAGGAGCGGCAGGTGCTGCTGTTCACATGCCATGAGCGGGAGGGCGAATATTTTTCCGGGGACGACGCGGTGACGAAGATCGAGCTGGGGGGCTGAGATGGAGAGAACGTTTGAATTTGCGGTCCCCTGCCTGTTCGGGCTGGAGGGGCCCTGCGCCGACGAGCTGCGGCGGATGGGTCTGGAGAACGTCCGGGCGGAGAACGGCCGGGTGCGCTTTTCCGGGGACGGGCTCGCCTGCGCCAAGGCCAACATCCGCCTGCGCACGGGCGAGCGGGTGCTGCTGCGGCTGGGCGGGTTCGAGGCGAAGAGCTTCGACGCGCTCTTCGAGGGCGTGAAGGCCCTGCCGCTTTCAGACTTCATCCCCAGGGACGGGCAGTTCCCCGTGAAGGGCTACAGCCTGGATTCGGCGCTGCACTCGGTGCCGGACTGCCAGAGGATCATCAAAAAAGCCGCCGCCACGGCTTTGGGCCGGGCCTATCATACGGACTGGCTGCCGGAGACGGAGGAGCTGTATCAGCTGCAATTCTCCCTGGTGAAGGATCACGCGGAGCTCTATCTGGACACCACCGGCGCGCCGCTGTTCAAGCGGGGCTACCGGCCGGGGCACGTGGCCGCGCCCCTGCGGGAGACGCTGGCGGCGGCGCTGGTGGGCTTTGCCCGCTACCGGGGCCGGGACGCGTTGTGGGACCCCTTCTGCGGCAGCGGCACCATCCCCATCGAGGCGGCGCTCATCGCCCGGAACCGGGCGCCGGGCCTGCATAGGGACTTCGCCGCCCAGAAATGGGGCTTCATCCCCAAACGGGTCTGGACCGACGCGGCGGCGGAGGCCCGGAGCCTGGAGTATCATGGCGATTACCACATCTTCGCCTCGGACATCGACCCCAAGGCCGTGGCCCTGGCCAGGGAGAACGCCCGGCGGGCGGGGGTGGAAGTTGACATAACTTTCTCTGCGGCCGACGCCCGGACCATGGCCCCGCCATGGGAAAAGGGCGTGATCGTGTGCAATCCGCCCTACGGGGAGCGGATGCTGGAGCGGCAGGAGGCCCAGGCCCTCTACCGGGACATGGGCCGGACCATCGGCCGGCTCCCGGGCTGGGGACAGTACGTCATCAGCTCCGAGCCGGACTTCGAGCGGCTCTACGGCCGCCCGGCGGCAAAGCGCCGCAAGCTCTACAACGGCATGATCCAGTGCTATTTGAATATGTACTGGTGACGCGGCGGATGGAAGATCGTGGAGAGAAGAGCATGAAGATCGACATAGACTTCGGACATCCATTTTTTGACGAAAAAGCTATCTTTGAACTAACGCTTAATGATTTGAATGACTTTTACGGGGATGAAAATGTGGTAAATCGGCTTAACCTGTTCTTTGTATTGGAGGCGTCGTTACACAGGCTTCAGAAAGAGAACAGTTTGAAAGCCGCCGCCCGCTGTGCCTTTTTCATGGCGTACTATCTTTTCATAGCCTTGACACCTCCTGCATCTTGGGAGTTGGCAAAGTATTATATCAATCGGGCAGTAGAATTGGATGAGACGCCAGAATACAGCCAATGGAAAAAACTTATAGATGAGGGAAATTGACAAGTTCCCGTTTACCGCGCCGAAAGCGCGCACAGGAGAAAAACGATGCTGACGCCGCTCAAGCGAGAGGATTTTGACAAGTACATAGACTTTGCATACGCGCTGGCTCTGGACCCGGCCCGGTCCGGTTATCCCACCTATACGGACGGGATCAAGACCAGGGCGGATTTCGTGGACCGGGCCAAAAAGGCGTTTGAACGGGCCAACGAGGACATCCTGCTCTATGAGCGGGAGGGCAGAGTCGCCGGGTGGATACACTATTACTATCTGGTGGAGGACAAATATCTGGACACCTGCTCCTTCTGTATCGCAGAGGGGATAGCGGACGCCATAGCGGAGTTCACCGCCTTCGCCCGGGAGCATTTTCCCGGAAGCGCGCTCTATCTGGGCTTCCCGGGGGAGAACACCCAGGCGGAAGAGGCGCTGGAAGCCGGGGGCTTTGTCTGCATCGAGCGGGACTTCAACGACGTGTTTGAGCTGGACCGCTATGAGCCCCGGCGTCCAGACCCGGACGTGGTTCCGGTGACGAGGGAGAATTATGACCTGTTCCGGGCGCTCCACGCCCAGGACGAGGGCATGTACTGGAATTCGGACCGGCTGCTGGCGGACATGGACGAGTGGCGGCTGCTGCTGTATATGCCCGGCGGCGTGCGGTTGGGAGCCCTCCAGGCCCGGAAGGACAGCGAGATGGGAGAGATATTCGCGCTGTTCTTCGCAGATGGCTATGACGAGCGGACGTACCGGGCGCTGGTGACGGCGGCTCTGAACGGGGCCAAGGCCGACGGGGCCGGGGCCATGGTATTCTTCAACGACGCCGAGACGCAGGCCGACGCCCTGGCTCTGGGCTTCCGGTGCGTGGGGGAGTACATGTGCTACCGGCTGACGCTGTGACCGGCGGAGCGCTGTTGGAGCGGCAAAGGGCAGCGATCATTCGAAGGAGACAGGGATATGGGCGTTTTCATTCACCGAGCGCAGGCGGGCGACGGGCCCGTGCTGGCGTATATCCAGACAGAGAGCTGGAAAGCGGCGTTTCAAAACATACTGGACAAAGACACATTGGACAGATGCACAGACATAGACCGGACGACGGGCATGTATGAGAGGCTGTTGAAGGAAGAGAAGGGCAACGGCTATATCCTGACACTCGACGGACAGCCCCACTGTGTCGCCTGGTGGGAAGACGCCCGCGATCCCGAGCTGTGTGGGAAGGCGGAGCTCAGCTGCATCCACAGCCTGCCGCAAAACTGGCGGAAGGGCTACGGCGGCATGATGATGGACCGGGTGCTGGCGGATATAAAGGACGCGGGGTTTTCGGAAGTGGTCCTATGGGTCTTTGCCGACAACGCGAGGGCGAGAGCGTTCTATGAGGCAAAGGGGTTTTGCGCGACGGGGCGTTTGAAATCTGGATGGGGCACGCAGGAGATGTGCTACGCCAAGTCCCTGCAGCAGGACGATAGACAGGCGGCCGCGGGGCCAAGTATATGATCAGAATAAGGCCGTATAAAGATCCGGATGCAGATACGGTCGGAGAGGAGAGGCGGATGAAAAAGAAGCTCCTGCGGGCGGTGCGGACGCTGCGGTGGAGGAATTTCCCGCTGCTGTTTCTGGCCGGGTGCGTCAACGCCTTCGGCGTGACGGTATTCCTGGCGCCGGTGAAGCTCTATGACAGCGGCATCTCCGGCACGTCCATCCTGCTCTCCCAGGTCACGCCGGAGCAGCTGAATCTTTCCGTGTTCCTGCTGCTTTTGAACATCCCGCTGTTCCTCTTCGGGGCCAAGCGGCTGGGGGCGGCCTTCACCGTCTACTCCATCTTCGCGGTGGCGGTGTACTCTGGGGCGGCCTGGCTCATCACCGACGTGCTGCCCATCGACGTGAGCATGGCGTCCCCCCTGGCGGGGCAGGACCTGCTGCTGTGCGCGCTGTTCGGCGGGATCATCTCCGGGGCGGGCAGCGGCCTCACCATCCGCAGCGGCGGGGCCATCGACGGGGTGGACGTGCTGGCGGTGATCTTCGCCAAGGGGCTGAACGTCACCGTGGGCACCTTCGTGATGGCCTACAATGTGCTTTTGTACATCGTGTGCGGCTGCGTCATCCACAGCTGGATCCTGCCGCTTTATTCCATCGTGACATACGCCGCCGGGCTCAAGACCGTGGACTTCATCGTGGAGGGCTTCGACCGCTCCAAGGAGGTCATCATCGTGACGGACAAGCCGGAGCAGATCAGCGACGCGCTCATCGGGGCCTTCGGCTGCGGCACCACCAAGATCGCCGCCGTGGGCGGCTACTCCAACGCGGAAAAGACCGTCATCTACTTCGTGGTGAACCGGTTCCAGATCGCCCGGATGCGCAACATCGTCCGGCAGATCGACCCTAAGGTGTTCATGACCATCAGCGACGTGGCGGACGTGTTCAAAAACAACGACCGGTGAGAGCAGATGGGGTTATGGTGCACAAATTTTCTTGGCTAGATTTGTGCAGATTACCAGTTGAAGAAAAATGGGAACTAGGGTATTATAACGGTGTTAGCACTCAAAGGCAATGAGTGCTAACACCTTGAATTTTGTATCTACATTTTAGGAGGCAATATACAATGACACTCAAACCGTTGGCCGACAAGGTGGTCGTCAAGCGCCTGGAGGCGGAGGAAAAGACCAAGAGCGGCATCTATCTGGCCGCGTCCGCGCAGGAGAAGCCCGAGATCTTTGAAGTCGTGGCCGTGGGCCCCGGCGGGATGATCGACGGCAACGAGGTCAAGATGGAAGTCAAGGCCGGCGACCGGGTCATCACGGGCAAGTACAGCGGCACCACCGTGAAGGTGGACAGCGAGGAATACACCATCGTGCGCCAGGGCGACATCCTGGCCATCGTGCAGTAAGCAAGGAGGCAATCAGCAATGGCAAAGCAGATCATTTACGGAGAAGAAGCCCGCGCCGCTCTGCAGCGGGGCGTTGACAAGCTGGCGGACACCGTCAAGATCACCGTGGGCCCCAAGGGCCGTAACGTGGTCCTGGACAAGAAATACGGCTCCCCGCTGATCACCAACGACGGCGTCACCATCGCCAAGGAGATCGAGCTGGAGGACCCCTTCGAGAACATGGGCGCCCAGATGATCAAGGAGGTCTCCACCAAGACCAACGACGTGGCCGGCGACGGCACCACCTC
>CANQOA010000046.1 GCA_947625355.1 uncultured Oscillospiraceae bacterium | reverse complement strand
ATCTATTTCCAGATCACCGACCCGAAGCTGTACACCTACGGCGTGGAGAACCCCATGCTGGCCATCGAGAACCTGACGGCCACCACCCTGCGCAACATCATCGGCGAGCTGGAGCTGGACGAGTCCCTCACCAGCCGGGACACCATCAACGCCAAGATGCAGCAGATCCTGGACGAGGCCACCGACTCCTGGGGCATCAAGGTCAACCGGGTGGAGCTGAAGAACATCACCCCGCCCAAGGAGATCCAGAACGCCATGGAGAAGCAGATGAAGGCCGAGCGCGAGCGGCGCGAGGCCATCCTGCGGGCCGAGGGCGACAAGCGGGCCGCCATCCTGGAGGCCGAGGGCGAGAAGGAGTCCGCCGTACTGCGGGCCGAGGCCAAGAAGGAGGCCGCCATCCTGGAGGCCCAGGGCAAGGCCCAGGCCATCCTCGCCGTGAACCAGGCCACCGCCGAGGGCCTGAAGCTGCTCAACCAGGCGTCCCCCACGGAGCCCATCGTCCAGCTGAAGGCCCTGGAGGCCTTCCAGGCCGCCGCCAACGGCCAGGCCACCAAGATCATCATCCCCTCCGAGATCCAAGGGCTGGCGGGCCTTGCCACGGCCTTCAAGGAGGTCGTCACGGACCTGCCGAAGAAGCAGCCCTGACGGCTCACAGTTGCAGAACAGGCGCGGACAGAACTGTCCGCGCCTGTTGATCTATCTCGGGTTCACGCCGCCCCGCCCAGCTTTTTCTCCATGTCCCGCAGCGTCTTGCGCAGGAAGAAGGCGCTGGCCACCAGGCTCGTCAGCTCGGCGATGGGGAAGCACCACCAGACGTTGTCCACATTGCCGGTGAGGGACAGCAGCCATGCCGCCGGGATCAGGGCCACTACCTGGCGCAGCACGCTGACGAAGAAGGAGAACATGCTCTTGTCCAGCGCCTGGCAGGCGGAGCCGGCCACGATGCAGAAGCCCGCCAGCAGGAAGCTGATGCTGATGCGCCGCAGGGCGGGCACGCCGATGGCCAGCATGGTCTCCGAGGGGCTGAAGATGCCCAGCAGCACCTGGGGGATCAGCTGGAAGCAGGCGAAGCCCAGCACCATGGAGCAGGTGGCGAAAAGCACGCCATAGCGGATGGTGCGGTAGATGCGCGCTTTCTTCCGGGCGCCGTAGTTGTAGCCGATGACGGGGATGATGCCGTTATTGAGGCCGAACACCGGCATGAAGAAGAAGCTCTGGATCTTGAAGTAGGCCCCGTACACCGCCACGGCGGTGGAGGTGAAGGTGCCCAGGATGATGTTCATCAGGTAGTTGGTCACCGAGCCGATGGCCACCATCAGGATGGAGGGGAAGCCGATGCGGTAGATGTCCCGGACGATGGGCCAGGGCAGGCGGATGTCCCGCAGGCGGATGGGCAGCTCCCGGTTCTTCTTGAAGTGGAACCAGTAGCCCAGGGCCGTGCCGGCGGCCTGGCCGATGACCGTGGCGATGGCCGCGCCGGCGGTGCCCATGGCGGGCAGGCCGCACCAGCCATAGATGAAGAAGGGGTCCAGGACGATGTTGGTCACCGCGCCGGCCATCTGGGTCCACATGGAGAGCTTTGTCTGGCCCGTGGACTGCAGCAGCCGCTCCGCGGTGATCTCCTGATACACGAACAGGGACCCGATGGTGACGATGCGCAGATAGGAGTCGGTATACTGCCGGATGCTCTCCACATCCGTCTGGGAGCGGATGAACCAGTCCGCGGCGAAGATGCCGAACAGGGCCATCAGTCCCCAGCACACCAGGCCCAGCGCCACGGCGGTGCCGGCCGCGCGGCTGGCCTGGTCCTGGTCCCGGCTGCCCAGGGCGCGGGATACCAGCGTGCTCACGCCCACGCCCGTGCCGGTGCCCAGGCCGATCATGATGTTCTGGGCCGGGAACGCCAGGCTCAGGGCGGACAGGCAGTCCTCCGACACCCGGGAGACGTAGACGCTGTCCACGATGTTGTACAGCGCCTGCACCAGCATGGACAGCATCATGGGCACCGCCAGGCTCAGCAGCAGCTTGCCCTCCGGCATCTCGCCCATGCGGCTGGAATCGAGTCGGTTTTGTGTTTGCGCCATTGGAAATGCTCCTTGATCTTACACTTTTTTCTTTATTATGAAGGAATAAAAATTTGTATACAAGAGACAAAATAGCCAAACCGTGTCCCCCATTCGGGGACACGGTTTGGCATCGGAGCGGAGGCCGCCGCTCATTCCCATACACCGGTATCCAGAAAGCGCGCCGCCCGTGCGTGGGCCTTCGCCGTCAGGGCCGGATCGAAACCCATGAGCTCCAGCAGCCGGATGGCGTTCCGGGTACGGGCCGGGCCCGGCCGGAGGCGGTAGTCGAACGTCATCTCCCCTTCGCCCACCGTCTCGGTGAAGTGGTACATATCATAGCTGTCCCCCGTCAGGGAACACAGCTCCAGATCGTGGGTGGCCGCCAGGCACTTCGCCCCGGCGTCCGCCAGGGCCTGCAGGATGACGCTGGCGGCGGCGATCCGCTCGGCGGTGTTGGTGCCCCGCAGCACCTCGTCCACCGCGCACAGGATCGGCCGCCGGGTCTCCGCCGCCTCCAGGATGCGGCGGACGGACCGGATCTCCGTCACATAGTAGCTCTCCCCCGCCAGCAGATCGTCGGCCAGGGCCATAGAGGAATAGATGTAAAACGCGCCGCCGCGATAGCCCTCCGCCGGGGCGGTGCAAAGGCTCTGGCTGAGCAGCGCGCACAAAAGCGCCGTGCGCAGATAGGTGCTCTTGCCCGAGGCGTTGGAACCGGTGAGGAGCATGGGCCGGCCCAGGTCCAGGTCGTTGGGCACCGGGTCCTCCAAAAGCGGGTGGACCATGCCCCGCGCCGTCAGGCCGTCCGCGCCGTCGAAGGCCAGCTCAGGCTCGCACCAGACGTCCATGCTCCGCCGCCAGGAGGCCGCCGCGATGGCCGCGTCCAGCTCTCCCAGCGTCCGGAACACCGTCCGCAGCTCCCGCTGCCGGGTCCACAGCCGGTTTTTCAGGAATTCAAAAACGATCAGGTCCAGCAGCAGCGCCGAGGCCAGCAGGTCTCCCACGTCGCCCCGGTCCATCCCGCTCAGCCCGCCGGTCCGCAGCGCGAACCGCAGCTGGTCCAGTGCCCCATACGCCTCCCCCAGCTCCCGGTCCAGGGCCGGGGCGCGCAGCTTTCGCACCCGCCGCAGCGCGAACACCTCCGCCACACAGTAGTTGAGGCTGTCAAACTCCCGGCGGACGCGCCGCAGCACCTGGTCCCGCACCAATACGTTAGCGGTGAACACCAGCGCCGGCACCGCGGCGTTGACCGCGCCCGCCAGCGCCAGGGCGGCAGCGCCGAAAAACACCGCCAGCATCCCCAGATACAGCGCCAGCCGCCCCCGGCCCCGCTCCTCCGGCGCGAAGGATGTGCACAGATCCGCCCGCCGGGTCCGGCCCAGCCGGTCCAGGATGGTCTGCACGTCCAGCCGCAGCCTGGGCTCTTTCTCCATCAGGGCGATGAGCCGCGCCCGGCGCTCATATTCCTCCCGGTCCAGGGCGGGATGGCGCAGCATGTCGTAGAGCACCTGCTGTCCCGGCGTGGACAGGCCGGGGTCGATCCGGCGGAATACCCGGTCCATGTCCAGGTCGTGCCAGGTCACCTCGTCCACGCTGTACATGTCCGGCTCCCGCTCCCGCCGCCAGTCATACCAGGCCCGGACGCGGTCCATGTCCCCGTCGGTGTACCACACGTCCGGCTTTTTGCCGAATCCGGCCTCCAGCCGCCGGCGGCGCTTCCGCTCCCTGCCGAACATCCCGTCCGCCCCCTTTCATTTGACCCGATCATATCACCCGCCGCCGAAAAACGCAACCTGCGCTCCCCATGAAAACAGCGGCCCTCCCATCGAAGAGGGGCCGCCGCGCTCATTCATCCTCCAGCTCCAGGATGTCGCCGGGGGTGCAGTCCAGGGCCTCGCAGATGGCCGCCAGGGTGGAAAAGCGCACCGCCGTGACCCGGTTGTTCTTGATCTTGCTGAGGTTCACGTTGGAGATGCCCACCCGCTCGGCCAGCTGGTTCAGGCTCATCTTCCGCTCCACCATCATCCGGTCCAGCCGCAGCACGATCTTTTTCATCACAAAAGCCCCTCCACATCGTCCTCCAGCTTCACGCCATAGGCGAATATCTGGCTCAGCGCCAGCACGATCACGCCGGTGATGATGCCGCTGACATCCACAACAAAAGAATATTCCGGCCAGAAGCTCACGAAGCCCGCCAGACTCGCCGCCACCGTCACCAGGGGCGCGGCGATGAACAGCCAGCCGATCTGCCGCACCTTTTTCACCACCGGCCGCTGGAAGGGCGTGGAGCCCCAGCTCATCCGGATGATCTGCCATATCCGCCGGAACACCGACGCCGTCAGGGCCAGCTCCGCCGCGCCCGCCGCGGTATACAGCAGGTACAGCCCCAGGCGCAGCGTCCCGTCCGGGCCCGTGATATCCATCCGGCCCAGGGCTCCCGGCGCCATCACCATCGTCAGTTTTCTGTCCGCCGCGCCTGTGTCGAACGCCTCCGCCACCGCCCCCGGCACGGCGATGCCCAGCAGAAAGCTCACTGCCATGGCAGCCGCGCCGATCCACATGATGACCTCAAATATCCGGGCCAGTACATACCCGGCTTTTGCCTTTCCCTTCATCCCAAAGCCTCCATAAAGCATCGTTCGGTCCGGTCCGATGGATACAGCATAGCACGGCGTTTTATGTTTATCAACAATTATTTAAAGTTTTACGATAAATAATTATCTTTTCACATAAAAACAGCGCCTCTCCAAACAGGAGAGGCGCTTGCGGATCGCTATTGCCAGATCTCTCCCCCATCCTCGCCCGTCTCGCCCGCGGGCGGAGGCGCCTCCGGCTCGGGGGTCAACTGTATGATGGGCTCGTCCGTAAAGGCGGGCGGCTCCGTGAGCGGCGGCTCCGTGGGGACCGGCGGATCGGTGGGCATGGGAGGCTCGGTGGGCGGCGCCTCTGTGGGAGGCGGGGCCGCCACGGCCTGGAACACCGCATAGATGGTGTGGTCCTGGCGCACGTCATAGAAGGTGTAGGTGCCCTGCACCGACACGTTGGACCCATCCACCAGCAGTTGGGCCAGCTCATAGCCCTCGTCGGGGAGGATGGTGAAGGTCGCGCTGTCCCCCTCGGCCACGTCCACGGTCCCGTTGGGGCTGACGCTGCCGCCGGAACCGGCGGTGACCGTCACGGTATGGGTCACCCGGACCGTGGGAGGCGCGGTGGGCGGGGCGGTGGGCGCGGGCGTATTGGCCGCGCCGGGCGGGTTGAGGCCGGACAGATAGTCCGTGGGCGTGGGCGCGGGATTGCCGCCGATGGGCGGCAGCAGCGTGCTCACCGCCACGATGGCCGCCACCAGCACCACCAGGGTGATGAGCAGGGCGATCAGCCACTTCACCAGCCGTCCGCTCCCGCGCCGGCGGGAGGGCTCCTGGTCCTGGTACTGGCTCTCGGGGGTCACATAGACCCGGTGGGCCGGCTCCGTGACCACCACCTTGGGCCGGGGAGGCGGCTCCGGGAAGTTCTGCCGGGGAGGCGGCGCGGCCGGCTCCTGGGTGAACGGCTCGCTGTCCCTGTTCGCGGGCCGCTGGATGCCGGTGGTCCGGCGGGGACCGCCGTCCAGGGTGAACCGCTGGGTGGGCGGCGTGTGGGGATCGTCGTCCCCGTCCTCGTCGTCATCCTCCGGGTCCGTCTCCGGGAGGAGCTCGTCCTCTTCGTCGTCATCCTCCGGCACGGGGCCGGGCGCCTCATGGCGTCCCCGCTCCACGCCGGGGCTCTTTCGGACGGCGCCGCTCTTCCTCTGGGCGGCGTCCTTCCCATCCAGTGCTTCGGTGATCCGGTCCTCCAGACTGTCGGGCCCCAGGAACGCGGCAAAATCGAAGCGGCCGTCCCGCTTCGCCCGCTCCTTGGTCCACTGCCCGTCGTCCTCCGACGGCCAGTCCCAGTCTTGATCGTCACGTCCGTAGTTCATTTTCTCCTACCTTTAAAGCGCTGACTGTGTTATACTGCAGAATGGTATGAAAAATCACGCGATCGGAGGTCCCTCCCATGGGAAAGACCGCTCTCGTCACCGGCTCCTCCCGGGGCATCGGCGCGGCCACGGCGCGCCGTCTGGCCGCCGACGGCTGGTCGGTGACCATCCACTACAACAGATCGGAATCCGCCGCCCGCGCCATCGCCGCGGAGCTGGGCGCGCCGGCCATCCGGGCGGATGTGACCGACCCGGACCAGGTGTCGGCGCTGTTCGCCGCGGCGGGGCCCCTGGACCTGCTGGTATGCAACGCCGGGGTCGCCCAGTACGGGCTTCTCACCGACACGGACGAGGCCGCCTGGGCCCATGTGCTGGGGGTGAACACCGACGGGGCCTACCGCTGCTGCCGGGCCGCCATCCCCCACATGGTCCGCCAAAAGGCGGGCAGCATCATCCTGGTGTCCTCGGTCTGGGGGGTGTACGGCGCCAGCTGCGAGGCGGCCTATTCCGCCTCCAAGGCGGCGCTGACCGGGCTGACGAAGGCCCTGGCCAAGGAGCTGGGCCCCTCGGGCATCCGGGTCAACTGCGTGGCCCCCGGCGTCATCGACACGGACATGCTGGCCCAGTTCGACCAGGCCGACCGGCGCGCGCTCATGGACGAGACGCCCCTGGGCCGCCTGGGCCGGCCGGAGGACGTGGCCGCGCTCATCGCCTTTCTGGCGTCGGAGGACGCCAGCTTCATCACCGGCCAGGTGATCGGCTGCGACGGGGCCTTCGGCCTGTGAGTCAGACCACGCCCGGCACGAACAGCGCCAGGCAGAAATAGGCCGCCGGGATGGCGAAAAGCATGCTGTCCATCTTGTCCATGATGCCCCCGTGCTCGGGCATCAGGTGGCCGTAGTCCTTGACGCCGGCCGCCCGCTTGAACAGCGACGCGGCCAGGTCGCCCACCTGCCCGAAGGAGCTGGCCACGAAGGCCGTGACCACGCACAGCCACATCTGCCAGCCGAACGCCAGGCTGATCAGCACCCCCGCCAGGATGGCGCTGGCCGCGCCCACGATGGCGCCCTCCCAGGTCTTGTGGGGGCTGACCACCGGGGCCAGCTTGTGGCGGCCCAGATATTTGCCGCCGATCAGGGCCATGCAGTCGCAGGCCCATGTCCCCAGCACCCCCAGCGTCAGCGTCATCAGCCAGGCGTCCGACGCGGCGGCGTAGAGGATCACCGCATAGAAGCCAAAGGGCCACAGCAGGGCGAACAGGTTGGCCGCCGCGAAGGGCGCGCCCCGCTCCGGCTTCAGGATGGCCCAGAACATGGCCGCGAAGGCCGCCAGACCGTAGACCGCCACCATCCAGGCCGCCGGGACCCGGCACAGGCACAGCACCGCCTGCAGGACCACATACACGATCATCAGGCACTTGGACGTGGGCATGTCCGCCTTGAACAGCACATTTTGCAGCTCAAAGGCCGACGCCGCCGCCAGCGCCAGGAAAAACGCCACCCGGGTGAATCGGCTCAGCGCCACGCATACCACCGTGACGGCCACGATGAGCGCCGCCGGGCCCAATCTCTTTTTTATGTTCATACCTCGGCCCACCTTTCCTGACTATACATTATATTCCATCCTCCGTCCATTTACAAGCCCATTCCGCGCCCGCGGACCGAAAGCGCCCCTGTCCGTCCGGACAGGGGCGCCGAGCTATAGATCGGAGTCGTTTTTTACAGCAGGTTGATCCCCGCGGCGCGGCAGGCGGCGTAGGTCACCTCGTCCCAGACGCCGGACTGGACCTCGCCGATATGGGCGCAGCCCATCAGCAGCATGCAGAGCCTGCTCTGGCCGATGCCGCCGCCGATGGTCAGGGGCAGCTCGCCGGCCAGCAGGGCCTTGTGGAAGGGCAGGCTCCGGCGGTTATCGCACCCGGCGATCGTCAGCTGCTTATCCAGGCTCTCCGGGTCCACCCGGATGCCCATGGAGGAGATCTCAAAGGCCCGGTCCAGCACATGGTTGCGGAAGATGATGTCGCCGTTCAGCTCCCAGTCGTCATAGTCGGGGGCCCGGCCGTCATGGGACTTGCCGGAGCGGAGCTTCTTGCCGATCTGCATGAGGAACACGGTCTCATGGGCCTTGGTGAACTCGTTCTCCCGCTCGGAGGGGGCCAGATGGGGATACAGGTCCTCCAGCTCCTGGGTAGTGATGAAGGTCACCTCCCGGCTCAGCTCGGTCTTGAGCTGGGGGAACGCCCAGCGGACCTCGTCGCAGGTCATGCAGATGGCGTCCACGATCCGCTGCACCACTTCTTTCAGATAGGTCACGTTCCGGTCCTCGGCGGTGATGACCTTCTCCCAGTCCCACTGGTCCACATACACGGAGTGGAGGTTATCCAGCACCGGCTCGTCCCGGCGGATGGCGTTCATATCGGTGTACAGGCCGTTGCCCACCCGGAAGTTGTACTCCCGCAGGGCCCAGCGCTTCCACTTGGCCAGGGAGTGGACGATCTGGTACTCCCCCGTGCCAGTGGCGGGCACGTCGAAGCCCACCGGCCGCTCCACGCCGTTGAGATCGTCGTTCAGGCCCGTGTCCGCCCGCACGAACAGCGGCGCGCTCACCCGCTTCAGATTCAGCGCCGCCCGCAGGTTGTTCTGAAAATGGGCCTTGATGAACTCGATGCACTGCTGGGTGTCGTATACGTCCAGAACGGTCTTGTATCCTTCAGGTATCGTCAGCATGGATGGTCCTCCTTATCGGACGCTGAACAGCATCTCGCCGTAGGTGGGATAGGGCCAGTATTTGGCGCTGGTGATGGTCTCCATCTCGTCCACATAGATGCGCAGCTCGCTCATGGCGGCGAAGATCTTGTCCCGGCAGAAGTTGCTCAGCTCCTCGCACCCGCCGATGGCGGCGGAGTCCATGAGGTACTGATCCAGCTGATCCACGGTCCGGCCGGTCATGGCGGTCAGCTCGCTCAGCCGCTTCAGAGACCCCAGCTCATAGGACACGTCCACGCCCTCATCCAGGCCCCGCTTGGCCGCCAGGGTCTTGGCCAGCATCCCGCCGTAGGCGCTGACCGCCGGCAGGATGTCCTTGCGGATCATGTCGGAGGTGGTCATGGCCTCGATGCGGATGGTCTTGGCGTAGTTCTCCTGCATGATCTCATAGCGGGCGTGCATCTCCGTCTCGGTGAGAACGCCGTTGCCCTCGAACAGCTGGATGTTCTTCTCATGCAGATAATAGGGCAGCGCCTCGGGGGTGGTGCGCAGGTTGAGCAGGCCCCGGCGCTGGGCCTCCTCGACCCAGGAATCGTCATAGCCGTTGCCGTTGAACACGATGCGGATGTTCTCCTTCACCGTCTCCCGGATCAGGTCGTGCAGGTCCGCGTCAAAATCGTCGGCGGCCTCCAGCCGGTCGGCGAACCGGCGCAGCTCCTCGGCCACGGCGGTGTTGAGCACGATATTGGCCTCAGAGATGGACTGGGAGGAGCCGGGCATACGGAACTCGAACTTGTTGCCGGTGAAGGCGAAGGAGCTGGTGCGGTTGCGGTCCGTGGAGTCCTTGGGGAACCGGGGCAGGACGCTGACGCCCACCTTGAAGGGCTCCTTGCCGCTGCCGCTGTAGGACTCGTCGTTCATGATGGCGTTGAGCACGGCCTCCAGCTCGTCGCCCACATACACGCTCAGGATGGCGGGAGGGGCCTCGTTGGCGCCCAGACGGTGGTCGTTGCCCGCGCTGGCCACGGAGATGCGCAGCAGGTCCTGGTACTCGTTGACCGCCTTCAGCACCGCGCACAGGAACAGCAAAAACTGGGCGTTCTCGGCGGGGGTGTCGCCGGGCTCCAGCAGGTTCTCGCCGGCGTCGGTGGAAATGGACCAGTTGTTGTGCTTGCCGCTGCCGTTGACGCCGGCAAAGGGCTTCTCATGCAGCAGGCACTCCATGCCGTGGCGCTTGGCCACGGTCTTCATCAGCTCCATGGTCAGCTGGTTGTGGTCCGCGGCGATGTTCACGGTGCTGTACAGCGGCGCCAGCTCATGCTGGGCCGGAGCCACCTCGTTGTGCTCGGTCTTGGCCACCACGCCCAGCTTCCACAGCTCGTCGTTCAGCTCCTTCATGAAGGCCGCCACCCGGGGCTTGATGGCGCCGAAGTAGTGGTCCTCCATCTCCTGCCCCTTGGGGGGACGGGCGCCGAACAGGGTCCGGCCGGTATAAATGAGGTCCTTGCGCTTGTCATAGACGCTCTTGTCCACCAGGAAATACTCCTGCTCGGCGCCGGCGGTGGCCCGCACGGACCCCACCTCGGTGTTGCCGAACAGCCGCAGGATGCGCAGCGCCTGCTTGTTCAGCGCCTGCATCGAGCGCAGCAGCGGGGTCTTTTTGTCCAGGGCCTCGCCGGTATAGGAGACGAAGGCGGTGGGGATGTAGAGCACGCCGTCCTTCACGAAGGCGTAGCTGGTGGGGTCCCAGGCGGTGTAGCCGCGGGCCTCGAAGGTGGCCCGCAGGCCGCCGGAGGGGAAGCTGGAGGCGTCGGGCTCGCCCTGGATCAGCTCCTTGCCGGAGAACTCCATGATGGCCCGGCCGTCCCCGGTGGGGTGGACGAAGGCGTCGTGCTTCTCGGCGGTGACGCCGGTCATGGGCTGGAACCAGTGGGTGAAGTGGGTGGCGCCCTTCTCCACGGCCCAGTTCTTCATGGCGGTGGCCACCACAGTGGCGATCTCCGGGGTCAGGCGCTTGTCCTGATGGATGGCGTTGACCACTTCTTTATACGTGGCATGGGGCAGGCGGGCCTGCATGACAGCCTCGGAAAATACCATGCTGCCAAAGATCTCGGGTACGTTGCTCATAGCTTGCTTCTCCTTTTTATGACCTTACTAAAAAACGGTTTTCGGCGCGAAAAAAGCGGCAAAGGCATACGGAATCTTCTTCCGCGACGCCTTTGCCGCTTCTGTGGGTCATTTTACTCTCTTTCCGCCGGCGCTGTCAAGGGCCGGCGGCGGGGCAAAACACACAAAATCTTCCCGCTCTCCGGGGCCGATCGTTGGCAGATGCCCCATTCCGGCGGGAAGGGTTTGACAAACCGCCCGCGCTCGATTAAAATCGTTCTATCCTGGCGGCGGTCCTGTGCTGCCGCCGTCCCATGCTATGAAAGGAGGGCACATACGGTGCAGCAGCGCTCCTATGCCTCCCTCCTTCTCATCACCGGCTCCCGGGACACGGCTGCCCACTTCGCGGCATTCCTGCCCGCGGACCGGTTCGCCCCGGAGCTGAGCGTGTGCTCGCCCCTGGAGGCCGACTATGTGCTGGCACAGGGGGAGTACGACGTGGCCGTCCTGGACGGCACGGTGCCCGCCCAGCGGGCGGCCGACATCGCCGCCCTGGCCGCGGAAAACGGCGTGACCGGGGTGCTGCTGCTGTCGGAGGAGGACCGCTTCGAGGCCGCCGCCGCCTTCGCCGAAAAGCACGGCTTCATGGCTCTGAAAAACCCCGTGGACCCAGCCCTGCTCAAGCAGAGTCTGGCCATGATGGCCGCCGTCAGCCAGCGGCTGCACGATCTGGAATCCCGGGCCGCCCGGCTCCAGGCCAAGATGGACGAGATGAAGCTGGTGGACCGGGCGAAGCTGCTGCTGATCCAGCGGTTCAAGATGACGGAAAAGCAGGCCCACCGGTTCATCGAGAAGAGCGCCATGGACCGCTGCGTCACCCGCCGGGCCGTGGCCGAGACCATCATCCGCACCTACGAGATATAAATACTTTCCTATAGACGAGGCGCATTATGAAACGTGAAGCTGTCCTGATCATCGACTTCGGCGGCCAGTACAACCAGCTCATCGCCCGGCGCGTCCGGGAGCAGAACGTGTACTGCGAGCTGAAGAGCCACACCATCACCCTGGACCAGATCCGTGCCTTTGACCCCATCGGCATCATCTTCACCGGCGGGCCCAACAGCGTCTACGATCCCGCCGCCCCCCACGCGGACCCGGAGATCTTCAGACTGGGCGTGCCCATCCTGGGCATCTGCTACGGCTGCCAGCTGATGGCCCACGAGCTGGGAGGGCTGGTCACCCCCGCCCAGGATGACTCCGCCCGGGAGTACGGCAAGACCGACACCTGGTTCGACACCGCCTGCCCCCTGTTCCGGGGCATCCCCGCCGAGTCCGTCACCTGGATGAGCCACGGCGACTATATGGCCAAGGTGCCCGACGGCTTCGCCCTGGCGGCCCACAGCGCCAGCTGCCCCACGGCAGCCATCTTCGACGCGGGGCGGGGCTTCTATGGGGTGCAGTTCCACCCCGAGGTCAACCACACCGAATACGGCCGCCAGATGCTCCGCAACTTCCTCTACGACGTCTGCCACGCCCACGGGCAGTGGACCATGGGCGACTATAAGAACGCCGCCATCGCCGATCTGCGGGAAAAGATTGGCGGCGGAAAGGTGCTGCTGGCCCTGTCCGGCGGCGTGGACTCCTCCGTGGCGGCGGCGCTGCTGGCGGAGGCGGTGGGCGATCAGCTCACCTGCGTGTTCGTGGACCACGGCCTGATGCGCAAGGACGAGGGCGACGAGGTCCAGGCCGCTTTCGCCCCCTGGCCCATCCACTTCGTGCGCGCCAACGCCGAGGAGCGGTTTTTGTCAAAGCTGGCCGGCGTCACCGAGCCGGAGCACAAGCGCAAGATCATCGGCGAGGAATTCATCCGCGTCTTTGAGGCCGAATCCAAAAAGATCGGCGCGGTGGATTACCTGGCCCAGGGCACCATCTACCCGGATGTGGTGGAATCCGGCACCGGCCACGCCGCCGTCATCAAGAGCCACCACAACGTGGGCGGCCTGCCGGACTATGTGGATTTCAAGGAGATCGTCGAGCCGTTGCGGCTGCTGTTCAAGGACGAGGTCCGGCAGCTGGGCCGGGAGCTGGGTCTGCCGGAGTATCTGGTGAGCCGCCAGCCCTTCCCCGGTCCGGGTCTGGCCATCCGCATCATCGGCGAGGTCACGAAGGCGAAGCTGGACACCCTCCGGGAGGCGGACTTCATCTTCCGGGACGAGGTCGCCAAGGCCCATCTGGAGGGGAGCATGGACCAGTATTTCGCCGTGCTGACCAACATGCGCTCCGTGGGCGTGATGGGCGACGGGCGGACATACGACTATACGCTGGCGCTGCGCAGCGTGACCACCGACGATTTCATGACCGCCGACTGGACGCGCATCCCCTACGAGGTGCTGGACGCGGTCTCCAACCGCATCGTCAACTCCGTCCCCGGCATCAACCGCGTCGTCTACGACATCACCTCCAAACCCCCCGCCACCGTGGAGTGGGAATGATTTTTTGAAACTCTGAACCCGGTGCGGCACAACGTTTCCACGGTT
>CANQOA010000045.1 GCA_947625355.1 uncultured Oscillospiraceae bacterium | reverse complement strand
CATAAAGCAGCCAGCAGTTCCCTGCTGGCTGAGAAAACTTATTCTTTTTCACTGTCTGCTTGACGGGGCGCGGTTCAGTGCGGCGGGTCTATTATTCTTTCGTCTCTTCCTCTGGCCGGTGTTCCTCCAGCCAAACCACGTCTGCCGTCTCGATATAAATGTCCTCCGCCTCCTGCAAAAGAAGCTCCAACCGCTGATAGACGCTCTGGTATACACCGTCTGCTGGCATATCATCCAGCAATACCGATACACCGGCGCACAGCGTGTAATACATCCTCCGATAATCCGCCACTGAACAGTCCCTCCGGTCATTTTGCTTACTGTACAGTTTAGATAAATTTTATCTAAAAGTCAATAGAAAAACCGCCCCTGGGCTATAGTGAAGAGCGAGAAACGCCGGGAATGGGGGTGGGCGCCACGAGAAATCGCATGCGGGACCTGCGGGAGGATCACGATCTGACCCAGCAGAAGGTGGCGGACGCCCTTGGCATCACCCAGCGAAAATACAGCTACGTGGAGACCGGCACCCAGCCGCTGACCGACGAGCTGCTGGTGAGCCTGGCCCGATACTATGGCGTGAGCACGGATTATATCCTGTGCCTGACAGATACGCCCAACTAAAAAATCCGCCGCCTGAATGGGCGGCAGTCGTTTTATCCGAACAGCTTTTTCAGATTCACGTCATAGGGCGGGCGTATGACGCCCTTCTCCGTGACGATGGCGGTGATCAGGTCATGGTCCGTCACGTCGAAGGCCGGGTCCCAGCACTTCACCCCTTCCGGGGCCATGGGCTTTTCATACCAAAGCGAGCGGATCTCCTCCCCGTCCCGCAGCTCGATGGGGATGCCCGCCCCCGTGGGGCGATCGAGATCGATGGTGCTGGAAGGCAGGAGGATATACACCGGCACGCCGTAGTGCTTGGCGATGATGGCCGCGCCGGAGGTGCCGATCTTGTTGGCGGCGTCGCCGTTGGCGGCCATGCGGTCGCACCCGGCCAGCACCGCCTGGACGCGGCCCTCGCGCATAGCCAGGGCGGCCATATTGTCGCAGATGAGGGTGCAGTCCACCCCGGCGTTCATGAGCTCCCAGGCGGTGAGCCGCGCCCCCTGGAGAAGGGGCCGGGTCTCGTCCACGTAGGCCCGGATGTCCACGCCCCGCTCCGCCGCCAGCAGCAGCGGGCCCAGGCCGGTGCCGTACTCGCTGGTGGCCAGGGGCCCGGCGTTGCAGTGGGTCAGCACCGTGTCCCCCGGATGGAGCAGGCCGAGGCCCGCCTCCGCGATGGCCCGGCACATGGCGACGTCCTCTTCATGGATGGCCCGCGCCTCCCGGCCCAGAGCCTGGACGATCTCCGCTATAGGCGAGCCCGCCATGGCGTGGGCCAGCGCCCGCTGCCGCTCCACCTGGCGGCTGAGATTCACCGCCGTGGGCCGGCAGGAGATGAGATAGCCGCAGTCATCATCCAGCCGGGCGAAAAACTCGCCCCGGCCGTAGCTTTGCGCCAGCACATAGATGCCGTATGCCGCGAAGATGCCGATGGCCGGGGCGCCCCGGATCCGGAGGGATTTGATGGCCTCGTACATGGCCTCCCGGTCCCGCAACTCGATATACTCCAGTCGGCCCGGCAGCAGGGTCTGGTCGATAATGCGCACCGCGCTCCCGTCAGACGAGAGCGCGATGTTTTTCACTGTCTGGCCGCTCATGCCTTATCGATGGCGGGGATGGCGGCGGTGACCAGGGCGGAGAACCGCTGGGCGATCATGTCGCCGGCGGCGATGACCTCCTCGTGGCTGAGGGCCTGGCCGCCCAGGCCGGCGCCCTTGTTGGTGATGCAGCTGATGCCGCACACCCGCAGCCCCATATGCCGCGCGGCCACGGCCTCGCAGGCGGTGCTCATGCCCACGGCGCTGCCGCCGATGGCGCCGTAATAGCGCACCTCGAAGGGGGTCTCGAAGCTGGGGCCGGTCAGCTGGATGTACACGCCCTCGCTGAGCTTCTGGCCCAGCTTTTCCGCCGTCTGGTGCAATACCTTCCGCAGCGCCGGGTCATAGACCGCGCTCATATCCGGGAACCGGGGGCCCAGCTGGTCCAGGTTGGGGCCGATCAGCGGGTTGGGGAAGTTGAACATCATGTGGTCCCGGATGACCATCAATGACGGGGTCTCCATGTCGGGGTCCAGGCCGCCGGCGGCGTTGGTGAGGAAGAGGGTCTTGATGCCCAGAAGGCCCATCACCCGGGTGGGCATCACCACGTCGTGGACGTCGAAGCCCTCATAGTAGTGGACCCGGCCCTGCATGCACACCACCGGCACGCCGCCGATGTAGCCGAAGAGGTACCGGCCCGCGTGGCCCGGCACGGTGGACACGGGGAAGCCGGGGATGTCCTTATAGTCCACGGCGGCCGCCACGTCCATGGTCTCCGCCACGGGGCCAAGACCGGAGCCCAGGATCAGGCCGATGCGGGGCTGAAAGTCGGTCTTTGCCCGGACCGCGTCCCGGGCACGGATGAGCTTTTCGTAATAATTCTCCATATCAGTGTCCTCCCATGACCTGCTGTCCAAAGTCATCCTCGCCGGAGAGGCCGTCCCGCTTGAGCATGCTCTCGATGACGCTCACGTCGCCGGCGATGTCCATGGCCTCCGCCCGGTAGAGCTTATCCAGCTGTTTTTCATATCCGGCCACCAGCGTGTCCGCGATGCCCTCGATGTCCGCCTTGGCCTTGGCCATATTTTCTCCCGACACGCCCTGCTCCTCAATGCGGGCATAGGACTCCAGCAGCTTCAGGGTGGTGGGCAGATAGTAGTTCATGAACCGGTCGATCATGGGCTTTTTCTCCGGGTGGGCCTGGACCTCGGCGAAGATGGAGGCGGTCAGGTTCTGCATCCTGCGGATCTTCTCGCTCATGACCTCGTCCTCGATGTCCACGTCCGCCTGGCGGATGCGCTCCACATAGCGCTCATACTCGCTCATATTGGCCTCGGCCGCGGCGGCGGCAGCCTCCTGGCGGGTCCTGTTCTCCTCGTCCTCCCGCCGGTACACGTCCCGCATCTCCTCCACGTCGATGACCAGCAGCATCCGCCCCCGGTCCACATAGGCCTTCTCGCCGTAGTAGCCCCTGTCCACCATCTCGGTGACCAGCTTGTCGGCCTCATCCGGCTTGACGCCCAAGGTCTTGGCCAGGTTGCGGATGTCCACCACGCCCCGGTCGCCGGTGACGGTGAAGCACTGGCGGAACTTGGCCTCCTTGCGGCGGCCCATCGCGCCAGACAGCACCAGCGCGCCGCCGCCCAGGGCGATGCACAGCGTGCTCAGCACAGACCATACGCCCGCGGCGTCGAACACGACGCCCATGGTCATGAACAGACCAAAGCCCACCAATATCCAGCCGAACACGGTCTTTGCCGTCGCGCCGCTGTCCGCGCGGCGGACGCCGAAAAACCGGCCCTGCTGCTGCGGGGCCTGCTGGGTCTGCTCCCTCTGGGGCCGGGCCGTCCGGGTCTGCCTGGGGGCGCTGTACCGCTGGGCGGACGCCGCGGCGGCGGCGCGCTTTTCCTCTCTGCCGCCGAACAGTCCCCGCAGCAGCCCGCCCAGAAGGTCGTGGCCTGTGGAGTGAGCGATGGTCAGAAACAGGCCCAGCGGACCTGTGGCAAAGATGAGCCCCACGCCCAGCACCCAACTGACCGTCTCCCAGATATCGCCCCGGGGCGGTCTCGGGCCGGGGGTCCCCGGTCCGGGCCCCGGCGAGGGCGAGCCGTTATAGTTGTAATATCCGTTACTCATAGCACCATTATTTTAGCACATCCCACGCAAAAGGAAAAGTAGCAGTTGATTAAACTTTGATGAATTTGATGAAGAAACTGAGACTGCGAGCACAATAACAAAAGAAGCGGCCCTCGGGTCGCTTCTTTTGCTGTACATGTCCGCTGCCGGCGGCTATGGCTGGACCGCCGGTGCGGCCGCTGGGACAGGAGGTATATCGGAAAGAAGGAGATGCTTCACTTTCGCGTCTGGCAGGCGCCGCAGGAGCCGGCGTTCGGGCAGCCAGAGCAGCCGCCGCAGCCGCTTTTGCCGGCCTTTTTGTCCCGGCGCATGGAGCGTATCACGCTGATCACACCGGCCAGCACGCACGCGCTCACCAGGATATCGCCGCCGTAAAGGGCCAGGAAACGAGCCATGCTCTCACGCCCTCGCGGAGACGCTGCGGGTGTTCTTCGCCGCGATGTGCGTCAGGTCGGGGGCCGGCCGCAGCAGCAGCCAGAGCATCCCGATGAGCACCAGCACGGCGGCCGCCGTGCCCAAGCCGAAGCCCGCGCCGGTGAAGAGCTGTCCCGTCTGGTAGACGATCAGGCTCACCGCGTAGGCGAACCCGCACATCCAGCCGATGGCCGCCCAGGTCCACTTGGCGTTGTTCATCTCCCGGCGGATGGCGCCCATGGCCGCGAAGCAGGGCGCGCACAGCAGGTTGAAGATCATGAAGGAGTAGGCGGTAACGCCGGTGAAGGCCGCGCCGATCTCCATGGTCAGGTTGCCCGGGTACAGCACGCGCAGGGTGCTGACCACTTCCTCCTTGGCGATGAGGCCGGTGATGGTGGCCACGGTGGCCTGCCAGTTGCCGAAGCCCAGGGGCGCGAAGATAAAGGCGATGGCCCCGCCGATGGCGGCCAGGAGAGAGGCATTATTGTCTTCCACCATGCCGAAATGGCCGTTCTCCACGCCGAAGCCCTGGAGGAACCAGAGCACGATGGAGCTCAAAAGAATGATGGTGCCGGCGCGCTTGATAAAGCTCCAGCCCCGCTCCCACATGGCCCGCAGCACGTTCTTGGCCTGGGGGGCGTGGTAGGCAGGCAGCTCCATGACGAAGGGGGCGGGCTCGCCGGCGAAGGCCCGGGTCTTTTTCAGGATGATGCCGCTGATGACCACCGCGGCGATGCCGATGAAGAACGCGGAGGTGGCCACGATGGAGGAGCCGCCGAACAGCGCCCCGGCGAACAGGGCGATGATGGGCATTTTCGCCCCGCAGGGGATGAAGCCGGTGGTCATGATGGTCATCTTCCTATCCCGGTCCTGCTCGATGGTGCGGCTGGCCATGATGCCTGGCACGCCGCAGCCGGTGGCCACCAGCATGGGGATGAAGCTCTTGCCGGAGAGGCCAAAGCGCCGGAAGATGCGGTCCATGATGAAGGCCACCCGGGCCATGTAGCCCACGTCCTCCAAAATGGCCAGCAGCAAAAACAGCACCAGCATCTGGGGCACGAAGCCCAGCACGGCGCCCACACCGCCCACGATGCCGTCCAGCACCAGGGAGCTGATCACCTCGCCGCAGCCCAGGGCGGAGAGCAGGCTCTCGATGAGCACCGGGATGCCGGGCACCCAGGTGCCGTAATCATGAGGATCGGGCTCGGCCACGGTGAGCGCGTCGTTATAGGCCGCCTCGTCCACAGGGATGACACTCGTCTCACCGGCCTCGTCGTCGTAGAGATACGCCTCCGTCTCGCCGGCCTCATATGCCTCGATGATGGCGGAGGCCTCCTCAAAGGCGCCGGAGTCCTCCTCCCAGGCGTCCTTATCCGCCGTGAAGGGCACGAACCAGCCGTCGCCAAAGAGGCCGTCGTTGGCCCAGTCGGTGCCCATGGTGCCGATGGAGATCTTCCAGCTGCCCATGGCGATGGAGTAGATGAGGAACATCACGCAGGCAAAGATGGGCAGGGCCAGCCACCGGTTGGTGACCACCCGGTCGATCTTGTCGGAGGCGGTCATCTTCTCCTTGCTCTTGCGGACATAGCAGTCCTTGATGACGGCGGTGATGTAGTCATACCGCTGGGCGGTGATGATGGACTCCGCGTCGTCGTCCATCTCCCGCTCGCAGTCCAGGATGTCCTGCTCCAAATGGTCCAGCGCCGCCTTGTCCAGACGCAGCTGCTCGGCCACCTTCTCGTCCCGCTCAAAGAGCTTGATGGCGTACCAGCGCTGCTGCTCGGCGGGCATTTCGTGCACCGCCACCTCCTCGATGTGGGCCAGGGCGTGCTCCACGCAGCCGGCGAACCGGTGCTGGGGCTCGGTCCTGCGGCCGCTCTGGGCCAGGGCGATGGCGGCCTCCGCCGCGGCCTTCACCCCGTCGCCCTTCAGGGCCGAGATCTCCATGACCTGGCAGTCCAGGGCCTTGGCCAGCTTTTTCGTGTCGATCCTGTCGCCGTTCTTGCGCACCACGTCCATCATGTTCACCGCCACCAGCACGGGGATGCCCAGCTCCACCAGCTGGGTGGTGAGATAGAGGTTGCGCTCCAGGTTGGTGCCGTCCACGATGTTCAAGATCGCGTCCGGCCGCTCCTGGACCAGGTAATTGCGGGCCACCACTTCCTCCAGCGTATAGGGGGACAGGGAGTAGATGCCCGGCAGGTCCGTGACCGTCACGTCCTTGTGGTCCCGGAGCTTGCCCTCCTTCTTCTCCACCGTGACGCCGGGCCAGTTGCCCACGTACTGATTGGCGCCGGTCAGGGCGTTGAACAATGTGGTCTTGCCGCAGTTGGGGTTGCCCGCAAGGGCGATCGTCAGATTCTTATCCATCTTTTTCCACCTCTTTATTGCCTCGCAGAGTTCGCCGCCGCGGCGGCGAATGAATTCAGGCCCTGCCTTTCAAATGACCTGGACGATGATCATCTCGCTGTCCTGCTTGCGCAGGCTCAGCTCATATCCCCGGACGGTGATCTCGATGGGGTCCCCCAGCGGGGCGACCTTCCGCACGAAGATCGACTCGCCCTTGGTGATGCCCATGTCCATGATCCGGCGTTTCACCGCGCCGGTGCCTTCCAGCTTCGTGACATGCACCGTCTGGCCGACCTTGGCCTCTCTCAGCGTCATATCGCTCTCCTCCTTTCTCCTCTCGATGCCCTTTCAGACAAAGATCTTCTGGGCCATCTCCCGGCTGATGGCCACCCGTGTGTCGCGGACGCTGACGATCAGGTTCCCCCCGATGTCGCTGACCACCTCCACAGGGCTGCCCACCACAAAGCCCAGATTCTCCAAAAACAGCTTCGTCTCCGGCTTGCCGCCGATGTGGGTGACGAGGCTGCTGTCTCCCTTGCGCAGCATTGTGAGCGGCATAGGAATTCCTCCGTTCAACCATTAGTATTCACTAACCTGTGGTCTGAAAGCATGTGTTAGGCATCCCTAACACCGTACACATTTTAGACATCGCTAACCCCGTTGTCAACGAATTTTTGCTCGGCCGGCCGCTTTTCGGCACCTTGCCCGAGACGGAACGGAAAAACTTGTGGATTTTGTTAGTAATAACAAACCAACTTTCCCCTTCTGTCCTCCACGCGGGGACATATGCTTTGACAATTGCTGGCATATATGATAGAATACCTGCCGTATACGGACGGGCCCTTTCCCGGGCGCGTCGGAAATGCCTCTGTTTCATGAAAAATGACCACATTTTGGGAGAGAATACATATGCTAGAATTCCGCTTTGACACCCAGCTGCTCATCGAGGGCCACGACCTGGACGAGGACGCCATCCATGACTACATCATGGCCAACATCCCCGGCGACTGCCTGTTGGCCGTGGGCGACGAGGACCTGATCAAGATCCATTTTCACACCAACGTCCCCTGGAAGGTGCTGGAATACGCCTCCAGTCTGGGAGACATCTTCGACGTAGTGGTGGAGAACATGGAACGCCAGGAGAACGGTCTGAAGGGCTGATCCGCCCGAAAAAAGACTGCCGGACGCGGCCGCGTCCGGCAGTCTTTTTGTCCTTTGATCGGGCGTCAGGCATAGACGCCCACGAAGCGGAGCGCCGGCGCGGCGCGGGCGTCCTCGACGCGCAGCCGCAGCCGGTCCGTCACGGCGGGCTCCGGCAGGGCCACGATCCGCTTGTGGCCGATGACGCTGCCCGCGGCCAGCTCGGTCCAGCCGTCCCCGGTCCAAATATCCAGCGCCCAGCGCTCCACCCGCTGGCTCAGGCGCAGCTGCTCCGCCAGCACCACCCGCCGGAAGGCGACCGGTCCGGGCCAGGTCAGCGTGAATTGGCAGGTCCGCCCCACCGCCGGCATATAACAGCGCTCATCCTCCGCCAGCGCGTCGGCGGCCCCGCATCCCGCCGCGGCGGCCGACGCGGCGGCGGACGCCGTCCCGGCCAGGTCCCGGCCATAGGCGTCCTGAAGATACGCCCCGAACTGCCGCAGCCGCGCCGTGTCGCTGGGATGCAGCCGCCCCTCCCGGGTGGGCGGGACGTTGAGAAGGAACGTGGCGTTGCCGCCCACGGACTTCTCATAGATGTCTATGAGCGTCTCCAGGGACTTGACCTGGCCGTCCTCCGCCGGATGCCAGAACCAGCCGGGGCGGATGGAGGTGTTCACCTCCGCCGGATACCAGATGAGCTCCGGCTCGTCCCGCAGCGCGTCCCGGCTGCCCAGGTCCATGTCCTGGGCCCGGATGGGCCGCAGGCGGAACGCGGCGTCGTCGGCCCGCTGGCTCATGGAGGCGATCTTCTCTGTGTCCGCCAGCCGCCGGGGCACCACGCTCCACTCCGCGGGGCGGGTCTGGCCGGCCTCGTTGCCGCACCAGCGGATGTCCGGCCCGCACACATGGATGCACGCCCCCGGCTGGAGGCGGCGGACGATCTCATAGTACCGGTCCCAGTCATAGAGCTGCCGCCGCCCGTTTTTGCCCTCACCGCAGGCCCCGTCCAGCCACACGCTGCAGATCTCCCCATAGCCGGTGAGCAGCTCCGTCAGCTGGGCGGCAAAGTAGTCGTCATAGGCCCGGCCCGCGCCGTAGCGCTCGTCATGCCGGTCCCAGGGGGACAGATACACCCCGAAGCGCAGCCCGTGCCGCCGGCAGGCCTCCGCCGCCAGGGCCACCACGTCGCCCCGAAAGGGGCTGGCCGCCACGGTGTGGTCCGTGTGCCGGCTGGGCCAGAGGCAGAAGCCGTCGTGGTGCTTGCAGGTGAGGATCATCCCCCGCATGCCGGCGGCGCGGAAGGCCTCCGCCCACTGGTCCGCGTCCAGGGCCGTGGGCGCAAAGACGGCCGGGTCCTCCCCGCCATCGCCCCACTCCCGATCGGTGAAGGTATTGACGCCGAAGTGGATGAAGCCGTAAAACTCCATCTCCTGCACCGCCAGCTGCCGCGCCGACGGCGTCACGCTCACCAGCCGCTCGTCCAGCGTCATGCCCCGCGCCCCTCTTTCCGCCGGACGCCGACAACGCCGGGGAACAGCGTCTCCCCCGGTCCGGCCGCGTCCGATATGTCCGCAAGCGCCTGATCTCTCTCCATCTCGTTTCCTCCCGCCCGGAGAACGGTATCGCATTACCTATGGAAGCCCGCCCACAGGAACTTGACCGCCCAGGCGATCCCCACGCCGCATATGACGCCGATCACATCCAGAAGGGTCTCGTCCCACTGCAGATGCCGGCCCGGCACCCAGAGCTTGCCCACCTCCGCGACCACCGCCAGCAGCGCGCACATGGCCGCCGCGATGCCAAAGGCCAGCGCATCCGCATGCGCGCTCTCCGGCAGGCTCCGCGCCAGAGCAAAGAAGGTCAGCAGGCCCGCGACGAGGAACACCCCCGTGTGCGCGTTTCTTCTCAGCAGCACGTGGAGCGCATCCAGATCGATATCGAATCCGAACAGCTGGAGCCCCCGTCTCACCACCTTTGTGAGCGCTCCGCTCAGGTTGGCGGTCTCGCTTCCCGGCTGCCATGAAAGATACAGACACAGCCCCATCCACAGGATCGCGGCCACCCATAGCGCGCACGTCAGCGTCTTCCCATTTTTTCCCATAACGTTCTCCTTTTGCCCGCCCGTCGGCGGGCCCGTTCACAGCGACAGCTGCTGATAGGTCTCCTCCTCGGGGGACGTGGCCGAACACACGCCAAAATGGAGCAGCACCGGATACAGATAACTGGCCGCGCCGGGCACGCCCAGGGCCTTCGGGCCCTTGACCACGCCCAGCTCCCGCGCCCTTTTATATGCCAGCTCCACGCTGCTCCTGCTGATGCTTTTCCCCTTGCCGGTCACCATGATCTCGTTGCCGTATCCCCGGACGCTGGCGCCCGCATAGTGCTGCCCGGCGGCGCCGCCGGGGCGGCTCACCGTGTACGTGAACTTGACGCCCTCGCGCTTGCCCCGCCCGCTGGTCCGGAAAGGATGGCCCTCAAAAGCGATCACCGCCTTCCAGAGGTACGCGAGCTCATCGGGAAGGCCCATATGGGCCCTCAGCTCATCCAACGCTTTTTGCCTCGTCTGCGGCATCGTCCGATCACCGCCTCCTATGATCTCGATATCCAGCTTCGTGCCCGCCGTCCGGCCGCGTCCTCTATCCCGCGGTGAAGCGCCAGAGCCGGGCCTGGTCCTCGGGGGCGGCGTAGCCGATGCCCACCCGCGGGGACGCCCCGATCCGCGCGGGGACGAAGCCGTCGTCCTCCAGCGCCAGAGCGCCGCCCAGCGACGCGTCGTTGAGGGACTTGTCGATATGCAGCAGCTTCGTCACCCGGCCGGGTCCCGATGCCCCCTCCACGCCCCGAATGAGCACCGCCTGGGGGTCGTCCGCCGGGCCGGTCACCAGGTTCAGCATCCAGTGGATGCCGTAGCAGAGATAGACATAGATGGTCCCCGCCGGGTGGTAGAGCACCTCCGTGCGTTTCGTCCTGCCGTGGCTGGCATGGCAGGCGGTGTCGGCCTCGCCGAAATAGGCCTCCGTCTCCGTGATGCGGGCCCGGAGCACGGTCCCGTCCGGCAAGGTCCGGACAAGCACCTTCCCCACCAGGGCCCTCGCCGCCTCCGGCGCGGGCAGATCAAGGATATTCATAGGCATAGTCCCCGCCGTTCTCCGTGAAGCCCGCCGCCAGTCCCGCCGTGACGATCACCCGGCCGTCCCCGGTGACGAGCACCAGCTCCACGCCCTCATGGGCGGCGGCATAATCCAGCGCGCCCCGCTCCCCCAGCACGAACAGCGCCGTGGAGAGAGCGTCCGCCCTGGCTCCGTCCGCCGTGACCACCGTCACGGACGCCAGGCCGTTGTCCACGGGCATGCCCGTGGCCGGGTCCAGGATGTGGATATAGCGCACGCCGTCCTCGTCGAAATACCGCTGGTAGCCGCCGGAGGTGACCACCGCCGTCTGGCCCACGCTGAGGGTGCCCACATAGGAGCCCGTGTCGCGGGGGTCCGTGACGGCCACCTGCCAGGGGGCCCCGTCGGGACGGGTGTCCCCCAGGGTCTGCACGTTCCCGCCCAGGGACAGGATGGCGTGTTTCGCCCCGGCGTCCGCCATGGCCTGAACGGCCTTTTGGGCGGCGTAGCCCTTGGCCACCGCTCCCAGGGACACGGCCATGCCCGCCGGCAGCGTCACCGTGCCCGCGGCGGCGTCGACGGCGATGGCGGCGGTATCCTTTTCCGCCAGCAGAGCGTCCAGCTCCGCCCGGGGCGGTACCCGGTACTGGCCCGTGGTGAAGCCCCAGGCACGGATGACGGGATAGAGGGCCGGGTCCAGGGCCCCGCCGGTCTCCCGCCCCACGGCCAGGGCCGTATCCAGCACGGACAGGCAGTCCGCCGATACGGCCACGGGCCCGCCGGCCCCGGCGTTCAGCGCGTTCACCGAGCCGCCGGCCTTTTCCGGGTCCAGGTCCGCCGCCAGGGCGTTGATCCTGTCCGCCGCGGCGGATAGGGCGGCGTCGCCCGCGCCCCCGTAAGCGGTGAGGAACATCACCGTGTCCATGGCGAAAAGCTGCTTTTCATGCTTTTCCGCGTCCTTGCTCCCGCAGCCGCCCAGCGCCAGGATCAGCGCCAGGACCAGCGCGGCCAGCCGCTCACAGCTCGTCCTTGTGGGCCTCATAGAACTCCCGGTAATCCTTCAGCATGTATTTGAGCACCTTGGGGGTGTCCAGATGGTAAGGGCACCTGGCCTTGCACCGGCCGCACTCCAGACAGGTCTCGATCTTCGCCATCTTCTCCTGCCACTCGGGGGTGAAGTATGGCCGCCAGGGGCTGCGGCGGATGAGCATATCCATCCGGGCGCAGTTGCGGATCTCGATGCCCTGGGGGCAGGGCATGCAGTAGCCGCAGCTGCGGCAGAACTGGCCGCCCAGCTGGGCCCGGTCCGCGTCGATGACCGCCTGGAGCGACTCGTCCATGGCCGGGTCCTCCCGGGCCAGGGCCAGCCACTGCTCCAGCTCGTCCATGGTCTGCACCCCGTAGATGGGCGCCACGCCCTCCTGCTCCCCCATGAAGGCGTGCACGGCCCGCGCGTTGGACAAAAGTCCGCCCGCCAGGGCCTTCATGGCGATGAAGCCCATGCCCGCGTCCAGGCAGGACCGCACCAGGGCGTATTCCTCCGGGCTGGACAGATAGCTGAAGGGGTATTGCAGCGTCTCGAACCGGCCGGAGGCCACCGCCTGCTCCGCGAAGCGGATGGAGTGGCATGTCACGCCGATGTGGCGGATATAGCCCTTCGCCAGGGCCTCCTGGGCCGCGTCCATAGCGCCGGCGTCGATCTCCTCCCAGCGGGAGACCTGGTGGAACTGGAACAGGTCGATGTAGTCCGTGCGCAGCTTTTCCAGGGAGTTCTGGATATGGGCGGCCACGGTGTCATGGTCCCGGCCCATGCTCTTGGTGGAGATCACCACGTCGCCGCGCACGTCGGCCAGCGCCAGGCCCAGTTTCTCCTCAGAGTCGGTGTAGGCGTTGGCGGTATCGAAATAGCGGATGCCGCCCTCATAGGCCCGGCGCAGGATGCGCACGGCCTCGTCCCGCGCCGTGCGCTGGATAGGCAGCGCGCCGAAGGCGGGCTTTGTCACGGTCAAGCCGGTCTTGCCAAGGGTCATGGTTTTCATGGTCATATCACCTCACAAAAAAGTATATCACATTCCCCTTGATATTCCAAGCGGGATGCTGTATAATAGCAGAGCTTTCCGAAAGCATGCGGCTGTAGCTCAGCTGGATAGAGCGTTGGCCTCCGGAGCCAAAGGTCGTGGGTTCGAATCCCGTCAGCCGTACCATAACGGGTGTCCTTATAGGATTTGAAAACTCCTGTAAGGACACTCGCTTTTTGTGTAAAAGCGAGTAGATGGCAGAGCCTTTCAAATGGACATAGCATTTGGTGCATAGCTGAGGATGACACCCTTCCGCGTGTTCATGGAAACTTCGGGCGATGGTAAAGACAGTTCGGCGGGGATGTCGATAACGCCGACACAGTTGTAGTGGATCGTCAGCCTTTGCTCCCACACGCCATCGATCTTTTCCGCCTGATGGACCTCTATGTACTGGATCAGCTCGTTGAGCATCCGAGGCGTCAGCTTTTTGGCGCGGGTGTATTTTCTGACAGTGGACAGAAACATATCAGCGGTGACGGACTGGCTGCCCATCTTGTCGATCTCCGCTTTCAGGGCCTTGATCTTCACGGTCAGCTCCGCCTGTTCGCTCTCATACCTTTGGCTCATGCGGGCAAACCGCTCGTCGGTGATCTTGCCAGCCACGTTGTCCTCATAGAGCTTTTCAAACAGCACATCCAACTCCCGATC
>CANQOA010000044.1 GCA_947625355.1 uncultured Oscillospiraceae bacterium | reverse complement strand
TCGTCCTCCGAGCCGGAGACGCAGTCCTTGTCGGGCAGGCAGTAGTCGTATACCGGCACCACCAGCTGGCTGTCCCGCTCCAGGCGGATGATGGAGAACTGTCCCAGGGTGGTGAGCCAGACCCGGGCGCCGTCCGTCAGCACCAGGTCCTCCCCGAACCGGGCCAGGATACCCGCCGGGATGGCGTTCACGTCCGCCATGAGTCCCGTAGGGCAGGCGTCCGCCACCTTCATGTTCAGCGCGATGGGGTCCACGCATTCCACCACGGCGATGGGCTGGGTGTAGCTGTCGGCGAAGGCGCCGTCGGAGCTGAATACCTTGGCGGAGCCCTCGCTGCCGAAGAGCATGACCCGCTTGTTGAACACGCACAGGCCGTTCACCGGGTTCTCCCCGGGGAAGGTGGTGCCGGTGACCTCATAGAAATAGGTCACGTCCACGGTGTAGTAACCCCGGTTGAAGCTGATCTCGTCCACGTCCACATCCGCAAACAGCAGCGTGGCCCCGGTGGGCCGGATGCTGAAGGCGCTCTCTATGTACGGCTGAGAGCTGGCGGTGGGGTAGACCCGCAGATCCTCTACGCAGTCCTTGTCGCGGCAGCTGTCGTATATCTTCCTTGTATGGATGCACACGGCTTCGGTGCATTCCTGGCTGTCCGCCATGCTTGATACCTCCTGTCATGGTTGCCGGGCCGTCCCGGCGTTTCAGTACAGTCTATGCCGGGACCGGAAAAATGTGAAGTTTTCCTGTACGGACCGCGGGGTTTGTGGTATCATGTATAAAGAAACGATCCTATGGCGGACCGGCCGGCGCCGACGCCATTTTGAGACAGGGGGAGAGCGCTGTGGAGAATCTGGGCTTCATACGGGACAAGCTGGATATCAAGATCCTGATCCTGTTCATCCTGGAAAAACTGCCCCGGCCGGTGGAGCCGGTGACGCTGTCGGACCTGGCGCTGTTTGACGGGGGGTTCACCTGGTTCGACTATACCGACTGTCTGGCGGAGCTCATCCAGACCGGCCATGTGGCGGAGGAAAAGGGAAAGTACGCCATCACCGACAAGGGCCGCCGGAACGTGAACACCGTGTCCTCCAGTCTGCCCTATACGGTCCGTGCCAAGGCGGAGCGGCTCGCCGCGCCGGTGGCGGCGGCGATGCGCCGGGCCAGCATGATCGAGACGGCGGTGGAGCCGGGGCCGAAGGACGGGCGGGTGCTGAGCCTGCGGCTGTCCGACGGGGTGGGGGAGATCGTCTCCCTGCGCCTGGCGGTGCCGGACGAGGAGCAGGCCCGGGCCATGGAAGGCCGGTTCCGTGCCGACGCGGAGGGCATCTATAACCGCATCATCGGACTGCTGACGGAGGATTGATCCCCGAAAACGCGATGGGCGCGCCGCTTCAAGCGGCGCGCCCATCGCGTATGTATGTCCGTTCAGCCGGAGAGCTTTTCCAGCAGCGCCTCGATGTCCACGGGCTTGGACAGGAAATCGTCCATGCCGCTGGCGAGCGCCTGCTCCCGGTTCTCCACCGTGCAGTTGGCGCTGCATGCGTAGATGCGCACGGTCTTGGCGTCCGGCCGGTCCAGGGCCCGGATGGCGGCGGAGGCGGCGTAGCCGTCCATCTCCGGCATGAGCAGATCCATCAGGATCACGCTGTACGTCCCCGGCTCGGAGGAGGAGAACATCCGCAGCGCAGCGGCGCCGTTGACGGCGAGATCGGCGGCGTAGCCGTTCTCGTTCAAAAGGTCCAGCATGATCTCCGCGTTGAGATCGTTGTCCTCCGCCACCAGGATGCGCCCGGCTATCCCGGCGGAGGGGGCCGCCGGAGCCGGCGCGGCGCTCTCGGGGGATGCCGGCGGGGCGCTCTCGGGGGATGCCGGCGGGGCGGCAAAGGTGAAGGTGAATACGCTGCCCTGTCCGGGGTGGCTGACGAGAGTGATGTCGCCGTCCAGGAGCCGGGCCAGCCGATGGCAGATGGACAGCCCCAGTCCCACGCCCTCGTTGCCCTTGGAGACGGTGTCCCGCTCCTGGGCAAAGGCGTCGAAGATGTTCTTCTGGAACGCCTCGCTCATGCCCTTTCCGGTGTCGGCCACATCGACGCGGGTGAGGATCCGGCCGTCGTCCATGGCGCTCTGGCCGACCGTGACGGTGACGCGGCCGCCTTCGGCGGAGAACTTGCAGGCGTTGTCCAGAAGGTTGAGCAGCACCTGCTGGATGCGGACCCCGTCGCTGGTGAGCACAGGCCAGGGCAGGTCGGCGTCCATCCGGAAAGCCAGGTGCTTTTCCGCCATGCCGCTCTGGACGATGGCCTCCACGGAGGACAAAAGCGTGGGCAGGGAGACGGCCTTGTGCTCCAGGGCCACCTCCTCGTTGCGGAGCATGGACATATCCAGGATGTCGCTGACCAGGGAGAGAAGGTATTTGGCGGTAGTAGTGGACTGCTCCAGGTACCGGCCCAGCTGCTGTTCGTCATGGAGCCGGTGGCTCATCAGGTAGTTCAGGCCGATCAGCCCGTTGAGGGGCGTGCGGATCTCGTGGCTCATGGTGGACAGGAACTGGCTCTTCGCCTTGGCGTCCGCCTGGGCCTGCACGGATTTGAGCCGCTGGCGGACCAGCAGGACCAGCAGCGCCGTAATCAGCAGCGCCGACACCGCGAACACCATGAAAGCAAACCGGTAGCGGTACAGGAAATCCGTCGCGGTGTAGGTGTAGCGGTTCTCCATGACCGCCTGGATGATGTAGTTGCTCACCAGGTCCTCCGGCGTGGCAGCGATGGCCTTGTCGAGGATGGAGATCAGCGTATAGCCGTCGTCGCCCACCGGCTGGCCGTCGGCGCCGAAGGGGACCACGGCGGAGAAGCACAGCTGGTCGTCCAGCCCGGTCACGGGGATCACCTTCAGATCCTCGTAGGACGGCTTGACGAGCCAGTATTCCACCACGTATTGGTTGAGGATCATCAGATCCGCCTTGCCCGCATTCACCGCGTCAAAGCAGGCGGTGATGGAGTCATAGTCCACCGGGGTGAAGTTGGGATAGGTGGCGGCCAGCGCCTTCCGGATGGTCTGGGAGCCGCTGGAGATGGCCACGGTCAGGGCCGCGTCGTAGGAGTAGTTGAGGTCCTTGCGGGCCACGATCACCTTGCGGCTGGAGAGGTAAGGGTCGCTCATCATGATGCCCCGGGCGCCCTGGTTCTCTTTGTTGAATTCCACGCTGGTGACCAGGTCCAGCTGCTGGTCCATCAGGTATTCGTATGTGACCGAGCCGGCGGGCAGGGGGACGTATTCAAAGGTGAGCCCCGTGATGCGCTGGATGCGGTCGAAGATGTAGCGGGAGATGCCGGCCAGAGAGCCGTCCTCGCCGGTGAAGGACACCGGCGTCCGGTCCTGGACGAAGCCCACCCGCAGCGTCCCCGCGCTGTCGATGAACGCCTGTTCCTCATCGGTGAGGCCCAGATCGTTCTCCGATGCCAGCGCGGCCGGCGCGGCGCCCAGAAGCACAGACGCCGCGAGCAGCAGCGTCAGGGTCGAAAACACGATTCGCCGGAGCATTTTTATTCCCCCCAATCCAAGCAAGCCGATTATACGGTCAGAAAAAATGGCTGTCAACAGCTTTTCCCGTTTTTTGCGATCAGTTTTTTGCTGTGAAAAGGAAAGAGAAAGCTTTCTCGCCCGAAACATTAGAAAGAATTAATAAAAGAATAATAAATGGCGGACGGAACGCCCTTGCCAGGGGCGGGGGGACGGTGTATAATACCAAAAAGCAGCTGCGAAATGGCGCGTGGCGCACGCAGGGCGGGCTGTAGAACAGGGAGGTCCTATGGAGACGACGCTGGTGGTTTTGGCGGCGGGTATCGGCGCCCGGTACGGGGCGGGGATCAAGCAGCTGGAGCAGATGGGCCCCAACGGGGAAGTGATCATGGATTATTCGGTCCATGACGCGGTCCAGGCGGGCTTTGACCGGGTGGTGTTCATCATCCGGCGGGATATATACGACGATTTTCAACAGGTCCTCGGCCGGCGGCTGGAACAGGCGCTGCGTCCGCTGGGGGTACAGGTGGACTATGCGTTCCAGGGACTGACCGACCCTCCCGCGGGGCGGGTGAAGCCCTGGGGCACCGGGCAGGCGATCCTCTGCTGCCGGGAGCTGCTGGACGGCCCCTTCGCCGTCATCAACGCCGACGACTACTACGGCAAGGACGCCTATAAGAAAGCCCACGCGTTTTTGACAGAGGGGGCCGGGGACCCGGACCGGTACGGCATGATCGGGTTCGTGCTGAAAAACACCCTGTCCGACGCCGGCGGCGTGACCCGCGGGGTGTGCCATATGGACACCGCCGGGTATCTGACCGACATCGCCGAGACCCGGAACATCGTCCGCACGGACACGGGCGCCGCCGTCAAGACGGCGGAGGGCCTGACGGCCCTGGACGGGGAGAGCTTGGTGTCCATGAACATGTGGATGCTGACGCCCCGTTTCGTCGACGGCCTGGAGGCGGGCTTCGCCGCTTTCCGCGCCCGCATGACCGACCCGGTCAAGGAGGAATACCTGCTGCCGGAGATCATCGGAGGGCTGCTGCGGGAGCACAGAGCCGCGGTGAAGGTGCTGCCCACGGACGAGCAGTGGTTCGGCATCACCTATCAGCAGGACCGGGCACCGGTGAAGGCCGCGTTCCAGCGGCTGATCGACCGGGGCGTGTACCGGCCGGACCTTTTCAGCGACCTGAAATAGACCCATATGACCGCCAAGACGCCTTGGCGGTCTTTTTGGAGGGACGAGATGAAAAAAGCGCTGATCGCCGTGGGGTGCCTGCTGCTGGGCATGGCGCTGGCGATGATGATCATGCCCCTGGCCGGCGTGGATCTCGGCTGGCTGACGGGAAAGTTCGAGACGCAGATCTATGACCTGACGGAGCCTTTCGAGGCGCTGGAGGTGGACGCCGCCAACTGCGACGTGTTCCTGTACCGGGAGCGGTCCTACCCCGGCGGCATATACATCCAGGAGGGGCGGGGGATCACCAGCCAGGTGGAGATCGTCGACGGGGTCCTGACCGTCAGCTGGGCCCAGAGCTGGCCATGGCTGGACAAGCTCTTTTTCTGGCGGGACAGCGGGCAGACCCTGTCCGTGTATCTGCCGGAGCGGGTCTATGAGCGGCTGGCCGTGGACACCACCAGCGGGGATATCTACATCTCCGACGGGCTGAGCCCCAGCCAGGTGGACATCCGCACGGACAGCGGGTATGTGTCCGTGTGGAACATGCGGGGCGGGGAGCTTCGCGTGGAGACCGGCAGCGGGAGCGTGTCGCTGAGCGACAGCGAACTGACCGCCGCGGCCTTCACTGCCGGCAGCGGGGAGGTGTGGCTGTCCCAGGTGGAGCTGGGCGCGCTCTCCGCCGAGACCGGCAGCGGCGACATCAGCCTGGACTGGGTGGAGTCCGAGGGGGAGATGACGCTGCGCTCCGGCAGCGGCGAGATAGATCTGTGGGATTCGGACGCGGCAGCGCTGTCCATAGAGACCGGCAGCGGCGATATCAGAGGATACCTGATGAGCCCCAAGCGCTTTGAGGTCCACAGCGACAGCGGGGACGTGACGGTCCCGTCGTCCGACGGGAGCGCTGGCCTGTGCAAGGCCGTGTCCGGCAGCGGCGACATCTATTTCCAGATCGAGAACTGAGCGCGAAACAAACGCGGCGCGGTTTGATACCGCGCCGCGTTTTCATATGCCTTTTTCCAGCCGCGCCGCCACCGCGGCCCGGTCCAGCGCTCCGATGGGGATCACCGGCGCGGGGGGGATGGTGTAGGAGGCCAGGGACTTTTCATACCAGCCAACGTCATGCCAGGCGCCGTCCTTGTAGCCCGCTTTGCGGGACACGCCCGCCAGGCGGAAGCCCAGGGCGGCGTGCATGGCCTCGCTGGCCGGGTTGGGCAGGGTGACGCAGCCCATGGCGGTGCGGATGCCCTGCATCGCCAGCAGGTCCGTCAGCAGCCCGTAAAGGCGTGGGCCCAGGCCGCGCCCGGTCCATGCCCGGTCCAGATATACGCTCAGCTCCACATACCAGTCGTAGGCGGCCCGCTCCCGGGCCCGGTGGGCATAGGCGTAGCCGATGGGGCGGTCTCCCTCCGCGAGCACCAGATAGGGATACATGGCCGAGATGTCCCGGATGCGCCCGGCGAAATCCTCGGCGGTGGGCGTCTCGGTCTCGAAGGTGACGGAGGTGGGGATGTACTGGGCATAGATGGCCAGCAGGGCGGGGGCGTCCTGGGGGGATGCGAAACGGACGGTCATGGCGGGACCTCCTTTGGGGATTTAAAGGGATGATACCACCGCCGGGGCCCCGTGTCAACCGCGCCGGTCCTCCGCAGAGGACCGGCGCGGGCCGTTCGGTATGCTGCTCGTCAGTTGTAGTACTCGAATTCCAGCTCCGCGATGGAGATGGTGTCGCCGTCCTGGAGGCCCATCTGCTCCATCCGGTCGTAGACGCCGGACTCCCGGAGCTTCCGGTCCAGGTACATCCGGGACTCGTAGTCGGCGAAGTTCACCCGGGCCACCAGCCGGTCCAGCCAGTCCCCCTGGATGAGCCACACGCCGTCCTCCCGGCGGATGGAGAGGTCGTCCGCCGTGCCCAGCTGGACCTCCGGGGCCACATAGTCCGGCTCATAGACCGTCACCGGCGGCAGATCGCGCAGCCGCGCGGCGGCGGCGTAGACCAGCTCCCGCAGCCCCTGATGGGCCGCGGCGGAGATCTCGAACACCGGGCAGCCCTTCTTTTCCACATAGGACTTGAAGTCGGCAAGCGCGGTGCTGTCGGGCGGGAGCAGGTCGCACTTGTTGGCGGCCACCAGCTGGGGCCGGTCGGCCAGCTCCGGGTCGTACTGGGCAAGCTCCGCGTTGATGGCGTCAAAATCCGCGATGGGGTCCCGGCCCTCGGAGCCGGAAACGTCTACCACGTGGATCAGGAGCCGGCACCGGTCGATGTGGCGCAGGAAATCGTGGCCAAGGCCCGCGCCCTCGCTGGCGCCCTCGATGATGCCGGGGATGTCCGCCAGGACGAAGGAGCTGTGGTCGCCGGCGTACACCACGCCCAGGTTGGGGAAGAGGGTGGTGAAGGGGTAGCCCGCGATCTTCGGGTGGGCCCGGCTGACCACGGAGAGAAGGGTGGACTTGCCCACGTTGGGAAATCCCACCAGCCCCACGTCCGCCAGCAGCTTCAGCTCCAGGACCACCTCCCGGACCTCGCCGGGCAGACCGGGCTTGGCGAAATGGGGGGTCTGGCGGGTGGGGGTGGCAAAATGCTTGTTGCCCCAGCCGCCCCGGCCGCCCTTGGCCAGCACGAAGCGGTCCACCGCCGACATGTCCTGGATGATGGAGCCGGTGTCCTTGTCCCGGATGAGGGTGCCCTTGGGCACCCGGAGGGTCACGTCCTCGCCGTCCTTGCCGGAGCAGCGCTTGCCCTGGCCGGGCATGCCGTCGGTGGCGGTGAACTTGCGCTTGTAGCGGAAGTCCAGCAGGGTGGACATGTTGGGGTCCGCCTGCACGATGATGTCGCCGCCCCGGCCGCCGTCGCCGCCGTCGGGGCCGCCCGCCGCCACGTATTTCTCCCGGTGGAAGGCAATGGCGCCCGGGCCGCCGCTGCCGGCCCGGACCGTGATGGTCACTTTGTCAACGAAATTGGTCATGATGGTTCACCTAAACATAAGTATGCCCAGGGCACGAAAAAAGGGGCGGTCAAAACCGCCCCTTTTATTCCTGGCTTTACTGCTGGACCTCGTAAACGGAGACCTTCTTGCGGTCCGCGCCGAGGCGCTCGAACTTCACGATGCCGTCCGCCTTGGCGTACAGCGTGTCGTCGCCGCCGATACCGACGTTGGTGCCGGGGTGGATCTTGGTGCCGCGCTGCCGGACAAGGATGTTGCCGGCCAGAACGAACTGACCGTCCGCACGCTTGGCGCCCAGGCGTTTGGCGTTACTGTCGCGCCCGTTCTTGGTGGAGCCGCCGCCCTTTTTATGTGCCATTGATGTTTCCCTCCTTGTCAGCCGATGGAGCCGATCTCGACCTTGGTGTAAGGCTGCCGATGGCCCTGAGTCTTGCGATAGCCCTTCTTGGGCTTCATGTGGTAGACGCGGATCTTCTTGCTCTTGCCCTGCTTGACGACGGTGCCAGTCACGGTCTTGCCGTCAATGTAGGGGGCGCCGAAGGTGTTCTCACCCTCGCCGGTGATGGCCAGGACCTTGTCAAATGTCACGGTGGCGCCGGCCTCGGCCTCCAGCTTTTCCACGAAGATCACGTCGCCGGACGTCACGCGATACTGCTTGCCGCCGGTCTCGATGATTGCGAACTTCATGTGATCATTTTCCTTCCTTTCGGGCTCGCTGTCCCGGGTGCGGCGCGGGGCCGGCTTGTAGGTACCCTTTCAAAGCGGCTACAGTATAATAGCATTAAAAGAGCTTATTGTCAACCGGTTTTTGATCGGTTTTTTTGCATATCCGTCTGCCCGCCGGGGGAAGGCTCAGCGCTCCGGGGCCCGGGCGCGCCGGGCGTAGGGACATACGGCGAAGCAGCGGCCGCACAGGTCCGCCCGGATGCCGGTGGCCCGCTCCATCAGCGCCAGCTGGGTCTCGTAGCATAGGTCCGCGTGGACCAGCTCCTCCCGGTCCATGCCCACCTGCCACAGCGCGCCGGTGAGGGCCCGGGCGGGGCAGGCGTCCACGCAGGCATGGCAAGCGCCGCAGCGGGAGCGGTCTACGCTCTCGCCGCAGGCGAGCGGCGCGTCGGTCAGCAGGCTGGAAAGGCGGATGGCCGGGCCGAACCGCTCCGTCACCAGCAGACAGTTTTTCCCGATCCAGCCCAGGCCCGCACGGGTGGCCACGGTCTTGTGGGGCAGGGGCGTGCGCTTTTCCTCGCCGTATCGCACCCGGTCTGTAGTCTGGGCATAGGCATGCCAGCCGCGCTCCTGCAAAAATGCCTCGCCCGCCAGGACGATGGCGTTGAGCTTTTCGTTCAGGGCGTGGTAGAGCTCGTAATACTCCTTGGTGGGCGCCGTGCGCAGGTCCGCCACCACATGCTCCGGCAGCGCCACGGCCACGGCCACGCCCACAGGATAGGCGCAGCCGGCCACGCCGGTCATGTCGCCGGCGCCCATAAGGTCCGCGCCCTGGGCGCGCAAAAGGGCGAAAAGCTGCTCAGTCAGATCCATGCTGTTCCCTCCGCTTGGTCAGCTCGATGGCCTCCTTGCCGGTGACGTGCTCCGGGATGAGCTCGAAGCAGGCCAGCCGGGCCTCGGACCCGGCGACCTCCGCCTCTACCCGCGCCGGGTCGGGCAGGAACCGCAGCCCCAGCGCGGCGGCGGCCGCTGTCTGCTCATCGCCCTCCAGGAGGCGCGCCCGGCCAAAGACCACGGCGCTCTGGTATAGGTCCGTGAGTTTTTCCGGACAGGGCTCGTCCCGGCCGGTGACGCAGAAGCAGACCCGGCTGTCCCGGGCCATGGCGTCGAATTTATGCCCGGCCCTGGCCCCGTGGAAATAGATCCTGCCGTCCTTATAGACGTAGTTGACCGGCACGGCGTAAGGATACCCGCTGTCCCCGTTCACGGACAGCACGCCGGTGGTCCCGCTTATGAGCAGCGCCTCCGTCTCCGCGGGTGAGAGCTGCTGGCGGGCCCGGCGCATGGGGCGGAATGGCTCGCGCTCCTCCGACGGGAATTCGTCCTTCAAAATGGCGTACCAGACCTCGTCGATCACGCCTTTGTTGCAGCGGCCGGCCCGGCGGAACGTGCCCTCGCAGCGCATGCCTAGCTTCTGCATGACCCGGCCGGACTTGGGGTTGCCCGCGGCGTGGGCGGCGGCGATGCGATCAAAGCCCACCTCGTCGAAGAGATAGCGCAGCACTGCCCGGCCCGCCTCCGGCATGATGCCCCGGCCCCACCACCGGGAGCCGATGCACCAGCCCAGCTCACATGCGGACACCGCCGGCTTCTGGGCGGTGACGCTGACGCTGCCGATGACCTGGCCCAGGTCCTTCAGCTCGATGGCCCATTGGTAGAAGTCAGCGTTATCATACCGGCTGACCCAGTCGGCGAGCACCGCGCGCGTCACGTCCACGCTGGCGTGGGTGGGCCAGGTGAGATACTCGGTCACGGCGTCCTCCGAGGCCCAGTTTTCGTACATAGTCCCGGCGTCGTCCAGGGTGAACCGCCGGAGGACGAGCCGGTCCGTCTCCAGCGTTACGGTGCCTTTGTGAGTCATTGATAGGGCCTCCTTTCGTGTGGATACAAAAACGCCCGGAGCGGCGCCCCGGGCGTGTGTGGTGCTGCCGCTTACTTTTCCACCAGATCCTTGGTGTCCCGGGCGATCACCAGTTCCTCGTTGGTGGGGATGACCATGACCTTCACCTTGCTGTCGGCGGTGTTGATGAACCGGTCGTCGCCCCGCTTGGCGTTGCAGCCCGGGCAGATCTCCACGCCCATCCAGCCAAGATACTTGCCGATGTTCGCGCGGGTGGCGGCGTCGTTCTCGCCCACGCCGGCGGTGAAGATGATGCCGTCCACGCCGTTCATGGCCGCGGCATAGGCGCCGATGGTCTTGGCCACGGCGTACTCGAACATCTCCAGGGCCAGAGCGGCGCGCTCATTGCCCTCGCCGGCGGCCTTGCGCAGGTCGCGGAAGTCGGAGCTGACGCCGGAAACGCCCAGCACGCCGGACTTTTTGTTGAGCTCGTTGGTGACGGTCTTGACGTCCTTGCCGGTGTTGGCGCATAGGTATTCCAGCACGGACACGTCGATGTCGCCGCAGCGGGTGCCCATGGGCAGACCGGCGATGGGGGTGAAGCCCATGGAGGTGTCCACGCTCTTGCCGCCGTCGATGGCGCAGATGGAGCTGCCGTTGCCCATGTGGCAGGAGATGAGCTTCAGCTCCTCGATGGGCTTGCCCATGAGCTTGGCGGCCTGGCCGGAGACGTAGCGGTGGCTGGTGCCGTGGAAGCCGTAGCGGCGGACCTTCAGGTCGTTGTAGTACTCGTAGGGGATGGCGTACATGAACGCCTTGCCGGGCATGGTCTGGTGGAAGGCGGTGTCGAACACGGCCACCTGGGGCACGTCGCCCATGACCGCCTTGCATGCCTCGATGCCGGTGATGTTGGCGGGGTTGTGCAGAGGGGCCAGGGGGATGCACTCGGCGATGGCGGCCATCACGTCGTCGTTGATGACCACAGAGGAGGCGAACTTCTCCCCGCCATGGACCACCCGGTGGCCCACCGCGCCGATCTCCGCCATGCTGGACACCACGCCGTATTCGGCGCTGGTCAGCTTGTCCAGCACCGCGGCGATGGCCTCGGTGTGGGTGGGCAGGGCGATGTCCTCGTCGAACACGGGCTTGCCGTTCTGGGGCTGATGCTTCAGATGGCCGTCGATGCCGATGCGCTCGCACAGGCCCTTGGCCAGCAGGGACTCGTTGTCCATGTCCAGAAGCTGGTATTTCAGGGAGGAGCTGCCGCAGTTGATCACAAGAATTTTCATGGTGGACCCCTTTCGTCTTGTAAAATAACAAAAATAGTGTAAAATGTTAGCGATGATCACAGTATCTTATTGTACAGCAATTTTGGAAAAACGCAAGGGGTTTGCGCGATGAACGTCATCGGCGTGGTGGGGGAGTTCAATCCCCTGCATCTGGGCCATGTGTCCCACTTCCGGAAGAGCCGGGCCCTGGCGGGGGAGGACACGCCCATCGTGTGCGTGATGAGCGGGGACTTCGTCCAGCGGGGGGAGCCGGCCTGCTTCCATAAGCACGCGCGGGCCAGGGCGGCGGTCATGGCCGGGGCGGACCTGGTGTTCGAGCTGCCCCTGCCATGGTGCGTCGCGTCGGCGGAGCGGTTCGCCATGGGGGCCGTGGGGCTGCTGGACGCGCTGGGGGTGGTGAGCCACCTCGCCTTCGGCAGCGAGACGGGGGGCCTGGCCCCACTGCAGGCCCTGGCCCGGGCGGCGGCGTCGCCGGAGACCATGGCGCGGATCAAGGAGATAATGGGCGGGGGCGTCCCCTTCGCCATGGCGCGGGAGGACGCGCTCCGGGAGACGGCAGGAGCCGACGCGGCGCTGCTGCGGCTGCCCAACTGCATCCTGGCCGTGGAGTATTTGAAGGCCCTGGAGGCCCTGGGCTCCGCCATGACGCCGCTGACCACGGCGCGGACCGAGTCGGACCACGACCGGGCTTCGGACGGGACCGTGCGCAGCGCGGGGCAGCTGCGGGCCATGCTGGCGGCGGGGGAGGACATCGCCGCCTACGTGCCGGCGGGCATGGCGGAGCTGATCGCCGACGAGACGGCGGCGGGCCGGGGTCCGATGGATATGGCCGCGCTGGATCAGGCCATGATGGCCCGGCTGCGGGCGCTGGATGAGAAGGACTTCGACGCCTTGCCGGACGCCACCGAGGGCCTGGGCAGGCGGCTATATAAGGCCGTGCGGGACCAGGGCAGCGTGGACGCGGTGATCGGCGCGGCGGCCACCAAGCGGTATCCCACCAGCCGCCTGCGGCGGATGGCGCTGTGCGCGGCGCTGGGCGTCCGGGCGGACATGGTGGAGGGGACGCCGCCCTATGCCCGGCTTCTGGCCTCCACCGAGCGGGGCCGGGCCCTGCTGCGGGACGTGAGGATGCCGGTGGTGACGAAGCCCGCCGCCGTGAAGGCCATGGACGGGACGTGCCGGCGGATCTTCACCCTCACGGCGGACGCCAGGGACTTTTACGTGCTGGGCTACGGTGCGCCGGGGGAGAGGATCGGCGGTTCCGACTGGCGGGCCGGCCCGGCGACGGTGTGAGGAAGTGGATATGAGCACCAGAAAAGAGATCGTGAGCGGCTTTTACGACCAGTACGATGAAGATGGACGGCTGGGCAGGACCCGGCACGGCCAGCTGGAGTACCGCACCACGATGACCTATATCCACCGGTACGCGGCCAAGGGGTCCAAGGTCCTGGAGGTCGGGGCGGGGACCGGCAGATATTCCATCGCTCTGGCGAAAGAGGGGATGGATGTGACAGCGGTCGAACTGGCCGAGAGCAATCTCGCGGTCCTCAGGGAAAACAGCAGGGGAATGGAGAACATCGCGTCCTATCAGGGAGACGCCACGGATCTCGGCCGGTTTGCCGGCGACACCTTTGACGTCACGCTGTCCCTCGGCCCCATGTATCACCTGTTTGAAGCGGAGGATGTGGACCGGGCGATCGACGAGGCGGTCCGGGTCACAAAGCCGGGCGGGGCGATATTCTTCGCTTTTATATCTGTCTTTGCCATCATGTACGCAAACTACTTTTACGGGAACTGGGCCGCGGGACAGAAAGAGAACTTTACGGCTGACCATCGGGTGAGGCACTTTAAGGAGCAGCTCTTTACCGGTTACGATGTGACGGAGTTTGAAGGACTGTTTCAGCAGAAGCCGGTCGACTGGCTCGCGACCACAGGCGTGGACGGTCTGCTGGAACCCATTGAAAAGCGCCCGGATTTTTTCCTTTCCGACGAAGAGCTCAAGGCCCTCGCGGAATGGTATTTGGCTTTTTCCGAAAAGCGGGAGCTGCTGGGAAATACGAACCACCTTTTGTATATCTGCCGGAAGCGGTAAAGGGAAATCCCATTTGCCATGACCCGCACGCCGCTGCCGACCGGCCTGGTGACGGCGTGAAAGAGCGGAAAATCGAAGTTTGAAGGGATATTATGCGTAGCGACTACCCAAAAATAATTGGCTGTAAAGTCTATGGAATAATTGATAGACCTATTGGCAGTTGCCACCCTCACGATAAGGAAAT
>CANQOA010000043.1 GCA_947625355.1 uncultured Oscillospiraceae bacterium | reverse complement strand
TGCCTGGGTAGCTCAGATGGTAGAGCAGCGGACTGAAAATCCGCGTGTCGTTGGTTCGATTCCGACCCCAGGCACCACTTTTATGGCGCCATAGCCAAGAGGTAAGGCAGCGGACTGCAAATCCGCGATTCTCCGGTTCAAATCCGGATGGCGCCTCCACATATGCGGGCATAGCTCATTTGGCAGAGCGCCACCTTGCCAAGGTGGAGGTAGCGAGTTCGAATCTCGTTGCCCGCTCCAGCGCCAGAACGGTTCCGAAGATTCGAGGTCCTGGCAGGCCAGGCTCCCTCGTCGGTCAGAACCGTTCTTCCTTTTCCCATCGCAAACGCTTCGCTGGTTTGCGATGGGAGCCCTGGAGGGGCACTGCATTTGCAGTGCCTTTTGTTCTGGAAAATCTAATCTGCTCGGCAGGAGTCAATCCTGCCGGCAGAAAGTCAAAAACGCGGCCGGCGGCGGGATGACCGGCGGCCGGCATGGAAAAGGGGGCAGTCCGATGAGCGACGGCGAAGGCCGCTCGGCGTATACATATTGGAAGCGTCCCTGGCACAAATGGCTCATTTTCGCCTTGGGGCTGCTGCAATTCGTGTTTTTGTGGATGACCATCCGGGAGTACCGCGACATTTCCCAGGCCGGGATCTTCAGCGACGCTGCGTGGGAGAGATACGCTTCGATGACCTATTTGCAATGCGTCGCGCGCGGCGTGCTGGGGATCGACTTTCTCGGGGTATTTCTGATCGGGGCTCTCAGCCGGAGCCGCAGGCAGGCCAAACGGCGGGAGAGTCTCCTGCTACTGGCCGTCGGGCTGGCGTGGTGCGCGGGGGCCCCTTCGGTGCGCCTGCTCTCGGTGGGCGCCCGATGGGTCTGGGCGCTCTTCCTGGCGGCGGCGCTTGCCGGCGCCGCATATGGCTTTGTGCGGTATCGAAGGGGATGAGGGCCCGGCTGTCTATGGATAAAAAGAAGGACACGTCCACAGGACGTGTCCTTCTTTTTGCCGATGGCTATCATTTCCCGCTGGCCACCAGGTCCTCGCCGATCTTGTATACGTCGCCGGCGCCCACGGTGAGCACCAGGTCGCCGGGCTGGATGCTGGCCCGGAGGATCGTCTCGATCTCGTCGAAGGTGGGCCGGAAGATGCTGCCGGGGATCTCCTTGGCCAGGGAGGCGGAGGAGATGCCCAGGGTGTTGGTCTCCCGGGCGGCGTAGATCTCCGCCAGGATGGTCAGGTCCGGCCGCTGCAGCTGGCGCACGAACTCGCCGAACAGGGCTCTGGTCCGGGAGTAGGTGTGGGGCTGGAACACCAGGATGACCCGCTTGTAGCCCAGCGGCTCCACCGCGTCCAGCAGGGCCTGCAGCTCGCCGGGATGGTGGGAGTAGTCGTCGTATACGTCCGCGCCGTTGAACTTGCCCTTGAACTCAAAGCGCCGGTTGGCGCCCTGGAAGCCCGCCAGACCGTATTTCACCGCCGTAGGGGAGATGCCCAGGGTGATGGCCGCGGCGGCGGCGGCCAGGGCGTTTTTCACGTTATGCAGCCCCGGCACCTGCAGATGCAGGTGGGTGAAGGGCTGGCCCCGGTAGAGCACGTCGAAGTCGGTCTGGGCGCCCTTGCTGATGATGTTCACCGCCTGCACGTCGGCCTCCGGCGTCAGCCCGAAGGTCAGCATGGGCCGGTCCAGGTCCGCCAGGGCGCTCATGGTGTTGGCGTCGTCCCGGTTGGCGATGACCGTGCCGCCGGGGGAGACCAGCCGGGCGAACCGGCGGAAGGATGCCTTGATCGCCTCCAGGTCGGCAAAGTAGTCCAGGTGATCCGCGTCGATGTCCAGGATCACGGCGATGGTGGGATAAAAGGCCAGGAAGCTGTCATAGTATTCGCAGGACTCCATCACGATGGTGTCGCCGCTGCCCACCCGGTGGCCGGCGTGGAGCAGGGGGAGGGTGCCGCCGATCATGACGGTGGGGTCCTTTTCCGCCGCCATCAGGATGTGGGTGCACATGGAGGTGGTGGTGGTCTTGCCGTGGGTGCCGGCGATGCACAGGGCGTTCTTGTAGCGCTTCATCAGCGCGCCCCACGCCTGGGTGCGCTCAAAGACGGGGATGTTCATCTCCCGGGCCGCCCGCACCTCCGGGTTGTCGTCCCGGGCGGCGGCGGTGCGGATCACGAAATCCAGCTCCGGCGTGATGTTGGCGGCGTCGTGGCCGATGTTCACCCGGATGCCCAGGCTCTCCAAATGGATCACCTTGTCGCTGTGCTGGATGTCGCTGCCGGTGATGGAGAGGCCCTCCCCGTGCAGCACCTCGGCCAGCGGCGCCATGGATACGCCGCCGATGCCGATGAGGTAGCCCCGCTTGCCGGGGCGCATGTATTCGTCGAAAGCTGTCGTCATGATGGTGGCTCCTGATATCAGCGGGAATAAAGCTGATACATTATATTCTCTCCATGGCGATTTTACAAGTGGGATTTTTCATTGGCCGGCCCCGGCGCGGTTGCCGCGGGACACGGGCCCCGTTCCGGGGAGACCAAAAAGGAAGCCCGGCTGGGCCGGGCTTCCTGGACGGATGCGGTTTTCAGGACTCGGAGGAGGGCGCCTTGGGGGCCTCCGGCGCGGGTTCCGCCTTGGGCGGCTCCGCAGGCGCGGGGGCCGGAGCGGGGGCGGGAGAGGGGGCCGGGGCATAGGCCGGGGCGGCGGGGGCGGGAGCGTAGGCCGGCGCGGCGTAATAGCCCGCCATGGGAGGCATGGGAGGCGCCTCGGGCACGGCGGCGGCGGCCTTGGCCGCCTTGCGGTTGCGCACGGCCACCAGGATCAGCACGATCAGATCCAGCAGCCCGTTGATGCAGAAGCCCACGCCCAGAGCCAGCATGGCGTTGATGAAGTCGTTGCTCCGCAGTCCCAGCGTCACGCCGAAGCTGTCCACCAGGCCCATGGCGGTGAGCACGCCCAAGGCGATGCCCAGCAGGGACGTCAGGAACGCGGCCCACCAGCCGCCGAACTTCATCCGGGCCAGGTCCAGGGAGTACTGCAGCTTCATCACGCCGTCCATGGCGATGAGCACGCCCAGGGCGGTGACCAGAAAGCGCAGGGTGATGCTGATGCCGATGGCGTCCGGGCGGAGGCTGGCGGCGATCACATAGCCGCCGGCCGCCAGCATCACGACGCCGGTGGCGAACTCGGAGCGGTAAACGCCGCCCACCGGCTTGCGGCAGAAGTAGATGATGATGTAGACCAGGCCCAGCGCGCACAGCAGCCCGCCGATCAGGAACCCGCAATAGCTGCGCACGAATTCGGGCACCAGCACGAACGCCGCGCCCAGCCCGATGCAGACCAGCATGGCCACGATCATGTTGCGGATGGGGTTGGTGAGCACGCCGCTCTTCTTCGCGGATTGCTCGTTCTCTTTCGCGAGCTTGGGGTCATAGCCGTTCTTTTTGTTTGCCATGATGGACCTTCCTTTCCGGCGGCGCGGCCGCGCAGCAAAACATAATGTATTTTTGACAAAAGCTACACATATATTCCTGTTTATTTTATCACAATTGCCGGCTCTTGTAAAGGGCCTCTTTCGCTGCGGCGCAGGCGGCCGCGAGGGGCTGCAACAGGGGATTTTTGAACAGTTTGTAAAACTTCTTGGGGCCGTGTTGCCTGGGGACGGCGGGGCATGGTATCATACCTATAATTCATTTACGATCGATCCTATTTTGCTCTGGGGCTGGGCCCGGCTCCAGTCCGCGGCGGCGCGAGGCGACCGATTCTCTTTCTCGAGGTAATGATCATGTCAAAATTCAGCGTGCGCAAACCCCTGACCGTGTTCGTGGCGGTGCTGGCGGTCATCATCCTGGGCGTGGTGGCGTTCACCCGCATGACCCCGGACCTGTTCCCCAACATGGACTTCCCCTATGTCATGATCATGACCACCTATCCCGGCCAGAGCCCGGAGATCGTGGAGGAGGAGATCACCCGCCCCCTGGAGCAGAGCATGGCCACCCTGGAGCATATCAAGCAGATCACCTCCTCGTCCCGGGAGAATTACTCCCTGCTGGTGATGGAGTTCGACAACGATGTGAACATGGACACCATCGGCGTGGACATCCAGCAGAACATCAGCGCCCTGCAGGGCGGCTGGGACGACACGGTGGGCGCGCCCTATGTGCTGAAGATCAACCCCTCCGTGATCCCCATCGAGATCGTGTCCGTCTCCCGGGAGGGGATGGACATCACGGAGCTGTCCGATTTCCTGGATGAGACCGTCGTGCCCAAGCTGGAGGGCGTCACCGGCGTGGCCAGCGTCAGCGCCAGCGGCTCTGTCTACCGGCAGATGAACGTGGTGCTGAGCCAGGAGAAGATCGACGCGGTGAACGCGCGCCTGGCCGACAAGGTGAACGCCAAGCTGGACGACACCCAGAGCGAGCTGGAGGACACCAAAAAAGACCTGGAGGACGCCAAGAGCGAGCTGGAGAAGGCCCAAAAAGAGCTGGATGACGGCAAGCAGAGCCTGCTGGGCCAGTCCTCCTCCGCCCAGTCCCAGCTCAGCAGCAAACAGGCGGAGCTGCTGGAGGGGAAGCTCCAGCTGCAGCAGCAGCTGGTGAGCCTCCAGCAGACAAAGACCACCATCGAAGAGGGCCTGGCGTCCCTGCGCCAGGCGAAGGACGGCTATACCCAGCTGGAGAGCGCCATCGCCCAGCTGAACGACGGCATCGCCCAGCTGGACGCGCTGCCCGAGACGCTGGCCCAGGCCCAGGCCCAGGAGACGGTGCTCCAGAGCCAGATCGCCGAGCTCCAGACCCAGATCGATACCCTGCCGGGGCAGATCGCCGTTCTGGAGGGGCAGATCGCCTCTTTGGAAGAGCAGATCGCCGCCCTGGAGGCGCTGGGCGATGAGGCGGGGGAGGACACTGCCGCCCAGCTGGTGCAGCTGCAGGCGGCCCTCGCCGAGGCCCAGGCGGGCCTGGCCGCCGCCCAGGAGGGGCTGACCGCCGCCCAGGCAGGCCAGGCGGAGGCCCAGGCGGGACTTGCCGCGCTCCAGGGCCAGATCGTCAGTCTGCAGACGGCTGTGGAGACCGCGCCCGCCCAGCGGGAGGCGCTGCAGGCCCAGCTGGTCCAGGCCCAGGCCGGGCTGGAGACCATGGACGCCGAGCTGGCGGCCCAGGGGATGGACCGGGAGAGCCTGGACGGGCAGATCGCCGAGCTGGAGGGCAATCTCGCCCAGGTGAACGACGGCATCAGCCAGATGAACGCCACCATGACCCAGCTGGAGAACGGTTCCATCCAGCTGAGCGACGCCATGGGGGCCCTGTCCTCCGGCCAGTCCGCGGGCCTGCTGCAGCTGGCGGACGCGGCCGCCCAGCTGACCATCAATTCCGCCACGGTCCAGTCGGCGCTGGATGAGGTGGAGTCCGGCCTGCAGCAGCTGGCCGACTCCCGGGAGGACGCGCTGAGCCAGGCGGATATGTCCGGCGCCATCACCATGGAGACCGTGGCGCAGATCCTGGGCGCCCAGGACTTCTCCATGCCCGCCGGGTACATCCAGGAGGACGGGGTCAGCTACATGGTCTCCGTGGGCGACCCCATCGAGGATGAAGAGGAGCTGCGGGGCCTGCTCCTGTTCGATACGGGCGAGGACGGCATCGGCCCCATCTACCTGGAGGACGTGGCGGAGGTGTTCGTCACCGACAACGCCGACTCCGTCTATGCCAAGCTCAACGGCGCGGACAGCGTGATGCTCACCTTCGACAAGCAGTCCAACGCCGCCACCGCCGAGGTCAGCGACAACCTGAAGGCGAAGTTCGACGAGCTGGAGGCGGATTATCCCGGTCTGGAGTTCGCCTCCATGATGGACCAGGGCGACTATATCTACCTGATCATCAACTCCATCCTGCAGAGCCTGCTCACCGGCGCGCTGTTCGCCATCATCGTCCTGTTCCTGTTCCTGCGGGACCTGCGGCCCACGATCATCACCCTGGTGGCCATCCCGGTCAGCGTCATCTTCGCCTTCGTGCTGATGTACTTCTCCGGGGTCACCCTGAACATGATCTCCATGTCGGGCCTGGCGGTGGCGGTGGGCATGCTGGTGGACAACTCCATCGTCGTCATCGAGAACATCTACCGGCTGCGGGCCAAGGGCGCTACGGCCGTGCAGGCCGCCGTGGCCGGCGCCAGGCAGGTGGCCGGCGCGGTCACCTCCTCCACGCTGACGACGGTGTGCGTGTTTTTGCCCATCGTGTTCGTGGAGGGCATCACCAAGCAGCTGTTCACGGACCTGGCGCTGACCATGAGCTACTCGCTGATGGCCAGCCTGATCATCGCTCTGACCCTGGTGCCCGCCATGGCCAAGGGGATGCTGAAGGACCGCAAGCACAAAAAGCCCAAGCCCCAGAAGCGGGAGAGCTTCATTTACCGCGCCTATCGGAGGCTGGCCGCCTGGAACCTGCGCCACAAGTGGGTGGCACTGGGCTTGGCCATCGCTCTGCTGGCCGTCACCGCCAAGCTGGCGCTGGACAAGGGCTTCAGCTTCATCCCCGAGATCGACATGAACATGGTCAACATCACCGTGGCCATGCCCGAGGACGCCACGCGGGAGGAGGCCGTGGAGCTGGCCGACCAGACCCTGGAGCGGCTGTCTCAGATACCGGACGCGGAATATGTGGGCGCCATGATGGGCGGCTCGTCCGTCTCCGCGCTGGCGGGCGGCGGCGGGTCCAGCTATGATCTGAGCGTGTATATCGGCCTGCCGGAGGGCTATTCCGGCGCCGCCGCCGGCAAACAGGCGGTGGAGCTGTGCGAGGACCTGCCCTGCGAGGTGCGCTACGACTCGGCCATGATGGACATGAGCCTGCTCACCGGCAGCGGCATCACCGTGAACCTGTACGGCACGGATATGGAGCAGCTGCAGTCCGCCGCCGGCATCCTGGCCGATACCCTGGCCGGGGTGGAGGGCGTGGAAGAGGTGGACGACGGCCTGGAGCAGGCCGAGACCGCCTATCACGTGGCCGTGGACAAGAACAAGGCCATGGCCAAGGGCCTCACGGTGGCCCAGATCTACATGGATCTGGCCTCGGCCCTCACCAGCTCCGCCACCGCCCTGGATATGGAACTGGGCAGCGTCACGGCGGACGTGGTGGTCCAGGCGCCCTCGGGCATGACCATGGAGGACCTGGAGAACTATGTCTTTGAGACCACCAACCAGCAGACCGGCGAGACGACGTCCTTCCGGCTGGACGAGGTGGCCGAGATCGAACCCACCGTCAGCCTGTCCACCATCGGCCGCATCGACCAGCGCCGGTATCTGGCGGTGACCGCCTCTTTGCAGGAGGGCTACAACGTCACCCTGGTCACCGACCGGGCCATGGAGGCGGTGGAGGCGGCGCAGCTGCCCGAGGGGATCACCTATGAGTTCACCGGGGAGAACGAGACCATCATGGAGGCGGTGGAGGACCTGATGCTGATGCTGGCCATCGGCGTGGTGCTGGTCTACTTCATCATGGTGGCCCAGTTCCAGAGCCTCAAGAGCCCCTTCATCGTCATGTTCACCATCCCCCTGGCCTTTACCGGCGGCTTCGCGGCGCTGCTCATCTTCGGCATGGATGTGAGCATCGTGTCCATCATCGGCTTCGTCATGCTGGTGGGCATCATCGTCAACAACGGCATCGTGCTGGTGGACTACGTCAATCAGCTGCGGGCCGGCGGCATGGAGCGGCGGGCGGCCCTGGTGGAGGCGGGCGTGACCCGTATGCGGCCTATCTTCATGACCAGCCTGACCACCATCCTGGGCCTGATCGTGATGGCCCTGGGCAAAAACGTGGGCACCTCCATCATGCAGCCCATCGCCGTGGTGTGCATCGGCGGGCTGCTCTACGCCACGCTGATGACTTTGTTCGTGGTGCCCTGCATCTACGACATCATGAACAAAAAGGAGCTGGCGGTGCTCACCGAAGAGGACATGGAATTCAACGAACAATAAGACCTGGACATGCGGCCCCCTCCGTCTGCGGGCGGAGGGGGCCGTTTTTTGCGTTTTGGCTGGGGATTTTTTCCTGTCATACAGAAAGCGACGGGTTGCGATCCGGCCGGGAGATATAATTATGTTAACAATTATCTCTTGGAGGGATCGCCATGGCGGCACGGAGCATGAAGCTGGGACAGGGAGAGCTGTGGGGGCAGGTGCGCCGCCGCCCGGCGCTGGCGCGGACGCTGGGATGGACAGGCTCGCTGGTCCTGGGCGCCGCGATGGGGGCGGGGCCGCTGTTCGGCGCGCCGGGCCCCTTCGGGATCGCGCTGGCGGCCGCCTGCGGCTGGGGCCTGGAGGGGTTTCTGTGTCTGCTGGGCGTCTGCGCGGGATACCTGCTGGCCGGCGGGCTCGCGGCGTCCATCCGGTATGTGGCGGCGGCCTTTTTGACGTTCACCGTGGGGTTCGTGACCCAGGGGCTCCGGCTGCGGCGGGAGCGGTGGTTCATGCCGCTGGCGGCGGCCGTGGGGGCAGCCCTGACCGGGGTCCTCTACGGCCGGCGGGACATCGGGGGCCTGCCGGGGAACATGCGGGTGTTTTTGGAGGTGGTGCTGACGGCGGGATGCGCCTGGGCCTTTTCGCTGGCGCTGGAGCGGCCGCGGAAGGACGCGGAGGGCGCGGAGCTGCGCCGGGGCGTGGGCTGGGCGGCGCTGGGCATCTGCGCGCTGATGAGCCTGGCGCCGGTGACGCTGTTCGGCGCGCCGTCGGTGGGCAGGAGCTTGGCGGCGATCGGCGTGATGACGGCGGGCTTCTGCGGCGGGGCCATGCCCGGGTGCGCCATAGGCGCGGCGGCGGGCCTGGCCATGGACATGGCCCAGGGGGCCGAACTGTTCTATGGGGCGGCCTGGGCCCTGGCGGGACTGGCGGCGGGAGCGGTGAGCCGGTATGGGCGGCTGGCCTACGCGGCCAGCTTCTGCGCGGCCGACGCGGTGGCGGTGCTGCTGGGCTGGAGCGGGCAGATACACGTGCAGGCGCTGTATGAGTGCTTCATCGGGTCGGTGCTGTTCATGCTGCTGCCCCAGAGCGTGCTGACGCCGATCGGGGCGCTGATGCGCGTCGGGAGCGGCCGGGGCGAGAGCGCTTTCCGCTCCTATCAGGCCCAGCGGCTGGAGCACCTGAGCGCCGGGTTCCGGCGGCTGTATGCCTGCGCCTCCCGGCCCGCGCCGGAGCGGTCGCGAAAGGGCGAGGTGGCGGCGCTGCTGGACCGGGCGGCGGAGGGCGTCTGCCGGGGCTGCGCCGGGCGGGAGCAATGCTGGAAGCGGGACGCCGCCGGCACGGCGAAGCTGCTCCAGCCGCTGCTGGAGGCCATGGTGCGCAAGGGGAACCTGTCCCCGTCGGACGTGCCGGAGGCGTTCCGGGAGCGGTGCCCCTCGGCGGACGCCTTTGCCGGCGCGGTGAACGGGGAGCTGCGGGGGCTGGCATACCGGCGGCAGTTCCGGGCCCGGCTGCGGGAGGGCCGGGCGGCCGCTTACGGGCAGTTCCTGGACATGGCGGAGGTCATGGAGGGAGCGGCCAGGGAGCTGAGCGGCACGGCGGGGCCGGACACGGCCGCGGAGCAGCGGCTGATCCGATATCTGAAGGCCAGGGACCTGGAGGGCGCGTGCAGCGTGTTCCGGGACGGCGGCGGCCGCCTCCACGCGGCGGTGGAGGGGCCCGGCGCGGAGGCCCTGGCGGGGGAGGACGACTATCTGGAGCAGCTCAGCCGTGTCGTGGGCGCGCGGCTGTGCCGGGTGGGGGACCGGGAGCCGGGGCGCATGCTCCTGCGGCAGGCGGAGCCGCTGGCGGTGTCGGTGGGAATCGCGTCCATGAAAAAGGAGGGGGAGAGCGTCTCCGGCGACCGGGGGACCTATTTCAAGACCGACAGCGGCACTCTGTGCGTGATCCTGTCCGACGGCATGGGCACCGGTCCGGAGGCGGCGGAGGAGAGCGTGGACGCGGTGGAGATCCTGGAGGAGCTTCTGAAAGCCGGGATGGAGCCCGGCTGCGCCATGCGGCTTTTGAACAGCGCGTCCATGCTGAAAAACGGGGAGGACTGGGGCTACGCCACGGTGGACCTGTGCTGCATCGACCTGTTCACAGGCCAGACGGAGTTCTTCAAATACGGCGCCGCTCCCTCCTATGTGAAAACGGGCCGGGCCATCCGCCGGGTGAAGGGCACCAGCCTGGCCGCCGGGATGCTGGCGGGCGAGGGGTCCGCCCCGGACATGGTGCGCATGCGCCTGCGGCCGGGGAACGTGGCTCTCATCGCCTCGGACGGCGTGCTGGCGGAGAAGAACGACCAGTGGCTGCGGGACATCCTGGCCGCCAGCGACGGCGTGGAGACCAAGGACCTGGCCAAGGCGGCCCTGCGGGCGGCGGTGGGCCGCTTCGGCGCCGCGGACGACATGACGGCCCTGGCCATCCGGGTGGAGGAGCGGCAATGAGCCGGGCGGCGCGGGGGTGGAAAGGGCGCTCCGGACTGCATAAATCTCCCGCCGGAGGGCCATACTGGAGGCAGCGCAGCAAAGGGGAGGTGCCTTCCATGGTGAGAGGAACGGGCAGGCGGGTCGTGGTGGTCAAATCCCCGGACCCGAAGATCTTCGACGAGGCCATCTTCGTGATCCGGGACGACCTGTTCCACCGGGGCACCAGCGCCGACGCGGTGGTCTCCGAGGCGAGAAAGGCGGCCAGCGCCTATCTGCGCGCCGCCACGGGCCTGCGCCGGCCGCCTCTGTGGCGGCGCGTTCCCGCCGCGCTGTACGCCGCCGCCGGCGGCCTGGCGGCGGGGCTGGCCTGGCTGGCGTTCCGGCTGGTGGGCGTGTGAGCGCGCCTATGACAGGAACTTCCCCCGAAGCGGCCGGGGGAAGTTCCTGTTGCTTTTGGCAGGCTTTGGTGTTAAAATTGTATCATGGATATTATGTCGGTTTTCAATGTGATGGTCATGATGATGCTCCTGCTGCTGGTGGGCGTGGCCGTGGCGAAAACGGGCGTGGTGGACGCCGAGACCAACCGCCGTCTGACCCGTTTTGCCCTGGTGGTCCCCCAGAGCGCCGTCATCCTCTCCAGCGCCATCAACCTGCAGCTGGAGATGACGCCGGGAAAGGTGCTGGCCGTGCTGGCGGCGGCGGTAGCGATGTATGTGCTGCTGGTGGCGCTGGGGCTGCTGGCCCCACGGATGTACCGATTCCCACCGAAGGACCGGGGGCTGTTCAGCTTTCTGGCCATCTTTGGAAACGTGGCGTACATGGGCTTTCCGTTGGTGCAGGCCCTTTTTGGCAGCGACGCGGTGTTCTATGCCGCCCTGCTGAACATACCCTTCAACTGCCTGACCTACACCCTGGGGGTGCGGCTGGTCAGCGGCGGGGAAGAGAAGGGAAAGCTGGACTGGCGGCAGCTGGTCAATCCGCCGCTGGTGTCCTCGCTGCTGGCCATCGCGATCATCTTCCTGCCCATCGACTGGCCCGGCCCGGTGGCCCAGGCGGTGGAGAAGCTGGGGGACATGATCCTGCCCCTGAGCATGGTCATCATCGGCGCGTCCCTGGGCACCCAGAAGCTGAAGGACGTGCTGGGGGACTGGCGGGTATACGCCTACGCCCCCGTGCGGCTCATCATCGCGCCGGTGCTGCTGTGGCTGGTGCTGCGGCCGTTCATCCATGACGGGCTGCTGCTCGATGTGATCGTGCTGGTGGGGGCCACCCCGTCGGCGGCCATGGCGGCCATGCTGGCCATCGAATACGGCGGCGACGAGCGCCTGGCCAGCCGGGCCATCTTCGTGTCCACGGTGCTGAGCGTGCTGACCATCCCGGCGATCTGCTGGCTGCTGCTGTGAGGGACAGATGGATCTTTGCGATTACGGACAGATGCGGGCGCTGCTGGAGGAAGCCGGGTTCCGGTTCTCCAAGGCCAAGGGCCAGAATTTTCTCACCGCGGCCTGGGTGCCGGAGCGCATTGCCGACGCGGCGGGCCTGGGGCCCGGCCATGGGGTGGTGGAGATCGGCCCCGGCGTGGGATGCCTGACCGCGCAGCTGGCCCGCCGGGCGGAGCGGGTGCTGGCCTATGAGGTGGACGAGACCCTGCGGCCGGTGCTGGCGCGGACGCTGGCGGGGCTGGACAATATAGAGGTGCTCTTTGCCGACGTGATGCGGCGGGACCTGGCCGCGGACGCGGCGGGGCTGCTGCCGGGGCTGCGGTGGAGCGTGTGCGCCAACCTGCCCTACTCCATCACCACGCCGGTGCTCACGAAGCTGTATCAGGCCCGGTGCTTTGAAAGTATATTGGTGATGGTGCAGAAGGAGGTGGCCCGGCGGATGTGTGCCGGCGCCGGCGAGGCCGATTACGGCGCCTTCTCCCTGCTGACCCAGTGGTTCGCCCAGCCGGAAATGCTCTTCGACGTGGGCCCGGAGTGTTTTGTGCCCCGGCCGAAGGTACACAGCGCGGTGGTGCGCCTCACCATGCGGCGGACGCCGCCGGAGGATGTGGACGAGGCCGCCTTTTTCCGGGTGGTGCGCGCGGCTTTCAACCAGCGGCGCAAGACCCTGGTCAACGCCCTGGACGGGGTGTGCGGCAAGGAGCGGGCCCGGCAGGCGCTGGCCGCCTGCGGCCTGGAGGAACATACGCGGGGGGAGAGCCTCTCGCTGGCGGCGTTCGCCGCCCTTACACGAGCGATCTATTGATACTGATATAGGGAGGTACTTATCAATGGCACTGACGACGAACAAGCATGTACTGGACTGGGTGCAGCGGTGCGCGGACCTGTGCCAGCCGGACGAGGTGGTCTGGCTCACCGGCAGCGAGGAGGAGCTGGAGGCGCTGCGCAAACAGGCGGTGGCTGACGGCACCCTCATCAAGCTGGACCAGGAGAAGCTGCCCGGCTGCTACTACCACCACAGCAACCCCAACGACGTGGCCCGCGTGGAGGGCCGCACCTTCATCTGCTGCGAGAAGCAGGAGGACGCCGGCCCCACCAACAATTGGATGGCCCCCGACGAGATGAAGGCCATCCTGCGGGACATCTACCGCGGCTCCATGATCGGCCGGAAGATGTATGTGGTGCCCTATTCCATGTCCGTGATGGGCTCGCCCTTCGCCAAGTACGGCTTCGAGCTGACCGACAGCATCTATGTGGTGCTGAACATGGCCATCATGACCCGCATGGGCAAGGAGGTCTACGGCTACCTGGGCGATAGCCCCGACTTCATCAAGGGCCTGCACTCCTCCGCAGATATGGACCCGGAGAAGCGCTACATCGCCCACTTCCCCCAGGAAAACTACATCATGACCGTCAACTCCGCCTACGGCGGCAACGCCCTGCAGGGCAAGAAGTGCTTTGCGCTGCGCATCGCCTCCAACCTGGGCCGGGCCGAGGGCTGGCTGGCCGAGCACATGCTCATCCTGGGCATCGAGAAGCCGAACGGCGAGATCACCTATGTGTGCGGCGCGTTCCCCTCCGCTTGCGGCAAGACCAACCTGGCCATGCTCATCCCGCCCGAGGTCTATCGGAAAAAGGGCTGGAAGTGCTGGACCGTGGGCGACGATATCGCCTGGCTGCGCCCCGGCCCCGACGGGCGGCTGTGGGCCGTGAACCCGGAGAACGGCTTCTTCGGCGTGGCCCCCGGCACCAGCATGAAGTCCAACCCCAATGCCCTGGAGAGCACCAAGAAGGGCACCATCTTCACCAACGTGGTCCTGAAAAAGGATGGCACCGTCTGGTGGGAGGGCATGGACAAGAACCCGCCCACGGACGCGGTGGACTGGAAGGGCAACCCCTGGGACCCCGCCAGCGGCGTGAAGGGCGCGCACCCCAACTCCCGCTTTACCGCTCCCGCCAAGAACTGCCCCTGCGTCAGCCCCAAATTCGACGATCCCCAGGGCGTGCCCATCTCCGCCATCATCTTCGGCGGCCGCAGGGCCAGCACTGTGCCCCTGGTATACCAGAGCAAGAGCTGGGCCCACGGCGTGTTCGTCGGCTCCGTCATGGGCTCTGAAAAGACCGCCGCGGCCGAGGGCCAGGTGGGCGAGCTGCGCCGCGACCCCATGGCCATGCTGCCCTTCTGCGGCTACCATATGGCGGACTACTGGCAGCACTGGCTGGACATGGAGTCCAAGATCGCCAACCCGCCTAAGATCTTCAACGTCAACTGGTTCCGGACCGATGAGAAGGGCAGCTTCCTGTGGCCGGGCTTCGGCGAGAACCTGCGCGCCCTGGAGTGGATCCTGGGCCGCTGCGACGGTACCGCCGACGCGGTGGAAACGCCCATCGGCTATGTCCCCAAGGCCGAGGACATCGACCTGGAGGGCCTGGAGGACGAGGTGACGCCCGAGACGCTCAAGGAGCTTTTGAAGGTCGATCCCGCCCAGTGGAAGGCCGAGGTGGCCGACATCAAGACCCATTACGCCAAGTTCGGCGACAAGCTGCCCCAGGAACTGCGTGACTGCCTGGCGAAGCTGGAGGCGTGGGTCGGCTAAAAAAACGCAAAAATCGCAAAATGGGAATTGACAACCGGCACGTTTTGTGGTATATTCATTGGGCGTTCGAGAGAGCGCCCAAGAATATGCGCGAGTGGTGGAATTGGCAGACTCGCTAGATTCAGGTTCTAGTGTCCACTCCGGACGTGCGGGTTCAACTCCCGCCTCGCGCACCAAACCAACATAATCCGAACCCAAGACCTGTGGGACCGTATCCCGTAGGCGATGGGTTCGGATTTGTGTTTTGGTTTGAACCGTATGAGGCGAGGTACTTCAGGAATGGAGTAAGAAAGAGACCGGAATCGAAACCAAGAGGACCAAAGAAGAAAAAGATGTGAACGACACGGCGGCAGTCATTGACTGCCGCCGTGTATGCTTTATCAAGCTTTGGTGTTCTTCCATATGCAGAGACTCCGGGGCGTGTATCACGTCATTACCTATAAAGGG
>CANQOA010000042.1 GCA_947625355.1 uncultured Oscillospiraceae bacterium | reverse complement strand
CATAAAGCAGCCAGCAGTTCCCTGCTGGCTGAGAAAACTTATTCTTTTTCACTGTCTGCTTGACGGGGCGCGGTTCACAATGGCCGGTCCGGCAGTTTCTATCCTCATTTTCCGCCCCATGGCGGCAACGCCGCGCTGACGCCCTGGCGGAGAAGTTCCATAAAGTCCATGCGCCACTGCACGTCTTCGGGCGTCTCGAACCGCAGAGAGGAGCACGCCGCGTGCAGCCGCTCTCCCCCGCCAGACGCCACGGCCGTGGGGCCGGCAGCCCCGCCGATGATCGCCACCACCACGCTGTTCTCCGCCTGGGGTGCCAGGGACCCGGGCTTTCGCCGGGGCGGGTCGCTCTCGTCACAGTCCGTCACCTGAAAGCGGTCCTCCGCCAGCTCCGGCGAGAGGGTGTACGTCATCGCGAGATACCGCGCGGGGTACTCGTCGCCGCCGGCCTCCACGGGCCTGGCCAGCGTCCCAGGCTCCACGTCTTGTACGGTCAGCGTATAGGTCTGCCCGGTCATGGGATGGGCCAGCGTCACGCTCTGCCCCGGCGCCGGCGTCTGGAACCGGGGTCCCGGAATGGTCGCCCGCTCCGGTCGGAGGGTCAGCGTCATGGGGCCCGGTCTGGGCGGCCGGACGGTGGCCCAGGGGATATGTATCCGCCGGATGCTCCAGGCCGCCGCCAGGTCCAGGCCGTAGTGCTCCAGCACCCACCGGGCCGGCAGCCCCTCCGACAGCTCCGGCACGTCCGGCACATAGGTCAGCCCATAGGCGGACCGCTCCGTTAGATGCCGCCCCCGCAGTTCCAGCTCCGTCCGAAAGTCCGGGGCCAAGGGACTCTCCAGCTCCGCGCGCATGCGCTGCTCGCGGGTCAGGCGCTCCCCCGTCTCGTCCTGCGCCAGCCGCCACTTGTCCAGCCACGTCCGGACCCGGACCGGGTCCAGCCGGACGCACAGGTCCACCGTGATCCCCTTGGCGCTCACATAATAGGCGGGCACGGACCAGGGCTCCCCCGCCCAGGCAAAGCGGACGTCCGCAGCCACCTCCCGGCCGGGACGCTCCCGGCCCCTGCCGAAAAAGCCCCGGCCAAAGCGCACCTCCCAGGCCGGCGCCGTGGGCACGGCCAGCTCCGGCGGGGCCCACTTCGCGTAATCCCTGCCGAACCGCAGCGCCCGGTAGTTAAACCCCGCCTGGAGCGCGCGGATATAGCGGTAGGGCTCCTCCATAGGCGCCAAGGCAAAGCGCTCCGCCAGCCGCGCCATGGCGGCCCGGCGCTCTTCATCCGGGGCGTTCTCCTCCAGATAGGCGGCGAACCGCGCCTCGTCCCAGCCGTGGGCCTGCTCGATGGCGGCGGTGCCGCCGCAGGCCAGGATCAGCCGCAAAAAGTCCTCAAAGGACGCCGCCACCGGGTGCACATAGTCCCCCGGTCCATTGGCGGGGCTCACCGCGAACACCGTCCCGCCCAGGCCCCGGACCGTGCAGAAGTGGACGCCGTCCACCCCCGCCCAGCCGATCACATGGGCCCCCACCGGCGCGCAGAAATAGCCGCTGCGGGCGGGGCCCCGGGCCAGTCCCAGGCTGCTTAGGTCCAACTTTGACCGCGCATACTGTGCCAGCAGGTCCATCGCGCGCCTCTTATCCGATGGTCAGGCCGTATGCCTCCAGGATGGCGGGGTCGGCCCCCTCCTCCGCCACGGCGTGGGAGATGGTCACCCTATCGCCCACGTTCAGCACGATCACGTTCTGGTCCTGGGCGGCGGAGATGGCGTAGAACACGTCCTCATCCTCCAGCCGGATATAGTACCAGCTGGTGCCGGAGAGCACCGCCGTGCGGATCTCCGCGATGGCGCCGCTGCTCTCATCCTGCACGTCGGGCGCGCCCGCGCCTTGGACCACGCCCCGCTCGGCCAGCAGGTTGATATAGCTGCGCTCGCAGGCAGACACGGTGGAGCCGGTGGCCACGATCTGGTACTGGGCGACGTTCACCATGGCGTAGCTCTTGACCAGGTTGGTGTCGTCCATCAGGGGGATGAAGTAGCTGGGCTCGCCGGAGATGTTCAGCAGCAGCGGGAACGTGGACCGGTAGCCCAGGTCCTGGACCACGCCCTCGGCGGAGAGCCGGGCCGCCGCCTCGGTGGCGCCGGGCGCCACATAGTATTTCGTCTCCTTGGTGCGCATGTTGCACAGCAGGAAACCCAGGTTGGACTGGTCCGCGTTGGCGGAGGTCACGCCGGTATAGACGTACACGTCGTCGTTCATGGCGATGTAGTTATACCCGTCCGTGGTCATGGTCACGTCCCGCTGGCCCAGGATGGAGTTGATGAAGCCCCGGATCAGGGTGCCGTGGTAGTCGTACTGCTCCATGATCAGCTGGGGGGTATAGAGGGTGTCCACCCAGGTGGGCACGGTCTCATAGTACTCGCTCTCGCCGGTCACCGCGTCCAGCAGCACCGCGCCCCGGATGTCCCGGCCGCCGAAGAGGCCGATGGTCTTGACCAGCCGGGGCGCGATCCACCAGGGGTGGCCGTCCTCGTCGATCTCGAACTCCGGCGTGGAGAACATCATGGTGGGGTACTGGAACCGCAGATGGCGCATCACGTTCCGGTTCAGGGGCTCGGAGAAGGAGTATTTCATCCCCTGCCCCTCCGGCAGCCGCACCACATTGGCCTCCTGGGTCACCATATCCACCACCACATAGGCCGGCAGGCCGTCCCGCCGGTTGGTGAACCATTTGAAAAGGTCCGCGTACCCGATGGGCGCCACCCGCACGGGCCGGCCCTGGTAGTTGATCTGGGTGGAGTCGTTGGAATACTCGAACTGGCTGACCATATCGCTGAGGGTGCCCATCTGCCGGTCGCCCAAGTAGTTGGCGCTGGTCTTGTCCAGAGTGGGGATCTCGTTGAAGGAGATCTGGGCCACGTCCTGGGCGAAATCCCCGGTCTGCACGTCCAGCAGCTCCCGGTATGCCCCGGCCCGGAAGATGGGCAGGGAGATGAGCTTGCCGATCACGGCCGCCAGCAGCACCAGCGCCAGCAGCAGCCCCACCGGCAGGCAGCGATGGCGCACGAAGGAGAGGATGTCCCGGATCTTCTGCTGGGGCGTGCCGGCCTGGTGCAGCGTGTCCCTGGCCATGGTCAGCAGCGCGCACAGGATATACACCACGCACAGGAAGATCAGGAAGCTGTAAAACTCCCCGTCCTGGAAGTTGAGCGCCGGCAGAGAGACATAGAAATATGCCCCGCCCAGCAGCGCCGTGACCAGCAGGCTGAACAGGATCTTCCCCACCTTGCCCGCGGGCATGTGGATCTTCCGCTTTTTCTTTTCCATAGGAACCTCCCCATCATATTTATATGGATATCATACCATCTTCCCGCGGCCTTTACAACAGCGTCTGTCAGGAGGCCGTCATCGCCTCCCACAGCCGGTCGCTCGCCTCCGGATGATCGCAGGTCTTGTCCGTCCAATAGCCTCTCCGCGCCAGATATATGCCCGCCAGCCGCCGCTGGCTGTCCCCGGAGATCTCCTCCCCCAGCACCTTCTCGCTGTAGCTTCCCAGCGGCAGGGCCGTCAGCACCGGGCAGTCCGTCCAGGCCAGCACGCAGTCCTCATAGGGGGCGCATCCCCCCTCCGGGAGGGGGCCCTCCAGCGGGCGCAGGACCTGCCACTGCTCCTGGAACCCGGCCGGGTCCTCCAGCAGGAAGATGCTGCTGTCCCCCTCGGAGATGTCCGCCGTCAGCGTGACGGCGGCGGAATAGGCGGCGGGCCCCTCCGCCGCGCCCACATACTGGCGGATCAGCACCGTGACGGCGCCGTCGCCGTTGCAGTCCTCCCCCAGCGCGCTCAGCGCCTCGCTCAGGGCGTTGGCCGTATCGTCCGGGAGCTTCTCGACGCCCACATAGGCGATCTGATAGTCCGGCTCCACCAGGCCGATACCCAGCACGTGCCAGAGGATGTCTCCCAGGACCAGCGCCGCCGCCAGCGCCGCCAGCACATGCCACTTGTGGTAGTGCCACCAGTTGGCCCGCTTCTCCCGGGGCGTCAGCTCCCGGGTCTGCCAGGGCTGCACGTCCTTGTATTTCTGTTTCAGATACTCGCTCGCCATACGTTCACTCCCGATCCGGCGCGGGCTTGCTGATCTGGCTGCGCTCCAGCCGGCCCACGTTGTTGGCAAAGTCCCGGTTCACATAGGCTGTGTAAAGGATGTCGATCACGTTCAGCTGCGCGATGCGCGAGCCCATGGCGCCGGCGCGGAACAGCGCCTCCGAATCCACCACATACAGGCACTGGGTGGCCAGCTGCTCCAGCGGCGAATGCTGGAACCGGGTCACGGCGATGATCGGCGTGCCCTGGGCGCGCAGCTCCCCCGCGCAGCGGAGCATCTCCTCGGTGCAGCCGGAATAGCTGACGATGACGGCCGCGTCGGTCGGCCTGGCGTTCCGGGCCAGCAGATACTGGGAGTGGATGTCCTCACAGCAGCTGCAGCTCTTCCCGATCCGCAGGAACTTCAAATAGGCGTCCTGCGCCACCAGATAGGACGCCCCCAGCCCGAACAGCAAGATCGCGTCGCACCCGGCCAGCAGGTCCACGCACCGCTCCACCGTCTCTCCGTCCAGCAGCTGCATGGACTGCTCCAGGGAGGAGATGTTGCCATAGGTGGTCCGCTGGATCACGTCCTCCGGGCGGTCGGACCGCTCCAGGCCGTCGGCGTTCTCCTGAGTGTTCTTGCGGCGCACCGCCAGCTCGCACAGCAGGTCCCGCCGCAGGTCGCGGTAGCCCTCGAAGCCCAGCTTCCGGCACATGCGCACGATGGTGGACGGGGAACAGTAGCTGAGCCGGGACAGCTCGTGGATGTTGCACTCGGCGGTGGCCTCCGGGTTCGCCAGAATGAACTCCAGCACCCCCCGCTCCGCCACGCTGGCCGAGGGCAGATGGTGCTGCAGGCGGATCAAAACGCTCTTCATGGCGGTGCCTCCCCTCCGGCGCGGACATGAAATTTTGTTGCAACAATTATATCGCATCCCCCGGTAAAAAAGCAATTAACTTTCACGCCGCGAAGCCTCCCTTTCACGGCAGACGAAGCTGTCATGTTGTCGTTATTCGCCAAAAAATACCGCAAAAACCGCCATAATACCCAACAAAAAATCAATCAGCGAAACAAAATACCATAAAACAGCAGAATTATTGAAATCATTTTATGAAAGTTATACAATTGAACCGGTTTTGAAACAAACTGCCACAAGCCACTACAAAATAAGGAGGAACGACAATGAAAAAGCTTCTGGCTATGCTCCTGGCGCTGACGATGGTCCTGTCCATGAGCGCTTTCGCCCTGGCCGACGGGGAGAGCGAAGTCATCAGCGACGTGGAGGACACCATCACCATCCTGGCGCCCCCGATCATCACCGACTACACCACCCACCTGCAGGGCTGGATCGAGGAGTTCAACAAGATGTATCCCAATCTGCACATCGAGGTGACCCCCTCCTCCTGGGATGACAACGTCTCCCGCCTGAGCACCCTGTGCCTGTCCGGCGACGCGCCCGACATCGCCAACATCGAGTGCCAGACCCTTGGCACCTATGTGGACATGGGCGTGGCCATCGACATCACCGACTACATGCCCGAGGGCCGCCTGGAGGACTATGACGAGTCCGTGCTGGGCTACATGACCCTGGACGACACCCTGTACGGCCTGCCCCTGTACGTGAGCATCCAGGCCATGGGCGGCAACAAGGCTATGCTGGAGGCCGCCGGCGTGGACGTGGAGAAGGTGCAGACCGAGGGCTGGACCTATGAGGAGTTCCTGGAGGCCATCGAGAAGGGCACCACCGACGACTGCTTCGGCTTCGTGTTCGCCAACGCGGGCATCACTACCACCGACTTCGTGCACATCTTCGGCTCCGTGGCGGGCCTGAGCAACGACTTCACCGCCGACCTGAAGTATGCCTACACCTCCGAGAACATGCTGAACCTGCTCAAGGCCATCGAGGAGATCATCTCCAGCGGCTACATGCCCAACTACGGCGTGGAGGCCGGCACCCGTCTGGTGATGCTGGAGACCGGCGAGTGCATGATCACCGGCAAGGCCATGCCTCTGTTTGAGAGCAACGTGAACACCAACAACGCCGGCATCGCCGACGGCACCGCCGTGGAAGGCTCCGTGGAAGTGGAATACGTGTTCCTGCCCTGCCCCATCATGGAGGGCGCCACCGAGACCTGCTACGGCATGGCCAACGCCTTCCTGCCCCTGCGCAACAAGAACACCACCGACGAGCACCTGAAGAACGTCATGCTCTTCCTGGATTACATCTGTTCCGGTGAGCCCGCCGCCAAGACCGCCGGCGACTGCTACCTCTCCGCCGTCTGCGAGAGCGGCCGCGAGGCCCAGGCCAGCATGACCCTTGACCAGAGCGAGGGCAACGCCGCGGCCGCGGCCCGTGCCGTCAGCCTGGTGGTGGCGCCTCCCTCCGGCGTCACCGGCGAGCAGTCCGGCATCGCCAACACCATCATGGACGAGATCATCGTGCCCAAGATGCAGGCCCTGATCGCCGGCGAGACCACCGCCCAGGAGATGTATGACACCATCTGCGAGGAGGCCTTCGCCCAGTTCGGCGAGGAGAACTGCGAGACCGGCTTCATCAGCTGATCCCACTCCCTCCCAAGTCTGTGACAGCGGCCCGCCTTCGCGGGCGGGCCGCCCTTCGTTTCAGCCGGAAAGCCTGGCTTTCCGGCTGAAAAACCTATCCGGCGCGTCCGCCCGGTATGCGAGAGGAGTGCAATCATGGAACAGCAGAGGACGATCCGAAAAAGAGGGAAGCTGCGCATCCGGGAGGATCACATCAGCGGCTATCTGTTCATCGCCGTGGCTATGGTCGTGTTTTTGCTCTTCACGATCTATCCCCTCATCAGCGCGGTCATCACCAGCTTCCAAAACTATAAGCCTTTCGGTTCCACCTGGGTGAAGCTCGACAACTACGAGACGGCCCTCAGCAACAAGCTCTTTTGGAAGGCCTGCCGGAACACCGTCATCTACACGGCGCTGACCGTGCCTCTGTCGCTGGTCATCGCCTTCATAGTGGCGCTGATGATCCTCCCCTTCCGGCGGGGCACCCAATCGTTTTTCAAGTCCCTGTACTATATCCCGGCCGTGGCCTCGGCCGTGGTGACCAGCATGGTGTGGCTGTGGATCTACGACTCCTCGGACGCGGGGCTCTTCAACCAGCTGCTGACCTTCTTCCACCTGCCCACCCAGCAGTGGCTCACCTCCAGCAAGACGGCCATGCTCTCCCTGGTGCTCATGGCGCTTCTGGGCGGCAACGGGAGCAGCATCATCATCTACATCGCCGCCCTCATGGGCATCGACAACACCTACTTCGAGGCGGCCGAGGTGGACGGCGCCACCTTCTGGCAGAAGGTGCGCTATATCGTGCTCCCCCTGTGCAAGCCCACGACCCTGTTTTTGTTCATCACCGGCATCATCAACTCCTTCCAGGTGTTCATCAACGCCTACATGATGACCGGCGGCGGCCCGGACAACAACACCACCATGATCGGGCTGCTGATCTTCAACAACGCGTTCAAATACGGCAAGTATGGCCTGGCCTGCGCCCAGGCGATCCTGCTGACGATCCTCATCGCCGCCATGACGGCCATCCAGTTCAAGGTCGCCGGCAGCGACGTGGAATATTAAGGGGGTGGGCATATGGCAGCGAAAGGCCTCTACTCCCAGCATCATCACAACCCCCGCATGCGCGTGGTCCGCAACCTCGTCCTGGCGCTGATCCTGCTGTCCTTCGCGGGCGTGGTGCTGTTCCCGCTGGTGTACATGGTCTCCTGGTCCTTCGGGCCCAACGTGAAGATGTCCTCCAGCCTGTACACCGTTTTCCCCCGCAAGTGGACGCTGGACTCCTATAAGGCTTTCTTCGATTTCAGCCCCTACTCCCTGCGGTGGCTGCTGAACACCTTCATCATGGCCGCGGGCACCACCGTGTCCAACGTGATCTTTGCCAGCATGGCGGGCTATGCCTTCGCCAAGGTGCGCTTTCCCGGCAACAAGTTTTTGTTCTTCCTGATCCTGGTGGCCATGATGATCCCCTATCAGGTCACCCAGGTGCCGCTGTACATCCTGCTGGTGAACAAGTTCAACATGTCCAACACCTACGCGGCGCTGATCCTGCCGGGGTGCGTCACATCCTATAATATCTTCCTGTCCAAGCAATTCTTCTCCGGCATCCCCACCGCCCTCATCGAAAACGCCAAGGTGGAGGGCGCCAACCAGTTCCGCATCTTCTGGAGCATCATCCTGCCCATGTCCAAGACCGTGCTGGCCGTCATGGCCATCAACACCTTCGTGGGCAACTGGAACACCTTCTTCTGGCCGTTTTTGGCCACCACCCAGGACTCCATGTACACCATCCAGGTGGCGCTCAAGACCTTCAAGGACGCCAGCTGGACGCTGCTGTCGCCCATGATGGCGGGCGCGACCATCTCGGCGCTGCCCATGTTCATCCTGTTCTTCACGCTCCAGAAATACTTCCTGGAGGGCGTCACGGTGGGCGCCGTGAAGGGATGATCGCCGCGCGGCGGCCGCTTTGAAAGGAGAGACGCGTCTATGACATACCTGCGCTGCGATTTCAGCTCCAAGTCCCTGGAGATGTGCACCAGCTTCATCGCCCTGCTGCCGGAGGACGTCCCCCTGGGGGACGTGCAGGTGATCTACCTGCTGCACGGGCTGAGCGACAACTGCACCGGCTGGACCCGGCTCACCGGGGTAGAGCGCTATGCCCGGGAGCATAACGCCGCGGTCATCATGCCGGAGGTCCAGCGGAGCTTTTACGCCGACATGGCGCTGGGGCTGCGCTACTTCACGTACATCTCCCAGGAGCTGCCCGCTTTCTGCCGGCGGAACTTCGGGCTGTCGGCGGCCAGGGAGCGGAACTTCGTGATGGGCCTCTCCATGGGCGGATACGGCGCGCTCAAATGCGCCCTCACCGCGCCGGAGCGCTATGCCGGCTGCGGGGCGTTCTCCTCCGTGACGGACATCAAGGCCCGGCGGAAGGCCGCCCCGGATGAGCAGCGGCGCGAGTTCGACGCCCTTTACGGCCCCGGCCGGGCCGTCCCTGCGGAGAGCGACCTTTATGCGCTGCTGCGAAAAGCGGACGCGGCGGCCCTGCCCCGGTTCTATCTGTCCTGCGGCGAGGAGGACGGGCTCTGGGACGGCAATCTGCGCATGTTGAAGGCCCTGGAGAAAAAGGGCGCCGACGTCCGGTTCGAGCACTGGCCGGGCGGCCATGAGTGGCGGCTGTGGGACCGTTCCGTGGAGCGGGCCATGGAGCTGCTGCTGCCGGCGGCGGACGCGCTCTGACGGGCCTCCCTGCATGGCCAGCTCCGTGTCCGGCAATCGTATGGGAGGCGGAACGTGAATTACCGACGGCTCTTTGACGAAAACATGCCCTTCGCCCGGTTTTTGAACCGGGCGGTGGATCTGTGTGCCCTGGACCTGCTGTGGGTGCTCCTGTGCGTGCCGGTGGTCACCGCCGGCGCGGCCACCTGCGCGCTGTACAGCGCCATTGGCTGTCTGCGGCGGGACGAGCCGGGGGTGTATCGGCGCTTTTTCCGCGCCTTCCGGCATAACTTCCGGCAGGCCACGGCCCTGTGGCTGCTGCTGGCCGCGGCGGGGGCGGGCCTGGTCGCCTCCTTCTGGCTCACGTCCGGGTGGACGGGGCCGGCGGCCGCCGCCGCGCGGGCGGCGCTGTGCGTGCCCATGGCGCTGCTCGTCCTGGCCGCCGCATACGGCTTCCCGCTGCTGGCCCGGTTCCAGGTGACGCTGGGCGGGCTGCTGACCGACGCGGTGATGCTGGGCATCGCCTATTTCCCCCGGACGCTGCTGCTGGTGCTCATCGACCTGCTGCCGATCCTGGCGGTCTATTTTCTCAGCAGCATCCTCACCGCCATGCTCTTCATCTGGGTGCCCATCGGCTTTTCCCTGACGGCCCTGGCCGCGCTGAAATGCCTGGACCCCATCATGGCCCGGCTGGAGACAGACCGCGCCGCCGGCGGACAGAGATGATTGTAATCGCGATGAGGATGTGTTATACTGGAACGGTACCGGCCTGACAGGACGCTGACGCCGGTGCGGAGGACGAGACCGATGAAGCTGATCGTGGCTGTAGACCGCAGCTGGGCCATCGGAAAGGACGGGGACCAGCTGACATATATCCCCGAGGACCTGAAACACTTCAAGGCGCTGACCGTGGGCCATACCGTGATCCTGGGACGAAAGACCCTGGCCACCTTCCCCGGCGGCCGGCCCTTGAAGGAGCGGCGAAACATGATCCTGTCCCGGTCCGAGGGCTTCGCGCCGGAGGGGGCGGAGGTCTATGGCGCCGTGCCGGCGCTGCTGGCCGCCGCGCCGGAGGATGCCGTGGTGATCGGGGGCGCTTCTGTCTATGCGGCGCTGCTGCCCCAGTGTGACACCGCGTACGTGACAAAGATCGATGCCAGCTTCCCCGCCGACCGGTGGTTCCCCGACCTGGATGAGGACCCCGCCTGGCGGATGGAGGCGGCCTCCCCGGACATGGAATACGCCGGCCTGCATTACCGCTACGTGGTCTACAAGAGAAAATAGCCGGCTCACGGAAAATTATGAGCAGCCCCGCTTGGCGGGGCTGCTTTTCCTTTACCTTTATCAGTATAATCTTGCATACCGGTGGACAAGGACAAAGGCGAAATGTTATAATAGTCGTAATACGACACTATATTTGGGAAACAGTAATTTTCTGTCGAAGGGACGGTATGGAGATGAAAAAGATCCGCATGCTGTCGCTCGTTCTGCTGATCCTGCTGGCGGTGCACGGGCTGGCCGGCGGGCAGCGGGCCATGGCGGAGGGACAGCCCCTGGTGGTGGGCGTTCGGGACGACATCGTGAACTTCAGCTTTCTGAACGAGACCACCGGAAAATACTACGGCCTGGAGGTCGACCTGGCCAAGGAGCTGGCCGCGCGGCTGGGCAGGGACGGCGTGGAGTTCGTCACCGTGACCCCCACCACCCGCGAGCAGGTCCTGCAGGACGGGGAGGTGGACTGCCTCATCGCCTGCTACTCCATCAACGAGGAACGGCAGGAGCTGTTCGACTTCTCCGCCCCATACTACGACGACGACACGGTGTTCATGGTCCAGACCTCGTCCTGCTTCAGCCGCTGGATGGACCTGGGCGGCATGACCGTGGGCGTGCTGGCCGGCTCCAACACCGGCGAGCTGGTGGCGGAGACCATGAAGAAATACAGCCACAAGGGCGTCCAGCTCCAGGAGGAGGATACCTACCAGGCCCTGTCCGACGCCCTGGAACGGGGCGACGTGGACGCGGTGTGCATGGACGGGTGCATCGCCCAGGCGTACATGAACGAGGACCGGGCCTATCTGCCCGGCTCCCTGGCCACCCAGTATTACGGCGTGGCGACCCAGAAGGGCTCCGCGCTGAGCGAGCAGGTGGCCGCCGCCATGGACGAGATGCTCTCCGACGGCACGGTCCAGCAGTACATCGACAAGTGGGACTGAGAGGGACGCCATGGGCAAGCTGAAGAGAAAAACGATCGTCATGATCCTCATCGAGCTCCTGTGCCTCATCGGCCTGGGCGTATACCTCACCGCCATGCAGGACTACCTGTCCCTGCAGCAGCAGCGCCGGGACACAGAACAGAAGATCGGCCAGATCCGGGAGCTGGTCCAGACCACCGGCGAGTCCACCCAGCGGCTGAAGGAGACCGTGGACGGCATCTATCAGTCCAAGGCCATGAGCCTGGCATACATGGTCCGGGAGAAGGTGGACCCGGAGCTGGACGACGACGTCATGCTCAGCTACCGGCAGCTGCTGGGCGTGGACAACGTCTTTATCCTGGACATGGACGGCAACGTGCTGTACGCGGCCCGGCCCTCCAAGACGGATTTCACCCGCGCCCGCTATAACCAGCTGCGCACCGTGTTCGGCGCGGACGACCCGTCCCAGGCCTTCGAGGTGGACATGGGCGACAGCCAGCTGCGCTATTACGGCGCCATGATCGACCGGGGCCGCATGGCCGTGGTGGCCCAGGACCCGGCGGAGCTGGACCGGCTGACGGAGGAGACGTCCTCCTGGAAGAGCGTGCTGGAAAATGTGAGCGTGGGTCTGGACGGCTACTCCTTCGTGATCTCCGCCAAGGACTACACCTTTCTCTACCACCCCGACGAGTCCCTGATCGGTCTGGACGCCCTGGACGCGGGCATCCGGGTGGAGGACCTGGAGGACGGCGGCAGCTGCTGGATGACCGTGAACGGCCAGGAGCTGTACTGTGGCGTGGTCAAGGCCGACGACGTGTATATCCTGTGCGCGGTGACCCGGGGCGAGATCAACTCCGCCAACGCCATCACCGTGATCGTGGTGCTGTTCGTGTTCTTCACCGCCATCACCGTCGTGGTGTTCTACGCCGTCGTCATGCTCCGGGACGAGCAGACCAAGGCCGCCGCGAGGGCGTCCTCGCCGCCCGACGCGGAGGACGGCGAGAGCGAATATAAGCTCCTGGGCCCCTTCCGCTGGCACAGCCGGGTGGGCCGCAGGCTCATATCCGTGTCGGCGCTGGGCCTGCTATCCATCTTGGTCATATCCTTCTATATGCAGACCCTGTTCTCCATGAGCCGGGCCTCCTTCGCCAACACCCAGCGGCTGGAGGAGATCGAGATGACCGTGGGCCGGTATCAGGCAAACGTGGACATGCTCACCGAGCAGTACAACACCAGCTACGTCAGCAAGGGCGAGACCGCCGCCTACATCCTCGGCAAGCGACCGGACATCTTCGAGGACCGGGACCGCTTGGCCGAACTGAGCCGGGCCATCGGCGTCGAGTATATCTTCGTCTTTGACCGGGACGGCAAGATCGCCGCCACCGACTCCCCCTATACCAATTTCGTCCTCAGCGAGGACCCCTCCGAGCAGTCCTATGAGTTCCGGCAGCTGCTGCAGGGCGTGCCGTATCTGGTCCAGCCGGCCCAGAAGGACGATGTGGGCGTGTACCGCCAGTACGTGGGCGTCACCATCCGGGACGAGGACGGCAGAGCCAACGGGTTCGTGCAGGTGTCCGTCCAGCCGGAGCTTCTGGCCAACGCCGTGGAGCAGCTGAGTCTGCGCGCCGTACTGCAAAACATCCGGGTGGGCGTCAACGGTTTTGCCTTCGCGGTGGACCGGGACACCAAGAACTTCCTCTACTACCCCGAGGAGCGCTACATCGGCCGCAGCGCCGTGGACCACGGCATGAAGGAGGACCAGTTCCAGGACGGGGACAGCGGCTATCTCACCCTGGGCCTGGACAAGTACTACGGCGCCGCCGTGGAGACGGACGACGCGTTCGTGTATGTGGCCATCCCCGCGAGCGAGCTCTTTGGCGACCGGGTGCTCATCAGCCTTTCCACCACCGGCATGAGCCTTCTGTGCCTGGCGCTGATGTGCGTGCTGCTGAGTCTGGAGCGCCGGACTCCAGCGGAGGACCGGCCGGGCAAAGCCGCGTCCGCCGCCTCCCCGAAGGGAAAGAGCTCCGCCGGAAAGCGGGCCCGGATGGTGGATGTGGTCATGCCGGACGGCACCGTGAAAAAGACGGAGAGCGCTTTCAGCCGATGGAGCAACCAGGCCCTCGGCTGGGGAGAGATGACCCCCGAGCAAAAGACCATGATGGTGCTGAAGGTCCTGCTGGGCCTCCTGGCGCTGTTCATCGTGGTGGCCGTGGCCAACAAGGAGGCAGCCTTCACCCGCACCAGCGTGTTCCGCTACGTTCTCGACGGCACCTGGCCCAGAGGCGTGAACGTGTTCGCCATCACCGCCAGCGTCATGATCCTGTGCGTGGTCTGCGTGGTGAGCATGGTGCTGCGCACCATCTTGAAATTCCTGAGCCGGAGCATGAGCGCCCGGGGCGAGACGGTCATCCGCCTGGTGAACAACCTGATAAAATATGTGGCCGTCATCGTGGCGCTGTACTTCTGCTTCGCCATGTTCGGCGTGGACACCGCCACCCTGCTGGCCTCCGCCGGCATCCTGAGCCTGGTCATCGGCCTGGGCGCCCAGGACCTGGTGAAGGACATCGTCGCGGGCCTGTTCATCATCTTCGAGGGCGAGTTCCGGGTGGGCGACATCGTCACCATCGGCGACTGGCGGGGCACCGTCGTGGAGATCGGCGTGCGCACCACCAAGATCGAGGAGCCCGGTAAAAACATCAAGATCATCAACAACAGCGCCATCTCCAACGTCATCAACATGACCCGCAAGGAGTCCTTTGCCGCCTGCGACGTGGGCATCGAGTACGGCGAGAGCCTGGAGCGGGTGGAGGCCATCCTGGCCCAGGAGCTGCCCAACGTGCGCAAGCACCTGCCCAAGATCACCGACGGCCCCTTCTACAAGGGCGTGTCCGAGCTGGCCGACTCCGGCGTCATCATCAAGATCGTGGCCCAGTGCGCCGAGGGCGACCGCATCCAGCTGGCCCGCGACCTGAACCGGGAGATGAAGCTCATCTTCGACAAGTACAAGATCAACGTGCCCTTCCCCCAGGTGGTGGTCAACCAGCCGGTGGAGTTTTTGGAGGCCACCCAGTGGCAGAAGCGCCAGGCGGAGAAGTTCGCCGAGCAGCAGCGCGAGCAGGGAAAAGACCTGGAATCCGGCGATCCCAGCTGACCCGCTGCGCGGCCGAGACAGCAGGAGCCGAAGAACCAATAACATAGGACCGGACCCATCCCCGTGGGGGATGGGTCCGGTCCGCTTATTGGGCTCCCACAGGAAACCAGCGAAGCGTTTGCGATGGGAAAAGGAGAAAGGCTTCTGACCGATGTGAACTGTACCAGGCGAAACGGACAGGGGAAAAGGCCCGTGGTGTAAGGGAATAAATAGACGGATGTGTGAAGGCAT
>CANQOA010000041.1 GCA_947625355.1 uncultured Oscillospiraceae bacterium | reverse complement strand
CTCATGACCATGTAGGTCACGCCGAAGAGGGTGTCGCACCGGGTGGTGAAGATGCGCATCTTGTCCCCGGCGGTGGTGGCGAAGTCCACCTCCGCGCCCTCGCTGCGGCCGATCCAGTTGCGCTGCTGGATCTTGACCCGCTCTATGAAGTCCACGTCGTCCAGATCGTCGATGAGCCGCTGGGCATAGGCGGTGATGCGCAGCATCCACTGGCTCTTCTCCCGCTGCACCACCGGCGAGCCGCACCGCTCGCACACGCCCTCCACGACTTCCTCATTGGCCAGCACGCACTTGCAGGAGGTGCACCAGTTCACGGGCATGGTGGCCTTGTAGGCCAGGCCCTTTTTCCACAGCTGCAGGAAGATCCACTGGGTCCACTTATAGTATGTAGGATCCGTGGTGTCCACCATGCGGTCCCAATCGAAGCCAAAGCCCAGCATTTTCAGCTGCGCCGTGAAGTTGGCCACGTTCCGCTCCGTGACGGTGCGGGGGTGCATATGGTTCTTGATGGCATAGTTCTCCGTGGGCAGGCCGAAAGCGTCGTAGCCGATGGGGAACAGCACGTTATAACCCTGCATGCGGCGCTTGCGGGCCACGATGTCCATGGCGGTATAGGGCCGGGGATGGCCCACATGCAGGCCCTGGCCGGAGGGATAGGGGAACTCGATGAGCCCGTACCACTTGGGGCGCTCATCGCCGGTCACGGCGGCGTAGGGCTTCTCCTTCTCCCAGATGCCCTGCCATTTCCTCTCGATGCGGTCAAATTCGTATGCCATGATCTTACGCCTCTACTATCTCCTTGATGTCCACGTCCAGAGCGTCGTTCCAGAGCCGCTCCAGGCTGTAAAATTCCCTTGCCTCCCGCTGGAAGATGTGCACCACCAGGCACCCGAAGTCCAGCAGCAGCCAGGTGCTGTTGCGGCTGCCCTCCCGGCGCAGCGGGGGCAGGCCCGCCTTGGACAGGCGCTCGTCCACCTCGTCGTACAGCGTGCGCACGTGGGGCGTGGAGTTGGCCGTGCAGATCAGGAAATAGTCCGCCAGCACGGTCAGATCGGTGGTCTTGAGAAGGCGGATGTCCGTGGCCTGCTTGTCGGAAAGGGCCTTCACCGCCAGCTTTGCCGCTTCAAAAGGTTCCATATTTTTCTCTCCCCGTTTATTGATCTTGCGGCGTCCACGGTATGGGCCGCGCGCCTTTATCTTCCAGTTTTTTCAAATAAAACTCCCGCGTCCGGGCCGTGTCCGGATACAGGGCCAGGCCCCGCTCGGTCACATACGCCACCGTCCGGCGCAGGCACAGCTCCGTGGCCGCGTCCAGGTCCTCGAAAGCCGCCATTCGGATGGTCTCCAGGGCCGGATAGGGCTTGCGATTCTCTTCGATAGTGTCCGCCAGAAACACGATCTGCTCCAGCAGGGTCATCCCCGGCCGGCCGGTGGTATGCCAGCGGATGGCGCTCTCGATATGCTCTGGCGCGCCGAACGCGTCCGCCGCGAAGGCGGCTCCGGTCTTTGCGTGCAGCAGCTCCGGGTTTTCCAGCTCCCATTTATCCGTCATGATACCATATTTTTCGCACAGGCGCAACTGTTCTTCCCCTGTGAGTTTTTTCGTGCAGTCGTGCAATATCGCGGCCTCCGCCGCGTCCTCCGGGTCGGCGCCCCAGCGCTCGGCCAGGCGCCGGGCCATGGCCTCCGCGCCCTGTACGTGGGCCACCCGTGTGGGCTTGAGACAGGCGTATGCCTTTTCCCGCAGCCAGCCGAGGTCCGGCCTGGCCCCATAGAGCCGGTGCCGGATGATGTAGGCATACACGCTGTCCGTGAGATGCTCCCGGCCCCTTCTCTCCGGCAGGAGCGCCCGGATCTCGGTGGAGGACGCCTCCACCGGCTCACCCGCCAGCACATACACCGTCGCGCCGTACGTTTCCCGCAGATGGTCCGCCTGGGCAGCGATCTCCCCCTCCCGGCCGGCCTCCCGGGCGAATATGGCCAGACTGGCCAGGGCCATGATGACCTCCGGCTCGTGCCAGGTCTCGATGGACAGCAGCATGTCCGTCCCCATCAGAAACACCAGCTCCGCGCCGGGGAATCGCTCCCGCAGCTGCCGCAGGGTGTCGGAGGTATAGCTGGGCCCCTCCCGGCCGAGCTCGATGTCCGACGCCTGGCAGCCGGGGATCTCCCCCGCCGCCAGGGACGTCATCTCCATGCGCCGGTCCGCCGCTGGGCTGCCCTCCGCCAGGTGTTTGTGTGGCGGCAGCGCCGCCGGGATGAGCAGCGTGCGATCGGGCCGCAGGACCGCCGCGGCGGTCCGCACCGAGCGGATGTGGCCCAGGTGAGGCGGGTTGAAGCTGCCGCCATAAATGAGGATGCGCATCGCTGAGTCCTTCGGCAAGACTATTTTCGCCCCGTCCGGGCGGGTCTTATACAGCACGAACACCTTCCCGATGACCTGCACGCCCTCGGCCTCGCAGGCCTGGCACAGCAGCTGCTGGGCCTCCCGGGCGGTGTACTCGCAGTTTTCCTGCACCCGGCCCTTCACCAGCTCCCGGGCCGCCAGGGCCTCCCGGGCCTGGGCGACGACCGGGTCGGTGACGCCCGCCTTGCCGATATAGAGGATGGCGTCCTCCTTCTGGGCCAGGGAGCGCAGATAGGCGCGCTGTTTACCTGTCAGCATATTTCTCCAACTCCTTTGAAAACGCGGCCAGCGCCCTGGCGCGGTGGGATATCCGATTCTTCACGTCCTCCCCCAGGCTGGCGAAGGAGCCCTCATATCCGTCCGGGCGGAACACGGGATCGTAGCCGAACCCGCCGCTGCCCACGGGCGCCTCCAGGATATGGCCCGGACATTCGCCCCGTGCCCGCAGTACGTCCCCGCCGGGGAACACGCAGCAGATGCAGCTGACGAACTTCGCCCCCCGGTCCCGAACGCCGACGAGCTTTTCCAAAAGGTACATGTATTTCTGCTCGTCGGTCCAGCTCTTGCCGCCGCCGAACCGGGCGGAATAGACGCCGGGCGCCCCGCCCAGGGCGTCCACGCACAGCCCCGAGTCGTCCGCCACGGCGGGCAGACCGGCGGCGGCGCAGATGGCGCTGGCCTTCAGCCATGCGTTTTCCTCAAAGGTGTCCCCCGTCTCCTCCACGTCCATGTCGAAGCCCGCCTCCGCCTGGGAGACGATCTCGATCCCCATGGGCTCCAGGATCTCCCGGAACTCTCGCAGCTTGCCCTTGTTGCCGGAGGCGAGGATGAAGCGCCGATGATTCATTGCACCATGGCCTCCGCGAACTCCCGGGCGTCGAACATGCGCAGGTCGTCCGCGCCCTCGCCCACGCCCACCAGCTTCACGGGCACGCCCAGCCGCTGGGCGATGGAGAACACCACGCCGCCCTTGGCGGTGCCGTCCAGCTTGGTCAGCACGATGCCGGTGATGCCGGCGGCCCCGGCGAACTGCTCGGCCTGGATGAGGCCGTTCTGGCCGGTGGTGGCGTCCAGCACCAGCAATATCTCGCAGTCGGCCCCGGGCAGCTCCCGGGCCACGATCTTGGTCAGCTTGGTCAGCTCGTTCATCAGGTTCTGCTTATTGTGCAGCCTCCCGGCGGTGTCCACGATGACGATGTCCGCCCCGCGGGCCTTGGCGGCGGCGCAGGCGTCGAACACCACCGCGCCAGGATCGCCGCCCTCGCCGTGGCGGACGATGTCCGCGCCGGTGCGCTGGGCCCAGATGCCCAGCTGCTCGGCGGCGGCGGCCCGGAAGGTATCGGCCGCGCACAGCAGCACCTTCTTGCCCTGGCCGACGAAGAGCTTAGCCAGCTTTCCGATGGTGGTGGTCTTGCCCACGCCGTTGACGCCCACCATGATCACCACGGCGGGCTTGGTATCCAGATGCAGCTCCGGGGACCCGGCCCGCTCCATCTCTTCGGTGAGGATGTCCGCCAGCTTGGCCTGGACCTCGGGGCCCTTCAGCTTTTTCTCCTTGCGCAGGCCCTCCACGGCGGTCTCCGCCACCTCCACCCCGGCGTCCGCCAGGATGAGCCGCTCCTCCAGCTCCTCCAAAAAGTCCTCGTCCACCCGGGAAAAGGCCGCGAACAGCCCGCCCAGCAGGCCCTTTTTCTTCTCCTTGAATAACGCCATATCGGTAACTCCTTTAGTTCTCCGCCGTCTTTTGCGCCTCGGCCAGGTCCAGCTCGATGACCTGGGAGACGCCCTTCTCCTGCATGGTGACCCCCAGCAGCACGTCCGCCTGCTCCATGGTGCCCCGGCGATGGGTAATGACCACGAACTGGGTCCTGTCCAGCCGGTGCAGATACTCGGCAAAGCGCAGCACGTTCTCCTCGTCCAGCGCCGCCTCGATCTCGTCCATGACGCAGAACGGCGTGGGCTTCAGCCGCAGGATGGAGAAGTACAGCGCGATGGCCACGAACGCCTTCTCGCCGCCGGACAGGAGGCTGATGTTGCTGACCGCCTTTCCGGGGGGCTGGACCTTGATCTCGATGCCGCAATTGAGCACATCGCTCTCGTCCTCCAGCCGCAGCGACGCCTTGCCGCCGCCGAAAAGCTCCAGGAACGTGGCCCGGAAGCTCTCGCTGATGGCGGCGAACTCCCGGGTGAAGATCTCCTCCATCTGCCGGGTGATGTCCGCGATGATGGTGAGCAGCTCGCCCTTGGCCTTGGCGATGTCGTCCCGCTGCTCGGTGAGGTAATCGTACCGCTCCCCCACCCGCTGGCTCTCCTCGATGGCCCCCAGGTTGGGGGTGCCCAGCTCCCGGATGGCGCGGCGCAGCTCGGCGATGCGCCGGTTGGCGGCGGAGAGGCTCTCGATGCTCTGGCGCTGGGCCTGGGCGGCGGTGCGGGTCAGCTCGTAGGTGTCCCACAGCCGGTCCACCAGCTGCTTTTCCTCCATCTCGGCGGCCAGGGTCTGCCGCTCGATGGACCCCACCAGCCGCTCCTGGGCGATGAGCTCCTCGTTCCGGCGCTGGGCGTCCTTGTCCGCCTGGGTCCGCTTGCCCTCCAGCTCCAGCCTCCGGCCGGTGATGGAGCGCAGCTGCTCGCGCATATCCTCCGCCCGCCGGGCCAGCTCCTGGCCCCGGGCCTCGTGTTCCCGCAGCGTCTCGTCGATGCGCGCGTTCTTTTTCTCATAGTCCGCCATGAGCGCCTGGCGCTGCTCGCCGCCGGCGGCCATGGCTGCTTTCACGTCCTCCAGCTGCTGGGCGCTGGCCTCCTTGGCGGAGCGCTCCGCCTGCAAAGAGGCCGCCTCCGTCTGGACCTGCGTCAGCTCCTGGCCGGCCACGTCCATGTCGTACCGGGCCGCGGCCAGCTCCCGCTCCGCCGTCTCCAGGGCGGCGGACTTCTCCTCCAGCTGCTGGGCCAGCACCTGGCGCTGCTGCCGGAGCTTGTCCAGCTCGTTGGCCCGGCTGAGCACGCCGGTGCCCTTGGCGGCGCTGCCGCCGGTCATGGAGCCGCCGGCGTGGATCATCTGCCCGTCCAGGGACACGATGCGGAACTCGTTTTTATGCCGCCGGGCGATGGCCACGGCGTCGCCCAGGGTCTCGGCGATCACCGTCCGGCCCAGCAGGCTCTCGAAGATGTTCCTGTAGACCTCGTCGAACCGCACCAGGTCCAGCGCCAGCCCCAGACAGCCGTCCTCGTTCACGGGCACCTGCCGCAGCACGCTGCCCCGGATGGCGCTCAGGGGCAGGAACGTGCCCCGGCCGCCGTCGAAGCGCTTTAGCAGTTCGATGGCCGCCTTGCCGTCCGACGGATCGTCCACCACGATGTTCTGGGCGGCGGCCCCCAGGGCCGTCTCGACGGCCAGGGCATACCGCTCCTCCGCCCGGACCAGGTTGGCCACCGGTCCGTGGACGCCGTGGAGGTTCCCCCGGCGGCTGGCCTGCATGACCGTCTTGACCGCCCGGTTATAGCCCTCGTAGTCCTTCTCCATCTCCGTGAGCATGCCGATGCGCCCGTCCATGCTCCGGCCGTCCACCGTCAGGCGGGTCACCTCGTCCCGCAGCGCGGTCACCCGGCTCTCCCGCCCGGCCATTTTCATCCGGTGGCCGCTGACGATGTTGGACAGCTGGCCGATCCGGGCCGCCAGGCCGGTCTGCTGGTCCTGGATCTCCGCCACCCGGTCCCGCAGCTGGGCGATCTGCCCGTCCAGCGCTTCGATGCGCCCGGCGTCCTCGGACATGTCCGCCCGCAGCCGGTCCATGCTGTCCAGGTTGCTTTTCTTATCCGCCGCCAGCACGGCGGCGGCCTGCTTGTTCTCGCTGACGGCGGTCTCCTGGGCGGTGAGCTTTTCCCGCAGGGCCTCCGCCTCGATGTCCAGCTCCCGCATCCGCTGGGCGATGGCCTCGGCCCGCTGGTAATCGTCCGTCAGGGCGGCGCGCATCCGCTCCAGCTCCGCCTTGGCGGCCGCATAGCTGGCCTTGATGGACTCCGTCTGGCCGGTGAGCTTGTCCAGGCTCTCCATCCAGGCGGAGACCTCCAGCACCCGCAGCTGCTCCTGCAGCGCCAGGTATTTCCGGGCCACCTCCGCCTGCTTTTTCAAGGGCTCCAGCTGCAGCTGCAGCTCGTCGATCTTGTCGCCCACCCGCAGCAGGGTATCGTCGGTGGCGGCCAGCTTCCGCTCCGCCTCCTCCTTCCGGAACCGGAACCGGGATATGCCCGCCGCCTGCTCGAATATCTCCCGCCGGTCGGTGCTCTTGGCGGAGACGATCTCCGCGATGCGCCCCTGGCCGATGATGGAGTAGCCGTCCCGGCCCAGGCCCGTGTCCATGAGCAGCTCGTTGATATCCCGCAGCCGGACGGCTTCTTTATTGATGTAATACTCGCTCTCCCCGCTGCGGTAATACCGGCGGGTGATGGACAGCTCCTCGCTGTCGATGGGGAACAGGCGGGCGGTGTTGTCCAGGATCAGCGTCACCTGGGCGAAGCCCAGCTTTCCCCGCTTCTCCGTGCCGCCGAAGATCACGTCCTCCATCTTCCCGCCCCGGAGGGCGCGGGTGCGCTGTTCCCCCATGACCCACAGCACCGCGTCGGAGATATTGGACTTGCCGGACCCGTTGGGCCCGACGATCATGGTCACGTTCTTCTCGAACAGGATGGTGGTCTTGTCCGGGAAGGACTTGAAGCCCTGTATCTCAAGAGCCTTTAAGTACAAAATCTTACACCTCAATACCAGTTTTGCGCCGATAGCAACACAAGATATAGTATACCGCAATCAGCGCTCCACGTCAACCAATAGTTCCTCCCCCGCGGCGGACGGCTCGACGCGCAGATCGGCCAGAGCGAACTGCGCCTTCAGCGCGGTGAGGTTGGCCCGCCGCTGGCCGGTCATGGCCGACACCCGCTCCGGCGCCACATGCAGCGTCACCCGGCTCCCGGCCGGCACGCCCTCCAGCAGCGCCGCCGCCCGCCGGCGCAGCAGCTCCGAGCGGACCAGCTCCCCCAGCGCCGGATGATAGGCCCCCGCCACGGCTCCGCCGTCGGAGAGCTCCGCCGTGGGATTGAGCCCCAGGCGGATCACCGGGATGCCCGCCGCCTCGAACAGCGGCAGGATGTCCGCGCACACCGCCACCGCGTCGGACACCGTGTGCTCATCATAGGTCCCCGCGCGCCACAGCTCCTCCAAAGCCGTGCCCCGGACGATCACCGTGGGATAGATCCGCGCCCCATCCGGCGCCAGATCGATGATCCGCCGGGCGGTCTCAACGTCCCGCTCCGGGCTGGAGCCGGGCAGGCCGGTCATCATCTGCAGCACCAGGCGCAGCCCCGCGGCCTTCACCATGCGCGCCGCCCGGACCGTGTCCGCGGCCGTATGCCCCCGCCCGGAGGCGGCCAGCACCTCGTCGAACATGGACTGGGCCCCCAGCTCCACGGTGGCCACGCCGTGCTCCCTGAGCATGGCCAGCGTCTCCGCGTCCACCGCGTCGGGCCGGGTGGACAGCCGGATGGCGCCGATCGTCCCGTCCGCCAGATAGGGCCGGGCCGCCTCCAGCAGCTGCCGTTGCAGCGCCGGGCTCACCGCCGTGAAGCTCCCGCCGTAAAAGGCCAGCTCGCCGCCGGTCACACCCAGCGTCTTTGCCCGCTCCAGCGCCAGGACCACATCCCCGGCAGAGGCCGGCAAAGGGCTGCCGGAGATGCGTTTCTGGTCACAGAACACGCATTCATTCGGGCAGCCCAGATGGGGGACGAATATGGGGATGATCCTGGCCCTGGCCATCAGCCGCCGAGCCTCTCCAGGGCGGCCCTGGCGGCGGATTGCTCCGCCTCCTTCTTGCTCTTGCCGGTGCCTTGGACGCTCTCGCCCCCCGGCAGGGCCACGCTGGCGGTGAAGGTCTTGTCATGGTCCGGGCCGGTCTCGTTCACGATGGCGTAGGTGGGCGCCATGCCGCCCTCCCGCTGCATCAGCTCCTGCAGCTGGGTCTTATAATCCGTGCGGGCAGGCCGGTGGCCGGCGCGGATGTCCCCGAGGATGCGCTCCCCGATGAACCGCTCCGCCGGCTCCAGACCGCCGTCCAGGAAGATGGCGGCGATGACCGCCTCCACGCAGTCCGCCAGGATGGAGGGCCGGGTGCGGCCGCCGTTGCACTGCTCGTTCCGGCCCAGGTGGATATAGTCCCCCAGGCCCAGGGCCAGGGCCACCTGGTGCAGGCTCGTCTCGCAGACCAGCTCCGACCGCAGGCGGGTCATATCCCCCTCCGGCATCTCCGGATAGAGCCGGCAGATGGACTTGGCCGCGCAAAAGCCCAGCACCGCGTCGCCCAGAAATTCCAGGCGCTCGTTGCTGTGCCGTTTTTGGGGCAGCTCATTGGCGTATGAGCTGTGGGTCAGGGCCGTCTCAAGATAGGAGCGGTCGGTGAACGTATATCCCAGCCGCTGCTCCAGTGCCTCCATCAGATGTGCGCGCTGACGTACGCCGCCAGATCGCCGATGGTCCGGAGGTTCCGCAGCTCCTCCTCGGGGATGTCGTCCAGGCCGAACTCCTCCTCCAGCTCCACCACCAGTTCCACCACGTCCACGGAGTCGATGCCCATGTCCTCGATAAAGGTGGTGTTCTCGTTCAGCTGGTCCGGCTCCATGTCGAACTGCTCGCAAATCATCTCGATGATCTTGTCGTAAACCATTGTCAGATCTCCTTTTCCTTTTCCAATCTCATATGGTCTATATTGGCTTCAATGGCGGCCGCCACATCCGCCTGGGCGCAGGCGACGGCCTGCCGCACGGCGTTGAATATGGCGCGCTCGTCAGAGCTTCCATGGGCTTTGATGACCGGCTTGGAGATGCCGATCAGGGCCGTGCCCCCCACCTCGGAGGGGTCCAGCATGGCCTTCATACCGGCCAGGTCCTTTTTCAGTACCAGCGCGGCCAGCTTGTTGGGGGCGCTCTTGTACATGACCCCCTTCAGCTGCCGGAACATGAACTTTGCCGCGCCCTCCACGGTCTTGAGCATCACGTTGCCCGCCAGGCCGTCCGTCACCAGCACGTCGAACCGGCCGGTGAACAGCTCGCTTCCCTCGGCGTTGCCCACAAAATCGAACTGTCCGGCGTCGGACGCCGCCTTCAAAAGCGCGAAGGACTGCTTTTGCAGCGCGCCGCCCTTGGTGTCCTCGGTGCCCACGTTCAGCTGGGCCACCCGGGGGCGCTGGACGCCCATCATCCGCTGGGCGTAAAACGCGCCCATGTAGGCGAACTGCAAGATATATTCCGGCGTGGAGTCCACGTTGGCGCCGCAGTCGATGAGCAGCACGCCCTTGTCCCCGTTGGGGATCACCGGGCCCAGCGCCGCCCGGCGGATGCCTCGGATCCGCTTGACGAACTGGGTGGCCCCGGCCAGCAGCGCGCCGGTGCTGCCCGCGGACACCACCGCGTCGCCCTGGCCGTCCTTGAGCATCTTCAGCGCCACGGTCATGGAGGAGCCGCGCTTGTTGTAGCAGGCCATGCCCGGCTCGTCCTCCATGGTGACCACGTCCGGGGCGTGGACCACCTCTATGCGGGGCGTCTCCGCCCCGCCGCAGACGGCGAGCGCGGCGCGCACCTCCGTCTCCCGGCCCACCAAAACGATGTCCGTGTCCAGCTCCCTGGCAGCCCGCACCGCGCCGGCCACCACGGCCTGGGGGGCGTTGTCGCCGCCCATGGCGTCCAGAATGATCCTCATGCGCCGCTCTCCTCTCTTTCGATGACCCTGTCCAGATCGGCCAGGGCCCGCTGGGCCACCTTCAAATACCTCTCCCGCTTGTTACGGATGCGCTCGTCCGAGCGCTCGATGATGCCGAAGTTCACATTCATGGGCTGGAAATCCCCGCTGGCCGCCCCGCCGGACACATACAGCGCCAGCGCGCCGATGGCCGTGGTCCGGGGAAAGTCCAGCGGCGGCAGGCCGCGGAGCCGGCGGGCCATCTCCAGCGCCGCCAGCATGCCGCTGGCGCAGCTCTCCACATAGCCCTCCACGCCGGTGACCTGGCCGGCAAAGGTGACGTTGGGCCGGCTTTTCAGCCGGTAATACCGGTCCAGCAGGGCCGGGCCGTTCAAAAACGTGTTGCGGTGCATCTTCCCGTAGCGCAGATACTCCGCGTTTGCCAGCGCCGGGATCATGCCGAACACCCGCCGCTGCTCCGGGAAGGTCAGATGGGTCTGAAAGCCCACCAGGTTATAGACCGTGCCCTCGTCGTTGTCCCGCCGCAGCTGCACCACGGCGTAGTAGTTCTCCCCCGTCTCCGGGTTCCTGAGCCCCACGGGCTTCAGGGGGCCGTAGCGCAGGGTGTCATGCCCCCGCCGGGCCATGACCTCCACGGGCATACAGCCCTCGAACACCCCCGCGTCCTCGAAGCCGTGGACCGGGGCCTGCCTGGCGGCGGCCAGCTCCGTGACGAAGGCGTCGTACTGCGCCTTGTCCATGGGGCAGTTGATATAGTCCGCCGTGCCCTTGCCGTAGCGCGAGCCGAACCACGCCTTTGTCATGTCGACGCTCTCAAAGGCGATGAGCGGCGCGGCGGCGTCGAAGAAGTGGAGAAAATCCGCCTCCCCGCAGGCGTCGGCGATGGCGGGGATCAGCCCGTCGCTGGTCAGCGGGCCGGTGGCGATGATGCACTCGCCGTCGGGAAGCTCCGTCAGCTCCCGCTCCTCGACCGCGATGTTGGGATGGGAGCGGACCGCGTCGGTGATGGTCTGGGCGAACGCCTCCCGATCCACCGCCAGCGCCCCGCCGGCGGGGACCCGGTGGGCCTCCGCGCTCCGCATCATGAGGCTTCCCAGCCGGCGCAGCTCCTCCTTCAAAAGGCCCACGGCGTTGGCCAGGTCGTCCCCCCGCAGAGAGTTGGAGCACACCAGCTCCGAGAACAGCGGCGAGGTATGGGCCGGGGTCATCTTATGGGGCTTCATCTCCACCAGCCGGACGGAAAACCCCCGCTGGGCCAGCTGCCAGGCGGCCTCGCTGCCCGCCAGGCCCGCGCCCACCACCGTCACGTCCGCCATCAGGCTTTCTCCTTTTTGGCGGCGGTCTTTTTCGCCGCGGCCGGCTTTTTGGCGGCGGTCTTTCTGGCGGCCGGCTTCTTGGCCGGGGCGGCGGCCTCGGCCGCCTCTCCTTCGGAGGCGGCGGAGCTCGTCCGCCGGCGGCGGTAGCCCCGCTTGTCCTCCGGCAGGAAGTTGGAGCACGCCTCGTTGATGCAGAAGGGTTTGCGCTGGCCCTTGCCCGCCAGCTTGAACATGGTCTTGCCGCACACCGGGCAGTCGTCCTTGGTGGGCACGTCCCAGCTCATGAAGCCGCACTCGGCGCCCTTTTCGCAGGCATAGTAGGTGTAGCCCTTTTTGCTGGTGCGCTTGAAGATGCGGCCGCCGCACTTGGGGCACCGGCCGGGCATCTCCACCACCAGGGGCATGGTGAAGCTGCACTCCGGATAGCCGGGACAGGCCAGGAACCGGCCGAACCGGCCGGATTTGACCACCAGGTTCCGCCCACAGTTGGGGCACACCTCCGCCGAGACCTCGTCGGGGACCTTGATGCGGGTGCCGGAGAGGGCCTCCTCCGCCTGGTCCAGGTCCTTGGCGAAGCCCTCGTAGAACTCGCCCAGCACGCCCTTCCAGTCGGCCTGCCCCTCCTCCACCTTGTCCAGGGTGTCCTCCATCCTGGCGGTGAACTTCACGTCCACGATGTCGGGGAAGCGCTCCTCCATGAGCTTGGTGACCGTCTCCCCCAGGGGGGTGGGCTTGAGGTATTTCCCCTCCTTGACCACATACTCCCGGGCGGTGATGGTGGTGATGGTGGGGGCATAGGTGCTGGGCCGGCCGATGCCCTTTTCCTCCAGGGCGCGGATCAGGGTGGCCTCGGAATAACGGGAGGGCGGCGCGGTGAAGTGCTGTTCGCCGTCCAGCTTTTCCAGCGCCACGCTCTGGCCCTCGGTCAGCTCCGGAAGGGGCTTCTTGCCGCCCTCTTCCTCTTCCTCGTCCCGGTTGTCCTCATACACGGCGGTATAGCCGGGGAAGGCGATCTTGGAGTGGTAGGCCCTAAAGATATACCCCTCGCACGCCGCGTCCGCGGTGATGTTGTCATAGACCGCGTTGGCCATCTGGCTGGCGGTAAAGCGGCCCCAGATCAGCCGGTAGAGCCGGTACTGCTCCCCGGTCAGGCTCTTTTTCACCCGCTCGGGCGTCAGGCTGGGCACGCTGGGACGGATGGCCTCATGGGCGTCCTGGGCGTTGGAGCCGGTCTTATAGCGGCGGGGCTTGCCGTAGTAATACTCCTGACCGTAGTGGGCGGTGATGAACTGCCCGGCGGCGGCCAGCGCGTCCTCGGAAAGGCGCAGCGAGTCGGTACGCATATAGGTGATCAGGCCGATGGTGCCCTCCCCCTCGATGTCCACGCCTTCGTAGAGCTGCTGGGCGATGGACATGGTCCGCCGGGGCGTCATGCCCAGCCGGCGGGACGCCTCCTGCTGGAGGGTGGAGGTGATGAAGGGGGGCGAGGGGCTGCGCTTTTTGGTGCCGTGGGTCACGGCGGAGATGGTGAAGGGCTTTCCCCGCACGGCGTCCGCCACGGCGTTGACCTCCGCCTCGCTCTTCAGCTCGATCTTTTTCTTCTCGGTGCCATGGAACACCGCCTTGAAGCTCTCGCCCTTCCGGGTCTTGAGCTGGGCGTTCAGATACCAGTATTCCTCCGGCTTGAAATCGCTGATCTCCCGCTCCCTGTCCAGCACCATCCGGGTGGCCACGGACTGGACGCGGCCGGCGGACAGGCCCTTTCGGATCTTCCGCCACAGCAGGGGGCTGAGCTTATAGCCCACGATCCGGTCCAGGATGCGCCGGGCCTGCTGGGCGTCCACCAGGTCCTGGTCGATGTCCCGGGGATGGGCGATGCCCTCCTGGACCACGTTTTTGGTGATCTCGTTGAAGGTGACCCGCCGGGCCTTGTCGTCCGGGATGTCCAAAAGCTCCTTCAGATGCCAGGAGATAGCCTCGCCCTCCCGGTCCGGGTCCGTGGCCAGATATACGGTGCCGGCTTTCCTGGACGCCTTGCGCAGCTTGTCGATCACGTCCTCCCGGCCCTTGACGGGCTGGTAGTCCGGCTCGAAGCCGTGCTCGATGTCCACGCCCATGGTGCTCTTGGGCAGGTCCCGCAGGTGGCCCATGGAGGCCACTACCTTATAGCCGCTGCCCAGATATCTCTCTATGGTTTTCGCCTTTGCGGGCGACTCCACGATCACAAGATCGGTCTTAGCTGCTGCCATCGTATTCCTCACTCATTCAGATTTTGCGGGTATACCGCTTTCCCGCTCCCTGGGCCACGAAGCCCGTCAGCTGGAGCATGGTCAGGGCCGCCAGGGTCTCCTGGGCGGACAGGCCCGCCGCCGCGATGATGTCGTCGGCGTGCATATCCGGCCGCGTCATCACCGACAATACCTGCCGCTGGACCGGCGGAAGCGAGTCCATCCGGTCTGTGACGTCAATATAAACTATGTCCCGTGGCTTGTCAATCTTATTTTTAATAGGTATCTGTGCCGGTTCCTGTTGAAAAAGCTCGGGACGGCCCGCATAGGCCCGCAAAACGGCGGCCCCACCGGTGACAGGCGCGGCGCCCTGGGCGATGAGCTCGTTGCAGCCGGCGCTGGCATAGGCGTCCGCGTTGCCGGGCACGGCGAACACGTCCCGCCCCTGCTCCAGGGCGTGGTCGGCGGTGGAGCGGGTGCCGCTGTGCAGGGGCGCCTCCACGACCACCACGCCCAGGGAGAGCCCGGTGATGATCCGGTTCCGCTGTTTGAAATCCGCCGGATAGGTCCTGGCCTGGGGCGGATACTCGCTGACCAGCGCGCCCCTGGCCCGGACCTCTTCAAAGAGGGCCCGGTGCCGGGCGGGATAGACCTGGTCGATGGCCGTGCCCAGCACGCCCACCGCCACGCCGCCGGCCCGGAGGGCCGCCTCCATGGCCGCGCCGTCGCATCCCTCCGCCAGGCCGGAGATCACCACGGCGCCGCCCTGGGCCAGCTCCCGGCCGATCTGCCCCGCCATCTTGATCCCATAGGGCGTGGCCCTGCGGGTGCCCACCACGGCGATGAGGGCCGTGTCGTCCACGGGCGGCAGCTTTCCCCACACATACAGCACCGCCGGCGGATCGGGGATATGCCGCAGCCGCTCGGGATACGCCGCGTCCTGCATGGTCAGGACCGTGATGGCGTGCTCCTCGCAGAAGCTGACCGCCTTTGCCGCCCGCTCCATGCTCTTGTCGCAGAGCTTGTCCGCCTCGGCGCTCTGCAGCAGCGGGTCCGCCGCCAGCAGCTCCTCCCGCTCGGCGAAAAAGATCCGCTCCGGCCCGCCCATGGCCTCCGCCAGGCGGTATTTCATCATGGGCCGCACACCGGTGACGCAGCTGAGCCACACCCAGTATTTCAGTCTAGCCATATCCGCCTCCAGATAATGCCGACATTACTCTTGCGCAGCAAAAGTCCTCTCTCCGCTCGCCGCGCAAGCGCGCAGCGTCGGCTTTTATAGTTCGTCCCTCGCCATTTCCCACATCAGCACCGCCGCGGCCACGGCGGCGTTCAGGCTCTCGGTCCGGGGGCCCATAGGGATGCGCACTGTGCCGTCGCATCTGGCCAGCAGCTCCCCGCTCAGGCCCTTGCCCTCGTTGCCCACGGCCACCGCTATGGGCCCCTTCGGCAGCGCGCGCACGTCCATCCCGCCGGGGGCCAGAGCGGCCCCATACAGGGGCAGGCCCCGCAGCACGGCCGCCAGGCCGTCCACCTCGGTCCGCACCACGCTCTGGCGGAAGACGGCCCCCATGGTGGCCCGGACGGCCTTGGGGTTATAGGGGTCCGCGCAGGCGCCGCACAGCACCACCAGGTCCGCGCCAAAGGCGTCCGCCGTGCGCAGAACGGTGCCCACGTTCCCCGGGTCCTGGACGTTCTCCAGCACCACCACCCGGCGCAGGGTCTCCGCCGGCGGGATGGGCCGCATGCGCACGGTGAACACCGGCCCGGGGCTGTTTTGCAGCGGCGACACCGCCCTCAGCACCTCCGGCGTCACCAGGCGCACCGGCAGACCCGGCATCTCCTCCGCCGCCAGCACGCACGTGATCTCCGCCCCGGAGGATACCGCCTCGGCCAGCAGCGTCCCCCCGGCGCACAGATACTCCCCCGCCTGCTGCCGCGCCTTGGGGTCCGCCCCCAGGGCTGCCACACGCTTCACCAGCTCATTTTGTCTGGACCGTATCGCTTCCATCGCTTCCAGCACTTTCCATCTCGTCTTTTCCTCCAGTATAAAGCCTCCCGGCGGCTTTGTCAATTTGCCCCGCGGGTCTTGACAGCCGCAATGGCCGTGCTATGATAGAGCAAACTGATCCGGGAGGCGGGACCCTTGAAAACAAGACCGCCCCGGCGCGTCAGCCGGGCCATGGCGTTCATATTGCTCTTTGGCGTGGTGAGTTTGTTCTCCGACATGACCCACGAGGGCGCCTCCAGCATCCGGGGGGCGTATCTGGCCCTGCTGGGGGCCTCTGCCGGGACCATCGGGTTCATCTCCGGCCTGGGGGAACTTGTGGGCTATTCCATGCGCTACGTGTTCGGCCGGCTCACCGACAGGACCGGGAAATACTGGCCCATGACCATTCTGGGCTATGTGCTGGACATCGCGTCGGTGCCGGCGCTGGCGCTGGTGGGCGAGCACGGCTGGATCGCCGCCTGCGGCCTGCTGGTGATCCAGCGGATGGGCAGGGCCATCAAAAAGCCCGCCAAAGACACCATCATGTCCTTTGCCGCGTCCCAGGAGGGGGCGGGCCGGAGCTTCGGCATCCAGGAGGTGCTGGACCAGTTCGGCGCGTTTTTGGGGCCGGTGCTGCTGTACCTGGTGATGCTGCGCCGCACCGGCGGCACGGCATACCAGGTCTATTCCGCCGCTTTCGCGGTGCTGGCCATCCCCGGGGCTGTCACGCTGATCCTGCTGCTCATCACCCGCAGCCACTTCCCCGACCCGGAGAAGTTCGAGCCGGAGCCGAAGGAGTATATTCCCTTCCGGCTGGAGCGGCCCTTCAAGCTCTACATCGCCGGCATCAGCCTGTTCGCCTTTGGCTTCATCGACTACTCCCTCATCATCATGCACGTGTCCCGGACCTATACGGACCTGGCGGCGGGCCTGGCGGAGACGGGCTCGCTCATCACCACCGGCACCCTGCCGCTGCTGTACGCCGGGGCCATGCTGGTGGACGCGGTGGCCGCGCTGGTGTTCGGGGTGCTGTACGACAAAAAGGGCCCCTGGGCACTGGTGTGGTCCACGGTGCTGTCGGCGCCCTTCGCCGTTCTGATATTCGTCGCGGACTCGGTGCCGGCCCTGCTGGCGGGCATCGCCCTCTGGGGCGTGGGCATGGGGGCCCAGGAGTCCATCCTGAAGGCCGCCGTCACCACCATGGTGCCCAAGGCCAGCCGGGCCACCGGCTACGGCGTGTTCGAGTTCGCCTTCGGGATCTTCTGGTTTTTGGGCAGCTGGCTTTTGGGCCTTTTGTACGACGTGAGCATCCCGGCCATGGCGGCGCTGTCCGTGACCGCGCAGCTGGCGGCCGTCCCCTTTTACATCCTCTCCGCCCGGAAAAGGGCCTGAGAAACATCGCCGCCCGGTCCTTTTTGGGACCGGGCGTTTTTTTGTTCCGTTTCCTATTTCCACTTCCCGTTCGGCCGGCGGGCCCGGAAGGCGGGCAGCGCCGCCAGGCCCTGGTCCGTGACGGGCCGGACCCATCGGCCGGAATAGAGGTGCCGCTGCATGAGGCAGTAGCGGATGGGCTCGTCCACATAGCAGCACAGGAAGATGACCCAATAGGGCGCTTTCAGCCAGAAGCCCGCCGCCAGCACGCAGGGCAGCACCATCGCGTACATGAACACGATCTCCAGCACCGTGCCCGTCACCGCGTCGCCGCTGGCCCGGTAGGTGTCGTTCTGGATCC
>CANQOA010000040.1 GCA_947625355.1 uncultured Oscillospiraceae bacterium | reverse complement strand
TCACGGAGATATGCCCCGGCGCGGAGGTGACCGGCCTCGGCTGGATCGACGGCATGCTCCATGTGCAGATACGCACCGGTCCCCGGGCCCGCGGCATCGTGTATCTCGCCGACGCGCCGGCCGACGAGATGGACGAGGGCGACATCTTCAGCTGGGCCCGGAGCCCCAGCACTGTCGATGACAACAGGATGGTCTGCGAGGACTTCATCTTCGACATCACGCCGGACGAGGCGGCGGCGCTGACCCTCTGCGGCGAGTTCGTGATGCTGAGCGAACCGGTCCAGGGCCCCTGGGAGGTCACCTTCCCGCTGGCGTGAGGGCCGGGACGGACAAACTGTATATCACCGCGAAAAGCCCCCGGGAAGCCGGGGGCTTTTTGGCAATATTCCCTCTTGTTCAGCGGCATACCGATGGTGTAAAATACTTGCGCAAAACACCGAAAGGATGAGTCCATGCCTGCCCTTTACTATGCCGACGCCCTGAAGCTGGGCCAGAAAGAGTTCCGCCGCTGCACCGCGGCGGGCGAATATCCCTATCCCCCCGCCCTGGAGGACTTCCTGCCGGCGGAGCGGTTCGCGGGCGGCCAGGACCTGGGCATGCTCCAGGTGCCCCTGGAGCTGGTGACCGGCACCCGGACCGCCGGGCGCACCAACGCCTTCGCCCGCAACTTCATGCCCCTGATGGAGCCGGAATCCGAATTCGCCGCCAAGTGGCAGGCGCTGTGCGCCTCCCATCTGGAGGAGGGCATCCGGGAGCCGGTGAAGATGTATGAATACCTGAACCGCTACTATGTCCAGGAGGGCAACAAGCGGGTCAGCGTGCTGAAATTCTTCGACGCGGACTCCATCGACGCCCAGGTGATCCGCATCCTGCCGGAGGACCGCACCACCCCCGAGGCGGCGCTCTATTTCGAACTGGTGGAGTTCACCCGCCTGAGCCGGGTGAACTATATCGAATTTACCAAGCCCGGCAGCTATGTCCGGCTCCAGCAGCTGATGGGCAAGGACGTCAACGAGCTGTGGTCCGACGAGGACCGGCGGGACTTCCACAGCGCCTATTACTTCTTCCGCCGGGCCTATGAGGCCAAGGGCGGCGCCCGGCTGAACCTGACCGTGGCGGACGCCATGCTCACGTATATGGAGGTATACGGCTACGGCGACCTGCTCCACAAGACCGAGGCCGAGATCAAACGCTCCGTCGCCCAGGTGTGGGAGGAGATCGCCCTGCGCCAGGAGCGCTCGCCCATCGATCTGAAGCTGGACCCGGAGACGCGCCCCGAGGGGCTGCTGTCCCGGGTGCTGCCCAAGGCCGAGCCCAAAGCCCTGAAGGCCGCTTTCATCCACGACAAGAACCCGGCCCTGTCCGGCTGGACCTATGGCCACGAACTGGGCCGGGAGCATGTCCAGCGGGTCTTTGGCGGCCAGATCGAGACCGCCGCCTACTTCAACGCCCTGGACGCGGACCCCCGGGAGGTGATCGAGCAGGCCGTGGCAGATGGCTGCTCCGTGATCTTCACAACCTCCCCCCGGCTCATGCCCGCCAGCCTCCGGGCGGCGGTGGATCACCCCAAGGTGACCATCCTCAACTGCTCCCTGCACCAGTCCCACCGCTATATCCGCACCTACTACGCCCGGATGTACGAGGCCAAGTTCATCGCCGGCGTCATCGCCGGGGCGCTGGCCGGCGTGGACAACGTGGGCTATATCTGCGACTACCCCATCTACGGCCAGGTGGCGGGCATCAACGCCTTCGCCATGGGCGTGCAGACCGCCAACCCCCGGGCCAAGGTCTATCTGGAGTGGTCCTCCGTGGGCGGCGTGGAGGCCGCGACGAAGCGCCTCACCGACCGGGCCATCCGGCTCATCTCCTCCCAGGATCTGGGCCGTCTGGCCGACCGGGGCCGCACCCCCTTCGGCCTGTCCATCGTCACCGAGGGCGGCCCGGTGAATCTGGCCATGCCCGTGTGGCAGTGGGGCGTCTATTACGAGGCGCTGCTGCGCCGCATCCGGGACAAGAGCTTCCGCGCGGAATACGAGGAGAGCAGCAAGGCCCTGAACTATTACTGGGGCATGAGCGCGGGCGTGGTGGAGATGCACTACTCCGACAAGCTGCCCGACGCCACCCGCAAGCTGGCGGGGCTTTTGGAAAAGAGCATCCGGGCCGGGCTCTGCGAGCCCTTCCGCGGCCCGCTCCACGACCAGTCCGGCCACCAGATCATCGGCCGGGACGGCTCCCTGCCCCCGGAGCAGATCATCGACATGGCCTGGCTCAACGAGAACGTGGTGGGGTCGATCCCCGCCTATGACCAGCTCACGGACATCGGCAAGGCCACCGTGGGCATCGCGGGCGTCATGGGGCCGGACGAGGCGGCTCCATGAGGATACTGGCCATCTCTGACGTACCCGCAAAGAAGTATTACGATTTTTATGAACCGGGGTGCCTGGACGGCTTTGACCTGATCCTGGCCTGCGGGGACCTGCGGCGGTCCTACCTGGAATTTCTGGTCACCATGGCCCACTGCCCGCTGGTATACGTGCGGGGCAACCACGACGACGAGTATCTGAAGGCCCCGCCGGAGGGCTGCGTCTGCGCGGAGGACGAGATCGTCATCGTCAACGGCGTGCGCATCCTGGGCCTGGGCGGCTCCTACCGCTACCGGGACGGCGAGTGCATGTACACCGAGCGCCAGATGCTCCGGCGCATCCGGCGTCTCCGGTGGAAGCTGCGGCGCAGCGGCGGGTTCGACATCCTCCTGACCCACGCCCCCGCCCGGGGACTGAACGACTTCGACACCCTGTCCCACCGGGGCTTCGACTGCTTCAACCAGCTGCTGGATAAGTATTCCCCCAAATACTTCATCCACGGCCACATCCACCTCTCCTACGGCCCCCACATCCCCCAGCGCGTCCAGCGGGGGGATACCTGCGTCATCAACGCCTTCGATCACTGCGAGATCGACTACTGAACGAAACCGAGGCCCCGCCATGAACAAGTACAGCAAACAAGAGCTCTTCGAGTCCGTACCGGTGCCCAAGGCCCTGGCCAGCATGGCCATCCCCACCATCATCAGCCAGCTGATCAACCTGATCTACAACGTGGTGGACACCTTCTTCATCGGCCGCACCGGCAACTCCTATATGGTCGCGGCGGTGACAGTGGTCTTTACCGTTTTCATGATGACCGTGGCGTTTGGCAACCTCTTCGGCATCGGCGGCGGCAGTCTGCTGGCCCGCCTGATGGGGCTGGGGCGGTATGACGACGCCAAGCGGGTGTGCGCGTTCAGCTTTTACGGCGCCATCGCCGTCTCCCTGGCCTACTCGCTGCTGGTATGGCTGTTCCTCACCCCGCTGCTGAAGATGCTGGGCGCGTCGGAGCAGACGGACGGCTACGCGCGGCAGTATCTGTGGATGACGGTGATCCTGGGCACGCTGCCGGTGGTGCTGAGCGCCGTATGCGCCCATCTGCTGCGCAACGCCGGCTACTCCCGCCAGGCCAGCGTCGGCCTGTCCGGCGGCGGGCTTTTGAACATCGCCCTGGACCCGCTGTTCATGTTCGTGCTGCTGCCGCCGGGGTGGGAGGTGTTCGGCGCGGCGCTGGCCACGCTTTTGAGCAATGTGGCGGCGTGCCTGTATATGCTCGTCATGCTCAAAAAGCTGTCCAAGGCGGCGCCGCTGAGCATGAGTCCCGCCCTGGCCCGGTCCATCCGGCCGGAGGACCGGCGGGGCGTGTTCGCGGTGGGCGTGCCATCGGCGCTGCTCAACGCGCTGTTCGACTTGGCGAACGTGTTCCTCAACGCCCTCATGGCCGCCCACGGCGACCAGGCCCTGGCCGCCATCGGCATCGTCATGAAGGCCGAGCGGCTGCCCAACGCCACGAACCTGGGCATCTGCCAGGGGATGCTGCCCATCGTGGCCTACAACTTCACCTCCGGCGACCGGGAGCGGATGAACAGCGTTATCCGCTTTGCCCGCCGCACCGGGCTGGCGGTGTGTTTGTTCAGCATGGTCTTTTTCCAGCTGATGGCCACGCCCATCTGCCGGCTGTTCATGAGCACTTCCGGCTCCTATGCCCAGCAGGCTCTGGAGACCGTCGCGTTCGCCACCGTATTCCTCCGCATCCGGTGTCTGGCCTCGCCGGTGCAGTTCATGAACTACCACACCTCCTTCTGCCTGCAGGCCATGGGCGACGGGCGGGACACGCTGCTGCACTCCGTGGTCCGGCAGATCGTATTTTACATCCCCTTCATGTTCCTCCTGGACCGGCTGTTCGGCATGACGGGCCTGGTATGTGCCGTCATCGCCGGGGAGACCTGCGGCGGCATTTTCGCGCTGTGGCTGCTGCGTCGGTTCCTGAAAAAGGCCGCCGACGCCCCCGCTCCGTGATCCGCGCGGGCCTTCCCGCCTATATAATAGACCTCCTGTCGCTTCCGGACAGACGGCCGCAGAGCCGTTCCGCCGCGACGGGAGGTTTTCTCATGTCAAAGGCCGCATGTCCGCGCCGCCCGGGGCCAAAAATAAGAAAGAAATAACATTTCCGCGCGGCCGCGTCCTTTCGCCGCCGGCCGCCGCTTTGCTATAATGATGATACCATCTTACCACCAAGAAGATAGGAGACGCGATATGAGCAACCGTATCCTGATCGTAGAGGACGACGAGGCCATCGCCAGCGCGGTGACGCTGAACCTGCAGGTAGCGGGCTATGACTGCGCCGCGTTCGACGACGGAGAAAAGGCGGCCCGCTCCCTGGCGGAGGACCACGCCTATGACCTGGCGCTGCTGGACATCATGCTGCCCGGCATCGACGGGTTCGAGCTGTTCGACCACATGCAGAGATATAACATCCCGGTCATCTACATCACCGCTAAGACCGATTCCGCCTCGGAGATCCGGGGCCTGCGGGACGGGGCGGAGGACTACATCGTCAAGCCCTTCGACATGCTCACGCTCATGGTGCGCATCGAGAAGGTCCTGCGCCGGACGGGGCGGCTGAACACGGTCTACCGGGTCCGGGACGTGGAGCTCAACAGCGAGACGCGTACCGTGACGAAGGGCGGCAGGATCGTCTACCTGCAGCCCATGGAGTTCGACGTGCTCCTGCTGCTGATGAAATATAAGAACATGACCGTCACCCGGGAGCAGCTCATGACCGAGGTCTGGGGCTACGACTATGTGGGCGAGACCCGGGTGCTGGACATCAAGATCTTCAGCCTGCGCAAAAAGCTGGACCTGGGCGACGCCATCCGCACGCTCCCCAAGCTGGGATATCGATTGGAGGACCGGTGAGATGAAGCTTTGGCAAAAGGCGGCGCTGTCCTGTGTGGCGGTGCTGGCGGCGGTGGTGGCAGTGTGCTCCGCCGCCATGCTCCTGTACGCCCGGCACACGATCCTGGACATCTCCCGGCAGCAGACCCTCGCCAAGCAGCGGGACCTGGCCGCGTCCTTCTCGGAGATGGCGGGTTATTACCTGCTGGACACAGACTCCGACACCGTGCAGGACTCCCTGGTGCGGTACTGCTTCGACCGGTTCGCCGACGACACCTCCGTGCTGATGCGCGGCGGCGAGGCCGTCAGCTCCGCCCTGGACATCGACCCCTCGGCCCTGGCGGGAACGGCCGGCAGCCAGCCCTGGAGCAGCCTTCGGGACAGCCGGGACGTCTTTGAGGGGAAGGTCCGGGGACGGGACATCCTCATGGCCTCCGGCACGGTGCTGGTCCGGGACGAGGAGTACACCGTCTATACGGTGGTGGACGTCACGGACATCCACCGGGACCTGGTGCGCATGGCGCTGATCTTCCTGGCGGTGAGCCTGGGGGGCGTCGGCGCGGGCGCGGGCGCGGTGACGCTGCTGATGCGAAAGGGCGCCAAGCCCCTGGCGGCCCTCTCCGCCGCCGCAAGGCGCATCGCCGGCGGGGAGTACGGCATCCGGGCCGACGTCCGCTCCCGGGACGAGATCGGCGCCCTGGCGGAGGACTTCAACACCATGGCCGGCGCCGTCCAGCGCCATGTGGCGGAGCTGTCGGAGACGGCGGAGCGGCAGCGGCTTTTCATCGGCGGCGTGACCCATGAGTTCAAGACCCCCCTCACCGCCATCCTGCTCCACACCCGGCTGCTGCAGCGGGTCAACATGACGGAGGCGGAGCGGACCGCGTCCCTGCGCCACATCGAGCGCCAATGTACCTGGCTGGAGAGCATGACCCAGAAGCTTCTAAAAGTCATCACCCTCCGGCAGGGCATCGTGAAAAAGCCGGTCCCGGCGCGGGAGCTGGCCGACCGGGTGCGGGACAGCACCCGGCAGCTCATGGCCGACCGGAACGTGACGCTGGAGACCGACTGCGGCGGCGAGGTCCTCCTGGCGGACGCGGACCTGATGCAGTCGCTGCTGGTCAATCTGGTGGACAACGCCGGCAAGGCGTACGACCCCGGCGGCGGGGACCGCACCGTCCGGCTGACCATCCGGGAGGGCGTGCTGGAGGTGCGCGACGCCGGCCGGGGCATCCCGGCAGAGGCCCAGGAACGCATCTTCGAGCCGTTTTATATGGTGGACAAGTCCCGAAGCAAAAAGCTGGGCGGCAGCGGTCTGGGCCTGGCGCTGGTCAGGCAGATCGCCGACGCCCACGGCGCCCGCCTGGAGGTGGACAGCGCGCCCGGCCGGGGCACCGCCATCCGGGTGCTCCTGCCGAAATAAGAAAAAGATAAGAACGGGATGATAGTTTTTGTGTTTTCCGGGCCCCATAATGGTGTCATCACCCATACGGGAGGTCGAACGAAATGAGAAGAACGCTTGCACTGCTGCTCGCTCTGGCGCTGGCTCTCATCGCCGGGTGCCAGGCCACGCCGGAGGGGTCCATCGTCACCGGCAAGAGCAGCGACGCGCTCATCGAAAAGGCCCAGGGCGACGCCGGCGAGGGCGCTCTGGCCGAAAAGCTGGGCGCGCCGGAAACATATCAAAGCACCGCATCCAGCGCCGACGGGAAGCTGACCGTGACCATCGACGCGGCCGTCACCGTCCCCGAGGCGGAGAAGATCCCCATCTGGCGGGTGGAGGACGGCTCCATCACCCAGGCCCAGGCGGACGCGCTCATCCAGGGGCTGGTGCGCACCACGCTCTATGACCCCGACCAGCCGATGACCAAGGACGAGGTCATGGAAAAGCTCCTGGAGGCCAAACAGCAGCTGGCCGAGGGCCCCTCCGAGCAGGAGGCGGGCGCGATCTATATGACCGTGGGCGACGAGGCGGGCGAGAACGGCACCATGACCTGGGAGGAGCACATGCAGGACACCATCGACCGGCTCACCGAGCAGTATGAGTCCGCGCCGGAGACGGTTCAGCCAAAGCCCATCTCCGGCCAGTTTGAGCCGCTGGACGAAAACGCCAAGAGCATCCTCGGCAAGGGCTATGAGGAGGACGTGGGCTATGAATCCCTGTCGGTGTCCAACAACCACTGGCAGACCGGCATGTCCACCGCCCACTACTACCGGGGGGACAGCGGCACATACGTCTCCGGCACCCTGTTGTCCCGGGAGGAGATCGCCCAGCGCTATCCGGATTTTGACCTGAGCACGCTGCCGGAGCTGTCCATAACGGAGCGGGCGGCGGCGGAGCTGGGCGACGCTCTGGTGGATACGCTGGATATCCCCGGCATGAGCCTGTATTCCGCCCGGAAGCTCTATGACACCGCCGCGCTGGCATTCCCGGACCAGGACCTGCCCGTCAGGTGCCGGTGGGTGCTGCGATATACCCGCGTGGTGGACGGGGTGCCCATCACCTACGCCGGCAATCTGATGACGGTCGCCCTCACCGACGACGGGGTCTTTCGGATGCCCTGGGGGTATGAGACGCTGTGCCTGTATGTGGGGGATGACGGCATCGATGAATTGCGCTGGGAAGCGCCCTATGCGCTGACGGAGACGGTGACCGGGGACAGCGCCCTGCTGCCCTTCGGGGACATCATGGACATCTTCGAGAAGATGTACGTCGTGCAGAACGACGGCCGTGCCATGGACGTGGCCGTGTCCGACATCCGCCTTGGCTACACCCGGGTGCTGAAGCAGGACGAGGACGGCGTGGGGCTGCTGGTGCCGGCGTGGGACTTTTTCGGCACCGTTTCTTACGAAAACAAACTGGCCTATGCCCAGCCGGACGACAGCCTTTTCACCATCAACGCCATCGACGGGACCGTCATCGACCGGAGCCTGGGATACTGAATCCCCGCAAAAGGCCCGTTCCTCCGGCGGCGTCTTAAGAAAATCTTAAGGATATCTTAAGGAACTTGATGCCGATCCGATGCAGGCGGGTGCTAGGATAGCGCCCGAGCCGGAAACGGCATCCTGTAACGGAGGAACGAGCTTATGAAAAAACGTGTCGCGGCCGCGCTGGCGGCCCTTATACTGCTGCTCGGCGGCTGCCAGGCCACGCCGGAAAAGGGCGTGGTGGCCAGCAAGAACGATGGCACCTTCGAGGCGGCGCTGGAAAACGCCCCGGAGTCGGAGAGCGGCGGCGGACAGCGGACCGCCCCCGCGGCGGAGCCGGTGGTCCATGAGGACAGCTTCCGCACCGAGATGGGGGACGTGCCGTTCCATGTGCTGGTGACGGAGCCGACGGCGCCCGGCCCCATGCCGGTGCTGCGGGTCCGGCCCATGGAGCTGACGGGAGATACCGTCAAACAGGTCGGCCAGGCGTTCTTCGGCGACGGGACGGTGGTCGAGTTCACTGGTGAGATGAACAAGGCGGAGGCGGAGCAGGCCCTCCTGGAGGCCAAGCAGCAGTACGCGGACTGGGAGTACCGGATCGAGCAGGACCCCCTTGTGGACGCAGACGACCGGGACTATGTGCGTCAGAGTTTTGAGGACCGTATCGCCCATCTGGAGCAGGTCTACGCCGACGCGCCGGAGACCGTGGAGCAAAAGCCCCTGGACTGGCAGTTCCACGACCAGAGCTACTTCCCCAACTACTACGGCTATCAGGACGTCGGGACCCAGTACATCCAGGGCATGGGGACCTATGAGGGCGACGCCTTCCAGATCATCGCCAGAAAGCGCCTGGGGGACGATTACAAGGTCCAGCGGCTGAGCGTGGACCGGTACGTGCCCGAGGACGTATTGGCGGCGAAGTACGCCGCCAACGGCGGGGAGGACGCGCAGCCGCCGGTGGTGGATTTGGACGCCGCCCTGGCCAAGGCCCAGGAGATGCTCGCGGCCATGGGCGTGGGCGAGTTCGCCCCCGTGCCGGACGTGACACTGAAGTCCCTCGACTGGTACTTCGGCGACATCCCCGCAGTGCTGATGACGCCGGTGTACGCCGGCGTGCCCCTGACCTATCACGTGGGCGGGTTCAACCCCGTCGGCAAGACCAGCGACGCGTACGCCACCAATTACGGCTATGAGGAGGCGGCGTTCCGCTTCGACGAGGACGGCCTGGTCAGCTTTACCTGGGAGGACATGCACCAGGTGGAGGAGACCGTGAACGCCGATGTGCAGATGCTGCCCTTCGATGAGGTGCTGGCCGCCGCGGAGGACCAGATGCGCCTGATCGACATGAGCATGATCAGCACCCCCATTGAGGGCACCAGCCAGCAGGTGGAGGTGACGGACGTGCTCCTGGGCTTTTCCCGCATCCGGATGAAGGACAGCGCCACGGATTATTACTTGGTGCCCACCTACACCTTCTACGGCACTATCACCTGCTGTGACGAGAGCGGCCAGCCCTTCCAGTTCCCCCTCTATGACGACGCGGGCGACCCCACCGGGGAGACTACCACCGTCAGCGAGGTGCGGGAGCTGGCGGTCATCAACGCCGTGGACGGCACCGCCATCGATGTGACACTCGGCTATTGAGCAAGGTGCCGGTCCGCCGGGGCCGGCCGCACAGGAGGACACATGAGAAACACCATTTTATCCAGTGTCCGGCAGAGCCTGTGTTCCGCCCGATTCTGGCTGGGGGCGGTGTTCATCGCTCTGGTGCTGTTTCTTACGTCCATGGACGCGGTGACGGAGGCGTTCCGCGCGGAGGACCCGCTGGACTATGGCTTTCACGGCAAGTTCATATTGGACGCCCTGGACGGGGACGGGCTCACCATCTGCCTGCCCATCGTGTGCGCGTTGCCCTACGCGGCCAGCTTCGTGGACGATGTAAAGACGAACTTTTTGAAGCTCTACATCTCCCGCACCAGCTGCCGGGGCTACATTCTGGGCAAGGCGGCGGGGTGTCTCGTATCCGGCGGAGCGGTGATCGTGCTGGGGCTGTGGCTGGCCTACGGCGTTTCCGCCATTCTCTTTTCGCCTCTGGAGGGACCGCCGGACCCCGACGCGGCGGCCCCGGAGCACGCCATGACCCTTCTGCGGGGGTGCGCTCTCATCTTCCTGTCCGGGGGCTTCTGGTCCCTGTTCGGCATGACCATGAGCGCCCTCATGACCAGCCGCTACATCGCCTACGCCGCGCCGTTCATCTTTTACTATGTACTGATCATCCTGTGCGAGCGGTATTTCACGGAGCTGTATGTGATCTATCCCAAGGCGTGGCTGGCGCCGGGCGCGGAGTGGCGCATGGGCCGGTGGGGCCCGGCGCTGGTGATCGCGGAGCTGATCGTGCTGGCGGTCCTGTGCTTCGGGGCCGCCGTGAGAAGGAGGGTGCGGAGCCTATGAGAGCGTTGCGTCAGATCATGGCCGTGGCGATTTATAACTTCCGCCAGTGGCGGCGCGATCCCCGCATCCTCGTCACCTTCGCCCTGGCGTTCATATTGAGCTTTCTGCTCAGCGACAAGGCGGTCACCTTCGCCCAAGCCCACCGGACCACCACGCAGCTGGCCGAGCCCTTCATCTGGACCTTCGGGGACAGCAGCTCCATCCTGCTCATCTCCCTGCTGCTGATCCTGCTCTTCACGGACATGCCGTTTCTGTCCTCCGGGACGCCCTTTTTCCTCATGCGGATAGACCGGGCCAAGTGGATCACGGGGCAGCTGGTCTATACAGTACTGGCGACGGCGCTGTTTTTGCTCTTCGTGCTGGCCTCCACCATCGCGGTCAGCGTCCGGCAGTCTTACATCGGCGACGTGTGGAGCGAGACGGCGGCCATATTGGGCTACTCCGGCGCGGGCAAGGAGATCGCCCTTCCGGCGCTGGTCAAGACGTTGGAGATGAGCTTCCCCTATCGGTGCATGGGGACCATCTTCGGCCTCATGCTGTGCTACTCGGTGGTGATGGTGTTCATCATGCTGGTGTGCAACCTGGCAAAGGGCGGCGCGGCGGGCATCGTCAGCGGCTTTGCCTTCAGCGTGTTCGGATTGCTCCTAAAGCCGGAGACCATCAAGACCGTGCTCCAGCTTCCCGACGAGCTTTTTTACAAGGCCAACGTGGCGGTGGGGTGGCTCTCGCCCCTCAACCAGGCGACGTATCATATGCACAACTTCGGCTACGACCTGCTGCCCCGGCTGTGGCAGTCCTTCGCCATCTTCGGCGCGCTCATGCTGCTGGGATACATATTGGCGCTTATCGCCATTCGGAAATACAACTTCGTGTTCACGGGAACGGAGGGATAGCCCATGGGTGCCAGCGCTATCAGCGTACAAAGCGTGTCCAAGACCTTCGGGGACACCACCGTGCTCCGGGACGTGAGCAGGGAGTTCGAGGAGGGCCGGGTCCACGGTATCGTGGGCAACAACGGCAGCGGCAAGACGGTACTGATGAAGTGCATTTGCGGCTTTCTCCCGCCCACCAAGGGGCGCATCCTGGTCCGGGGAAAGCAGGTGGGCCGGGACATGGACTTTCCCGACGACACCGGCATCATCATCGAGACCCCCGGCTTTCTTCCGGGCCTTACCGGCGTAAAGAATCTGGAGCTGCTGGCCTCCCTGCGGCGGCGGGTGGACTGGGCGGGCATCCGGGACACCATCCGCCGGGTGGGTCTGGACCCGGACAGCAAAAAGCCCATGGGCAAATACTCCCTGGGTATGCGCCAGCGGCTGGGCATCGCCCAGGCCATCATGGAAAATCCCTCCATCCTCATTTTGGACGAGCCCTTCAACGGCCTGGACAAAAACGGCGTGGCGGATATGCGCTCTGTCATCAAGGGCCTGCGGGAGCAGGGCAAGACCATCATCCTGGCCAGCCACAACCAGATGGACATCGACGAGCTTTGCGACACCGTATGCGAGATGGATGCGGGCGTCATGACCATGGTGAAGTGATGGAGCCGGTGCTGACGATGAAAAACGTATGCGCCTACGGCCCGGACGGGCGGGCGCTGGTGCCGCCCACGGACCTGACGGTCCTGCCCAGGGAGCGGGTCCGCGTGGTCACGGAGGGGCCCCGGTTCGAGGCGCTGGCGCGCATAGCCGGCGGCCTCGCGGAGCCGGATGTCGGCGAGGTATGCCTGGCCGGCGGCGCGGGCTATGTGGCCCCGGAGCCGGGCTTCTGGGAGGGGATGACCGTGCTGGACAACGTAGGGCTGCCGCTGCTGGCAGCGGGAGTGCCCAAGAGAGAGCGGCGGGACGCCGCCATGGACGCCTTGGAGAGCGTTAGCTTGGGCTACGCCGCCCATACATACCCCCGGGGCCTGGGCCTTTGCGAGCGGCGGCTTGCGGCCCTGGCCCGGGCGCTGGTGACGCGGCCGGCCCTTCTCATCCTCTCCGACCCCTCGTCCATGCTGGATGAAAAGGAGACGGCGCGTCTTTCGGGCGCCCTCGCCATGCGCTGGGAGACCGCCGGATTCGCGGTGCTGTACCGCGCCGGGAGCGGCCGGGAGCTCATCCCGGCCGACAGGACCATTGACCTTTAGGAGAGAGAACGCCATGAAGAGAACTCTATGCGTACTGCTCGCGCTGGCGGCGCTGTGGGCCGCCGGGCCGGCCTCCGTCCGCGCGGAGCCCGCCGGGACCGACGCCGCGGAGGACCCCGCCGTCATGACCGACGCGCCGTCCTCCCCCGAGCCCTCCCCGGAGCCGACGGCCGGGCCCACCGCCGAGCCCACGGCAGGACCCACCGCGGAGTCTACGCCCATTCCCACGACGGAGCCTACCCCGCCGGCCACGCCCGTCGGTCAGGCCGTGCAGCTCCAGATCGACGACGCCAACGTCTACGACGGCATGGACCGGGCCTACAGGGACGGCTACGTGCCCCAGGTGGCGGACGGCACGGTGACGCTGGTGCTGCCGCTGGTGGCCAGCGGCGCCGTCTGGGCGGACCGGATCTCGGTCACGCCCGATCTGGGCGATACGGCCAGCTCCCCGATCCAGTACAAAAACTATCAAAAGACGTTCTTCCTGGCGGACAACCCGGTGAACGTCACCGGCGAAGAGGGCGAGACCGTCCAGACGGTCCCCTCCTATCTGGTGCGTTTCGACTTCCCCCTCCGGGCGGACCGGAAAAACGGCACCTATCCCATCTCCCTGGACATCCAGGCAACGGATACGGCCGGCGCGCCCATCGTCCAGCGCTATAAATGCTTCGTCACGATCACCGACGCCAAGCCGGAAAAGACCACCTCCGCCACAGCGCCGGTCTACGGCGGCGGGGGCGGATACGTCGCCCCCACGGAGGTGCCCGTGTCCGACCCCCGCATCCTGGTGAGCAGATACGAGGTGAGCCCCACCCCAGTGATGGCCGGCGAGGACTTCACCGTGACGGTGACGCTCAAGAACACCAGTCCCAAGGAGGACGTGCAGAACATGCTGGTCACCGTGTCCGCCGACAGCCCGAACCTTGTGCTGAAAAACGACACCAGCACCATCTTCCTGGGGGACCTGGCGGCGGGTGGGACCACCGAGCTGGAGCTGCGATACGGCACGGACCGGGAGACCCCCGCCCAGCGGTATGATATCCGCCTCTCCATGGAATTTGACGACAGGCAGGCCATGAGCATGACCTCCTCCGGCTCTGTCACCGTGGCGGTGGCCCAGCCGGTGGACGTGGAGCTGGCCCCCTTCACCATGCCCGGCGAGATCAACGCCGGGGAGACGGTGCAGCTGTCCTTCCAGGTGATGAACCTGGGCCGCACGGAGATCTACAACGCCCGGGTGGAGCTGGATGTGCCGGGCCTGTCCCCCAACGGGAACGCCTTCATCGGCAACATGGAGGCGGGCACCGCCGCCACGGAGACGCTGAACGTGTTCGCCGGCATGAAGGAGGGCGACGATCGCTACGGCTGGACCTCCGGCGTGGCGCGGCTCATCTATGAGGACGCCGACGGAAAGGAATATACCGACGAGATCAGCGCCTCCACCAACATCAAGGAGCTGGTGATCGCCCCCAAGGACCCGGCCCAGGAGCAGGAAGAGGCGGAACAGGAGCAGCGACGGCAGATGCAGTGGTGGATCTTCGTGGCTCTGGGCGGAGCGGCCATCGTGCTGGTGGTCCTCATCCTGACCCTGCGGCGGCGGGCGGTCTCTCCGGCCCGGCATGTGAAAAAATGAGGCTCGGGGACTATCTGGCCCTGGCGGGCCACGGCGCGCACCGGGGCCTGGAGGCAGCGTCCGTCCTCTTCACGGCGGCCGCGGTCACGGCGCTGTGCTTTTCCGGCGCGCTCCTGGCGGCCGTCCGGGCGGAAAAGGCCGAGCCCTGCGAGCTGACCGTGACGGCCCCCGGCTATCCGGCCCTCACGGAGCAGTCCGTCCAGGACTTCCGGGCCATCGACCGTGTGGTGGACGCGGCCGGCACCGTGGAGGTGCCGGTCACCGCTGAGAGCGGGAAATATACCGCCGGCCTCACCCTGGTGGGGATCGATGGGGACTACCTGGACGATCTGGTCTATCTCATGGGCGAGCCGTTCCCGACCAGCGGCGCCATGCCCTGGATCGTCCTCAGCGAGGCGGCGGCCCAGTCGTTCACCGACCCGGAGGACAAGACCCGGCACGGCGCCGGGTATATGCCGGACATCGACTGGCTGGAGGCAGACTTTTTCCTGGAGCTGGGCGGCGGCACCGTTTCCGCCAAGGTCAGCGGCCTTTTCGAGGGGGACGGGCCCGCCGCATACGTCGGCCGGGACATCGCGAAAGCGCTCCTGCAGAGCCAGGGGCAAGCCGCCGGCTATACAGGAGCGCGGGTGCGCGTGACCGATATAGGCGCCGCCGAGGCCGTTTCCAGGGCCATCACGGACCTGGGCTACCAGGTAGAAAACCGGGACAGCGCCCGGCAGGAGAAGTGGGACGCCCGGACGCGGGAGGCGGCGTATCTGGCGCTGCTGGCGGCGGCGGGGCTGCTCTGCGCCGGCATGGCGCGCATGACCGGGGCCGCCGTGGGCCGGCGGGAGAGCCGGCGGCGCGACGACGTCCTCCGCTGGGCGGGCATGGGCGAGGCCGCCATCCGGGGGCTCGGCGCGCTCCACAGCGTATATCTGGCGCTGGCCGGCGCGGCCCTGGGGATCGCCGCCCACTTTTTCATCGCGGCCCTCGCCGCCCTGGGGGACCCATCGTCCGTCTTTGCGCTGAGGCTCCCGCCCCGGTGGCTGTCCGTCCCGCCCCTCCTATGCGCCGCGGCGGCGCTCGCCTTCAGCGGCAGGAGCTCCCGGAACGGCGCTACAGGATATAGTCCGTGACGCAGTCGTACCAGTGGACGAAGGTCTGGCCGTTGACGGTGAGCCGCTGGTTTTCCGGCAGCTGCCGGCTCCAGGGCCGGCCGCCGAAGTGCTCCAGGGCCCAGTCGTCCCGGTTGAACCGCCGCCACAGGACGGTGCGTCCGTTCCCGTCGATGTAGTCCTCGCTCACCACCGCGTCGTTGAAGCAGCACACGTCCATCACGCACACGGTGTCATAGGTCTTTCCGCCGATGGTGACCGCGTAGCGGCCCACCACGTCCGGGCATTCGGGCGCCTGCGCCCCTGTGACCGTGTCCCCTTCCCGGCGGATGGCGCCCCGGGGGTACATGTCCGTGGGCCGGCCCCGGTTGTCCGGGCCATAGCCCCAGTTGTCCAGAAAGCTGGCCCCGTCCAGAAAGGTATAGAGCCTGCGCACCCCGTCCTCCATGTGGCTCTCGGCCAGGCACCGGACGTATCCGTCCGCCAGCTGGACCACGAACCGCCGCTCCATCTCGCTGACGCTGCCGGTGCGGTAATAGTCCTCCGCGTCGTGCTGCACCGCCGCGATCTCCACGCCCCGGAGCCCGTGGACCTCCGCCTGGCCCGTCACGGCCATCTCCGTCCACTCGGTCCGGCGGCGGGAGGGCTGTTCATAAAGGCCCCAGTCGGCCTTCTCGCCCAGCTTGGGCACACAGGGCCACCCGTCCAGTTCCTCCCAGCGGACCCGGAAGGGCGCCCGGGGGTCCGGCTCGATGGTATACGCCGGCAGGATCTCCGGCAGCTTCGTCTTTTTCATCCGCTCGTCTCCTTTCGTTCCGGGGTGAGGATAGGCGGCCCGAAACCGCTCCCTGGCGGCGTGCAGCCGGCTCTTCACCGTGCCCACCGGCACCCCCAGCCGCCGGGCGATGTCCCGCTGGGGCAGCTGCTCCCAATAGGCAAGATAGAGCATCTCCCGGTCCCGCACGTCCAGCCGCTCCACCGCGTCCCGCACCGCCGCCGTCTCCACCAGGCCCATCCGGCTCTGGACCAGCAGCCGCTCCGGCGTCTCCTCCAGCGGGATCTCCTGCCGCCGGGCCCGCTCCCGGTACCAGTCGGCGCACTTGGCCCAGGCGATGGCCAGCAGCCATGGCTTGAAGGAGCCCTCGTCCCGCAGCCGGTCAAAGTGGCTGTATGCTGTTATGTAAACCTCCTGCAGCACGTCCTCCGCCTCGCCCGCCGGCAGGCGGAATTTCACATATCGCTCCGCCGCGTCCCGATGGCGGGCCAGCAGGGTCTCGAAGCTGTCCATATCCTCACCTCCTTTGCCTCTATAGTCGCTCCCCAGCCGAAAAAGGTTCAGATCGATCGAAAAAACCGGGATAGGCGATCCTATCCCGGTTTTTGTATTTCGCTGTCCAGCGCCTTATTCGTCGCCCCGGTCGATGGGCAGGCCGGCCTGCTGGCGCTCCTTGATGGCGTCCTTGCGGCTCAGGTTCACCCGGCCCCGGTCGTCGATCTCGCTGACCTTGACCCAGGTCCAGTCGCCCACGTTCAGCACGTCCTCCACCTTCTCGGTGCGCTTGAACTCCAGGTCCTTGATGTGGACCATGCCGTCCTTGCCGGGCACCAGCTCGATGAACGCGCCGATGGGGATGATGCGCACGCACTGGCCGTAGTACAGCTTGCCCACCTCGGGCACGAACACGATGTTGTCGATGGTCTTCTTGGCGGCGCGGCAGGCCTCGATGCTCTCGGAGGCGATATAGATGGTGCCGTCGTCCTCGATGTCGATCTTGCAGCCGGTGTCGGCGGTGATCTTCTGGATGACCTTGCCGCCGGAGCCGATGACCTCGCGGATCTTGTCCGGGTCGATGGTCATCTTGATCATCTTCGGCGCGGACTCGGCCAGCTCCTTGCGGGGCTCGCTGATGACGGGCAGCATGATCTCGTCCAGGATCTGCAGCCGGGCCTCGTGGGTCATCTCGAAGGCCTTCTTCACGATCTCATGCTTCAGGCCGTCGTTCTTCAGGTCCATCTGGATGGCGGTGAT
>CANQOA010000039.1 GCA_947625355.1 uncultured Oscillospiraceae bacterium | reverse complement strand
GGTTCGGAATAGTGTAGTGCTGGCGGTCTATCTCTTGTTTTCGGTTGCTTGCTTCCTTACCGTACATGAGCATTAGCGTCAGGCTTTAATTCATTATAGAATGACGCTTGTGAAAAAACAATCATCATTTCGACGAAAAAGGGGTTGACAGGAAAAAAGATTTGCATTATAGTAAGTAATGCAAACGATGCAAATAATGCAAGGAGGGATGCAGATGCTGCTGAAGCTGGATTTTGGGTCCGACCAGCCCATCTACATGCAGATCCGCAACCAGATCGTTCTGGGCATCGCCGGCGGCGCGCTGGCGGCGGGGGACCGGCTGCCCACCATCCGGGCCCTGGCGGAGGAGTGCGGCATCAACATGATGACCGCCAGCAAGGCCTATCAGCTGCTGCGCCAGGAGGGGTATATCACCACCGACCGGCGGCTGGGCGCGGTGGTGGCGGAGCGAGTCTCGCCGGAGGGACCATCCCGGGAGACGGTGGAGGGCCTGCGGCTGCGGCTGGGCGAGCTGCGGCTGGCGGGGCTGGATGTGGACGAGGCGCTGAGATTGTGCCGGGAGCTCTATGAGGAGGGTGAAGGATGAATATGACGGTTTTTGTATGGCTCGTGTGCGCGCCGGTGGCGGTGCTGCAGTGCGTCATCAACTGCAACGAGACGAGGTTCAAGAAGAATCTGGCCGTAGGGGTCACGTTCCCCCTGAAGGGCCGGGCGGACCCGGAGGTGCAGCGGCTTTTGCAGGGCTTTAGGCGGGCGCAGATCGTCCTGTGCCTGGGGATGCTGGCGCTGGCGGCGCTGTGCGCCGCGCTGCTGGGCGAGGGGACCGTGCTGCTGGCGCTCTGCCTGTGGGTGGACCTGCTGATGGCGGCCCAGTTCGTGGTCTATGCCCGGTATAACGGCAGGCTCAGGGCGGTGAAGCGGGAGCGGGGCTGGACGGTGCCCAACCTGCGCGCCGCCAGTGTCACCGTCCCGGCGGCGCCGGTGAAGAGACCCAGCCTGTGGTGGTTCGTCGCCGCGGCTGTCGCGGCGGCCGTGCCGGCGGCGATCGACCGGGAGCTGTGGTATGCCTATCTGCTGGAGGCGGTGATGGCCCTGGGCTGCTGGCTGGGGGATAGGTACCTCTACCGCAACCGGGCGGAGACGGTGGATGAAAACGACGCGGTGACGGCGGCGCTGACCCGCGTCCGCCGCCGGGCCTGGGACCGGGTGTGGGTGCTGTGCGCCTGGATGATGGCGGCGGTCAGCCTCGGCATCTGGCTGAGCACGGCGCTTCCCAGCGGCGGCGGAGCGGCGATGCTGCTCACGGTGATCCTGGCCCTGGCCGTGTGCGCCGCGGCCATCGCGCTGGAGCTCCGGGTCCGGCGGGTGCAGGAAAAGCTCACCGCCTCCAGCGGCGAGGGCTTTTATGTGGACGAGGACGACAAGTGGCTCTGGGGCCAGGTATACTATGACCCTGACGACAGCCGCACCATCGTCAACGCCCGCACCGGCGTCAACACCACCGTGAACCTGGCCCGGCCGGGCGGCAAGGCGGTGGCGGTGCTCACGCTGGCACTGCTGTTCGTGGCGCTGCCCCTGCTGGGGGTATACGTCGACATGATGTCCGCCGCGCCGCTGCCGCTGAAGATCGAGGACGGAGCGCTGGTGGCGGCCAACTACGGCACCCGCTATGAGATGCCCCTGGACGAGATCGCGCAGGCGGAGCTTCTGGACGCGCTGCCGGCCATCACGGCCCGCGTCTGGGGCGTGGGGATGGACAGCCTCCTCAAGGGGACGTTCCAGACCCAGTGGGGCCGGGCCACGCTGTGCCTGGACCCCCGGACGGGGCCCTGGCTGAAGGTGACCATGGCCGATGGGAAGCTGTATCTTCTGGGCGGCGGGGAAGCCGGCGCGGAGAGCGTCCTCGCGCAGATCAAGCAATAAAGCGCCTGCCCCCGCCCGGTCCGGGCGGGGGCAAGTTAGCGTTGACCAAAAGCGGGACGGGAGGCTATAATCATTATAATCAAAGAAAAACGCCGGGAGGATACGACGATGGCGAGATTCACGGTGGCGCTTTGCGGCTGCGGCAGCCGGGGCCTGGAGGCGTACGCCCCCTTTTCCAAGGCATGGCCGGAGAAAATGCAGGTGGTGGCCGGGGCGGACCCGCGGCCGGAGCGGCTGGAAAAGCTGCGGAAGGAATACGGCGTGGCGCCGGAGATGTGCTTTGCCTCCGACGAGGAGCTGCTGGCCCAGCCCAGACTGGCGGACGTGATGATCGTGGCCACCCAGGACCGGATGCATGTGAAGGACGCCCTGGCGGCGCTGGACAAGGGCTACCACGTGCTGCTGGAAAAGCCCATCTCCCCGGACCTGGGGGAATGCCTGGCGCTGCGGGAGAAGGCCCATGAGACCGGCCGGGCGGTGGTGGTGTGCCACGTGCTGCGCTATACCCGGTTTTACGCCGCCCTCCAGGAGCTGATCCGCGGCGGCGCGATCGGGAAGGTGCAGACCGTGGAGGCGTCGGAGAACGTGGCTTTCTGGCACTTTGCCCACAGCTTCGTGCGGGGCAACTGGCGCCGGGAGGACGAGACCAGCCCCATGATCCTGGCCAAGTGCTGCCACGATATGGACATCCTCCGCTGGCTGGTGGGCCGGAAGTGCCTGAAGGTGCAGAGCTTCGGCTCCCTGGACTGGTTCCGGCCGGAGAACGCCCCCGCCGGCGCGGCGGACCGGTGCCTGGACTGTCCGGTGAAGGACGGATGCCTCTACGACGCGGAGCGGCTGTATCTGACCGATCCCCACTGCGGCTATGAGCGGGTGAAAAACGGCTGGCCGGTGAACGTGGTGGCCACGGACCCGGACCCGGATAAGCTCCGGGCCGCTCTGCGGACAGGGCCCTATGGCCGGTGCGTGTACCGGTGCGACAACGACGTGGCGGACCACCAGACGGTGAATCTGCTGTTCGAGGGCGGCGCCAGCGCCAGCTTCATCGTCAGCGCCTTCACCGACGAGTGCTACCGCACCGTCAAGGTCACCGGCTCCCTGGGCCAGGTGGAGGGCAATATGACCGAGAACACCCTGCGGCTGCAGGTGTTCGGCAAGCCGGAGCGCGTCATCGACCTCAAGGAGGAGCAGGGCGAGTATTCCGGCCACGGCGGCGGGGACTACGGGCTGCTGCACAGCCTGTTCGAACTGCTGGAGGCCGGCCGGGTGGACGGCCTGACCGGGGTCGACGCCTCGGTGGAGAGCCACGTGATGGCCCTGGCGGCGGAGTGGTCCCGGGCCCACGGCGGGCAGACGGTGGACCTGGCGGAATTCGAGCGGCAGGCGGGAACGCTGTGACCGTTCCTCCGCCCGGCGCATAGGATGGGATCAGACACGGGGGAGGGCTTTCGATGCTCCAATGGCTGGCGTCCAAGTGCATAAAGGACTGGGACAGGACCGAGGAGCCCCGTGTGCGCCTGGCCTGGGGGAGGATGGTCAGTCTGCTGGCGGTGGGCGCCAACGGGGCGCTGTTTGCCGCCAAGCTGCTGGCTGGCCTGGCGGCCGGGTCCGTGGCGGTGGTGGCCGACGGGGTCAACAACCTGGCGGACGCGGCCTCCAACATCGTGAGCCTGCTGGGGTTCCGTCTGGCGGCCCGGCCGGCGGACGAGGAGCACCCCTACGGCCACGGGCGGTATGAGTACCTGGCGGGACTGACGGTGGCGGTGCTGATCCTGGCGGCGGGCCTGGAGCTGATGCACACCAGCGTCCAGCGGGCGCGCGCGCCCCAGACGCCGGTGTTCTCCTGGCTGATGGCGGCGGTGCTGGCCGGGTCCGTGGCGGTGAAGCTGTGGATGATGGCCTTCAACCGGGACGCGGGCCGCCGCATCCGTTCCGAGACGCTGATCGCCACGGCGGCGGACAGCCGCAACGACGTGGTCGCCACGGCGGTGGTGCTGGCGGGGATGCTCCTGGGCCGGGCCACGGGCCGGGACCTGGACGGCTGGCTGGGCATGGGGGTGGCGGCCTTCGTGCTCTACAGCGGCTTCTCTCTGGTGCGGGACACCCTGGACCCGCTGCTGGGCAAAAAGCCGGAGCCGGAGGTCATCGATGCCATCCGCTCCCGCATCCTGGCCTGTCCGGGGGTGCTGGGCACCCATGACCTGATGCTCCACGACTACGGACCGGGCCGCCGCTTCGCCAGCGCCCATGTGGAGATGGCGGCGGAGGACGACATCATGGTCCTGCACCAGGCGCTGGTGGCGCTGGCCCGGGAGTTTTTGGAGCAGGACGGCCTGCACATCGTGTTCCAGCTGGACCCCATCTCCCAGGCGGACACCGAGGAGAACCGCCTGCGGCGCCATCTGACGGAGCGGCTGGGACTGATCGACCGCCGCGCCGCGGTCCACGACGTGCGCCTGGAGCGGGGGCAGGGCGTGGAGGCGGTGTTCGACTGCTATGTGCCGGCGGATGTGCGCATCCCCGAGGAGGAGCTGCGGCGGATGCTGGAGAACATGGTCCGGGAGCTCTATCCCGGCGCGGGGTGCCGCATCACCGTCGATCGGGACTATATGGCCCCGCCCCAATGACACGAAACGCCCCGGGACCGCGGTCCCGGGGCGTTATTGTATGTCTTATTTCTCCTGCTGCCCCTCCGGCAGGCGGGACAGCCGCTCCAGCGTGAAGCCCCGGCCCCGGACCTCCTTCACCTGGGTGATGGTGATGAAGGCGGCCGGATCGATGGCCTGGATCAGCTCCTTGGCGGCGAACAGCTTCCGGTGGGGGATCACGCACATCACGCTCTTCTGCTGCTCCTGCAGGGCGCCGGTCTCGATCTGGAAGAGAGTGACGCCGGCCTGGAGCTTGGTGAGAAGGGCCTGACGGAGCGCTTCGTACCGCTGGGTGATGACCAGAAGCTGGATCTGGGCCTGGCCCAGGATCATGACCTTGTCCAGCACGATGGACTGCAGGACCAGCACCACCATGCCGTACAGGACGGGCTCGGCCGCGCCGGCGAACAGCGCCTGCCCGCCGATGATGATCGCGTCCCACAGATAGACGCAGATCGACAGCGGGATGTGGGTCCATTTGTGCAGCACCAGCCCGGCGATGTCCATGCCGCCGGTGGAGGAGCCCACCCGCATGACGATGCCCAGGGCCGCGCCCATCAGCACGCCGCCGAACAGCGCCGCCATGAGGGCGTTGTCCGTCAGAGAATCGATGCCGGGGATGCTCCGGACGACCACCAGCAGGACCGGATACAGCAGGGAGCTGGCCACAGTGGAGGCCACCAGCTTCCAGCCCAGCACCAGCCAGCCCAGCAGCAGCAGGGCCCCGTTGAGGATCAGCACGACCGTGGCCATGTCCACTGGAAAGAGATTGGCCATCACGATGCCGATGCCGGTGGTGCCGCCCATGATGATGTCGTGGGGCACGATGAACGCCTCTACCGACAGGGCCAGCAGGCCATTGCCCACCAGGATGGACACGCATGTCCACAGCGCCCGGAGCGCTTTTTTCGTTTGCGGCTTCATAAAGGAGCCTCCTTCCGCGCCGCCAGGGCGCTTGATCTATTATACGATAAAAACCGGGTTTTGGCAAACGCGCGTATAATTTTTCCCGCCGGCCGCATACTAGTCCCGGTGATAGAGCATGAAGATGACCAACAGCGAGTATAACGAATATATCAAGGGCATGGCGCCGGGCTCGCCTCTCGCCGGGGACCTGGTGAAGGCGTTCGTCGTGGGCGGGCTGATCTGCTGTCTGGGCCAGGGACTGAGCATGGTTTATGAGGATCTTGCCCACCTCGCCCGGGAGGACGCCGCCACGGCGGTGAGCATGACGATGATCGCGCTCAGCGCGCTGCTGACGGGGCTGAACGTCTATGACAAACTGGCCCGGTTCGCCGGTGCGGGGACACTGGTGCCCATCACGGGCTTCGCCAACTCCGTGGTGAGCCCGGCGCTGGAGTTCAAGACGGAGGGCTTCATCCTGGGCACGGCGGCGAAGATGTTCACCATCGCCGGACCGGTGATCGCCTTCGGCGTCACCGCCAGCGTGGTATACGGACTGATCCTGTGTCTGCTGCAATAGGACCGCCTCAGGCGGCCGGGAACGCTGTAAAGACGACCTTCACTCTCCCCTGGGAACAGGGGAGAAATTTTTTTGCGGAAATACCTTGACAGGTGAGGTATATCGTGTTATTATCTCATCATAAGATACTTCGCGAGGCGAAATACATCAAATGGGAAAGGAGGCTGGGTCATGTCATTATCCGCGGACATCCTGCGGGGGCACACGGACGCCATCATCCTGGCGCAGCTCATGGACGGGGACAGCTACGGCTATGAGATCAACAAGAACATATCCCAGCGGGCGGGAGGCGCCTACGGCTTCAAGGAGGCCACGCTGTACACGGCCTTCAAGCGCCTGGAGCAGAACGGCTTCATCACCTCCTACTGGGGAGACGACGGGCCCGGAGCCCGGCGGCGGTATTACGCCATCACCCAGGCGGGCATATGCCAGATGGCCGCCGACCGGCAGGAGTGGGCAGAGACGAAAAAGGTGCTGGACGCGCTGATCGATCAGAAGGAGGATTGACCATGGAGGACATCAAGCGCAGATTTGTGAATGAGATCGCGGCAAAGCTCGCCGGCGCCCCGGAGAGCGACGCGAAGGCGGATATGATCGAGGAGCTGGCGGAGAATCTGGCCGGCCGGTATGAGGACATGACCGCCGGCGGCATGGAGCCGGAGGAGGCCTTTGCCAGGGCTATGGAGGAACTGGGCAGCGTGGACGAGCTGCTGGCCTATCTGGCGGCCCAGGAGCCGGCGGAGCAGTCCCGGGAGGGGGAGAGTCCCCGGGGCGATATGGACGAGTTCTTCCAGACCCTGGGAGACATGGGCCGGACCGTGGGGGACATGGCGAAGGAGGCCGCCGGCGCGGCCGGGGACTTTTTCCGCAGCGACAGCTTCCGGGACGGTGTCCGGGACGCCGTCCGGGAGGGCAAGCAGGCCGCCAGGGAGGCCAAGGTCTTTTTCAAGGGCATAGCCGGCTCCGGCTGGGATGGGGCGTCGGTGCACATCCATGTGGAAGACGACGGCAACGTGACCGGCAGGGTGGACAAGGGCAGCAGCTTTGGCTGGCCTGACCAGGACAGCGACGAGGAGAAGAGCGTTCCGTCCCAGGACGTGCTGCGCCTGGACGTGGAGACCACCGGCGACGTGGAGGTCCTTCTGGACGGCGATCCGGACGCCCCTGTCCGGGTGGAGGGGAACATGTCCCGGCTGGACGTGTTCGTCACGGAGGACGGCGTGCTGACGGTGCGGACGCTGCACACGGCCAGCACCCAGTTTTTCACCTTCCGGGGCGTATCCAGGCAGGACGTGTCCCTGACCATCCCGTCCCGGGCATGGGAGAGCATCCGCCTCGCCACCGACAGCGGCGACGTGGACATAGGCGACGGGCTGGAGGTGGGCAGCCTCTCCGTCTACACCCGCAGCGGCGACATCGACTGCCGGGTGAGAAGCTGCCAGCAGGCGGAGTTCAAGACCGTCAGCGGGGATGTGTCCCTGGAGGGCAACGCAGCCCGGCTGTGCGTGGTCACCACCAGCGGCGACGTGTCGCTGACCGGGCCCCTGGGCCAGACGGAGGTCACTTCCACCAGCGGCGACGTGGAGCTGTCCGGCAGCGTGTGGAAAGCCGGCGTCAAGACCGTCAGCGGCGACATCCGGCTGGAGAGCATGACCCTGCCGGAGGCGATGGACCTCAGATCCAAGAGCGGGGACGTCGAGGCCCGCGTGCCGGACAACGGCCCGTTCAAGGTGAACGCCTCCAGCGTCAGCGGCACGGTGGACCTGCGGCCCTTCGCCAGATGGTCCTGGTCCGGCACCGCCGATCCCAACGCGCCCACGCCCCGGTATACCCTCACCAGCATCAGCGGCGACGTGTCGCTGGACAAGTGCTGACGGGAAGGGGAGGCTTTGCCATGCGGAAGAGCGAGGGCGGGACGGTCCCCTATGCGTATATGCAGGACGTGTTCGGCGGGATGATCTTCAACGCGCCGGCGCTGGCGGCGGGGGAGGATATCAAGCTGGAGTACCGCTTCGACTGCCCGGAGTTCGGGACGCTGCGGGAGCGCTATCCCATCGAGCGGATCGCCGGAAAGGGCGGGGACTTCCAGAGGGCGCTGCGGCTGTGCCGTTATCTGGCGCCCCGGCTGCGGCACGAGAGCGACTATGATAACCACGTTCCCTGTAACTCCCTGGATCTGCTGGACTACTGCTTCGAGAAACAGGACGTGGGCATCAACTGCCTGAACAAGGCGAAGATCCTGGCGGAGTGCTGCCTGGCCCTGGGCATCTATGCCCGCCGGGTGGGCGGGATGCCCTGTTCCCCCTATGACGGGGACAACCACGTGGTCACGGAGATCTTCGACCGGGGCAGCGGGAAGTGGGCGGCGCTGGACCCCACCTATGGCAGCTATTTCTCCGACGGCATGAAGCCCCTGGACTGCCGGGAGCTGCGAGCGGCCTTCGGAGAGGGCGGGCCGGTGTCCGCGGTGCTGAACCGGCAGACCACGGGGAACATGCAGTCGCTGCAAAAGCGGAACGCCTCGGTGAATTGGTACTACGCCAAAAATTCCTATTGGTTCTCCTTCGACACGGTGTCCGCCTTTGGGGTGCCGGAGCGGAGCGAGCGGGTCTACGTGGTGCCTGCGGGGTTCGACGTGCGCCGGTGGATAGACAGGAACGAGGCGTACAGGGCGGAGAGGTACGGCGGGCAGCCGCGTCCGGCAAAAACGTCGCCCTTCCGCCTGGCCACGCCGTCGGTGTGGGACAGCCCCGTCGGCTGAGACAGCAAAAAAGAAAAGGACCGGTGCGGTGTGCACCGGTCCTGATATTGTGCGCTCTCATCGCATGTAATAGGCCGCCACGACGCTGGACACCAGCACGCCGTCCACCTCGCCCTTCATCAGCGCCTGGAACAGGCCCTCCGTGTTGGTCTGGTAGATGACGGCCCCCAGGCTGTCGATGAATTTCCGGTTCTTGCTGTCCTGGTAGAGCACGCTCTCGTCGGACACCACCACGCCAAGGGACTTGCCCTTCAGACCGGAGCGGCGGCGGATGTGGCTGCCGGAGCGGGTCACCAGCACGTACTGGTTGGTGAGATAGGCCGGGGACACGTCCACGTCGGAGGTGACGCCGGAATCGGGCACGGCCATGGCGATGTCGATGTTGCCGGCGTTCAGCTCGATGGCCGCGTCGGCGATGGCGATGGGATAGACCACCATGCTCCAGCCCAGGAAGGAGCACACGCGGCTCATCAGGTCGATGTCGAAGCCCTCATAGCCGGCGGCGGACTGATAGCTCATGGGCATGTTGGAGATGTCCACGCCCACGGTGACGGTGCGCTGGGGCACGTCTCCTTCCAGTTCCTCCAGAGCGTTGTCGTCGCCCCGGACGGTGATGATGTCCTCTCCGAACCAGTAATTGGAGGCCTGGCTCAGCGAATTGCCGGCCGCCAGCTCCTCCAGGGCCGCCGTCACATAATCCTTCAGCCGGTCCCCCTTGCGGAAGGCGATATAGTAGCTGCTGACGCCGCTGTATTCATCGATGATGCGATAGCCGCCGGAGCCGCCGCCGCAGGCCGCCAGGGGCAGCGCCAGCGCGGCGCACAGAAGCAGACACACCAGGGCCCGAAGTGATCTCATGCCGGTCCTCCCAAAACAGGTAAAAAAGCCGCACGGTCCGTGCGGCTTTTATCTTACCCTATCTCCCGCGGAAAATCAAGGCCGTTCCGCCTCAGCTCTGGCGGTAGCTGTCCAAAAACTGCCGGGTGCGTTCCTGGACGGGCGCGCCGAACACCTGCTCGGGCGGGCCCTGCTCCACTACCAGGCCGCCGTCCATGAAGAGGACCTGGCTGGACACGTCCCGGGCGAAGGCCATCTCGTGGGTGACGATGATCATGGTGGTCCGGGCCTCGGCCAGGGAGCGGATCACCCGCAGCACTCCCTGGGTCAGCTCCGGGTCCAGGGCGCTGGTGGGCTCGTCGAAGCACAGGATGTCCGGCCGCAGGGCCAGGGCGCGGGCGATGGCCACCCGCTGCTGCTGGCCGCCGGAGAGCTGGTGAGGGTAGTTGTCCATCCGGTCGGCGAGGCCTATCCTCTCCAGCAGGTCCCGGGCCTGCTCCTCCAACTGGGAGAGGGTCTCCCGCCGGCTGCTGCGCCAGCCGGGGTCCTCCTTTGCCAGAAGCTTGCCTGCCAGGAGCACGTTCTCCAGGGCGGTATACTGGGGGAACAGGTTGAAGGACTGGAACACCAGCCCGAAATGCAGCCGCTTGCGGCGGATATCCGCCTCCCGCCGGGTGGCCGGGTCGGCCGCGTCGAAGAGCACCTCGCCGTTGACGGAGATGACGCCGGCGTCGGGCGTCTCCAGAAAGTTCAGGCACCGCAGCAAGGTGGTCTTGCCGGAGCCGGAGGAGCCGATGACGGACAGCACCTGCCCCTGCTCCAGGGAGAGGCTGATGCCCCGCAGCACCTCGGTCTGGCCGAAGCTCTTGCGGATGTCCTTTACGTCCAAAACAGCCATATACAGCGCCCCCTCTCAGCGGAAATAGTCCAGCCGCTTTTCCAGCTTCCCCAGCGCCACCGTGACGATGCCGTTGAAGATGAGGTAATACACGGCGGTGAAGAACAGCGGCCAGATGGCCCCGGCGATGCCGTGGGAGCCCTTCAAAAAGGACTGGCCGGCCCAGATGATCTCCTGCAGGGCGATGATGCGGGCCAGAGCGGTGTCCTTGACCAGGGTGATGATCTCGTTGGACATGGGCGGCACGATGCGCTTGATGACCTGTAAAAGCGTCACCTTGAAGAAGATCTGGCTTTTGGTCATGCCCAGCACCAGCCCCGCCTCCTGCTGGCCCCTGGGCACGGACTGGATGCCGCCCCGGTAGATCTCGGAGAAGTAGCAGGCGTAGTTGAAGATGAAAGCGATGGCGGAGGCGACGAATCGCCCTGTCTCGCCCCTGCCCCAGATGTTCTTGCCCAGCACCATGCCGGGAAAGTAGAAGATGATCAGCAGCTGGATCATCAGGGGCGTGCCCCGGACCACCCACACCACCGTCCGGGTCAGCCAGCTGAGAGGCCTGAAGCGGCTCATGGAGCCGAAGGCGATCACCAGCCCCAGAGGGATGGCCCCCAGGCCGGTGACGAAAAACAGCTTCAAGGTCTGCAGAAAGCCCACGTTCAGCGCCTTGAGCACTACAGGCATCTGCTGGAGTATCAGTTCCATATGTGTCTCCCGGAAAACAGTTTTTTGCCGGGGAGAGCGTCAGCTCTCCCCGGTAAATGCGGTCTGAATGCGCGGTTACTCGGCGGCTTCAGCGCCGTCCGCGGCCTCGGCGGCCAGCGCGGTCTGGTCGATGAGCGACAGCTGCACGCCGTAGGTCTCGGCGATCTCTTCCATGGTGCCGTCCTCATAGCTGGCCAGGAAGAAGTCGTTGAGGGCCGCGGCCAGGTCGGAGCCCTTGCGGAAGCCCACGCCGTACTCCTCGCTGTTGAGGTTGATGGTGTTGGTGAGGTCCGCGTAGCCGGTGCCCTCGCCCACCATGGCGGCGGCCATCAGCAGGTCGATGACGGCGGCGTCGGAGGTGCCGGCGCTGACCTCCAGCAGGGCGTCTGCCTGGGTCAGTACGGGGGTGGTGGCATAGCCCAGAGCTTCCACCTCGTCCTCACCGGCGCTGCCGGCCTCCACCGCGAAGGTCAGGTCGGCCATGTCCTCGGCGGTCTCATAGTCGGCGGCCACGTCCACGGGCAGGATGACGGTCTGCGCGTTGTTGCAGTAGGCGTTGGAGCACTCCATGGACTCGGTGACCTCGTCGGTGAGGGTCATGCCGTTCCAGACTACGTCGATGGTCTTGGCGTCCAGCTCCAGGACCTTGTTGTCCCACTCGATCTCCACGAATTCCACGTCCACGCCCAGGCTCTCGGCAAAGGCCTTGGCCAGGTCGGCGTCAAAGCCGATCCAGTTGCCGTCCTCGTCCTTGTAGTCCATGGGCTCGAACTCGGTGATGCCCACCACCAGCACGCCCTTTTCCTGAACGTAGGCCAGGTCGCTCTCGGCCTCGTCGGCCAGGGCGAAAACGGAGGCGCTCATCAGCATCAGCGCCGACAGAATGATTGCAACGATCTTTTTCATTGGAAATGACCTCCTGCGGTATTTCTTGTTTGTGTTTAGCATACTACCACGGTAGCGAGCTAAAGTAAAGTCTTTTTTTGCGCTTTTCCGTATTTTTTACATTTTGTTCACCCAAGGGTTGCGGCCGGGTATATAATTGGGATAGAATGAACAAGGCCCCGCTGGCGGACTGCGGGGCGGGGGGTGTTATCCATGGCAAAAAAAGCGCTGATCGTGGAGGACGACGGCAACATCTCGGAGCTGCTGCGGCTGTATCTGGAGCGGGACGGCTTTGAGGTGCTCCAGGCGGCGGACGGCGGCCGGGGCGTAGACCTGGCCCGGAGCGCCGAGCCGGACATCGTGCTGCTGGACATCATGCTGCCGGTGAAGGACGGCTGGCAGGTCTGCCGGGAGATCCGAGGCTTTTCCAAGACGCCCATCCTGATGCTCACCGCCAAGGGGGAGACCCGGGACAAGGTGGCGGGCCTGGAGATGGGCGCCGATGACTATATCACCAAGCCCTTTGAGATCAAGGAGCTGCTGGCCCGTGTCCACGCGGTGCTGCGGCGCACGGACGGGGCCCCGGAGGACAAGGTCCGGCGGCTGGAGTTCGACAAGCTCGTCATCGATCTGGACTCCTATGAGCTGGTGGTGGACGGGGTGAAGGTGGACACGCCGCCCAAGGAGATGGAGCTGCTGTTCCACCTGGCCAGCGCCCCCAACCGGGTGTATACCCGCAACCAGCTGCTGGACGAGGTGTGGGGGTTCGACTACTTCGGCGACTCCCGGACCGTGGACGTACATATCAAGCGCCTGCGGGAGAAGCTGGAGGGCGTCAGCGACCAGTGGCGGCTCAAGACCGTCTGGGGCGTGGGCTATAAGTTCGAGGTCGGGGAAGCGTAAGGGTGAAGCGCAAGGTGAAGCGGAGCGTCTTTTTCCGCAATTATATGGTCACCACCGGTATGTTCGTGGTGTGCTTTTTCGTGCTGGGCGTGACCATGTTCCTGATGGGCCGCGCCTATCTCATCCGGGAGAAGCAGCAGAGCCTGTATGCCACCGCCGGGGAGGTCTGCCGCTATGCCGAGGCGGTCCACGGCGAGGAGGACCTGGGCGGCTGGGACCTGCGGATGAATCTGGCCGCCATCGCCCAAAGCACAGGCGATCATATCTTCCTGTGCGACCGGACCGGCACGGTGGTGTCCAGTTCCGACCGGAACGCCGCCTCGCCCTACATCGGCCGGCAGATCTCCGCCGCCGTCATCGGCGAGCTGGAGAAGGAGGGCGGCTATGAGGAGCTGACCGATCTGGACGGCTTCTATGAGGGGATGTATTATGTGGTGGCGGAGCCCATCCGCGGCGGCGACGGCGGCACGGAGGGGTATGTGTTCGTCAACTATGCCGGCGAGGGGCTGTTCGGCGTGTGGGGCGGATTCATCGCCGTGTTCATCCTCATCGCGGCGGGCCTGCTGGCGCTGGCCATCGTGTTCGGCTATGCCAACGACCGGCGGCTGGCCCGGCCGCTGAACGAGATGGCGGAGGCCGCCCACCGGTTCGCCCGGGGCGACTACAGCGCCCGGGTCAGTCCCTATCCCGACGAGGACGAGATCGGCACGCTGATCCAGGCGTTCAACACCATGGCCGACGGTCTGGAGCGCAACGAGTCCCGCCGCCGGGAATTCATCGCCAACGTGTCCCACGAGCTGCGCACGCCCATGACCGCCATCGCCGGCTTCGCCGACGGGCTGCTGGACGGGACCATCCCGCCCTCCGAGGAGAAGAAATATCTGCAGACCATCTCCTCGGAGACCAAGCGTCTGGGCCGGCTGGTGCGGTCCATGCTGGACATGGCCCGCCTTCGCGACGGGGACCCGGCCCGGCGGGAACAGACCTTCGACCTGGGGGAGACGGTGCTGCAGACCATGCTCAGCTTCGAGGACCGGGTGGATGCCAAGGGGATGACCGTGGATCTGAACATGCCGGAGGACACGATCCGGGTCCGGGGCGACGAGGACGCCATCACGCGGGTGGTCTATAACCTGGTGGACAACGCCATCAAGTTCGCCGCCTGGAGCACGGCCCTGACCGTCAGCATCTGGAAGGAGAACGGCAAGGCCTATACCGCCGTCCAGGACGTGGGCCAGACCATCCCGCCGGAGGAGCTGCCGCTGATCTTCGACCGGTTCCACAAGGCCGACCGATCCCGTAGCCAGGACCGGGAGGGCGTGGGACTGGGCCTTTATATGGTCCGGCAGATCCTGTCCGCCCATGACCAGGACATCTTCGTCACCAGCGAGAACGGCGTCACGGTGTTCACCTTCACCCTGGCGCTGGCCGAGGGCGGACGAAATGCCCGGGAGCGGGAAAATATGCCGTCGTGAAGATGGGTATAATGAAAAGTGATCGAGCAACGAAAAGTGATCGAGCAACGAAAAGTGATCGAGCAACGAAAAGTGATCGAGCAACGAAAAGTGATCGAGCAGCGGGCTGCGCGCGCAGCCGGGAGGAGGAGCTATGCCTTACGAGATGAACCCAGGTCCGGGGAACTGGTACAACAGCTATCCCGCGCCGGTCCAGCCGCCCCAGGGCGGCTATACGGCGCCCAACGGCTGCCCGCCGTCCAGGGAGACGCCCGCTCAGCGCCGCCGGCGCCGCCGGACCAAGGCGCTGACGCTGACGGCGTGCGGACTGCTGGTATGCCTGGCCGTGGCGGTGACGGCGGTGAACGGCGGCCTGTTCCGGCGGCTCTGGGACGCGGAGGCATACGTGCGGTACCGGGCGGCCCAGGACGATCCCTATGCCGGGCGGGACGAGCTGCTGCCGGCGGAGGATTTCCGGGACTTTGAGGACTACCGGGACTACTTTGCCAATTATTACACCTCCTCCGATGAGATCGCCCTCCCCACGGCTCCCTCCGCCGACGGCGTCACGCTGGAGCTGGCGGCCCAGGAGAGGGAGGAGCTGCCCCTTCAGGAGATCTATGACCGGGTCAGCCCCGCCGTGGTGGGCATCCACACCTATCTGGATGACATGGATTTCGGCTGGGGCACCGGCGTGGTGTTCACGCCGGACGGGTATCTGATCACGAACACCCATGTGCTCCAGAGCTGCACCAAGGCGGAGGTGGTCTTTACCGACGGGACCAAGTACGAGGCCAGCCTGGTGGGCTCCGACACGGCCAGTGACATCGCCGTGCTGCATATCGACGGCAGCGACCTGCCCTATGCCCAGTTTGGCCAGTCCGACGCGCTGAAGGTGGGGGACACCGCGGTGGCCATCGGCAACCCGCTGAGCAGCGATTATGCCGGGACCATGACCAACGGCATCATCTCCGCCATCGACCGGAACGTGGTCTATGAGGGCCACACCATGACCCTGCTGCAGACCAACGCGGCCCTGAACGAGGGCAACTCCGGCGGCCCGCTCATCAACGGCGCCGGACAGGTCATCGGTATCACCAATATGAAGATCATGAACTCCTATACCACCGCCACGGTGGAGGGCATCGGCTTCGCTATTCCCTCGTCCGTGGTCAAGCAGATCGCCGATCAGCTGCTGGCCAACGGCGTGGTGTCCGGCGCGCCCACCATCGGGATCGTGGCCGGGTCGGTGGGCCTGGAGGCCATGGAGCTGTATGACCTGCCGGAGGGCATCTATGTGACCGAGGTCAACGATGGCTCCGACGCCAAGGCCCAGGGACTGCTGCCGGGCGACGTGATCACCGCCGTCAACGGGGAGCATGTGCGGTCCGTGGCGGACGTGAACTATATCAAGGAACAGATGCAGGTGGGGGACAAGCTGGAGCTCACGGTCTATCGGGACGGCGAGACCTTCCGGATGGAGATCGCCTTGGTGGACAGCGCGGACATCGGATGATCCGTAAGTAAATATAGTATAGCTCAGGCGGGGCGCATGCCCCGCCTGCTTTGTCTATTGGATGTGTTCTTCCGCGCAGTCGTCCCGCACGCGCATGCCCATGTCCTCCCGATCGGCCGTCTCGTATTTGGCGATGGCGGTGCTGTCGAACTTGGACACCAGCCGGGTCTCCGGATCGAGACGCGGATTTGCCCCTGTCACGTCAGGGCCGTGCCTTCAAGTGCGGGGATCGCTCTGTTTGGAACGGTCGTTCTGGCTGTCCTGGCTGGAGCGGCCGTTCTGGCCGTTGTTCTGATCGCTGTTTTTGCCGTTGTTCCGGCCGTTGTTTTTGCTGTTGTTCTTTGTAGACACACTTATCACCTCGGCGGTAGTATGCCCTGCCGGGCGCGGGATATGCATGGGGCGGAAAAATTGGCGCCGGAGGGGGATTTTTCTTGACAATTGACGGGCTTTGAAGTTTAATATATAAAGTTAAAATCCGGGCGGCGGAGCGCCTTTCCGCGCGCTGTAAGTGATAATTATTTGTCAATACTATTCAAAGGAAATATAAGGAGGAAACCGCGCAATGAAGTATGTCTATCTGTTCTCAGAGGGCAATGCAAACATGCGTGAGCTCCTGGGCGGCAAGGGCGCGAACCTGGCCGAGATGACCAACATCGGACTGCCTGTCCCCCAGGGCTTTACCATCACCACCGAGGCCTGCACCCGTTATTACGAGGACGGCAGGAAGATCGGCGAGGACATCCAGCAGGAGATCATGAAGTATGTCGCCGAGCTGGAGCGGATCACCGGGAAGAAGTTCGGCGACGCCGAGAATCCTCTGCTGGTCTCCGTGCGGTCCGGCGCCCGGGCTTCCATGCCCGGCATGATGGACACCATCCTGAACCTGGGCCTGAATGAGACCGTGGTGGACGTGCTTTCCCGCAAGTCCGGCAATCCCCGCTGGGCGTGGGACTGCTATCGCCGCTTTATCCAGATGTATTCCGACGTGGTCATGGAGGTCGGCAAGAAGTATTTCGAGCAGCTCATCGACAAGATGAAGGCCGCCCGCGGCGTCACCCAGGACGTGGAGCTGACCGCCGACGACCTGAAGGAGCTGGCCGAGCAGTTCAAGGGCGAGTATAAGGAGAAGGTCGGCACCGACTTCCCCACCGATCCCGTGGAGCAGCTGATGGGCGCCATCAAGGCCGTGTTCCGCTCCTGGGACAACCCCCGCGCCAACGTCTATCGCCGCGACAACGACATCCCCTATTCCTGGGGCACCGCCGTCAACGTCCAGTCCATGGCCTTCGGCAACATGGGCGACGACTGCGGCACCGGCGTTGCGTTCACCCGCAACCCCGCCACCGGCGAGAAGAAGCTGTTCGGTGAGTTCTTGACCAACGCCCAGGGCGAGGACGTGGTGGCCGGCGTGCGCACCCCCATGCCCATCAGCCAGATGGCCGAGAAGTTCCCCGAGGCCTTTGCCCAGTTCGAGCAGGTCTGCAAGACCCTGGAGGACCACTATCACGACATGCAGGACATGGAGTTCACCGTGGAGCACGGCAAGCTCTACATGCTCCAGACCCGTAACGGCAAGCGCACCCCCGCCGCCGCCCTGAAGATCGCCTGCGACCTGGTGGACGAGGGCATGATCGACGAGAAGCAGGCCGTGGCCATGATCGAGCCCCGGTCCCTGGACGCGCTGCTGCATCCCCAGTTCGACGCCGAGGCCCTGAAGAAGGCCCCCGTGCTGGGCTCCGCCCTGGCCGCCTCTCCCGGCGCCGCCTCCGGCAAGATCGTCTTCACCGCCGAGGAGGCCAAGGAGTGGGCCGCCCGCAAGGAGAAGGTGGTCCTGGTCCGCCTGGAGACCTCTCCCGAGGACATCGAGGGCATGAAGGCCGCCCAGGGCATCCTGACCGTCCGCGGCGGCATGACCAGCCACGCGGCCGTGGTGGCCCGCGGCATGGGCAAATGCTGCGTCTCCGGCTGCACCGCCATCAACATGGACGAGGAGAACAAGCAGTTCACCCTGGCCGGCAAGACCTTCCATGAGGGCGACCAGATCTCCCTGGACGGCTCCACCGGCAAGATCTACGACGGCGCTGTGCCCACCGTGCCCGCCTCCATCGGCGGCGAGTTCGGCCGGGTCATGGCCTGGGCCGACAAGTACCGCCGCCTGGGCGTGCGCACCAACGCCGATACGCCTCACGACGCCGCGCAGGCCAAGAAGTTCGGCGCCGAGGGCATCGGCCTGTGCCGCACCGAGCATATGTTCTTCAACGAGGACCGTATCCCCGCCATCCGCGAGATGATCTGCTCCGACACCGTGGAGCAGCGGGAGAAGGCCCTGGCCAAGCTGGAGCCCATGCAGCAGTCCGACTTCGAGGGCATCTACGAGGCCATGGAGGGGAGCCCGGTGACCATCCGCTTCCTGGATCCCCCTCTGCATGAGTTCGTGCCCACCGAGGAGGCCGACATCGAGAAGCTG
>CANQOA010000038.1 GCA_947625355.1 uncultured Oscillospiraceae bacterium | reverse complement strand
AAGCGCCTGGGCACCAAGCGGGGCTTCATCGCCGTGAAGAGCAACTGCTCCCTGCAGAGCTACGTGCCCGCGCTCCATCCTTTGAAGGACGAGTTCGGGCTGAACAAGGTGCTGGTCTGCACATACCAGGCCATCTCCGGCGCCGGCAAGACCTTTGAGACCTGGCCCGAGATGGTGGACAACATCATCCCCTACATCGGCGGCGAGGAGGAAAAGAGCGAGCAGGAGCCTCTGAAGCTCTGGGGCAAGGTGGCCGGCGACCACATCGAGTCCGCGTCCGCCCCGTCCATCACCGCCCAGTGCCTGCGGGTGCCCTGCTCCAACGGCCACATGGCCGCGGTGTTCGCCAGCTTCGACAAAAAGCCCACCCGGGAGCAGATCCTGGCCCGCTGGGCGGCCTTCTCCGGCAAGCCCCAGCAGCTGGCTCTGCCCTCCGCCCCCAAGCAGTTCCTCCACTATTTCGAGGCGGATGACCGGCCTCAGACCAAGCTGGACCGGAACCTGGAGGGCGGCATGGCGGTGAGCGTGGGCCGGCTGCGTCCCGACACCCAGTACGACTATAAGTTCGTCTGCCTGAGCCACAACACCCTGCGGGGCGCCGCGGGCGGCGGTGTGCTGCTGGCGGAGCTGCTGTACGCCGAGGGCTGGCTCGACCGCTGACCTTCTCCCGATCCAAAAAACGCAAAAGATGCCGTGGGCCGATCGCCCGCGGCATCTTTCATTAGGAGGAATCGTTTTGAAGACCCCACTTTTTACCGGCTCCGCCACCGCGCTGGTGACCCCCTTCCGGGAAGGCCGGATCGACTATGCGGCCCTGGCGCGGCTCATCGCGGCCCAGGCCCAGGGCGGGACCGCCGCGCTGGTGATCTGCGGCACCACCGGCGAGGGCGCCACCCTCTCCCCCGACGAGCACGAGGCGCTTTTCCGCTTCGCCGCGGAGCGCCGCGCCGGCATGAAGATCATCGCCGGCATCGGCTCCAACGATACCGCCAAGGCCATGGCCATGGCCCGCCGGGCGGAGGACGCCGGGGCGGACGGGCTTCTGATGGTCACGCCCTACTACAACAAGACCACCCAGGCCGGGCTCATCGCCCACTTTACCTACGTGGCGGACCGGTCGGACCTGCCGCTGATCGTTTACAATGTTCCCAGCCGCACCGGCATCGGCGTCAGCCCGGAAACATACGCCATCCTGGCGGATCACCCGCACATCAACGGCGTGAAGGAGGCCTCCGGCGACATCGGCGCCTTCGCCCGGACCAAGGCCCTGTGCGGCGACCGGCTCACCTTCTGGAGCGGCAACGACTCCGACACCGTGGCCATGATGGCCCTGGGCGCAAAGGGCGTCATCTCCGTGGCCAGCAACCTCGTTCCTCACTCCGTGAGCCGGCTCTGCGCGCTGTGCCTGGAGGGCGACTATCCCGCCGCCGCAGCGCTGAACGAGCGGTATATGGACCTATTCAGCGTCCTGTTCCGGGAGGTGAACCCCATCCCTGTCAAGACGGCCATGGCCATGATGGGGCTCATGGACGGCGAGATGCGTCTGCCCCTGGTGCCCATGGGCGCGTCCAACCGGGAGGCGCTGGCAGCCGTGCTGAAAAAGCACGGGCTCACGGCGTAACGCCGCCGCGGCCCCGCAAAAATGGACCCGCCCCAATGGGGGCGGGTCCGAGTCATTGGATTCGGGAAAAGACAGGTCGTTACTTCTTCTGGACGTACTTCAGGCAGTCGATGGTGACGGCGGCCAGAATGATGATGCCGGAGAACACGAACTGCAGGTTGGTGTCCACGCCCAGGATGGTCAGCGAGTAGGTCAGCGCGGTGAAGATCAGCACGCCGACCACGATGCCCTGGATCTTGCCGATGCCGCCGCTGAAGGAGATGCCGCCGACCACGCAGGCCGCGATGGCGTCCGTCTCCCAGCCCTGGCCGTAGGACGCGGAGCCGGAGCCCACCATGCGGATGCACTCCAGCCAGGCGCCGAAGCCGTACAGGATGCCGGCGATGGCGAAGGCGGTGATGGTCACCTTGAACACGGAGATGCCGGATACCGCCGCGGCCTCCGCGTTGCCGCCGACGGCATACATGTTCTTCCCCAAGGTGGTCTTGTTCCATATGAAGTACATGATAAAGATGACGGCCACCGCCCACAGGATGATGGTCGGGAACTTGCCGCCGATCTTCGGCATGATGAACTTCTGGATGTCGGGCTCGATGGCGCCGAAGGAGACGCCCTTGGTGGCAAAGGTCATCAGGCCGAACATGATCAGCATATTGGCCATGGTGGAGATGAACGGGTGGATCTTGAACCGGGCCGTAAAGAAGCCGGCAAAGCTGGTGAACAGCGTCGTGACGCAGCAGCATACCACCAGCGCCATGACCACGCGCACCCCCAGGGGGATGCCGGTCAGGTCAAACACATGTCCGAATATGGCGCCCGTATTGATGCCCTTGTGCATGATCATGGTGGACAGGACCATGCTGGTGCCGACCATACGGCCCACGGACAAATCGGTGCCGCCCAGCAGGATCAGGCCGCCCACGCCCAGCGCCAGGAACATACGGGGCGACGCCGCCTGCAGGATGTTCAGGATGTTGGTCATGGTCAGAAGCCTTGTGTGCTTGACCACGGGGGCCAGGATGCACAGCATGATAAAGACGAGCACGATGACTATGTACAGCCCATTGGTCATCAAAAACTGCTTGATGTTGAAGGTGTACTTGTAGTTCTCCCATTTCTGCTTCTGCTTTTCGGCGAAGGAGAACTTGCTCAGCCGCAGCAGGTCGATCAGGTGATACCGGTGGGCATAGGCGTCGTGCCGGCGGTCCTTGATCCCCTGCAGGGTGGCGTCATGCTTCAGCTTGGCGTCGAACTGCTTGTTTTTGTAGACGTATTTCTCGTCCTTGATCTCGCCCGCGTCGGAGAGCTTGGCGGCGTCCGCCTCATGCTGGCTCTTCAGCTCCGCCAGCTCCGCCTCATAGCGCCGGTCCTCCGCCTCCTTTTCCGCCGCGCAGGAGGCGGCGACAAGGCTGTAGTATTTCTGGTCGTAGTTGGCGTCAAGATAACGGACGGCGTCGTCGATCAGGGTCTTGATCTGCGCCTTGTTCTTCTCCTCGACGGCCTTCGCCTGCTGGAGCTTCTTCCTGTCCTCGGCGATGACGTCCGCTTTTTCTTTCTTTGTATAGTTCGCGTTTTCCTTGACGATCGCGATATGGTTGGTCAGAGCCGTCACCTTGTCGGTGCCGTCCACTCGAAGCGCGTTGATCTGTTCCTGGATCCTGCCCACATATTCGTCAATGGGCGCCAGGAGCTTTTGTTCCTCTTCCAGGGAGAGGATCTTTTCATTTTCGCTGGCCATGACTGCCTATTCCTCCCATTACAGATATTTTGCGCTAAGCCGCAGCAGCTCTTCCTGGTCGGTATCCTTGGTGTTGACGATACCCGCCAGGCGGCCGTTGGACATGACGCCGATCCGGTTCGTGATCCCCAGGATCTCCGGCATCTCCGAGGAGACGACGATGATCGCCTTCCCCAGCTTAGCCATTTTGATGATCAGCTCATATATCTCGTATTTGGCGCCCACGTCGATGCCGCGGGTTGGCTCATCCATCATGAACACCGCCGGATCGCGTTCCAGCCACTTGCCGAAGATGACCTTCTGCTGGTTGCCGCCGGACAGCGCCGTGATGGCGTCGGACGGGCCCATGCACTTGGTGTGCATCACGTTGATCTCGTTGGCCGTGGCCTTCACCATCTTGTCCTTGGAGAGGGAGAGCCCTGTTTTGTAGTGCCGCAGGTTGGTGATCGTCGTGTTGAAGGTAAGATCGCCCTCCAGGAACAGTCCGGTAGACTTGCGCTCCTCCGTGATCATGGCGAAGCCGTGATCCATGGCGTCCCGCGCGTTGGCGAAGTTCATCAGCCGGCCCTTATAATAGACCCGGCCCGCGGCCCTTGTGCGGACGCCGAACATGGTCTCCAGCAGCTCGGAGCGGCCCGCGCCCACCAGCCCGTAAAGGCCGAAGATCTCTCCCTCCCTCACGTCGAAGGAGATGTCCTTCAGGTTCGGGGCGAACTTGGTGGACAGATGCTGCACGGAGAGGGCCACCTCTCCCGGCGTGTTGTCCACCGGCGGGAAGCGGTTGTCCAGGGACCGCCCCACCATCGCGGCGATCAGCTCGTCCATGTTGGTCTCCTTGGTATCCTTGGTCGCCACCAGCTTGCCGTCCCGCAGCACGGAGACCTGGTCGCAGATCTCGAATACCTCGTCCATCTTATGGGAGATATATATGAGCGAGATGCCCTGCGCTTTCAGGTTGCGCATCATCTCAAACAACTTGCTGACCTCTCTGACGGTCAGCGAGGAGGTCGGCTCATCCAGCACGATCAGCTTTGCGTTATAGGAGATCGCCTTGGCGATCTCGACCATCTGCCTGGCGGAGACCGACATGGTCTTCATCGGCGCGGTCAGGTTGACGGTCATGTTCAGCCGCCTGAACAGGTCGGCTGCTTCCTGCTTCATGCGCGCCTCATCCACGATGCCCAGGGAGTTTTTCGGGTAGCGGCCCAAAAACAGGTTATCCAAAACGCTTCTCTCCAGGCACTGGTTCAGCTCCTGATGGACCATTGCCACGCCGTTTTCCAGCGCGTTCTTAGGTCCGGAGAAATTGACTTCCCTGCCGTTGAAGAAAATGGTCCCCTCGTCCTTTTGATAGGTGCCGAACAGACACTTCATCATCGTCGATTTGCCCGCGCCGTTCTCGCCCATCAGGCCCATGATAGAGCCCTCTTTCACATCCAGATCGATGTGGTCGAGAACGCGGTTGCGGCCAAAGGACTTGCACATGCTGCGGATCGATAAGACGGTCTTTGCTTCCTTATCAGCCATTGTTCTACTTCTGTCCTTTCCCCTTTGCTTTTCCGAAACGCCGCCGCGTTCCCCGCTTCCGCCGGGCGGAGGACGGCGCTTCAAAAAAGGGCCATCAGGAAGAGAACTTCCCGATGGCCCCTCCTCTACATTACCGCTGGATCTTCAAGCTGGGATCACTGGAGCTTGGAGGTGTAGGAAGCAGCGTTGTCGGTCTTGACCATGTTGATGGCGAAGCCGTCATACTCGCTGGGGTTGGCCAGGCGGTCGGTGATGTTGGCCTCGGTCTGGCCGTCGCCGGCGATGTACTCAACATCCAGGTTCAGGATGCCGTCGTAGTTCTCCAGCTGGGGCTTATAGGTGGCGTTCAGGAAGTTATCGGTGGAGTTGAAGATGTCCAGCCAAACCTTCTTGACAGGCGCGTCCTCCTCGGTCAGCTGATTGCTGAACGCGGGGTTGGCGGCGGTGGCGTCCAGATAGGACTCATAGTTCTCGGCGGTGACGGCGCCGTTCAGAGCGTAGAAGCAGCGGGTCTCCTCGTCATACTTATAGATATCCTCGCTCAGGACGTTGCCGGCCGCGTCGGGGGTGCTGATGCCGGTCATGATGTCGGCGTCATCCAGGGCGTTGCGCATCACCCGCAGGGTCAGGTAAGCCTGGACGTCGGCGTTCTGGGAGATGGTGCCGCAGTAGCCGTCGGCGATGGCGGCGACAGCGTCGGAGTTGGCGTCATAGCCGAAGGTGGGGACGTTGTTGTCCTTGGACCAGGCGTTGAACACGGCCATGCCCATGCCGTCGTTGTTGGAGACGACCACATCGATCTGGTCGCCGAAGGAGGCGCTCCAGGTCATGATGGCGGTGCCGGCGGTGGGGGCGTCCCAAGTGGCGCCGGAGTTGTTCTTCATCTCCTGAGAGGCCAGCTCACGGACCACATACTCAGTGCCGTCGATGGTGATGGCGCCGTCCTGCACCGCAGAGGAAGTGCCGTCCAGGTTGGTGCCGACAGCGGTCGGATCCACATCGTCGATGGTCTCGATCTCGGTCTTGCCCTGGGAAGCGTCGGGGACAGCGGTGCCCAGCGCCTTACGGGCGCCGCGGGTACGGGCGATGGAGTCGTTGTGGCCGATGTCGCCGATGCACAGCACATAGCCGATGATGCCGTCGCCGTTGCGGTCAAGACCCTCGCCATGGGCCTGGAGATAATCCACGATCATCTGGCCCTGGAGCTCGGCGCCCTGCTTGGCGTCGAAGCCGACGTAATAGGTCTTGTCATTGAAGGTCAGCGCGTCCATATCCAGCTCGCCCGTGGTGCTGTTGGAGGGCTGGCGGTTGAACCAGATGACGGGCTTTTCGGAATTGGGGACCTCATCCGCAAAAGCGACGGCTCCCAGGCTGAGGACCATGACCACAGCCAGGATGACAGAAAGCAATTTCTTCATAGTAGGCGTATCTCCTTTGAAAGATTATGTAGGGTTTTCGCTGAGGTTAATTCTAACAAAAAAAAGCGCATCTTGTCAATAGATTTAGACAATTTATCTACTTCGATTTTTTAAAATTTATATGAACAGCAAAAAACAGCGGCCCGGTTCTCACCGGACCGCTCTGCATTCGCGCGTCACCGCTTGGGGCTGGCCGCGGGCGAGGTCTCGGGGGCATCCCCGTCATGGCCGCCCGCCATGTCCTCCACGGCGTCGGCCGCGTCGTCCACGACGTTCTTGCCGCCCTCCAGCAGGTCGTCCACCGCGTCCTCGCCGGCGCCGACCACGCCGTCCACCGCGTCCCTGCCCTCGTCAATGACGCCGTCGGCCGTGCTGTCGGTAGGGGCGGCGGTGGGCGTCACGGGGCTGGGTGCCGGACTGGGGGGCGCGCTGGGCTCCATGCTGGGCGTGACGCGGGTCTCGCCGGTGTTATCCCGGCCGCAGCCGGCCATGGCGGTCAGCAGTATGAGCGCCGCCAGCAGTGTCGAAAGAATGGTCTTCATCTTTCTGCCTCCATTACGATCGTATTGTAACAACTCTATTATGCCGATCTGGCGCCGGAACTTGCATCCGTCCCGCAAAAAACTTTTCCATGGGAAATTTTGATTGCAATGCCGCCCGGGCCATGGCATAATATGACCCATGGAACGAGAGATCAGCTGCTGTTTTACCGGCCACCGGGCCGACAAGCTGCCCTGGGGCGACGATGAGCGCGCCCCTGGCTGCGTTGCCCTGAAAGCCGCCATCTCGGATGTGCTGGCCAGCCTTTACGCCGGCGGCTTCCGCCGGTTCCTGTGCGGCATGGCCACCGGCGCGGATATGTACTGGGGCGAGGCGGTGGTGGCGCTGCGGGACGAGCATCCGGACGTGGTACTGGAGGCGGCCATCCCCTACGCCGGCCAGGAGACGCGCTGGCCCGCCGGATGGCGCAGGCGGTATTTCCGCCTGGCGGAGGAGTGCGATAAGCTGACGGTGCTGCACCGGGCCTACACGCCCGAGTGCATGATGGACCGCAACCGCTATATGGTGGACCAGTCCCGCCTCCTGGTGGCGGCCTACAGCGGCGCCCCCGGCGGCACCCGCAGCACCATGCTCTACGCCATGCGTCAGGGCGTGGAGATCATCGAGCTCCCCCTCGCCGGGAAATAGCGCGGCCATTCTCTGTATACGAAGTCCCGGAGCGGTTTTCATCCGCTCCGGGACGTTCTTTATGTCATTTGCCTGCGGCGGCAGACAAAACAGCCGCCCTCACCGCAGCCGCAGGACCATCTGGGCGGCGGTGGTGCCGTCGGGCTTTTGCACCAGCATATGCCAGCCCTCCTCATCCTTCCGCCGGTAGATGGCGAGCTCCTCCCCCTCCCGGCAGGCGGCACTGTAGCTGATCTCCGCCTCGGCGATGTCCATGGCCTCCAGCTGGGCAACGGAGAAGGTGTTCATGAGCATGCGCACATAGGCCACGTTGTTCATGTGCCGGCCGGTGTCGATGTCCCGGGAGCCCACGGTGTAGCGGGTCAGCAGGTTCTCCGGGTCCGGCCTTTCCCGAAACCGGGTGAAGTGCCCGTCGCACACCCGCTCCGGCAGGGGCACCAGGTCCGTGGGATAGCCGTAGGCGTCGTTTTTCAGCACCCGGCCGTCGTCGATGTTCTGGGCCGCCCACTCGGTGCGCCCCTCCGCCAGCAGCGTGTCCCCCATGGTCAGGCGGTAGAACCGGTCGCACTTGACCATCCCCGGCACGCCCGGCCAGGTCTTGACCGTCACCCGGTCCTGCAGGCCCGGCGTCTCGTAGATGCGGACCCTCGTCCGCACCGCCAGCCAGAAGGCCCGGTGCTCCAGCATGGCCTTATACCCCACGCCCAGGTATTCCGCGTGCTCCGCCGCCAGGTCCATGAACAGGTCGAACAGCCCCGACAGCTTCAGCTTTCCCGCATAGTCCAGCTTGCTGCTCAGGAGCACTTCCTCTTTTTCCAGAAAATTTTGCATCCTCTCACCTCATAAAAACCGGCTTCCTGGCGGAAGCCGGTCGCTTCAGTCGTTCCAGAGAACGACCTGTCCCTTCTCGCGGGTCTTGTTCATGTCGATGAGCCGCTGGTTGCTGGAGCCCCGGAACCGGAGCCCCACCTCGTGCAGGTTCTCCACGAAGGGCCCGTCCACCAGCACGTCGATCAGGCCCAGCATCTCGTCCGTCACCTCGCAGCGGGGATGGCTCCCCTGCCGCAGCAGGGTCTCATAGGTGTTGCCCGTGAACGCCCAGACGGTCTTGTCCGGATAGGCCTGGCGCACCCGCCGCAGGAAGGGCACCAGCGCCCGCTGGTTCTCCGGCTCGAAGGGCTCGCCCCCCAGCAGGGTCAGGCCGTTGATATATCCCGGGGCCAGCATGTCCAGCAGCTCCCGCTCCGTCTGCTCGGTGAAGGGCTTGCCGTACTGGAAGTCCCAGGTCTGGGGCTGGAAGCAGCCGGGGCACCGGTTGGTGCAGCCGGACACGAACAGCGTCACCCGCACGCCGATGCCGTCGGCGATATCGCAGTTTTTGATCTCTCCGTAATACATCTCTTACAGGTGCAGGACCCGGTCCTTGATCTCCTGGGTGCGGCCCTGGTTCCAGAACTGGGTGCCGATATAGCCGCAGGTCCGCCGGGCCACGTTCATCTTGCTCTGGTCGGTATTGCCGCAGCGGGGGCAGCGCCAGACCAGCTTGCCGTCGTCCTCCACGATCTCGATCTCCCCGTCCCAGCCGCAGACCTGGCAATAGTCGCTCTTGGTGTTCAGCTCCGCGTAGATGATGTTGTCATAGATGAACCGCATCACCTGCAGCACGGCCTCCAGGTTGTTCTGCATATCCGGCACCTCCACATAGCTGATGGCGCCGCCGGGAGACAGGTGCTGGAACTGGGCCTCGAACTTCAGCTTGGTGAAGGCGTCGATCTGCTCCGTGACATGCACGTGATAGGAGTTGGTGATATAGCCCTTGTCGGTGATCCCCTCGATGACGCCGAACCGCTTCTGCAGGCACTTGGCGAACTTGTAGGTGGTGCTCTCCAGCGGCGTGCCGTACAGGGAGAAGTCGATGTTGTGCATCTCCTTCCACCGCTTGCAGGCGGCGTTCATATACTGCATGATCTCCAGGGCGAAAGGCGTGGCGGAGGGGTCGGTGTGGCTTTTGCCGGTCATGTACTTGACGCACTCATAGAGCCCCGCGTAGCCCAGGGAGATGGTGGAGTAGCCGTTATAGAGCAGCTTGTCGATGGGCTCGCCCTTCTGCAGGCGGGCCAGCGCGCCATACTGCCACAGGATGGGCGCCGCGTCGGAGAGGGTGCCCTTGAGCCGCTCGTGGCGGCACATCAGCGCCCGGTGGCACAGCTCCAGCCGCTCGTCGAAGATCCGCCAGAATTTGTCCAGATTTCCGCCGGAACTGAGGGCCACGTCCGGCAGGTTGATGGTGACCACGCCCTGGTTGAACCGGCCGTAATACTTGTGCTTGCCCGGCTCATAGTTGCCGGCGTTGGCGATGTTGCCGATGCCGGCGTCGGTGAACCGGTCGGGCGTCAGGAAGCTGCGGCAGCCCATGCAGGTATACACATCGCCCTTCAGCTCCAGCATCTTCTTCTCGGAGATGTAGTCGGGGACCATCCGCTTGGCGGTGCACTTGGCGGCCAGCTTGGTCAGGTAGTAGTAAGGCGTCCCCTCGTCCACATTGTCCTCTTCCAGCACGTAGATGAGCTTGGGGAAGGCGGGGGTCACCCAGATGCCCTGCTCGTTCTTCACGCCCTCATAGCGCTGCAGGAGCGTCTCTTCGATGATGATGGCCAGGTCCTTTTTCTCCTGCTCGCTCTTGGCCTCGTTCAGGTACATGTACACGGTGACGAAGGGGGCCTGTCCGTTGGTGGTCAGCAGTGTCACCACCTGGTACTGGATGGTCTGCACGCCCCGGCGGATCTCCTCCCGCAGCCGCTTTTCCACGATCTGGTCCACCTGCTCGGTGGTGGGGATGACGCCCAGCGTGCTGATCTCGTCCCGGACGATGGCGCGGATCTTCTCCCGGCTGACCTGGACGAAGGGCGCCAGATGGGCCAGGGAGATGCTCTGGCCGCCATACTGGTTGGAGGCCACCTGGGCCACGATCTGGGTGGCGATGTTGCAGGCGGTGGCAAAGCTGTGGGGCCGCTCGATGAGGGTATCGGTGATGACCGTGCCGTTCTGGAGCATGTCCTCCAGGTTCACCAGGTCGCAGTTATGCATGTGCTGGGCGTAGTAGTCCGTGTCATGGAAGTGGATGATGCCCTCTTCATGGGCCTCCACGATGTCGCGGGGCAGCAGCAGGCGGTTGGTGATGTCGCGGCTGACCTCGCCGGCCATATAGTCCCGCTGGGTGGAGTTGACCACAGGGTTCTTGTTGGAGTTCTCCTGCTTGGCCTCCTCGTTGTTGCACTCGATCAGGGCCAGGATGCGGTCGTCGGTGGTGTTGGACTGGCGCACCAGGGAGCGGGTGTAGCGGTAGGTGATGTACCGCTTGGCCACCTCATAGGCCCCATGGGCCATGATCTGCTCCTCCACCATGTCCTGGATCTCCTCCACGGAGGGAGAGCGCCCCAGCTCTATGCAGCTCTTCTCCACCGAGTCGGCGATCCGATGGATCTGCGTGTTGGTCATGCGCAGATCTTCCTCCACGACCTCGTTGGCCTTGCCAATGGCATTGATGATCTTGGTGATGTCAAACGTCACCTCAGACCCGTTCCTCTTGATGATCTTCATCTCTCTGCACTCCTCCGCCAAATCCGGCTCCCCTATTTTCCACACCGGTCCCGCCAGTGGTTACATAACGTGGACGAGGGTAATAGTAACACAACATCTTGTGCCTGTCAATAGTTTTCATTCCAACATTTTGTTTTCATCGAAAAACCCGCAAACCCTTGCAAACACTGGGAAAGCCGTTACAAATTGTAATATCTTATTTGTATGACGGGCGTCTCCGGAGGCAAAATTTTTTGACGGCCCCGCTCCCTGGCGGAGGAAAAGCGCCCGCAGTTCCCAGGAAATGGGAGCTGCGGGCGCGCGTCGGACGGAGTGCGGGCTCAGAGCCCCCTGCCGGCCTTCAGCTGCTTCTGCAGCCAGTCCCGGCCGTCCACGAACCGGCTTACGATGTAGCTGACCACATAGTCGCCGGCGGCGTTGATCATGGTGGCGGGCGGGTCCACCAGGTTGCCGATGGCCACCAGGATGGGGAACGCCATGGTCATCTGCTCCGGGAAGAAGATGGAGCAGATGATATACTCGCCGATGTAGCCGCCGCCGGGCACGCCGCTCATGCCCACGGAGCTGAGCACCGCCACCAGCACCACAGGCACCAGCATCCCGACGCTCAAGTCCTTGCCGAACACCCCCAGCACGAAGGCGATCTTCAGCACGCAGGAAAAGCAGGAGCCGTCCATATGCATGGTGGCGCCCAGGGGCAGGACCATATCGGACACGTCCTTGGAGATTCCCGTGGCGGCGGCCTCCTCCATATTGGTGGGGATGGTGGCCACGGACGAGCAGGTGCCCAGGGACACCACCGCCGGCTTGGTGATATGGCGGAACATGGTCCTGACCGCGCCCCTGCCGCCGCCGAACCAGGCGAACAGCGGCCAGGCCGTGAAGATATACACAAAGCACAGGGGATAGTACAGGATCAGCGCCCGGCCGTAGCTGGCGGTGATCTGGGGGCCGTAGCTGGCCACCAGGTCCGCGAAGATGGCGAAGAACGCCACGGGCGCGTAATAGGTGACGATCTTGACGAACTTGAGCATCACATTGGTCAGGTCCTCCAGGAACCGGCCCACGATGGTGTCCGCGCCGCCGTTCAGGTTGACGGCGAAGCCGAAGAGGATGGAGAACACGATCAGCGGCAGCATGGCCCGCCGGCTCAAAAGTCCCACGAAGTCCTCCGCCGTGAAGAAGTTCACGATCATGGTGGAAAAGCTGGCATACTCCCCCATCTCCTCCTCAGGGATCTCCTGCCACGCGCTCAGCACCGGCGGGAACAGCTTCACCAGGAAGAACATGATCACCGCGGCGATGGCGCCGGTGACCACGAAGGTGGCCACGGTCACGCCCATGATCTTCCCCGCCCGTTTACGGCTGCGCATATTCGCCACCGCGCCGGCGATGGACGCGAACACCAGGGGCACCACGATGCAGAACATCATATTGATGAACACCGTGCCCAGCGGCTTGAGCACCGTCGCCCCCGCGGAGGCGTCCGTGACGGGCCAGATCCACCCCACCACAGCGCCGCCGACCATGGCGGCCAGCATCAGCGCCATAAAACGGTAATTTTTCGCAACTGCCTTTTTGTCCATAATAGACCTCCCAGAACTCTTTTCCCGGCATCCGCGTCGGGCCCGCCGGCCACGCTCGCCCGCCGTCCGGGCTCCCCGTCCCGGACCCGCCGGCCATCGCCGTTGACCTTCCCGTATTATATAGGCATGTATTTGCAATTAACATTGCACCGCGTGCTTGAAACATTGCAAAAAGTGCCATATGCTGTTATAATCTCTCGTAGGGAGGTGAGGTCATGCCCAGCTACAGCCGGGAGGGCTACCTGAAAGAGAACTATCGCCTGTTCCACCTGCGGGACACGGCGGGCCAGGAGCGGGACTTCCATTTTCACGACTTCGACAAGGCGGTCATCCTCCTGTCCGGCCGGGTAGACTATCTGGTGGACCGGGCCACCTATGCCCTCCAACCCTGGGACGTGCTGCTCATCGGCCACCACGTGATCCACAAGGCGCTCATCGACGTGTCCCAGCCCTACGAGCGGGTGATCCTGTATCTGGACCGGCAGTTCCCGGAGCGGACCATGCCGGCCGCGGGGCTGATGGACTGCTTCGAGCAGGCCGACAAGCAGGGCCGTCACCTGCTCAAGCCCGGTCCGGAGGACATCGACCGGCTCTGGGAGATATTGCAGACGCTGGAGCAGGCCGCCGGGGACGAGCAGTTCGGGGCCCAGGCGCTGCGGGACACGCTGGTGGTGCAGCTGCTCATCGCCCTCAACCGCGTCTCCCGCGCCGGACGGACCGCCGACGAGAGCGCCGCGTCCCAGTATGACCCCAAGATCGCCTCCACCCTCTCCTATATCAACGAGAACCTGGCCCAGCCCATGACGGTGGACCAGCTGGCCGAGCGGGTGTATCTGAGCCGATACCATTTCATGCGCCTGTTCAAGGCGCAGACGGGCTCCACCGTCCACGCCTATGTGCGCCAGCGACGGCTCTTATATGCCGCGCACCTGATCCGCAACGGCGTGAGCGTGAACAAAGCCGCTGCGGACAGCGGCTTTGAGGAATACTCCACTTTTTTCCGGGCCTTCCGGGAGTGCTTCGGCGTATCCCCCGGCCAGCTTCGGTAAAATACTTGTATATATCCATTCGCAAAAACGAATGTTAACGAATATTATTCACTGTATTTTTCTGGATAAAACAGCGAAAACGGATAAATATCGGGTGCTTTCTGCATAAACTCCATCTGCTCGCCGCTTTCCGGGTGAATAAACCGCAGTTTATACGACCACAGCGCAATGCCGCAGCCATCCCCGCCGGAGCCGTATTTTTCGTCTCCGACCAGGGGCCATCCCCGGCTGGCGAACTGGCAGCGGATCTGATGGGTCCGCCCGGTGAGCAGCCGCACGGACACCAGACGCAGCTCCCCCGCTGATCCCAGCGTCTCGTATTCCAGCGCCGCCGGGCGGGCATCCTTTCCGGGGACCTGGACCACATAGGTCCGGCGGGCCGCCATATCCCGCGCCAGAAGGTCCTCCATCCTGCCCTTCGCGGGCGACGGCGCGCCGTGGACCACCGCCAGGTATCCTTTCTCAAAGGTCCCCTCCCGGATCTGCCGGCTCAGCTCCCGCGCCGCATAGGCCGAACGGGCCAGCACCATCAGCCCGCCCACTGGCCGGTCCAGCCGGTGGACCGTGCGCACGCAGGCGTGCTCATCTCCCAGCACCTGCCGCACCAGAGACGGCATCCCGCCCGGTTCGTCGGTAGACAGCACCCCCGCCGGCTTGATACATACGGCGATCCGCCTGTCCAAATAGAGGAACTCCACGGCTTCCTCCCCCCTCTCTGTACGCGCTCTGCGTATACATTTATAAATATTGCCATAAGCATACGTCCGCGGCGTCCCCTTTGGAAAAAAACGCGAAAAGGGCTTGATTTCGCCGGACAGGTATGCTATAGTAATTTAGCTGTTTTGGAAACTTACCGAATCTATATAAAGGGTGAAACTGCCATGACTATTGCTATTTCCATCATCCATCTGCTCGCCTGCCTGTTCCTGATCGTCGTGATCCTGTTCCAGAGCGGAAAGCGCTCCGGTCTGTCCGGCGCCATCGCCGGCGGCGCGGACACCTTCATGACCAAGAGCAAGGCCAAGACCTGGGACGCCAAGCTGGCAAAGATGACCAAGTGGGTGGCGATGGTCTTTGTTCTGCTGACCCTGGTGCTGAACTTCATCTGATCGCCGGAGAAAAGCTCCGGTCATGCCGAGGGAGAAACCGTGCGTTTCTCCCTCGGCTTTTATTTTGCCCGCCCCAATGGGGCGGGCACTTCTTTTGCGCGCTTATTTCTCCAGCAGCTCGGCGCAGCTCTTCAGCTGATCCACAATGGGCAGATGCTGGGGGCACACCCTCTCGCATTGGCGGCAGGAGACGCAGTCCGACGCCTTCCCCGCGCCCGGCACAGAGACGGCGGCGCGGTAAGCGGCCCCGGCCTGGGCGGTCTGGCCGCTGCCGTAGTGCTTGTTGGCGGCGGCGAAGATGTCGGGGATGGGGATGTGCTTGGGGCAGCCCTCGGTGCAGTACCGGCAGGCGGTGCAGGGGATGGCCGCGGACTTTCCCATGGCCTGCTGCGCCTGGAGGATCACGGCCCGCTCCGCCTCGCTCAGGGGCTTGAAGTCCTTCATGAAGGACAGGTTATCCTTCATCTGGGCCACATTGCTCATGCCGGACAGCACCGTGATGACCCCCTCCAGGGAGGCGGCGTACCGGATGGCCCAGCTGGCGCAGGAGGCGTCCGGGGCATAGTCCTTGAAGAGCTTCGCCGCCTCCGCGGGCGGCTCGGCCAGACGTCCGCCCTTCACCGGTTCCATGATGACCACGCCCTTGCCGTGGGCGCGGACCACCTCATAGTTCTTCCGGGACTGGACGGTGGGGCTCTCCCAGTCGGCGTAGTTGATCTGCAGCTGCACGAACTCCGCCTCCGGGTGCTTGGTCAGCAGCTGGTCCAGGTGCTCCGGGCCCCCGTGGTAGGAGAAGCCCAGATGCTTGATGAGGCCCTTGGCCTTCTGCTCGGCGGCGAATTCCCAGATGTGGAATTTCTCATACTTGGCGCTGTTGCCCTCCATCAGGCTGTGGAGCAGGTAGTAATCAAAATACCCCGCGCCGGTGCGCTCCAGACTGGTCTGCAGCTGCTTTTTGGCCGCCTTCTCCGTGACGGCCACGCCGGTGTTCAGCTTGGACGCCAGGGTATAGCTTTCACGGGGATGGCGGTCCACCAGCGCCTTCTTGGCGGCGGCCTCCGACCCCAGATACACGAACGCGGTGTCAAAGTATGTAAAGCCAGCCGCCAGGAACAGGTCTACCATTTCCTTCATCTGCTCTACATCGATGCCCAGTCCCTTTTTGGGCAGCCGCATCAGACCGAAGCCCAGCTTGGGCGTGCCCTCTCCAACGTAGTCGCTCATGATCTCCTCCTATCAAGATTCGTGGGACGGGCCGCCGAATTCGCTGCGCCTGTCCCTGGTCATCAGGGCATGGACCGTCTGCTCCGGGTCCATATCCTCGTACAAGATGCTGTAAACACACCGGCAGATGGGCAGCTCCACCCCCAGCTTTTTCGCCAGCTCCATCACGCTGGCGGCGGCATAATAGCCCTCCACCACCGCGCCCACCTCCCGCAGGGCCAGCGCCACCGGCGCGCCCCGTCCGATGAGCAGGCCGGCCTGCCGGTTCCGGGAATGGGCGGACAGGCACGTGACGATCAGGTCCCCCGCCCCGGCCAGGCCCGCGCAGGTGGTCCTCTCGCCCCCCGCCGCCTGGCACAGCTCCGCCAGCTCCGCCATGGCGCGGGTCATATACAGAGCCTTGGCGTTGTCCCCCAGGGCCAGTCCATCCACCACGCCGCAGCCGATGGCCACCACGTTCTTTGCCGCGCCGCAAAGCTCCACGCCCACCACGTCCCGGTTCACATAGACCCGGAACATGTCGTTCATGAATACGCCCTGCACCAGCTCCGCCACCGCCTGATCCTCACAGGCCGCCACGCAGCCGGTGGCCATCCCGCGGGATACCTCCTCCGCGTGGGAAGGGCCGGAGAGGACCGCCACCGGGCACCCGCCCACCTGCTGGGCGATCACCTGGCTCATGCGCAGACCCGTGTCCCGCTCGATGCCCTTGGTGGCGGACACCAGCACGGTGCCGGGCCGGACATAGTCTGCGGCGATGCCCGCCGTGCGCCGCAGGATGTTGGACGGAGACGTGAACAGCACCAGCTGCGCCTCGGAGGCTCCCGCCGGGTCGCTGGTGAGCTGTATCTCCCTGGGCAGGGCGACGCCCGCCAGCGCCGGATTCTTCCGTGTCCGGGCCACGGAGGCCGCCTTTTCCGGATCGTGGGTCCACAGGGTGACCCGGTGGCCGTTGCCGGCCAGCAGGATGGCAAGGGCGGTGCCCCAGGCGCCGCTGCCGTAAACAAATATATCCATAGAGGACTTTACCCCTCCTTCGTTCCGTCGTGAAAATAGAGCACCTTCGCCAGCTTGATATACAGCCGGTCCCGCTCCCGTATGGCCTGCGCGGCCCTGTCGCCGCTGTAATCATAGAAGCCGGCGCCGCTCTTGACGCCCAGCTTTCCCTCGGCCACCATCTTGCGCATCAGGCCGCTGCCCTGTTTGCTGTCGCACAGGTCCGCGTTGAGGTATTCCGTGATCCGGGAGAAGATATCCACGCCTCCGTGGTCCACCACAGACAGCGGCCCCAGCGCCGCGTACCGCAGACCCAGACCGGCCTTGAGGACCGTGTCCACATCCTCCGCGGTGGCCGCGCCGCTCTCCACGATGTAAAGCGCCTCCCGCAGCATGGCGAACTGCAGCCGGTTGGCGAGAAAGCCGCTGATATCCCGGACCGTCACCGGCATCTTCCCCAGCGCGTCCACCCACGCGCGCATCCGCGCGACGGTATCCTGGCTGGTCCGCTCGCCTACCACCAACTCGCACAGCGGCAGCAGGTGGGGCGGGTTGAGCCAGTGCTGGCCCATGAATCGCTCCGGCAGATGGACCGCCCGGGCGATGTTGGAGATATGCAGACCGGAGGTATTGGTGGCCAGCAGCGCGCCGTCCGGCGTCATCGAGGATATCTCCGCCCAAAATGCCTGTTTGGCCTGCAGGTCCTCCACGATGTTCTCCACCACCAGCTCCGCCTGGCCGAACACCGCTTTGTCCGTCGTCATGCGTATGGAGGCCTTGATGGCGTCGGAACGCTCCGCGCTGAGAAGCCCCGCCTCCACCATGGCCGCCTGATTCATGCCGATCAGCCGCCGCGCCCGCTCCAGACCCGACTGGCTGCGGTTGTAGAGAACCGTGTTCCAGCCGCCCTGGGCATAGACCTGAGCCAGCGAGGCGCCCATGGTCCCCGCGCCGGCGATGATCACAGTCTTATCCATCTGCTATATATCCTCTTATTCCCAGCTCTTCCACACATCCGGGCAATAGCCCACGGTGGCCTGCTTTCCGTTGCGCACGATGGGCGTTTTCAGAAGCTCCGGGCACTCGAAGAGCTTTTCCAGCTTGTCCGCGTCGTAGGCGAGATAGCCGACCTCCGGCGCGTCGCTCATGGCGGCCAGCCCCACCGCGTTTTTCACGCTGGTCAGCTCCCCCCGGCTCATGCCAAAGCGCTGGACGTCCACATATTGAAACTTTACCCGCCGCTCCTTAAAGTACCGCTGGGCCTTCTTCGTGTCAAAGCACTTGTTCTTGCCGAATATCTGGATATTCACCTGGCATACCTCCGCATAAGCCCGCAAAGGCCGGAATCACTGACTTTTTTATCGGCTGCCTCTTAATAAAACCCTGCATAACTCCGCATAGGTCTGCATGCTTTGGTCGTAACTTGGTCGTAACTTGGTAGTTGGCTTACGACCGCCAGTCGTAAGTTTTATGCAAAAACGGTCTCTTGGTCGTAAGTTTTGAAAAAATGGCCATTTTTGCGAAAAATGCCTGGTCGTAAGTTTTTTCAGCCACCTGCGACCTTCTGTAGCAAGCGAAGATGATCCGCCGAGCCAAAATGCTCATTCAGGCGAATGATACCAGTCTTCCCAAGATCATCGGTCGGCTCTGCATAGATGTCCAGTCATGCTTGTATTTGTTGAAGGTGGACTCCTTGATGCCTCTTTTGATTTGCACCCACCGAGAAAACAAATCATTGAGGGTCATACTGTTTGCTTCGACTTCAATACC
>CANQOA010000037.1 GCA_947625355.1 uncultured Oscillospiraceae bacterium | reverse complement strand
CTTCATATTTTAGCATAATGAAAAAGGTAGGCACATGGTTGTTTCTCATGTGTCTACCTTTATCTTACTACTGCACTCAGCCGGAGGCTTTGTTCGTCTCGGATCGCCGCGCCGTTCCCGGGGGCGGTCAGGGGTCATAGCGGACGTAGGGGCACTGGAGCCAGCCGGTCCATGGGCGGTCGGCCACCTTCGTTTTCACCACTCCGCCGGCATGGGAGATCGCCTCGATGGCATAGCCGTCGCCGATGTAGACACCGATGTGCCCCGCCGTGGAGTAGACCAGCAGGCCCGGCACGTCCGGCATGGTAGCGATATCGCCTTTGACCCCGGCGGCGTTCCACATGCCGTCCGTCCCGGTGTCCGGCATGTCGCCGGAGCCGTACTCGATCCCGCCGGTGGACGGGTCATACCAGCCATAGCTCTTGATCAGGCCGACACAGTCCGCCACCCTCCGGCCCATCCACTTCTCCCGGATGACGGCCTCATACTCGCCCAGCTCGTCCGGATACTGCTCCAGCTTGCCGGCCAGCAGGTCATCCGTCAGCACATAGCCGAAGGTCCCCCAGACATAGCCCCACTGGTTCTTCCAGGCCATCTTCGCCCATTCCGCCAGATCGTGGCTGTTTTTCGTGGCGGGGTCGGTGAAGCCGCTGGTGTCCAGGGCGGTGGAGGTCCCCGTGCCGTATTCCACCACCACGAACTGCCCTTCCTTCCACTCCAGCCATTCGAACCCCTCTGGCAGCTCAGAGCCGGGCGCCATGGGCGTCTCGGTCGCTTCGGCGGTGGGCGGCACGCTCTCCGCCGGCACGGTCACGACGGCGGCCGGGGGCGCCTCCGGCACGTTTTCCGCGCCGGCCGGCTGGGACGCCAGCCGTCCCCTTCTGAGGCAAAAGATCAATACCGCTGTCCCGGCGCACAGCAGCGCCGCCAGGACGGCCGCCGGCCATGCCCGCCGTCTCCCCCGCCGCGGGGCGGGGCGGCGGGGCCGGTCCATGGTCTGCCGGTATCCCGCGCCCGCTCCGCGCCGCGTATCCTCCCGCTCGTTCATAGGTCTCATGTCATTTCTCCTCGCAGATGTATTCGTCCTCACGGGCCTCCCGGATCAGGATGAACGGCGTCAGCTGGCGGTCCTGGCCCGCGGGGTTGTCCGCGATCAGGGCCAGCAGCTCCCCGTCAGTCCAGTCCCGGAGCTGTCCGCTCTTGCCCAGCAGCTCCGCCGTCAGGTCGTTGGCGTCCACGATCATCATCACGACGCCCGTCTTTTGGTATATCTCGTCGCAGACCCTGTCCGGCTCGCTGGGGATGCGGATGCCCATGTGGGCGTATTCCGGGATATCCCGGCCGTAAAAGCCGTCCAGCCCCCGCACCTCGCCGTCCAGCATATCATAAAACGTGCCATGAACCCCGCGCAGTTTGTCGAACCCGGCGCAGACAGCCGCCCGCAGCACGGCCGGCAGGCCGCAGTGGTTGATGGCGAACTGCATCTTCACCGGCAGGCCCATCCCCGGTCCCGCCGGGGTCTGATGGACGAAGCGGGCAAGGAGCCTGGCCCAGAAGCCGGGCCGGACTTGGTCCTCTGTGACGATCCGCCCCTGGCACAGGGCGATGACCTTTTCGCTGGCGGAGAGGATGTCGCCCGGCCGCCAGAGCGGCAGGACGTATTTTTCGACCAGGTCTGTGTAGCTCTCCCCGACCTGTACGAAGTGGGTCTTGATGGCATGGCGTGCATAGGTCCTGCCGCCCGCACGGATGGTGACGGACTTCCCCTCATTGGCATAAAAATCCATGTTCTGTTTTCTCCTATGGGATATGGAAATCGTTGCGGTCTTGGGGCCCCGATCACAACAAGCACATGCACTTTGTAAACTGAATTATAGTATAACTAAAATTATTTGTCAATTATTTGTTATTAATATGGTATTTTTGTAACTTTCTTAAGGTTAACCACCAATTAAACTATAATGCGGACATAATTATGGTCAGGTGGGGATCAGGTCATATGGCAACCTTTGGAGAACTGTTGGCAGAGCTACGCAAAGACCGCGGCATGACCCAGAAGCAGCTGGCGGAACAACTGCATGTGTCGGTGGGGACCGTCTCCAACTATGAGAACGGCGCGCACCTGCCCGACCTGGAGAAGCTGGTGGAACTGGCGGACCATTTCGGCGTCACCACGGACTATCTGCTGGGCCGGACTCCTTATAACATCTCCCCGGCGGCCTTTCACGCCGCTGTCCTCGACGGCAGGCCCGCCTATGAGGTCATCGCCGTGCTGCGGTCGCTGACGGAGGAGCAGCAGCGGGCCCTGGACGTGATCCTGGACGACATGCGGTTCCGCACGGAGATCCTGCGCCGGTCGTGAGCCCGCGGGCGAAAACCGGCGCGGCAGACGCGCGGCCCGGTGGATTTTTCCGCCGGGCCGTGCTATACTTGTCCACAATATTGCGTATATGAGGATACGACCATGCGGATCGACATTCTGACACTTTTCCCCGAGGCGGTGCAGCCCATGATGGACGCCTCCATCCTGGGCCGGGCGGCCAAAAAGGGGCTCATCCAGATCAACTGCGTCCAGATCCGGGACTTCACCGAGAACAAGCAGCAGCAGGTGGACGATTACCCCTACGGCGGCGGCTGGGGCTGCGTGATGATGGCCCAGCCGCTGAAGTCCTGCCTGGACTGGGTCACGGCCCAGGCCGGCCCCCGCAGACGCCGGGTCATCTACATGTCCCCCCAGGGGGCCCGGTTCGACCAGGAGCACGCGAAGCGGCTGGTCGCGGGATACGACCACCTGGTGCTGGTCTGCGGCCACTATGAGGGCGTGGACGAGCGGTTCATCGAAAAGTGCTGCGACGAGGAGCTGAGCATCGGCGACTTCGTGCTCACCGGCGGGGAGATCCCGGCCATGGCCATCGCGGACAGCGTGTGCCGGATGGTGTCGGGGGTGCTGTCCGACCCGGCCTGCTACATGGGCGAGAGCCATTGGGACGGGCTGCTGGAATACCCCCAGTACACCCGGCCGGAGACCTGGGAGGGCCTGACCGTGCCGGAGGTGCTCCGGGAGGGCAAGCACCGGGAGATCGAGGCCTGGCGGCGGGAGCAGCAGCTGCGGCGCACCATGGAGCGGCGGCCGGACATGTTCGCGGCCTTCCAGCCCCAGACCTCGGAGGACGAGCTGACCGTGCTGCGCCTGACCGGGCGGGAACCACTCACCTATGACTGCCGCCTGGCAGAGCCGGCGGACATGGACCGGCTCTTGGCCATCGCCGCCGAGGCCAGCGCCTATCTGCGCTCCCAGGGCGTGGACCAGTGGCAGGACGGCTTCCCCAACGCCGACACCTTCCGCCGGGACATGGCCGAGGGTGGCTGCTGGCTGTTCACCCATGACGGCGAGCCCGCCGGGGTGGTCAGTCTCTATCTGACGCCGGACCCGGATTACGCCGCCATCGACGGCGCCTGGCTCACCGGCGGCGCCCCCTACGCCACCATCCACCGCACGGCGGTGAAGGACGCCTACCGGGGCCGGGGCCTGGCCATGGAGATGATGCAGCTGTGCGAGGACCTGGCCCTGGGCCGGGGCTTCGGCAGCGTCCGCATCGACACCCACGAGGACAACAAGGCCATGCAGGGGCTGCTGCGAAAGCGGGGCTATGCCCTGTGCGGGACCGTATACCTGCACCACGGCCCGGAGCGCTCCCTCAAGCGCCTGGCCTATGAAAAGGTCTTTTGACCCATCGCCCGCCCTCCGGGGCGGGCGTTTTTTGCCGCCCCGGTTGCTTTTTGGCCGAAACGTGCTATACTGTGGTTGCCACACAGTTTCATACCATCCCCAGACGGGCATGCTCTTTGTGAAAGACGCATGCTCCGGCTTCATTCCCGTTCTGGGGTGAACTGTGTGGCAACAGACAGTCGGACCGCGTTTTTCGTGCGCGGCTCCGGCCGCGCACTTTTGTTTTTGGCAGAAAAGGAGTTCGTTATGCTGAACGTATCGCATGTGACGAAAAAATACGGCAAGGTGACGGCCTGCGACGATGTGAGCTTCCATCTGGACCCGGGCAGCGTCACCGTGCTGCTGGGCCCCAACGGCGCGGGCAAGAGCACCATCATGAAGGCCATCGTGGGCTTTCTGCGCTACGAGGGGGACATCACCGTGGGCGGCCATCCCAACAAGACCACCGACGCCCGGCGGCTGCTGGGCTATATCCCGGAGATGCCGTCGCTGTATCCCAACCTGACCGTGTCGGAGCACATGGAATTTCTGGCCCGCGCCTACCGGCTGACGGACTATAGGGACCGGATCGAGGCGCTGTTTGAGCGGTTCGAGCTGACCGACAAGAAGAAAAAGTTCGGCGACGAGCTGTCCAAGGGCATGCAGCAGAAGCTGAACATCTGCCTGGGACTGCTGCCGGAGCCGAAGATGCTGCTGCTGGACGAGCCCATGATCGGCCTGGACCCCCACGCCATCAAACAGCTGAAGGCCATGCTGGAGGAGATGCGCGCCCAGGGCCGGACCATGCTGGTCAGCACCCACATCATCGACAGCGTGGACATGCTTTGGGACCGGGCGCTGATCATGCAGGCCGGCCGCATCCGGGCCAACGTGACCCGCCAGGAGCTGGACAGCGCCGGCCGGACTTTGGAGGAGCTGTTCTTCGACGTGACCGAGGGCGTGAGCCAGTCCGACATGACCCACCCCGGAGGGGAGGACGCATGAGGCTGTTCGGCTACTACGCCCTGCACACCTTCAAAAACCAGCTGAAGAAGCTGTTCAAGACCTGGGTGCTGGTGTTTTTGCTGGTGTGCGCGCTGCTGGGCGGGTTTATCGGCTTTTTCGCCGCCTCCCTGTCCGACGACGGCCCGGAGGACGCCCCTTACGGGGAAGAGGTCCTGCCCCTGGAGGACGGGGACATTTCTCCTGTCCTGGGCGAGGACACGGCCCAGATCGGGGAGCTGATCGCGGGCGTGCTGATCCTGGGGCTGATCCTCTTCATGGCCATGGGCGCGGACAAGAACGGCAGCCGCATCTTCCTGCCCGCGGACGTGAACATCCTGTTCCCCTCCCCCATGCGGCCCCAGGCGGTGCTGCTGTTCCGGCTGGCCACCCAGCTGGGCGTGTCACTGCTGGCGGGGTTCTATTTGCTGATGCAGCTGCCCAACATGGTGGACAACCTGGGGATGAGCGTCTGGGGCGCGCTGATGCTGGTGGCGGCCTTCTGCGCCGCCGTGCTGACGGGCACGCTGATCCGGGTGCTGCTGTACATCCTGGCGGCCACCTACCCCGCCGTGAAGCGGGCGCTGCGCCCGGCGGTGTACGCGATCCTCGTCCTGCTGGCCGGGGGCTTTCTGGCCGCCCGGACGGGAGGGCGGGACCTGCTGCAGGCCGCTCTCCGCTTTTTCAACGCGCCCCTGACCCGCTATATCCCCTTCTGGGGCTGGCTGAAGGCCGCCTGCGGCTGTGCCATCGCGGGCCGGCTGGGGGCCAGCGCCGCCTACATGGCCGCGGCGCTCCTGGGCGGGGCGGCGCTGGTGGCGGTCATCTGGCGCATCCGGGCGGATTTCTATGAGGACGCCATGGCCAAGAGCGAGGAGACCGCCGAGCTGCTGGCCCGGGCCCAGTCGGAAAAGGGCGCCGGCGTGGCCGTCCGGCGGAAAAAGGACCGGAGCGGCCGGCTCCGCCGGGACGGCATGCGCCACGGCGCGGGGGCCAACGTGTTCTTTTTCAAGGCCATGTACAACCGCTTCCGCTTCGCCCATCTAGGGTTTCTCACCAAGACCCTGGAGTTCTATCTGGCGGCGGCGCTGGCGGTGGGGCTGCTCCTGCGCCGCACCGGCACGGCCTCCGCCGGGGGCATCGTCGCCCTGGTGCTGGGCGGGCTGGTGTTCTTTCGGGCCTTGGGCAACAGCCTGGAGCAGGACGCCAGCATGGACAGCTTCCTTCTCATCCCGGAGAGCACCTGGGCCAAGCTCTTCTGGTCCCTGATGGGCGTCACCGCCAACTGTCTGCTGGACGTGCTGCCGGCGCTGCTGATCGGGGCGCTGGCGGCGGGGGCCAGCGTGGCCGGCACGCTGGCATGGGCCCCGCTGATCGTGGCCGTGGACTTTTACGCCACCACCGTGGGGGCCTTTATCGGCTTTTCCGTGCCCGTCAACGCGGGCAGGACCCTCAAGCAGATCGTCCAGGTCATGTTCGTCTATTTTGGTCTGCTGCCGGACATCGTCATCATCGCCCTGGGCGCGGTGCGGGGCGCCATGCTCCCGGCGTCTGTCCTGGCAGCGGGGGTGAACGCGGCGCTGGGGCTGGTGTTCTTCGCCCTGACGCCCCTGTTCCTGGACCCCCGCAGCCGCCCCGCCCCCATTCGGGCGGGCGCCTATACCGCGCCCGCGGCACGTTACACCGTGCCCGCGAACAGCTATGCAGTGCCCGCTGCGCCCTCCCCTTCCCTGGCGGAGGCCGCCGCGCCCATCCTGGCGCCGGATCTGCCCGCCGCAAGGCGGCTGTTCTCCCGGATCGGGATCGGCGCGTTCACCATCCTGGCGCTGGGAACAGCGCTCCAGGCCGGCGCGGCGGTGCTGGCCCTCGTCCTCTGGCCCGGCCAGGAGCAGCCGGGCTGGGCGATGTGGCTGGTCACGTTCCTGCCGCTGTATGCCGTGGCGATCCCCGTGGGGCTGGCGATCCTGCGCCGGGCGCCCGCCGCGCCGCCGGAAAAGCGGGGCGTCACCGCCGGCCAGGCGGTCACGGCCCTGCTGGTCAGCCTGTTCATGATGTACGCCGGCAACCTGGCCGGCAATCTGATCACTGCGGTGCTCCAGGCCCTGCTGGGGGCGGAGGCCGCCAACCCCATCCTGACCTACGCCATGGACGGCAGCGTGGTATCCAAGATAGCGGTAATGGTGATTGCCGCCCCGCTCATTGAGGAATACCTCTTCCGCAAGACCCTCATCGACCGGATGCGCCCCTATGGGGAGAAGCTGGCGGTGGTCACCTCGGCGGCGGTGTTCGGGCTGTTCCACGGGAATTTGGGGCAGCTGTTCTACGCGGCGGCCCTGGGGCTGGTGTTCGGGTATGTATATCTGCGGACCGGCCGGCTCCGGTACAGCGTGGCGCTGCATATGTTCATCAACCTTTTGGGCAGCGTGGCGGCACCGGCCATCCTGGAGTCCGCCGGCCCCGACGGGACCGGCTGGGCCCTGGCGGCATACAGCTACGGCATGATGGCCCTGGCTCTGGCAGGGCTGGTGCTGCTGTGCGTCCGGGGGCGGGACATCCGCTTCGCCCCGGCGGAGCGGGAGCTGCCCCGGGGCAGCCGGTTCCGGACCGTATGCCTGAATCCGGGGATGCTGCTGTTTTTTGCTCTGTGCCTGGTATCCATCGCGCTGACCTTCGCGGTCTGAGAAAAAAGTATGGCCCGGGACCTCGGTCCCGGGCCGTTTTGTCTTGCCCTTATTTCGTCCGAAAACGGTATGCCGTCTCGGTGTGGAGCGGCTGTCCCGCCCGGAGCACCGGGGAGGGGAAACCCCAGCAGTTCATGCCGTTGGGAAAAAGCTGCGTCTCCAGGCACACCGCCCCCCGGGGGGCCATGACCGCGCCGCCCTTGCCGGGCCTGGCGGACAGGCCATTGGCGGTGTAGACCTGCATCCCGGGCAGGTCCGTCTCCGTCTCCATGACGAGCTTTTCCCCGGCGAGCACCGCCGCCCGCCGGCCGCCGAGCACATAGTTGTGGTCATAGCCGCCGGCCAGGCGCAGCTGCCCGCAGTCCGCGCCGATGTCCCGGCCGATGGGCTTGGGCTCCCGGAAATCGAAGGGCGTGCCCGCCACGTCCAGGAGCCGCCCCGTGGGCAGGCAGCCGCCGTCGTTCTCGCAAAAGCGCTCGGCGAACACCTGCAGCGTGTGGTCCAGCACAGAGCCGCCGCCGTTCAGGTTGAAGTATGTGTGGTTGGTCAGGTTCACCAGGGTGTCCCGGTCGCTCACCGCGTCATAGGCGATGCGCAGCGCGCCGTCCTCCGTGAGGGAGAAGGTGACCGATACCTCCAGCGCGCCGGGATAGCCCTCCTCCCCGTCCGGGGACAGCCGGGAGCATACCAGCGCGTCCCCCCGCGGCTCCGCGCGCCAGAGATACCGGTCGAACCCCCGGACGCCGCCGTGCAGATGGTTCTCCCCGTTGTTTTTCGCCAAAATATACTCCGTCCCGTTCAGGGAGAACCGGGCCCCGCCGATGCGGTTGCCCACCCGGCCGATGGTGGCGCCCAGGTGACCGTCGCCGGCCTCGTATTCGGCCACCGTGTCGTAGCCCAGGGCCACGTCGACGGCGCCGCCGGTCCCGTCGGGGACCTCCAGCGCCTGGATGGTGGCGCCGTAGTCCAGCACGGTGACGGCCATGCCCCGGCCGTTCTCCAGCCGCCAGGCCGTGACAGGCTCGCCGGCCGCCGTGCGCCCGAAGGGACGATCAGAAACTGTCATAAAAACGCCTCCTTACGCGCTCGTTTTCTTCTATACGCATCATAGCATGTTGCGCGCGGCCATGCAACCATGTTAAAATAGCGAAAGGAACAAATGCGGGAGGCGCGCCATGAGCTACATCGAAGTGGAATATCCCAAAGACAAGGCGGCGTTCTATGCCCTGCTGCGGGAGCAGCTGGCGCTGTACCTGGCCGACGAGACGGACCGGACGGCCCGGCTGGCCAACGCCTCCGCCGTCATCGCCCAGGCGTTCCCGGACGCCAACTGGGTGGGCTTTTATCTGGTGGACGGGGACACCCTGGCGGTGGGGCCGTTCCAGGGCAAGCCCGCCGTCAGCCGCATCGGCTTCGGCAAGGGGGTGTGCGGCACGGCCTGGGCCCAGCGGAGAGCCCAGGTGGTGGAGGAGGTATCCTGCTTCGCCGGGCACATCGCCTGCGACTGCAACACCCACTCTGAGATCGTGATCCCCCTGTGGGACGGGGAGCGGATATGGGGCGTGCTGGATATGGACAGCGTCCTGCCGGGCCATTTTACCGATGCCGACCGCGTGGGTCTGGAGGAAGCCGTCCGGCTGCTGTAAAAAATGAGAAGGGCGCGGAGCATAAGCTCCGCGCCCGATCTTTATTCGTCCAGCTTGAGCACCGCGAGAAACGCCTCGGTGGGCAGCTGGACGCTGCCCAGGGAGCGCATCTTTTTCTTGCCCTCCCGCTGCTTTTCCAGCAGCTTTTTCTTGCGGGTGATGTCGCCGCCGTAGCACTTGGCCAGCACGTCCTTGCGCAGGGCCTTCACCGTCTCCCGGGCGATGATCTTGCCGCCGATGGCCGCCTGGATGGGCACCTCGAAAAGCTGCCGGGGGATGTTCTCCTTCAGCTTCTCGCACAGCCGCCGGGCACGGGGATAGGCCTTGTCCTTATGGGCGATGAGGCTCAGCGCGTCCACGGGGTCGCCGTTCAGCAAAAGGTCCACCTTCACCAGCTCCGAGGGCTTGTAGCAGGAAAACTCATAGTCCATGGAGGCGTAGCCCTTCGTGCGGGCCTTGAGGGTGTCGAAGAAGTCATAGATGATCTCCCCCAGGGGCATCTCGTACCGCAGCTCCACCAGCCGCTGGTCCAGGTACTGCATGCCCTCATAGATGCCCCGCCGGTCCTGGCACAGGGGCATGATGTTGCCCACGAACTCGTTGGGGGTGATGATGCCCATCTTCACATAGGGCTCCCGGGCCTCCGCGATGGCGGACACCTCCGGGTAATTGTGGGGGTTGTCCACATATTTTACGGACCCGTCGGTCATCTCGATCTCATAGATCACCGAGGGCAGCGTGGTCACCAGGTCCAGGTCGAACTCCCGCTCCAGCCGCTCCTGGATGATCTCCAGGTGGAGCATGCCCAAAAAGCCGCATCGGAACCCGAACCCCAGGGCCACGGAGCTCTCCGGCTCGAAGGAGAGGCTGGCGTCGTTCAGCTGGAGCTTTTCCAGCGCGTCCCGCAGGTCGGGGTACTTGGACCCGTCCTCGGTATAGATGCCGCAGTAGACCATGCTCCGGGCGGGCCGGTAGCCGGGCAGGGGCTCCGCCGCTGGCCGCTCCGCAACCGTGACCGTGTCGCCGATGCGGGTGTCCTGGACGTTCTTGATGCTGGCAGTGAAATATCCCACCTCCCCGGCCTCCAGCTCGTCGCAGCTCTCCAGCCGGGTAGGCAGCAGCCGGCCCACCTCCACCACCTTATAGCTGGCGCCGGTGGCCATGAACTTCACGTCCATGTCCTTTCGCAGCACCCCGTCCTTCAGCCGCACCAGCACGATCACGCCCCGGTAGCTGTCATACTGGCTGTCGAACACCAGCGCCTTCAGGGGCGCAGACCGGTCGCCGGCGGGCGCGGGCACGTTTTGGATGATGTCGTCCAGCACCGCCTGGATGTTGACGCCGTTTTTCGCGGAGATCTCCGGCGCGTCCATGGCGGGGATGCCGATGATGTCCTCCACCTCCGCCTTCACCCTGGCCGGGTCGGCGGCGGGCAGGTCGATCTTGTTGATGACCGGCAGGATCTCCAAATTATGGTCCAGAGCCAGATAGGTGTTGGCCAGGGTCTGGGCCTCCACGCCCTGGCTGGCGTCCACCACCAGCACCGCCCCCTCGCAGGCGGCCAGGCTCCGGCTGACCTCATAATTGAAATCCACATGGCCCGGCGTGTCGATGAGGTTGAGCTGATAGTCCTTCCAGTTGAGCGTCACGGCCCGGGCCTTGATGGTGATGCCCCGCTCCCGTTCCAGGTCCATGTTGTCCAGGATCTGGTCCTCCATCTGCCGGGCGTCCACCGCACCGCACAGCTCGATGAGCCGGTCGGACAGGGTGGATTTGCCGTGGTCGATGTGGGCGATGATGGAGAAATTGCGTATGTTTTCCTGCTTCATAGATAGCTCTCCGCCTGATCCGCGATCTGCCGCAGCTGGGCCGCCAGCTGCCGGATGTTCTCCGGGCCCAGCCTGGCCCCGGCCTCGTCGCCGGTACGCCCCAGCAAAAAGTCCGCCGTCACGCCGTAGTAATCACAGGCCCGGCATACAAAGGCCAGTCCCGGCTCCCGGGCGCCGTTCTCATAGTGGCTCAAAAGCGCCTGGCTGATCAGCAGGTCCGCCGCCGCCTTCCGCTGGCTGACCCCTTTTTCCCGCCGCAGCCGGCTCAGATTCTCACAGAATTGCCGCTCGTTCATCACGCTGCCTCGTTTCCCGATTGATAACTTTTTGTATTATACACGTCCGGGCAAAATTTGTAAACACAAACTTGAAAATTCCCCCTATGCGTGCTATCATGGTTTTACTGTGATGCGAGCCGGCCTGCGTGGCTCGCGCTTTATTATGATTTCAGATCAAGAGAGGAGAAAGCGATATGTTCCAGAAGCTCATCGATTCCCTGCGGGCCCGTCCCCGCAAGATCGTCTTCACCGAGGGCAACGACCCCCGCATCCTGGAGGCGGCCGCCCGTCTGCTGTCCGGCACGTTTTTGACCCCGATCCTGATGGGCAACGAGCTGGAGATCCTCACCGCCGCCCAGAAGGCCGGCTTCAACATCCGGGGCGCCACGATCATCGACCCCAAGACCTACCACGACACCGAGGCCATGGTCCAGAAGATGGTGGAGCTGCGCCACGGCAAGATGACCGAGGAGCAGTGCCGGGAGGCGCTGACCCACCGCAACTACTTCGGCACCATGCTGGTGGCCATGGGCCACGCGGACGCCCTACTGGGCGGCGCCACCTATTCCACCGCCGACACGGTCCGTCCCGCCCTGCAGCTGATCAAGACCAAGCCGGGCAACAAGATCGTCTCCTCCTGCTTCATCATGGTCAAGCCCTCCCCCACCGGCGACAACACCGTTCTGGCCATGGGCGACTGCGCCATCAACATCCACCCCTCCGAGGACGACCTGGTGGAGATCGCCACCGAGACCATCAAGTGCGGCCGTCTGTTCGGCATCGACCCGAAGGTCGCCTTCCTCAGCTACTCCACCTTCGGCTCCGGCAAGGGCGACGATGTGGACAAGATGAGCCGCGCCGCCGAGCGGGTGAAGGCCATCATGCCCAGCGTGCCCATCACCGGCGAGATCCAGTTCGACGCCGCCGTGAGCCCCCGGGTGGCTCACACCAAGTGCCCGGACGACCGGGTGGCCGGCTATGCCAACGTGTTCATCTTCCCGGACATCAACGCCGGCAACATCGGCTATAAGATCGCCCAGCGGCTGGGCGGCTTCGACGCCTACGGCCCCATCCTGTGCGGCCTGAACGCCCCCATCAACGACCTGAGCCGGGGCTGCAACGCCGAGGAGGTCTACTCCATGGCCATCATCACCGCCGCCCAGGCCAACATGGTCTGAACCCGAAAACATACCGGGGCGCGTCCGCTGGACGCGCCCTTTTTTCATGAAAACGCTCCCCTGTCCAAACGGGCAGGGGAGCTACGCTGCCTGCGGCCGGGATGACCTCGGCCGCGGTCAGGTGGGGGCGTTCATCATCCGCGGACGACCTCGAACCAGATCTGGTCCACGTCCTCGGGCAGGTTTTCCACGGAGAAGTAGTGCAGCTCGTTGTTCTCCACACGGCCCACGCTGGCATAGGGGCTCAGGCTCTTCAGCTTGTAGCCGCTCTTCAGGTTGAAGAAGTTCTCCGCCATGTGGTAGGAGGCAAGGCTCCCGTTTTCGTCCAGGAACACGAACCGGGAAGCCCCGTCGCCCGTGCGGCTGCCGCCCAGCGGGTCGGTGATGGTGGCCTTCAGCACCCGGGGCGCGTCCCTGCCGGAGACCATGGTCATCTCCACGTCCTCGCCGGGGACCAGCTCCAGGGTGTAGTACAGTCCGCAGTGGATGTTATCGCCGTCGGGGCTCAGACCGTAGCCGCCGTCGTAGCCGGGACACCGGATGCCGTAGCCGAACTGCACATACACAAACACGGTCAGGGACACATCCTGCTCATAGGCGCTGACTTCCACGGAGCGGAGCCCTTCGGGGACGACATCGTGGATGATCACCTTGCCGCCGCCGCGCAGGGTGTGGGTGTAGGTGCTGCCGTTGATGACGGGGTCGTATGCCTCGTGATAGAATGCGCCGCTGTACTCATGGAGGAACTCTCCCGTCTGGCGGCCGCAGTGGTCGCACCAGGCATCCAGCGCCGGGCCAGAGGAGAAGTCCGCCACCTGCGGGGAATCGGGCTTGGTCTTGGTCAGGCTGGCGGTGGGCACATAGCCGGTGTGGTCCCAGCCGGTGAAGCCGTCCCAGTCGTACTCGTGGTACACCACCGGGGTCCAGCCGTTCTCGTCGGGGCCAAGGCGGGACACCTCATAGGCATTGCCGATGGTGTAGACCACGTCGTATCCCATCCCCGGACCGGAGCGCATGCGGGTCCCCCACTCATGGCACCACAGGATGTCCTCGCCGGAGCGGTCCAGATCCCAGAAGGTCTCGGACCACTGCTGCATGAACTTGTCGTGATCGGTGCCGTTGTCATAGACGCCCGGGTCGACGTCCGTCCGCTTGGGCTTGATGAGCTTGGGGTTATCCAGGTTCCGGGCGGCGTGGGTCACGTTCTGGCTCACGGCCTGCTCCTGGAAAGCGGCGGTCTGGGTCTGCGCGTTCTCCGTCTGCTCGGTCTGGGGCAGCTTGGCCGGGTCCGTGGGGTACAGGCCCACCAGCTCCTGATACCGCAGCAGCATGGCGCACACCTCCGCGCGGGTGGCGGGGCTGCCGGGCCGGACGAAGCCGTTGCCGTCGCCGGTGAGGATGCCGTAATCCAGGGCCCACTCCATGGCCGTCGTGGCATAGGCGCTGACCGCGCCGCCGTCGCTGTAGCCGGCCAGATGGCCGCCGGTGAAGGCGGTGGGCTGGCCCGCCATGCGGTACAGGATCACCGCCAGCTGCTCCCTTGTGACGGCGTCATCCGGGGCGAAACTGGTGCTGGACACGCCGTTCACCGCGCCCACATAGGCGCCCCAGGCCACCGCGTCCCTGTAATAGCCCTCCGAGACGTCCACGAAGCTGACGCTCCCGGCGATCTTGGGGGAACCGGCCTGCCGGTAGATCATGGTCACGGTCTGGGCCCTGGTGGCAAACACGTCGGGGCTGAAAACGCCGTCGCCGGTACCGGAGACGATCCCGGAGGCGTAAGCCCGCTCGACCAGGGGCTTATACCAGCTGCTGTCGGGCACGTCCCGAAAGACGCCGGTAGCCGTCATGCCCTGGGCGGCCACCGTCATGACCAGCCCCTGGGAGTCCAGCGGGACGTCCACCGTCACCAGCAGCAGGCCGTTCTCCTGTTCCTCGGCGGAGCGCACGCTGCCGCCGGACAGGACGTTGACGGTGCAGTCCTTTTGCACCTCCAGCATCACCTGCGCGGGTCCCGCGGCGGGGCATTCGGACGCCAGGCGCAGCCCGGAGAACAGCCCCTGGGCGGACGCCTCGTCCAGATCGGCGATAGACAGGGGGATGGCCGCGGGCAGCGCGGTCCCGGTGGGGACCACCTCCACGGTCACAGTGCCGCTGGCGGGCAGCTGCACGCCAAAGCTGTGGCTCCAGAACTCCAGGCCCGTGGTCCGCCAGCCGGTCAGGCCGCCGCCGGCGTCATAGCTCTCCTGCTGCTCCCGCACGGCCAGGGTCTCGCCGGTATCGCTGCCGCCGCTGACCCGGATGGCATAGCCGGGAGCCAGCTCCACGTCCAGCGCCGAGCCCGCCTGCATGGACACCTCGCTGGGGATGCCGTCGGTGGGGACGGTCTCGCCGTCATAATAGAGCCCGTCCTGACGCACGGTGCAGGCCCGGCCGTTCACGTCCACGCCCCGGATGCTCTCCACGGCCTCCACGGCCCCGGAGACGGCCAGCACCGGGCCGCCCGCCGCCGCCTGGGCCACCGGCTCATAGCTCTCGCCCTGGCGCACCGCCGCGATCGCGAGCCTCTCCGCGCCCAGGTCCACATAGAGCACATAGCTGGTGGAACCGGCCGGCACGAAGGCCGCGCCGGGACCGGCGGGAGCGCGCGTCTCCAGGATGGAACCGCCCTCGACCACCTGGATCTCATACCCCGGGCCAGTCCATACCTCGAACGTGCCGCCGGAGATCACCGTGTCGGCCACAGCCCAGGCGTACTGCCCGTCGCCGGTGCTGCCGCCGCCTACTATGACGCCGCCGTCCCAGTCCTCGTTGTAGAACGTGAAGGGTATCTGCGTCGGGGCGGTGCTGCCGGCGGCCGCCGCCGTGATGGTCACGGTCCCGGTGGCCGGGGCCTGCACGGCCACCCGCCGGAAGGAGATGAGCTCGCCTGCCCCCGTGGGGAAGGAGTAGAACTCGTTTTCGCTCACGGCGCCGTTGTCCACCGTGACGTCATAGGCCGTGTTCATATATACCGCCAGTTCCGTGCCCGGCGCAACCGTGAACTGTAGGGGGAAGCCCGACTGGCTCACCCACACGACGCCATCCGGGGTGTTGCATCTGATGCCGTTCCCGTCCACCGTATAGCAGCGGGCGTTGTCCGGGGACAGGTATGTGATATTCTCGATCTGATCCACCGACCCGGCCACCGTCACCGTCACGCCCTGCTCCGCCGCGGCGGGCACAGGCTCCTCGGGGACCGTCTCCGTCCCGGTCAGGGCGGCGGCTTCATCGGCCGGCGCCTCGATCGTCATGGTCCCGCTGTCCGGCAGCGGGATGTCCGCGGGGGGCTCCTCCGCGGGAGCCGGCTCCGCGAACGCTTCCTCCGCCGGGGGCAGCTCCGCGGGCGGGGCCTCCTCCGTCACAGCCTGGGGCGGGGCCGCCTCTCCCTCCGCCGCCAGGGCGGGGATGGGGGCCGCCAGCGCCAGCAGCAGCGCCAAAATGATACTCATGCTCTTTTTCAACATCGTCGATCCCTCCTTCATGTCAACGGATCAGCTTGATCAGTTCCCGCAGCAGGCCCCTGGGCAGCAGCAGCATCGCCGCGCCCATCAGCGCCGTCGCCGCCACGGCGGCCTTTCCCGGCCGTCGGCGCAGCGGCGGCAAGGCCCCGCCGGGTACGCTCTTCGTCCGGCGGATGGCCAGCTGGCACCGGCTCTCCGCCTCCTTCGGCACAGCGGCGTCCGGGTCGGCCTGCAGGGCCTCGTTCTCCCGCTCCAGCCTCCTGCCCTCTTCCCGGGCGAGCTCCCGCAAAAGGTCCCGCAAAACGGCCTCGTCACGGGCTTCCCGCGTCATGTCACGATTCGTCATCAAACTCACGTTCCTTCTTCATCTCCCGCAGCGCCCGACGGCGCGCCCGCGTCAACTTCATCCTCACGCTTCCGGGCTTACACCCCACCAACGCGGCCAGCTCCTGATCCTCCATGCCCAGTATGTACTTGCCTGTGAGCAGGGTCTGGTCGTCCGGCGACAGCAGTTCCCATACGCGGCGCAGCGCCGCCAGCTGTTCCTCCCGGACCATCAGCTCGTCGAGGGACGGCCCGTCGCAGACGGCGTCGCCGTCCTCGGGCATGTCCACCCGATGCCGCTGGACCACGCTCAGGTGCTTCACATGGTTGATCGCCGTGTTCCTGACTATAATGACAACCATAGCCGGCAAAACGCAACGCTCCACCTTCAAAAGGGCGTCCGCATGCTCCACCAGCTTCACCAGCGCGTCCTGCACGATCTCCTCGGCCTCATGGATGTTGTCCGTATATTTTCCGGCGGTGGAGAACATCAGCCGGTCGTACTGTTGGTACAGTTCCGAGACGAGCTCCTGCCCGGTTGGGGGGTCTTGTGGTAAAGAGATAGTCGGCAGCATAAATTGCCTCCTTATTTTGGCTCTTCACTACTATTAAACAGCCACGCCATGGATTTGCAACACTATTTTGTAATTTTTGAGAAATTTTTTGTAACTATCCAAACAAAAAGAAACGAACCCTTCCCCGCGATCCCTTTGCATTTTCCCCGGACCTATGGCATAATGGAGCGGGGAGGTGACGCCATGGAGCGGGAGGACTATATGCGCCTGGCCCTGGCCGAGGCGCGCAGGGCGCTGGGCACCGGCGACGTGCCGGTGGGCTGCGTGGTCGCGGATCGGGACGGCCGGATCATCGGCGCGGGCCGCAACCGCCGGGAGGAACTGAATAACGCCGTCCGGCACGCGGAGATCGAGGCCATCGAGGCCGCCTGCGCGGCGGCCGGCTCCTGGCGGCTGGACGGCTGCGCGCTGTATGTGACGCTGGAGCCCTGCCCCATGTGCGCGGGCGCCATCATAAACGCCCGCATCCCCACGGTGGTATACGGGGCCAGGGAGCCCCGCTCCGGCTCCTGCGGCAGCGTTCTGAACCTCTTCGAGGAACGCTACGGCCACCGGCCCGCCATCTACGGCGGCGTGCTGGCCGACGAGTGCGCCGGGCTGCTGCGGGGATTCTTCGACGCGCTGCGCTGAGACGGAATTTACATTTCGGAAACATCCCGGCGAAAAACTGTTCATGATTTGCGGGTATAGTAGCCCCATCGAGAAACGGAGGACGAGCCTATGCTTTGGAAGAGACTTCTTTGCGCCGCGCTCTGCGCCGCGATGGCCTTGGCCTGCGGCGTCCCCGCCATGGCCGCCGACGGCGCCGTGGACGTGGTGCTGAGCGACAAGGGCGTCACCGTGGACGGCGCGGCCGCCGGCACGGACCCGGACGCTGCGGTCTACACCGCCCACGACATCGTGTATTACGAGGCCGGCCACGACTTCACCTACGGCGAGGGCACGGCCGCGGACGAGCACACCGCCGAGGAAGCCCAGGCGCACACCGTCGTGCACATCACCCAGCCGGGCACGTACCGCCTCACCGGCGCCCTCTCCCCCGGCCAGATCGCCGTGGACCTGGGCAAGGACGCGAAAAAAGACCCCGCGGCCGTGGTGACCCTGATCCTGGACGGGGTGGACATCTCCTGCACGGTGGCGCCGGCGGTGATCTTCTATAACGTCTATGAATGCGACGCGGAGGGGGAGTCCGGCTCCGCGCCGGACCTGTCCGCCGCCGGGGCGGTGGTGGTCCTGGCTGACGGCAGCGAGAACCATGTGGACGGCTCCTATGTGGCCCGCATCTATAAGTCCGTCACCCTCAACGAAGCCGGCACCGCCGTCACCGACAGCAAGAAGCTGCATAAATACGACGGCGCGTTCTATTCCAAGATGAGCATGCGCATCGAGGGCGGCCCCGAGGATACCGGCGTGCTGGATATCACCGCCGAGAACGAGGGTCTGGACACCGAGATGCACCTGGCCATCAACGGCGGCACCGTCAATATCCGCTCCGGCAATGACGGCATCAACGTCAACGAGGACGACGTCTCCGTGGTCGCCGTCAACGGCGGCGCCGTGCACATCACCGTCACTGGTGAGACCGGCGAGGGCGACGGCATCGACTCCAACGGATGGCTGGTCCTCAACGGCGGCCTGGTCACCGCCGCGGCCTGCTCCACCAGCGCCGACTCCGGCCTGGACTCCGCCAAGGGCATCCTTCTCAACGGCGGCACCGTCATCGCCACCGGGAACATGCTGGACCCCATCACGGCCGGGGAGCAGTGCTGCGCCGTGTTCTCCTTCGCCGGCCGCCAGTCCGGCGGGACCCGCTATTCCCTCACCGGCGAGACCGGCGGGGAGGTCATGGGCCTGACGGCGGAGAACGACTTCACCTATCTGGTCATGTCCGGCCCGGCCCTGACCGCCGGGGAGAGCTACTGCCTCTACGCCGGCCAGACCCAGCTCCAGGGCGCCGCCGGCGCTGCCGGCATGGGCCCCGGGATGCGCGGAGGCCCCGGCCCCCGGATGCCGGAGGGCGGAGGACAGCCCCCGGAGATGCCGGAGGACGATCAGCCCGCGGGCGATCCTCTGGACCTGCCCGGCGGCTTCGGTCCCCAGATGCCCGAGGATGGAGCGCAGCCCCCGGAGATGCCGGAGGACCCTCTGGACATGCCGAGCGGTGAGCAGCCCCCGGAGGCCCCCCAGGGCGGGATGCCGGGTGGCGCCGGCCAGGGCGGCTTCGGTCCCTGGGGCCAGACCGCCGGCGAGATGACCACCCAGTTCACGCTGGCCGCCGGCATGAACTCCTTCAGCGGCGTCACCGAGAACAGTGATGTCGGGGCATAAGATCTATATAACATCATATAACATCACGCGCCTCCAATGACGCCGGTACTTTTGCTCCGCAAAAGTCATTGCCGCGCTTCGCGCGGGGCGTCAGTTCTCATTCGAGGCGGGCTCCGCCCCCTCGAGCTCCCCCGGAGTCTGCTTTTTTACAAACAAAATCGCGCCTCCCCGGTTCTGCAGTAGTCAAGGGGAAGTAGACAAGAGGAAGCAACCAAAGGATCAAAAGCCCAGTTCAGCCTTGTACTGAACCGG
>CANQOA010000036.1 GCA_947625355.1 uncultured Oscillospiraceae bacterium | reverse complement strand
CCGGGCTCGCTTGCTCCCCCGCGAGGCGCTTTGCTAATATACCATCCTCTCCACCCTTTGTCAACACCTTTTTGAAGTTTTTTTGAAAAAAACTTTTCGATCGGCACAAAAAAGGCCCTCCCGGATGGGAGGGTCAGGCACAGAACCGGTGTCTGCCGATGACGGTGAGCAGCGGCCGGGACCATATCCACTTGCTGGTCGCCGTGGCGGGATTGAAGTAATAGATCGCGCCGCCGGAGGGGTCCGCGCCGTTGATGGCCTCCCGCGCCGCCTTATAGGCGCTGTCGGCCACCGGTTTCCAGAACTGGCCGTCCTGCAGGCAGGAAAAGGCTCCGGACTGATAGATCACGCCGGACATGGTGTTGGGGAACGCGGGGCTCTTCACCCGGTTCATGACCACCGCCCCCACGGCCACCTGGCCGGTATAGGGCTCCCCTCTCGCCTCGGCGGAGATCAGCCGGGCCAGCAGGTCCACGTCGCCCGAGGTGCTCTGATTGGTGGTACTCACGTTGATCCCCAGCGCCGCCAGTGTCTTGGGGCCGCACTTGCCGTCCACGGCCAGGCCGTTCCGCCGCTGGAAGAGCTTCACCGCCTCCAAAGTCTTGGAGCCGTATACGCCGTCCACCTTTCCGGAATAATATCCCCAGCGGGACAGCTTTTCCTGGATCGTGGTGACGACGGAGCCGGTGGACCCCTTCTGGTACGTGACGGCCTCGGCGCGCTGGGCGCTGACGATCAGCAGGATGTTGAGCGCGAACAGCAGCCCCAATGCCGCGCACAGCTTCTTTCGTGCTTTGCTCATATCGTTGAAAACCCCCTCGCAAACTATCACTAGTCTACGAGGGGGCCTGTCCGATTATGCTATGTCAAAAAAGCGAAGTTTTGGACTTGGTAGCGATCTCTTCCTGGAGCTTTTCGATGAACGCGTCCAGGCTCATAGAGCCCTTGTCGGCGTCGCGGGTACGCACGGCGACGGTGCCTTCGGCGGCCTCCTTGTCGCCCACCACCAGCTTGTAGGGCACCTTCTCCATCTGGGCCTCCCGGATCTTGAAGCCCAGCTTCTCGTTGCGGGTATCCACCTCGGTGCGGACGCCGAGGGCCTCCAGCTTGGCCGACACCTGCTTAGCATAGTCCATGGTCCGGTCGGTGATGGGCAGGATCTTCACCTGCACCGGGCTGAGCCAGGTGGGGAACGCGCCGGCGAAGTGCTCGGTGATGACGCCGATGAACCGCTCGATGGAGCCGAACACCACCCGGTGGATCATCACGGGGCAGTGCTTCTCCCCGTCCGCGCCCACGTACTCCAGGTCGAACCGGCCGGGCAGCTGGTAATCCAGCTGGATGGTGCCGCACTGCCAGGTACGGCCCAGGGAGTCCTCGATGTGGAAGTCCAGCTTCGGCCCATAGAACGCGCCGTCGCCGGGGTTGATCTCATAGGTCTTGCCGATGCTGGTGATGGCGTCGGCCAGAGCGGCTGTGGCGATGTCCCAGTCCTCCACGGAGCCGATGTGATCCTCGGGCATGGTGGACAGCTCGATGGTGTACGGCAGGCCGAAGAGGGTATAGACCTCGTCGAACAGCTGGGCAATGCGGATGACCTCGTCCTTGATCTGGTCCTTGGCCAGCAGGATATGGGCGTCGTCCTGGGTGAAGCAGCGGACGCGGAACATCCCGTGCAAAGCGCCGGAAAGCTCGTGCCGGTGCACCAGGCCCAGCTCGCCGTAGCGCAGGGGCAGGTCCCGGTAGGAGTGGGGCTCCAGGTCATAGACCAGGATGCTGCCGGGGCAGTTCATGGGCTTGATGGCGAAGTCCTCCTCGTCGATCACCGTCGTATACATATTGTCTTTATAGTGATCCCAGTGGCCGGAGGTCTCCCAGAGGGTGCGCTTCATGATCTGGGGCGTGCTGATCTCCAGATAGTCCCACTTTTTATGGACCTGGCGCCAATAGTCGATCAGGGTGTTTTTCAGCACCATGCCCTTGGGCAGATAGAACGGGAATCCGGGGGCCTCGTCCCGGAACGCGAACAGGCCCAGCTCCCGGCCCAGCTTGCGGTGATCGCGCTTTTTCGCCTCCTCGATCCGGGCCAGGTATGCGTCCAGCTCCGCCTTGGTGGGGAAGCAGGTGCCGTAGATGCGCTGGAGCATCTTCCGGCTGGAGTCGCCCCGCCAGTAGGCGCCGTTGACGGTGGTGAGCTTGATGGCGTTGCCTTTGATGCGGCCGGTGGAGTCCAAGTGCGGCCCGGCACACAGGTCGGTGAAGTCGCCCTGCTTATAAAAGCTGATCACCGCGTCCTCGGGCAGGTCGTTGATGAGCTCTACCTTATAGGGCTCGCCCCGCTCCTCCATGAAGGCGATGGCCTCGGCCCGGGGCAGTTCGAACCGCTCCAGCCTGATCTTCTCCTTGCAGATCTTGCGCATCTCCGCCTCCAGGGCCTCCAGGTCCTCGGGTACGAAGGGCTTGTCGATGTCGATGTCGTAATAGAACCCGTCGTCGATGGCCGGGCCGATGGCCAGCTTCGCCTCCGGGTAGAGGCGCTTGACCGCCTGGGCCAGCACGTGGCTGGTGGTGTGCCGGTACATCTTTCTGTATTCGGCATCGCTGAAATCGTATTCCATGTTTTCCTCCTAAAACAAAACACCCCTGACATCTCGTCAGGGGTGCGTAAAATACACACGGTCCCACCCTAAACTTTCACTCAAAGCGCTTCACGCGCGCCGCACGGCGGGGCTTACTCGTCGCCTTTGGGTCCCGCGGCTCGGGGATGGTCAGCGTTCGGGGCGTCACCCAAGAGGGCTTCCAGCCATCCGGCCCTCTCTCTCTGGCGGTCGTTTCCCGGCGCAATTCCCGTCATCGCCTTTGTTCCTATGCAATATAGCACTGTTGAAAACCGTTGTCAAGCGGCTTTCACTTGATGTTGATCCATATCCCCACGTCGTGCATCTGGGAATCGGGCACGTGCTGATAAAACCGCTGGGCCTCCTCGTTGGACGCCGTCAGGGCGATCAGCGTGTCGATATGCCGCGCCCGCAGTTTCTCCCGCAGCACGTCCGGTATCCTGTCTTTCGTATATCTCTCGATCGTGACAGACATTTCCTCTCACCTCAGCGCCGCGCTCACCAGCCAGCAGGCGCCATACAGCACCGGCTGATGGACGAGATAGATCATCAACGTCCGCTGTCCCGTCCATACCAGCGCGCCGGGCGCGCCGGCGGTGCGCAGACGGCTGGATGCCGGCAGCGCCATGAGTTTTTTCCCGAACCATCCGCCCAGGAAGAACATGAAAAGGTTGGGCAGCAGCGGCACCCAGTCGGCGGACTGGAATCCATGGGCCCGCAGTCCCAGCCAGAACAGCCACTTCGGCTCCACAAAGGTGGTATAGCTGATCACCCGTGTGACCAGATACAGCCCCGCCCACAGCCAGGGCGCCAGAGCGTCCGGCGCCTTTTCCACGTACCGGCCCGCGAAGTGGTACAGCACCATGGCCACGCTGAGAAACTGCAAAATGCCGAACCGGATGGGCTGCGCCACCACATAGGACGCCGTCACCACGACGGCCCCCGCCGCGGCGGTGATGAGCCCCCGGCGGAGGTCAGAATGGGTGAAGTGGGAGCTGACGCCGGAGAGGAAGATGAAGCTCAGGGCGATGAAGCGCTGCAGAAGGAACACCGGCCACCACTGGGTGACGCTGTAGGGCAGCCAGCCGAACAGGATGCAGTCGAACATCAGGTGATATCCGATCATCAGCCAGCAGACCAGCCCCCGCCAGCCGTCCAGCCAGCGGATGCGTTCAGACATTGAACAGGAAGTGGGTCACGTCCCCGTCCTGCATCACGTAATCCTTGCCCTCGGCCCGCAGCAGGCCCTTCTCCCGGGCCGCCGCCTCGCTGCCGCAGGCCTTCAGGTCCTCAAAGGCGATGATGTTGGCCCGGATGAAGCCCCGCTCGAAGTCGGTATGGATCTTGCCGGCGGCCTGGGGGGCCTTGGTCCCCTTGGTGATGGTCCAGGCCCGGCACTCGTCCGGCCCGCAGGTGAGGAAGGATATGAGCCCCAGCAGCGCGTAGGAGCACTTGATGAGCCGCTCCAGGCCGGACTCCCGGATGCCCAGCTCCTCCATGAACATCTCCCGGTCGGCCGGGTCGTCCAGCTCGGCGATGTCCTGCTCGAACCGGGCGCATACCGGCAGCACCATGCTCCCCTCGGCGTCGGCGATGGCCTTCACCTGCTGATAGTAGGGGCTCTGCTCCGCCTGGGCGAATCCGTCCTCGTCCATGTTGGCGGCATAGATCACGGGCTTGAGGCTGAGCAGATCGGACTGAGCCACCATCTCCGCCTCCTCCCCCTCGCAGGGGAAGCTGCGGGCGGACTTGCCCTCGTTGAGCCAGGCGGCCAGCCGGGCCATGAGGTCCGCTTCCTTCGCGTATTTCTTATCCCCGGACTTGACATACTTCTGGGCTTTCTCCAGCCGCCGCTGGACCATCTCCAGGTCCGCCATGATCAGCTCCAGATCCACGGTCTCGATGTCCCCCGCCGGGTCGGTGGAGCACTCGTGGCGGACGATGTTGGGATCGTCAAAGCAGCGCACCACATGGATCAGCGCGTCGGTGCCCCGGATGTTGCCCAAAAACTTGTTGCCCAGGCCCTCGCCCTTGGAGGCGCCCTTCACCAGGCCGGCGATGTCCACGAACTCGATGGTGGCAGGGGTGTATTTCTTGGGGTGGTACATCTCCGCGAGAAAATCCAGCCGCTCGTCCGGCACCGCCACCACGCCCACGTTGGGCTCGATGGTGCAGAAGGGGTAGTTGGCCGACTCCGCCCCAGCGTTGGTCAGGGCGTTGAAAAGCGTGCTCTTGCCCACGTTGGGCAGTCCCAGAATGCCTAATTTCATATGTCCTCTCTCTCCTATCGACAAAGGCGGGCAGAGCCCGCCTTTGTTCAGTTATTCTTCTTTTTGCCCGTCCGGACCGGCGGGGCCGGGCTCCGGGGCAGGCGTCTCCCCGCCGGGGCCCTGGGGTGCGGCAGGCGCGCTCTCCGGCTGCGCGGGCGCCGCCGGCTGGGGCTGCTCCGGCTCCTTGGGCGACACAGCCTGGGGTGTCTTGGGAGGCAGGCAGCCATGCTCGCAGAAGTAGTCGAAGTCCGCCCCATCCAGAGACTCGTGCACCAGCAGATACTCCGCCACGGCGATGAGCTGCTCCCGATGCTCGGTGAGAAGCTGCTCGCACCGGGCCATGGCCTCGTCAAAGATGCGCTTGACCTCCTCGTCGATGACGGCGGCGGTCTCCTCGGAATAGCTCTTGGTGGTGCCGAAGTCCCGGCCGATGAACAGGCTGTGGCCGGAGTCGTCGAAGCTGATGGGGCCCAGCCGCTCGCTCATGCCGAACTGCATGACCATAGCCCGGGCGATCTTGCTGGCCTGCTGGATATCGCCGGAGGCGCCGGTGGAGATATCGTGCATAAACAGCTTTTCCGCCACCCGGCCGCCCAGCGCCATGACGATCTGCTCGAACATCTCGCTCTTGGCGTGGAAGGACTTGTCCTCGCTGGGACGCATGAGCGTAAAGCCGCCGGCCTGTCCCCGGGGGATGATGGTGATATAGTGCACCGGGTCCACGTGCTCCAGGTACTTGGCCGCGATGGCGTGGCCGGACTCGTGGTAAGCGGTGAGCCGCCGCTCCTTGTCGGTGATGACCCGGCTCTTCTTGGCGGGTCCCATCTCCACCTTCAGGATGGCGTCGTCGATGTCCGCGTTGACTACGAAGCGCCGGTGCCGCCGCACGGCCAGCAGCGCCGCCTCGTTCAGCAGGTTCTCCAAGTCGGCGCCGGAGAAGCCGGCGGTGCCCCGGGCGATGGAGTTGAGGTCCACATCGTCCCCCAGGGGCTTATCCTTGGCATGGACCCGCAAAATGGCCTCGCGGCCCTTCACGTCGGGCAGGCCGATATAGACCTGCCGGTCGAACCGGCCGGGGCGCAGCAGGGCGTTGTCCAGAATGTCGGCCCGGTTGGTGGCCGCCATGACGATGACGCCCTCATTGTTGGAAAAGCCGTCCATCTCCACCAGCAGCTGGTTGAGGGTCTGCTCGCGTTCGTCGTGGCCGCCGCCCAGGCCGGAGCCGCGCTGACGGCCCACGGCGTCGATCTCGTCGATGAAGATGATGGCGGGCGCCACCTTTTTCGCCTGGTCGAACAGGTCCCGCACGCGGCTGGCGCCCACGCCCACATACAGCTCCACGAAGTCGGAGCCGGAGATGGACAAAAACTGCACGCCGGCCTCGCCGGCCACGGCCTTGGCCATCAGGGTCTTACCGGTGCCCGGAGGGCCCACCAGCAGCACGCCCTTGGGGATGCGCGCGCCCATGGCCGTATAGGCGGCGGGGTTTTTGAGGAACTCCACAATTTCCTGCAGCTCCTCTTTCTCCTCGTCGCAGCCGGCCACGTCGGCAAAGGTCTTGCGGCTGTGCTCGTCGTTGGCCGTGCGGGTCCGGGCCTTGGAGAACTTGGCCACGCCGCCGGCGCCGCCGCCGGTGGCCCGGTTCATCATCACGTACCACAGCACGCCGATCACGCCCATCACGATGAGGTAGGGCAAAAAGCTCAGCCACCAGGGCGCCACGAAGCCCTCGTTGTCGTCGTACTCGGTGAGGATGCCGGCGTCCTTCTGCTCCTGGATCAGGTCTCCCAGATCCTCATAGAACTTGTCCACGTCCCGGAGGTTGCGGGTGATCTCCCGCTGGCCCTGATAGGGCTCCCGCAGATACAGCGTCAGCTCCCGTCCGGCCACCACGAAGGACTCCACCTGTTCGTTCTCGAACAGGTCGAGCATCTGGGAATAGGGCACCTCCAGCGAGGAGCGGTTGCCGGTCAGGGAGAACACCGCCGCCAGCAGGATCACCAGCACCAGCGCGTAGAACCCGATATCCCGGGCGCGCCGGTTCCCGGGTCCCTGTCCGCCGCCCCCAGGCCCCTGTCCGCCGCCGGGGCCGGGCCCCACAGGTCCGTTGGGCCCCTTTTGGTTATTGTTGTTGCCAGGCATATTGTCCATGGAACTACCTCATGAATAGATTTCCGGCTTCAAAAGGCCGATATAGGGGAGATTGCGGTATTTTTCGTTATAGTCCAGGCCGTAGCCCACCACGAACGCGTCCGGGATGGTGAACCCGGCGTAATCCGCCTTGATGGGCGCCACACGCCGGTCCGGTTTGTCCAGGAGCGTCACGATCCGGATGGACTTGGGCTTGCGGGCCATCATATAGTTTTTCAGGTAGCTGAGGGTATTTCCGCTGTCCAGGATATCCTCCACGATGATCACGTCCCGGCCCTCGATGTTCTCGGTCAGGTCCTTGATGATCTTCACCGCGCCGGTCGAGGTAGTCCCCGCGCCATAGCTGGACACGACCATGAAGTCGACGGTGCAGGGGATATCGCACGCCCGCACCAGGTCGGCCATGAAGATGAAGCAGCCCCGCAGTACGCCCACGAACAGGGGGTTCTTCCCCTTGTAATCCGCGCTGATCTGCCGGCCCAGCCGGGCCACGATGCCCTTCAGCTCCTCCTCGGTGGCAATGTACCGTTCCACATCGCTGTGCATATCCTTATCCTCCCTCGCCCGGCAGACGCCGGAATTCTATCTTCAGGATCTCTCCGGCTCCGCCGGTCGGCACGGCCCGTTCCGCCGCGCCCACGCCGTATACGGCCAGGATACCGGCCTCGTCCCGCAGCACGGGCACGCCCGTCCGCTCCCATGGCGGCACGCCCGCCTCCCGCAGCAGCTGCTTCAGTCCTTTGGTGCAGCCCCGCCCCGCCGGGCGGAACTTATCGCCGGGCCTTCGGCCGGTGATTGTAATACTACCACATATATTCTCACATTGGAAGAAAAAAATGTTGTACGAATTGTGAACAACGCAAGACCCGGCCGTGATTTTTTCCGCTGTCGCCCGCAGCCCCGCCTCCGGCAGGTCCGCCGCCCCCGGCGCCGGCAGGGTCCGCGGCCGCAGCGGCGCGCCCGTCTCCGCGCCGAACCAGAGCCGCCCGGCAAAGGCGCCCACCCGCATGCCCGGCACGTCCGCCATGCCGCCCTCCCGGGCCGCGCGCAGCGCCGCCTGCACATGGACCAGCGCCAGGTCCCGCCCGGCCATCAGGCGCACCGCCCGGCTGGCCACCGGCCAGGGGGCCGCCGCCAGGGCCGCCGCGTCCACGGCGTTTCCCGCGGCGTTCTCCCGCAAAAACGCCTCCGCCTGGGCCGTGAGGTATTCCTCGTCCGCCCGGAGCAGCGCCGCCGTCCGGCCCGCCGCCCGGACAAAGGCCGGATTCACCGACGCCAGCGCCGGCGCCGCGCCGTGGCGCACCCGGTTGCGGGCATAATCGTCGGCGGCGTTGGTGGAGTCCTCCACCCAGGGGACGCCACGCCGGCGCAGATATGCCTCCGCCTCGGCCTTCGTCACGTCCAGCATAGGCCGCACGACGCGCCCCCGCGCCGGCGGGATGCCGCCCAGCCCTTTCATCCCGGTCCCCCGGGCCAGGCGCAGGAGCATCGTCTCGGCGTTGTCATCGGCAGTGTGGGCCGTGGCGATGCACGCCGCCCCCAGCTCGTCCGCCGTCCGCTCCAAAAAGTCATACCGCAGCGCCCTGGCGGCCGCCTCGGTCCCTATGCCCCCGTATCGGGCGAACGCGCCGAACCCGGCCCGCTCCGACCGGAACGGGATGTCCCGCTCCCCGCAGAAGGTCCGGACGAAGGCCTCATCCCGGTCCGATTCCATTCCCCGCAGGCCGTGGTTATAGTGGGCCGCCGCCACGGGATAGCCCAGCTCCACCAGCCGGCACAGCAGATACATGGAGTCCGCTCCCCCGGACACGGCGCACAGGATCAGCCCCTGCCGGGGCAGCAGGTCAGTATCCATCCTCGTCGTGGCGGCGCTCGTCGTTCACATAGGTGGTGTACTCCGGGATCCACCGCAGATAGACCGTCCCCACCCGGCCGTGGCGGTTTTTGAGGATGATGGCCTCGGCGGAGTTGGGGTCCTCGCACTCCCGGTCATAGTATCCCTCCCGGTACAGGCCGATGACCGCGTCGGCGTCCTGCTCGATGGAGCCGGACTCCCGCAGGTCCGAGAGCATGGGCCGCTTGTTCTGCCGGGCCTCGTTGGCGCGGCTGAGCTGGCTCATGCATACGATGGGCACGCCCAGCTCCTTGGCGGTGACCTTCATCATGCGGCTGATATCGCTGACGGCCTGGGTGCGGCTCTCGTTGGCCCAGGAGTTGCCGCTGCCGGCGCTCTGCATCAGCTGCAGGTAATCCACCACCACCAGCCCCAGATCCTCGATCCGGCGGCACTGGGCGGCCATCTCCGCCACGGTCATGGTGGGGTTGTCGTCCAGGCGGATATCCACCTTGCTGAGGGCGCCGGCCGCCTCGGCCAGCCGCCCCCATTCGTCGCTGCTCAGCCGCCCCTGGTTGAGCTGATAAAGGTCGATGTGGCTCTCCGAGGAGAGCATGCGCATCACCAGCTGCTGGCGGCTCATCTCCAGGGAGAAGATGGCCGCCGTCTTTCCGGAGCTCTTGGCGGCGTTGACGGCGATGTTCAGGGCGATGCTGGTCTTGCCCATGCCGGGCCGGGAGGCGATGAGCACGAAGTCTCCCTCCCCCAGTCCCTGCAGGCACTCGTCGATGTCTGTCAGGCCCGTGGAGATACCCGGCAGCTGGCTGCCGTTGGCGGCCGCCTGGGAGATCTGGCTGAGCACGTCCTGGAGCACCCGGGTCATGGGCACCAGACCGCCGCTGACCGATTCCTTCCGCAGGGCGTAGATCCTCCGCTCTGCCAGCTCCAGCACGTCCTGGGCCTTGCCCCCCTGCTGGTACGCCTGCTCGCTGATCTCCGCCGCCGACTCGCCCAGCGCCCGCATCAGCGCCCGCTCCCGGACGATGGCGCAGTACTGCAGCACGTTGGCGGCCGTAGGCGTGACGTCCATCAGCTCCATGAGATACTGCTGGGAGTTCTCCTTCCAGCAGCCGCGCGCGCGCATCTCGTCCAGCACGGTGACCGGGTCCACCTTCCGGCCCATGCTGAACATGGCAAAGACCGTCTCAAAGATGTCCCGGTTCGTATCGATATAAAATTCCGCGCCCTTGACGCTGTTGACCACATCGGGGATACAGGCAGGGTCGATGAGCATCGAGCCCAATATCGCCTGCTCCGCCTCCGCCGAATAGGGGGCCCTGCGGCCCAGCAGCTCGTCCATCGCCGACTCTCCTAAACGATCATTTCTCCTCGGTGACCATCACATGGATGGTCCCGGTGATCTCATAGCCCAGCTTGCATTTGACCTGGAAGGTGCCGAACTGCTTGATGGGCTCGGTCTGCACGATCTGGTTCTTCTCCACGGTGATGCCGTGCTGGGATGCCAGCGCCTCGGCGATCTCCTTGGAGGTGACGGAACCGAAAAGCTTCCCGCCGGCGCCGGCCTTGGCCTTCACGTGGACGATCACCGCCCCCAGCTTCTCGGCGTATTCCTGCGCCTGGGCCCTCTCCTTGGCGATCTGGGCCTGGCGGGCCTTGTCCTTCAGGCGCATGGTGTTGAGGTTGTCCGCCGTGGCCTCGATGGCCAGGCCCCTGGGCAGCAGATAATTGCGGCCGTAGCCGTCGGAGACCTCCTTCAGCTGGCCCTTTTTGCCCTGCCCCTTGATGTCCTGCTGCAAAATGACTTTCATATGTTCGTCCTCCTTGCTTGGATGCTCATGCTTCTATGCTGCGCCGCGCGCCGCCGTGACGGACGGCCCGGCCAGGCCAGGCCCCCTCTGTCCCGTTATCCTCCGCCGGCGCCGTCACTCGTCCAGATACTCGTCGATGGCCGCTTTCAGCTTCGCCTCCGCCTCTTCCAGGGAGATATCCGGAATCTGCGCGCCCGCGGCGGACTGGTTGCCGCCGCCGCCCAGCTTTTCCAGCAGCACCTGCACGTTGGTGCTGCCGATGCTCCTGGCGGACAGGATCACGCCGCTCCCCGACGGAAACAGCACCACGGACGCCTCCACGTCGGAGATGTTCAGCATCTCGTCGGCGGCCTGGGCCGCCACCACCCGGTCCACCTCCCGGTCCATGACCGCGAGGCAGATGTTGTCCCGGTAGATCTTGGACCGCTCCAGGATGGAATAGCGGCTGACGGTGTGGGCCATGTCGCTCTGGAGCATGCGCTTGACCGCCACCGTGTCGGCCCCCATCCGCCGCAGGAAGGCAGCCGCCTCGAAGGTCCGCTCCCCGGTGCGCAGGGTGAAATTCTTGGTGTCGGTGACCAGCCCCGCCAGCAGCGCCTCGGCCTCCACCCGGCCGATGTCGTCCTTTTCCACCAGCTCCTGCATCAGCTCCACCACCAGCTCCGAGGTGGAGGAGGCATAGGGCTCGTGGAAGGTCAGGGTGGCGTTGTCGATATAGGTGGCCGCCCGCCGGTGGTGGTCGATGATCACCAGGCGGCTGATGGTCTGCAGCAGCGCCTGGTCCTCCACCTGTTCGGGCCGGTTGGTGTCCACCACGATCAGCAGGCTCCGGGAATTGGCCTGGAGCATGGCCTCCTTGGGGCTGACGAAGATATTGTCGTATTCCTTGTGCTTTTTCAGCTCCTCCATCATCACCGAGCAGGCGTTGGGTCCGCCGCCCATGACGATGCGCACCCGCTTGCCGAAGGCCTTGGCGATGCAGCAAAGGCCCACCGCCGCGCCCAGCGCGTCCATATCCGCGTACCGGTGGCCCATGATGAAGGTGGTGGAGGCGTCCTTGATGAAGGTCCCCAGGGCGTTGGCCACCACGCGGCTCTTGACCTTGGTGCGGGTCTCCACCTCCGTGGCCCGGCCGCCATAGAACTCGAAATTGACCCGGTTGCGCACCACCGCCTGGTCGCCGCCCCGGCTCAGGGCCATCTCCACGCTCATGGAGGCGAAGTTGAAGTCCTCCTCCAGGCTGCTCCCGTCCAGCCCCACGCCGATGCTCAGCGTGGCGTGGATGCCGGAGGTGTTGGAGACCTCCCGGACCGTGTCCAGCACGGAGAACTTTCCCCCCACCAGCTGGTCGAAATACCGCCTCTCGCACAGGTAGATATACCGGTCCCGGTCATACCGGCGCAAAAAGCCCTGCATCCCCTCCGTCCACTGGGCGATATGGTCCTCCAGCTGGTTGCGCAGCTCGTTTTTCATCCTGTCCGGCACGGGCTTCATCAGCTCGTCGTAGTTGTCGATCATCAGCAGCATGACCACCGGCCGGGAGGCGATGTATTCCCGGCGGGTGTCGTCATAGTCGGTCACATCCACCCAGTAGGTGATGGCCATGGTACCGCTGATCTGTTCGCTGCCCTTGCCCCGGACCAGGTTGCCGTGGACCTGATACCGCCGTCCGCCCAGCTCCACCAGGCCGGGGCACCGGGTCCGCCCCTCCAGGACCCACTTGCCCTGGTAGTCGGGCACAAGGGCGGTGATCTCCGTGTCCACGCTGGGCTCCTTGCGGCCGCAGATGGCGAAAAACTCCTGGTTGCCCCAGACCAGCCGGTCCGAGTCCACGAAATAGGCCGCCATGGGCAGAGGGAAGTTCATCATGGCGTTGTCGCGGGCCGCCTCGGTGTCATAGGTCACCGATTGGATATACTCCTTCAGCTCCCGCCGCCGGCGCCGGAGCATGGCGTTATGCACTCCCAGCAGCACCAGCGCCGTCACGGCCTCTCCCCCCGCCAGGGCCATGCCCGCCATGTCGTGCCGGAAAAATACCGCGGTCACGGCGGCGAACACCAGCAGGCACAGGATATAGAGCCGGGAGCCCGGCTGTCCAAGTCGATTGGATATCTTATTCATGGCATACTGCTCCAAATTAGATATACTAAGTCATTATACCAGACGCTCCATGATATTACAAACACATTTTTCCCGTCCCTTCCCCACATATTTCATTTGTCCCGGCAAACAATAGACGGGAGGTGAAAGGATGAAAGCGGTCATACTCACCGGCGGCGCGGGCACGCGCCTCGCCTCCGTCTCCGGCGGGCTGCCCAAGCCCATGATGCCCCTGCTGGGCGCGCCGCTGCTGGAGCGGACCGTGGCGCTGCTGCGGGACAACGGCTTTGAGCGGCTGTGCATGACGCTGTGCTACAAGCCCGACGTCATCCGGGATCACTTCGGCGACGGCTCCCGGTTCGGCGTGTCCATCGAATACCGCCTGGAGCGCGCCCCCCTGGGCACGGCGGGCGCCGTCCTGAACTGCGCGGACTTCCTCGGCGGGGAGGACTTTCTCGTGATGAGCGGCGACAGCGCCTGCGACCTGGACCTGGCGCAGCTGGCGCGGGACCGCCGCCGGGGCGTCACCATCGCCCTGACGACCCGCTCGGAGCCGCTGCCCTACGGCCTGGTCCTGACGGACCGGGAGGGCCGGATCACAGGCTTTCTGGAAAAGCCCACCTGGGAGCGGGTGGTGACGGACCGGGTCAGCACCGGGATCTATTGGATCAGCGCCGATGTGCTGGACTATATCCCCCCGGGGCGGCCCTATGACTTCGCCAGAGACCTGTTCCCGGATCTGCTGGCCCGGGGCGTGCCCATGTATGGCCGGGTGCTGGAGGGCTACTGGTGCGACATCGGCACGCCGCGGGCCTATTACCAGTGCAATCTGGACGCGCTGGACGGGCTGTGGCGGGTGCCGGGGGTCCAGGAGCCGCCCCGGCGCATCCTCCCCTGCCGGGACCGGGCGCGGCTCATGCGGGCCATCGGCGAGGCGCTGGCCGAGTTCGGCGCGGACTTCTCCGACGGGCTCACCGTCACCGGCCCCGCCGGCCAGGTCAAACTGGCCCCGCTGGCGGACCGAAGCGCCCTCGCCCTGGAAGGCGACCGGGCGGCGGTGCGCCGGATCGAGGCCCTGGCCCGGAAGCTGGACAGCCAAATGCAAGAAAACCGCCCCCTGCTCTGAACAGGGGGCGGCCGGTCACTATGCCGGGATACCTCTCACTCCAGTACCACGACCGGCGCGTCCGGCGCGTTGCGGCCGATGGAGGCGATGCCGTTTTTGGCGCTGGCCTTGGCCTTGTAGCTCTCGCTGACGGCGACGATCTCCCCGTTGGCGGCCTTCAGGCGGAAGCGGAACTGGCCGCTCTTGTCCTTGTACAGCTCGTACTTGGGATGGCTCAGCGTCTCGGCGCCCGCGGCACTCTGGTCCTCCACATGGGCCCCGCAGTTCTTCCGGACGCTCTCCACGCCGTTCTTGCAGGCGCTGAGGCTGCTGTAGGTCTCGCCGCCGGTGGCGATGACCTGCCCGTTGGTGGCATAGAGGCTGAAAACATACTCGCCGTTTTTCGCTTTTTTGATCTCAAACTTCGCTGCCATGGTAAACTCCTTCTTTCTGTTTGTCGTCTTTCTACGCAGGACATGATGCTTGTACTATTGTAAAGCCGTATGCAGCAAAATGCAAGAAAAAAAGCCCCCGGTTCCGTAAAAATTTGCCACATTTTCACGACATGCCGCCAAAAAAAGCCCCGCTTGCCGGAGCAAGCGGGGCGTATTTTGTCCACCAGTGGGCTCACTTGGAGTTGAAGATCCGGAAGATGCTGTCGAAGGGGTCCTCTTCCTCGGGCTCCTCGGCGGGCTTTTTCTCCTCAGCGGGCTTGTCCGCCTGGGCGAACAGCCGCTCCACGGCGGGAGGTTCGTCCGCGGGCTGGGCGCTGGCCTGGGCGTTGGCGGACGCCGCCTTGGCGGTCTGGGTCCCCTCGTCAAAGCCGGTGGCGATGACGATGACGCGGATCTCGTCCTCCATGGAGTTGTCGAAGGAAGCGCCGAAGATGATGTTGGCGTCGGGATGGGCGGCAGACTGGACCAGGTTGGCCGCGGTCTCCACATCGTCCAGCCCCATGTCCTCCGAGCCGGTTATGTTGATGAGCACGCCCCGGGCGCCGTTGATGGAGGTCTCCATCAGGGGGCTGGAAATGGCCATCTGGGCGGCGTCCTCCGCCTTGCCCTTGCCGACGGCGTGGCCCACGCCCATGTGGGCATAGCCGGCGCCGCGCATGATGGTGCACACGTCGGCGAAGTCCAGGTTGATGAAGCCGGTGTTCTTGATGAGTCCGGAAATGCTGGTGACGGCCTCGTGCAGGACCTCGTCGGCGATCTCGAAGGCGTTGGCGAAGGTCACCTTCTGGTCCGTCGCGTATTTCAGCCGGTCATTGGGGATCACCAGCAGGCTGTCCACCTTCCCCAGCAGGGACTCGATGCCGTCCATGGCCTGGGTCATGCGCTTTTTGCCCTCGAAGCCGAAGGGTTTGGTGACCACGCCGACGGTGAGTACGCCCGCCTCCCGGGCGATGTCCGCCACCACAGGGCCAGCGCCGGTGCCGGTGCCGCCGCCCATACCGGCGGTGATGAACACCATATCGGTGCCCTCCAGAGCCTTGGCGATCTCGTTGCGGTTCTCCTCGGCGGCCTTCTCGCCCACGGAGGGATCGCTGCCTGCGCCCTGACCGTGGGTCAGCTTATCGCCGATCTGGATCTTCAGGTCGGCGGTGGACATGGAAAGGGCCTGCTTGTCCGTATTCACGGCGATGAACTCCACGCCGCTGGTACCGGAGCTGACCATCCTGTTCACAACATTGCCGCCTGCGCCGCCGATGCCGACGACCTTCAAGGTCACTACATTCTCCGGTCCGGTCTCAACCGAATGTGCCATCTTTTCTGCCTCCCGTATATTGGTATGGGGCGTATCTTGGGATTCTGTCAACTTATCTTGCATTTTATTACGAAATTCCGTGCAGGTCAATAGATTTTTTAAAAATATTATGTCAAACGACGGAAAAAATATCAGTCCGGCACGTAATAGACGTGCACGCCGTCGGAGAGGTTGAAGGTGCCGGTCTCATCGGCCGCCATGGTCTGCACGGCGCTCATGAGCATCCGCAGCTTATAGCCGGTGTTGTTGTTGGGGCCCATGCGCACGGTGAACCGGTCCAGATACCGGAACGTGGGGCTGGCGGCGTTGGCCAGGTCCATCATGGACACGTTCTGTACGATCCCCAGCTCCTGGATGCTGCTCAGCATCTCCTTCAGGTAGGCCAGTTTCAGCTCCTCGTCTGGCTCCACGGCCATGAACGCGCCCGCCTCCGGGCTCAGGGGGGTCACGTTCAGCACCTGGATGAGCCCCGCCATCTCCTCCGGGGTGGTCAGCGCCTGCAGCAGCTTGCAGTTGGCGGTGATGGACCAGTTCTGCCCCTCCCAGGTCACATAGGCCAGCGAATAGCTCTCCTCCACATGGATGATGAGCTTATTGGGCAGCTGCCGCTCCACCCAGGCGTTCTCGATCCGGGGCAGGTTGGCGATGATGCGGCTGCCGGCGGCCACATGGTTGATGAAAAACAGGTTGTCCCCCTCGCCGATGCCGGAGGCGTCGATGATCTGCTCGGGGGTATACTCCAGCGCGCCCTCCACCTCGATGGTCTGCACGCGGAAGAACACGCCCATGCCGAACACCACCGCCACGCACACCAGCACGAAGGACAGGGGCGCGAAGAGGGCGTTTCGTTTTGTTTTTTTCCTGGCTACGCCATAGCGGTCACGTCTTGCCAAAGCGGTTACCTCGCTGATGATTCGATCGGCCGTCCGGCCGTACAAATCGATTTTACACTGTTTTTTCTCTCTGCGCAAGCCCCAGCACCATCGACACGATCCGGTCGGTGGCGTCTCTGACCCCCATTTCCAGGGAGGCCTTGTGCATTTTTTCAAGGGCCGCGCCGTCGTACAAAAGCCCCGTCACGGCGTCGTACAGCCCGTCTCCGTCGAACTTCCCCTCCAGGAGCATCCTGGCGGCCCCGGCCCGCTCCAGGACCCGGGCGTTGTTCTCCTGGTGGTTGTTGACCACGTTGGGGCTGGGCACGATCACCGCCGGCTTGCCCAGATACGTCAGCTCGCTGACGGTGGACGCCCCGCCCCGGCACACGATCACGTCCGCCGCGGACATGACCATGGGCATGTCGTAGATATACTCCCGCACGTCGGCGCAGGCGGGCAGCGGCCCCCGCGCCTCCAGCCGGGCGCGCACGGCGTCATAGTACCGTTTGCCGGTGGCGTAGATGAGCCGGAAGCGGCCGTCGGCCCCCATCCGGCGGATGAAGCCCTCCATGGCCGTGTTCATGTACTCCGCCCCCAGAGAGCCGAACACCGCCAGCACGATGGGCTGCTCCGGGTCCAGTCCCAGCTCCCGCCGGGCCTTGAGCCGGTCCCCGCCGCGAAAGTCCACCCGGACAGGGGTGCCGGTGACCTGGACCTTATCCGGATGCTTATAGTACTGCCGGCTCTCCTCGAAGCCCACCAGGATGCGGTCCATCCGCTTTTCCAAAAGCCTGGTGGTGAGCCCCGGCAGGGCGTTGGACTCATGCACCAGCGTGGGCACGCCCAGGTCCGCCGCCGCCTTCAGCACCGGGTAGCACACATAGCCCCCCGTGCCCACGGCGGCGTCCGGCCGGAATTCCCGGATATACCCCTTCGCCGTCCGCACGGCGGACACGACCCGTCCCACGGTGCGCACGTTGGCCAGCAGCTTCTCCGGCCGGAGGCTCCGCTGGAAGCCGGAGATGCGCACGGTCCTGAGCGCGTACCCCTCCCGGGGCACCAGCTCCGTCTCCATGTGTCCCTCCGCCCCCACGAACAGGATCTCCGCGTTGGGGACCAGCTCTTTGACGCGCCCGGCCACGCCCAGCGCGGGATTGATATGACCGGCGGTGCCGCCGCAGGTGAACAGTATCCTCATAGGCTATCGCTTCTCCGGAATGTCCCGTGACAGGGACAGGATGATGCCCAGCTCCGCCATTTGCAGCAGCAGGGCCGTGCCGCCGTAGCTGAACAGCGGCAGAGAAATGCCCGTACAGGGGATGGAGTTGGTGCACACGGCCACGTTCAGGATCACCTGCATGGCCAGGTGGGTGGTGATGCCCGCCCCCACCAGGGCGCTGTACCGGTCCCTGGCGTGCATGCTCAGCCAGTAGCCCCGGAGGATCAGCAGCGCGAACAGCGCCAGGATCAGCATGGCGCCGATGAAGCCCAGCTCCTCGCAGACGATGGAAAAGATGAAGTCGTTGTGCTCCTCCGGCAGGTAGAGATACTTTTGCAGGGAGTTGCCCAGGCCCTTGCCCAGCAGTCCGCCGGAGCCGATGGAATAGAGGCTCTGGACGATCTGGTAGCCGGTGTCGGAGGCGTCGGTGAAGGGGTTGAGCCAGGCATAGAACCGGTTGCGCACATAGGGGAACAGCGCGTAGCCGATGCCCAGCAGGGACCCGGCCGCGACGCCGCCGCCGATGAACCAATAGAGGGGCAGCCCGCCCAAAAACAGCATCACCATGCCGATGGCCAGGATGATGATGATCGCGGACATGTGGGGCTCCAGCACCAGCAGCACGCACACCCCGCCCAGCACCGTCACGAAGGGCACGATGCCGTACCGGGGGTTGGACATCTTGTCTTTATACCGGCAGATGAGCATGGAGAAGTACATGATCACGCCGATCTTGGTGATCTCCGAGGGCTGGAAGGTGGTGAATTTCAGATTGATCCACCGGCGGGCGCCGTTGACCTTCTCGCCGATGCCGGGGACCAGCACCACCGCCAGCAGCGCCACCGACACCATCATCACGATGCCGGAGATGTGCCGGTAAAAGCCCATGGGGAACCGGGAGCAGACGAACATCACGCCCACCCCGCACAGCGCGAACAGCGCCTGGCGCACGAAATAATAGGTGGCGATGCCGCCGGTGTCGTTGGTGGGGTCGTAATAGGCCCGGGCGAAGCTGGCCGACAGCACCATCAGCACGCCCACCGTCAGCAGCAGCAGGCTCAGCAGCGCGAAGGGCAGGTCCACGTTCCCCCGCTCCCCCGCGTCGTCATAGGTATAGTCCGCCAGGCGGGAATTGTCATAGCTGACGGCAGCCGTTTTAGCCGGCATAGGCTCCACCTCCAGAACGTTCGCGGCGCATCAGTCGTACCGGCCGATGCAGGAGAAAAACGCCACCACGGAAAACACCAGGGATATGCCGGAAAACAGGGCGACGATCTGTTTTTCCGTCCACTTGTGGCCCAGCCATCCGCCCATCTCCAGATGGTGGTGGAAGGGGGCCATTTTGAAAAACCGCTTGCCGTGGGTGAGCTTGAAATAGCCCACCTGGATGATGTCGGACAGGGTCTCGAAGATGAACACGATCCCCAGCGGCACCAGGATCAGCGGCATATCCAGCGCGAAGGCCATGCCGCACACCGCCCCGCCCAGAAAGAGACTGCCGGTGTCGCCCATGAAACACTTGGCCGGATAGAAGTTATACACCAAAAAGCCGAACAGCCCGCCGGTGAGCCCCGCGGCGAACACCGCCAGGGACCCGGCGTTCCAGCAATAGGCGATGGCCGTATAGCACACGAACACCGGGATGGACACGCTGCTGGCCAAACCGTCCAGGCCGTCGGTGATGTTCACCGCGTTCACCGTGCCCACGATGATGAACGCCGCCAGCACGAAATACAGCCA
>CANQOA010000035.1 GCA_947625355.1 uncultured Oscillospiraceae bacterium | reverse complement strand
GGGTCTGTTTCCGCGATGCCGCGTCAGGCGGCTTGGCAATACACAAAGTATTCCCCGCGCCGCCTTTCTCGCCTCGCGAAACCATCCCTCGCTGCGATTTATCAGTGTGTCTGTCCCCGCGGCGCCGCGTCAGGCGGCTTGGCAATACTTGCCTCGCGAAAACATCCCTCGCTGTAGTTTGTCAGGGATCGCGATCAAAAATGCGTATCAGGCCAGCAGGATGCCGGCCAGGTCCTCCACCGTCTCGGCGATGCGGTCCGCCCCGGCGTCCGTCAGCTCCTGGCGGGTGCCGAAGCCGTACAGCACGCCCACGCAGGGGATGGCGCATTCCTTCGCCCCTTCCATGTCGTAGCTGCGGTCGCCCACCATGACCGTCCGGGCCATATCCAGCGAGCAGCGGGCGTGGGCCGTGCGGATGATATCGGCCTTGGTGCTGTCGGCCTTGGTGGGGTCGCTGCCGACGATGGCCTGAAAGTACCCGGCCAGCCCGAACCGTTCCAGGATGCGCACGGACATGTCCGTGGGCTTGGAGGTGGCCACATAGAGCTTGCGCCCGGCGGCGTTCAGCCGGCGGAGCAGGTCCTCGATGCCGGGATAGGGCGCGTTCTCGAAAAGCCCCGTCACGGTATAGTATTCCCGGTAATAGGCCAGGAACCGCTTGGCGTCCTCCAGGGAGAAGCCCCAGTATTCCACGAAGCTCTGGGGCATGGGAGGGCCGATGAATTTATAATAGTCCTCGTTGGACCCGGGGTCAAGCCCCCACTTTTTCCGGGCGTATATGATGGCGTTGGTGATGCCCGGGGCCGGGTCTGTCAGCGTCCCGTCCAGGTCGAAAAGGATATGTTCAAAGCGCATTTATCGTTCCTCACGGAAGTAGCTCAGACCCAGGCTCTTGGGCGGCTGGGCCTCCTTGGACCGGCGCATGCTCACCGCCACCAGCACCAGGATGGTGACCACGTAGGGCAGCATCTTGAACAGCTCGATGGTGGCCCGGCTCAGGCCGGCGATGTAGTTGTATGCCCAATAGAGCACGCCGAACAGGTATGCCGACCAGATGGCCCGCGCCGGCCGCCAGGTGGCGAAGATCACCAGCGCCACGGCCAGCCAGCCCAGCGCCTCGATGGTGCCGTCGGTGGACCAGGTGCCCTTGATGTAGTCCATGACGTAGTAGAGCCCGCCCAGGCCGGAGACGGCGGCGCCGGCGCAGGTGGCCAGGTATTTATACCGGGTCACGCTGATGCCCGCCGCGTCGGCGGTGGCCGGGTCCTCGCCCACGGCCCGCAGGTTCAGACCCACCCGGGAGCGGTTCAAAAACCAGCTGGCCAGCAGGGCGATGGCGATGGCCAGATACGCCATGAAGCCAAAGGAGAACAGCAGCTGCCCCACCCGGCCCATTCCCGCCAGGGCGGGGATATAGGCGCGGTAGGCCCGGCTGGTGACGGCCACGCTGATCTGGCCCACGCCGCCGGCCAGGGCGTTGAGGCTGCCGCCGAACAGGTTGGCAAGGCCCGCCCCGAAAATGGTCAGCGTCAGGCCGGTCACGTTTTGGTTGGCGCGGAGGGTGATGGTGAGGAAGGCGTAGATGAGCCCGCCCAGCGCGGAGGCGGCGATGGCCGCCAGGAAGCTGAGCGCCAGGCCGATCGCGCCCACCGGCTCGGCCGCGTGCAGCTCGTAGAAAAATGCCGCCGCCAGCCCCGCGATGCCGCCCAGGAACATGATCCCGGGCACGCCCAGATTCAGATTGCCGGACTTCTCCGTGATGATCTCGCCCACGGCCCCGTAGAGGATGACCGTGCCAAAGACGACGGCGCTGGTGAGAAGAGAGATGAGCTGGGTCATGCCTCTGCCTCCTTTGCATGGGTGTGAGAGCGGAACCGAAGGGAGTACTGGATGAAAAATTCGCTGCCCAGCAGGAAGAACAGGATGATGCCTGTGACCACGTCGGAGGCATAATCGTTCAGGTGGAACTGGGAGGCGATCTGCACGGCGCCCTTTTCCAGGAACACCAGCAACAGGGCGATCAGGACCATGACGAAGGTATTGAACTTCGCCATCCACGCCACGATGATGGCCGTGAAGCCCCGGCCGCCGGCGGTGCTGGTGGAGATGGTGTGGCTGGAGCCGGCCACGGCCACGAAGCCGGACAGGCCGCATATGGCCCCGGAGATGGCCATGGTGCGCACCAGCACCCGGCGCACGTTGATGCCCGCGTAGCGGGCGGTGTTCTCGCTCTCGCCCACCACGGAGATCTCATAGCCCTGCTTGGTGTATCTCAGGTACAGGAACACACCTACCGTCAGGGCCAGCACCAGGATCACGTTCATCATGTACTGCTGGCCGAACAGCGCGGGGAACCAGCCGGCCTGGGTCTTTTGGTTGATGATGCCCACGGAGTTGGAGCCCTTGGGGTTCTCCCAGGTGGCCACCAGAAAACAGGTGATCTGGATGGCGATGTAGTTCATCATCAGGGTGAACAGGGTCTCGTTGGTGTTCCAGCGGGCCTTGAACAGGGCGGGGATGAGCCCCCACAGCGCCCCGGCCGCAAGGCTGGCCAGCGCGCCGGCGCACAGCAGCGCCCAGGTGGGGAGCGCCGCGCCCCCATAGATGAGCACGGCGGCGGTGGCGCAGCCGCCCATGAGGACCTGGCCCTCGGCGCCCACGTTCCAGAAGCGCATCATGAACGCCGGCGCCAGGCCCACGCCGATGCACAGCAGGATGGCCGTGTCCCGGGCGGTGATCCAGGCCCGGCGGGGGGAGCCGAAGGCCCCTTCCCACATGGCGCCGTAAACCTTGATGGGGTTCAGCTTCGTCAGTCCGTAGATGAACAGCGCGCAGACCAGCAGCGCCATCACCGCGCTGATCAGGCGGATCGCCCATGCCCGCCACCAGGCCATGCCGTCGCGCTTGACGATGTGGATGAGCGGTTCGTGTTTGGTCATGCGCTGGCCTCCTTTCGATCGGCCTGCAGGGTCGTCATGAGGTATCCCACTTCTTCTTTTGTGGCCGTGCGGCCGTCCAGCACGCCGTTGAGCCGCCCGCCGCACAGCACCGCGATCCGGTCGCACAGCTGCAGCAGCACGTCCAGGTCCTCGCCTACGTAGATGACCGCTACGCCCGCTTTTTTCTGCTCGCCCAGCAGCCGGTAGATGGTGTAAGAGGTGTTGATGTCCAGGCCCCGGACGGCGTAGGCGCTCATGAGCACGGTGGGGTTCATGGCGATCTCCCGGCCCACCAGGATCTTCTGGACGTTGCCGCCGGACAGCTTGCGCACCGGCGTGTCGATGCCGGGCGTCACCACCTCCAGCTCCCGGACGATTTCCCGGGCCATCTCGGAGGGGTGGCGGCGCTCCACGATGGGGCTCTTGCCGGAGCGGTATTCCTTCAGCATCATGTTGTCCACCAGGTCCATATTGGCCACCAGGCCCATGCCCAGCCGGTCCTCCGGCACGAAGGCCAGGCGGATGCCCCGGTCGCTGACGGCCCGCGGGCCCAGGCCCAGCAGCTCCTCGGCCGGTCCGTCCGGTCCGGTGGGGCGATATTTGACGCTGGAGCCGGATACGGCGGTCTGCAGACCGGCGATGGCCTCCAGCAGCTCCTTCTGACCGCATCCGGAGATGCCGGCCACGCCCAGGATCTCCCCGGCGTATACGTCCAGGTTGATGTCGTCCAGGCGGGTCACGCCGTCGGAGTCTTTCACGGTCAGGTTCCGGATCTCCAGGCGCCGCTGGACGTTGACCGGCTCGTCCCGCTGGATGTTCAGCGTGACGGTGCGGCCCACCATCATGTCGGTGAGGGCCCGGGCGTCCGCCTTGGCGGTGTCCATGTCGCCGATGTATTCGCCCTTGCGCAGCACGGTCACCCGGTCGGATATCTCCAGCACCTCCGCCAGCTTGTGGGTGATGATGATGATGCTCTTGCCGTCGGCGCGCATGTTGCGCATGACGTCGAACAGCTTTTTCGTCTCCTGGGGGGTGAGCACGGCGGTGGGCTCGTCCAGGATCAGGATCTCCGCGCCGCGGTAGAGGGTCTTGACGATCTCCAGGGTCTGCTTTTCCGACACGGACATGTCGTAGATCTTCTTGTCCGGGTCCACGGAGAAGCCGTACCGGTCGCAGATCTGACGGACCTTCTCGGCGATGCCCTTGCGGTCCACCACGACCCCGCCGGGCAGGCCCAGGGCGATGTTCTCCGCCGCGGTGAGCACGTCCACCAGCTTGAAATGCTGATGCACCATGCCGATGCCTAGGGCATAGGCGTCATGGGGGGAGGCGATGGTCACCTCCCGGCCGTTGATGTATATCTGGCCCTCGTCGGGGAAATAGATGCCGGAGAGCATGTTCATCAGCGTGGTCTTGCCGCTGCCGTTCTCCCCCAGCAGGGAGAGGATCTCTCCCCGGCGCAGTTCAAGATAGACCTTGTCGTTGGCCACTACGTGCCCAAAGGTCTTTGTGATGTTCACCATGCGGACGGCAAATTCCTCTGCCATAAGCATTCCTCCATTAACGAACATAGGGGCGCCCGGAGACGCCCCTATGTTTTTACTTTTGCCTCGCAGAGTTCGCGCCCGCAGGCGCGAATACGTTGGGATCATTTTTTCCGGGGGCGTGTACCTCGGAAAAAATTCTCCTCGGCCTGCAAACGTGCGAGCGGAGCGAGTGCGCTGCAGCAGGCCGCGACCCTCTCGTTTGAAAGGCTCTGCCTTTCAAACGACTCAGCTCAGCTCGGTGATGCCGTCGATGCGGAGGCTGAAGTACGGGGCGGAACGCAGCGCGGGGTCGGACTCATGGAACACGCCGTCGGAGATGGCCTCGCCCTCGTCGCCGTTGAAGTCGCCGTCCAGGTCGATGGCCAGGAAGCTGGTGGGCTGCTCGCCGTCCACGGTGAAGGTGGAGCAGTCGAACACCTGCAGGCAGCCGTCGGTCAGACCGGCCTCCACCTCGGCCACCTTCTCAGCGGTGCCCTCGGGGCAGCAGGGGTTCAGGGGGAAGATGTAGTTGGCGCCTTCGTTGTAGCCCTCGGACCAATCGGTGGGGATCTCGGTGCCGTCGATCATGCTCTGCAGAGCGAAGGTGTAGTACACGCTCCAGTCGTTGCCGGCGCTGGTCAGGGCCACGTCGGGGGCCACGGCCTGCATGTCGATGTTGTAGCCCACGCAGAACACGGTGTGGCCGGCCTCGGAGTAGGCCTGGACGGCGGAGGGGGCGCCGGTGGAGTCGGCGTGCTGGCTGATGATGGCGCAGCCGTCGGCCATCAGGGCGTTGGCGGCCTCAGCCTCAGCGATGGGATCGAACCAGGAGTTGGTGTAGCGCACATCCATGTGCACGTTCTCCACGATGGAGCGGATGCCCAGGAAGAAGGCGGTATAGCCGGAGACCACCTCGGCGTAGGGGTAAGCGCCTACATAGCCGATCTTGACGTTGCCGTCGGCGTCATAGTTCTCGTCGGTCAGCTCTCCGTTTTCAATGAGCTCGGCCAGCTTCATGCCGGCCACCACGCCGGAGACGTAGCGGGACTCAAAGGTGTGGTTGAAGGCGTTCTTGAGGTTGCTGAGACCGGACAGGGCGGCCAGGTCGCCGGTCATGGCGCAGAAGGTCAGCTCGGGATACTCGCTGGCCACCTGCTGGGTGTAGGTCTGATGGCCGTAGGAGTCGGTGAAGATGATCTGGCAGCCGTTGTCGGCCAGGTCATAGCAGGCGTCGGCGGCCTCTTCGTTCTCGCCGACGTTGTACTTGTAGATGACGTTCTCGGCGGGGATGCCTAGGGTCTCCATGGCCTTCTCCAGGCCGGTGATGTGGGCGATGTCGTAGCCGGAGTTGTTGTCGCCGATGCAGACCATGCCGATCTTCAGGTCCTCGGGAGCGATGCCGTCGGCGGCCAGGGCGCTGACGCCCAGGCTCATCACCAGGCACAGTGCCAGGAGCAGGGAAGCGAGCTTTTTCATTTTTTGTCCTCCTAGTTTTTTCTATAGTGGGTGATCAAACGACGAGGTAACAGGTGGATTCAGTCCATGAACTCCAGACTGTCGTCAGACATGGACTTGATGCGGGCCAGGGACTCGATGCGCAGTCCCTGGGCGCGCAGGCGCTCTCCGCCGGGCTGGAAGCACTTCTCCACGGCGATGCCGGCGCCCACCAGGGTGGCGCCCGCCTGGCGCACCAGGTCGCACAGCCCCTCCAGGGCCGCGCCGTTGGCCAGAAAATCGTCGATAAGAAGGACCCGGTCCGTGCTGCGCAGGTACTCCTTCGCCACGATCACGTCGTAGATGCGGCCGTGGGTGAAGCTCTGTACCAGCGTGGTGTAGACCGAGCCGTCGATGTTTTTTGTCTTTGTCTTTTTAGCGAATAAAACAGGGCATCCGAACCTCTGGGCAGCGATACACGCCAGCCCAATGCCGGATGCCTCAATGGTCAGTATTTTATTGACGCCGTCGTTCCGGAAGGCGTCATACCACTCGTCCGCCAGCTGGGCGAACAGGGTCACGTCCATCTGGTGGTTCAGAAAACCGTCTACTTTCAGGATCCCCCCGGGCCGCACTTTCCCGTCCCGCAGGATGCGCTCTTCCAAAAGTCTCATGGCCCGTTCCTCCAGTGGGAAAAACTTTCCTTGATACCTCATTCTACCTCGAAGAGCATCCTGTTTTCAATTGACGGAATCCCAGTAATTTTCCAGCCGTGCGATAATTTTTTGACCAACTTTACCAAGAGGGATGGATTATGGAAACCCAGCGTCCGGGCCCGCCTCACCAGGGCTCCATGCCCGCCTTGGTCACCAGCCAGGCATGCTCCGCCAGCGCGGCCATAGGGCTGTCGGAACGGGAGTCGGACCAGAAGCCCTCCACGGCCGCGTCGCCGTATTTTTCCCGGAACCGGCGGACCTTCTCCCGGCCGTGGCAGTTCTCCCCGGCATACCGCCCGGTGGCCTGGTCCACGGGGGAGGCCATCAGGGCAAAGCCCAGCGCCTCCGCCGCCGGCCGCAGCAGGAATTCCGGGGAGGCGGAGATAATGAGATCGTCCGGCCGCTTCTGGGCCAGGTACCAGGGGCAGACGTCCCCGATGTGCTCCCGCCAAAAGACATCCGGCGCGTCCGCCGGCACATGGCGCAAAAACCGGTAGAAGGTCTGCTTGCAGGCGGTCTTGGGCCTGAGCTTCAGACCCAGACAGAAAAAGGCCCACGCCGTGCAGGGCAGAGTGAGCCAGGTCCCGGGGTACCGGCCGAGACACCAGAGATAGAACTGGGCGGTGCTGTCCCGGGGATAGATGGTCTTGTCAAAATCGTAAACGTTCATACCGCGACTATACACCGCCGCCGGGGCTCTTGTCAACCGGACCGCCCCGGCGGGACATTTCACTTAATTAATAGCGCATGCCCGCTCACGGCGTGAGCGGGCATGTATGACAGTTACGCTTTGGGTTTGAAGCTGTCCTTCAGCGCCACGGCCCGGTTGAACACCAGATGGCCGGGGGCGGAGTCCTTGTTGTCCACGGCGAAGTAGCCGGTGCGCAGAAACTGGAAGCTCTCGGGGGCCTTCGCGTCCTCCAGCGCCCGCTCCACCTTGCAGCCGGTGAGCACCTCCAGGCTGTTGGGGTTCAGGCAGGTGAGGAAATCCTCCGCCGCGTCCGGTTCGGGATCGGAGAACAGGTTGTCGTACAGCCGCACCTCCGCGTCCACCGAGTCGGCGGCGTTCACCCAGTGGATGGTGCCGCCCTTCACCTTGCGCCCGTCGGCGGGGTCGCCGCCCCGGGAGTCCGGGTCATACTCGGCCAGCACGGTGATGGCGCCGTCCGCGTCCTTTTCATAGCCGGTGCACTTCACGAGATAGGCGCCCTTGAGCCGGCATTCCGGACCGTTGGGCGTGAGCCGCTTATACTTGGGCACCGGCTCCGGCAGGAAGTCCTCCGCCTCGATCCAGAGCTCCCGAGAGAAGGTCACCGGCCGGGTGCCGGCGGATTCGTCCAGGTTGTTGTTCTCGATCTCAAAGCTCTCGGTCTGGCCCTCGGGATAGTTGGTGATGACCAGTTTGATGGGGCGCAGCACCGCCATCCGCCGGGGGGCGGTCAGGTTCAGTTCCTCCCGCAGGCAGTGCTCCAGGAAGGAGTACTCCACCGTGCTGGTGACCTTGCTGACGCCGATGCGGCCGATGAAGGTCTTGACGGCGGCGGGGGTATAGCCCCGGCGGCGCAGCCCGCACAGGGTGGGCATGCGGGGGTCGTCCCAGCCGGAGACGTAATGCTCCTCCACCAGCTTGCGGAGCTTGCGCTTGCTCATCACCGTGTAGTTGATGCCCAGACGGGAAAACTCGATCTGCCGGGGCTTCGACGGCACGTCCACGTTGTTGATGACCCAGTCGTACAGGGGCCGGTGGTCCTCATACTCCAGGGAGCAGAGGCTGTGGGTGATGCCCTCCAGGGCGTCCTGGATGGGGTGGGCGAAGTCGTACATGGGGAACACGCACCACTTCGTGCCCTGGCGGTGGTGCTCGATGTAGCGGATGCGGTAGAGCACCGGGTCGCGCATGTTGAAGTTGCCGGAGGCCAGGTCGATCTTGGCCCGCAGGGTATATTTGCCCTCGGGGAATTCACCGTCCCGCATCCGGTGGAAAAGGTCCAGGCTCTCCTCCACGGGCCGGTCCCGCCAGGGGCTCCGGGCGGGGGTGCCCACGTCGCCGCGGTACTCCCGGAACTGCTCCGGGGTCAGCTCGCACACATAGGCCAGGCCCTTCTTTATCAGGCCCTCCGCCAGCTCATAGGTCTTTTCAAAGTAGTCGCTGCCATAGAAGAACCGGTCGCCCCAGTCGAAGCCCAGCCAGTGGATGTCCTCCTTGATGGCGTCCACGTACTCGGTGTCCTCCTTGGCGGGGTTGGTGTCGTCCATGCGCAGGTTGGTGATGCCGCCGAAGCGCTCCGCCGTGCCGAAATCGATGCACAGGGCCTTGCAGTGGCCGATATGCAGATAGCCGTTGGGCTCGGGCGGGAAACGGGTGTGCACCTGCTGGCCCTCGAAACGCCCTCCCGGGCCGATGTCCTCCTGGACAAAATCAAGAATGAAGTTTTTCGCGTTCTCGTCCATGCCTCAACGCCTCGCTTTCATTTTTCATCAGAAAAGTTTTTAAATAAAAATTAAATGAATTATACACAGTTTTACCGTTTTTTACAACTGCCGCGGCCCCGTCATTTATCACAAAACGCCCAGGCCCTCCAGCAGCAGTTTTAGACCGATCAGCACCAGCACGGCTCCGCCGACCAGCTCCGCTTTCTCCTTATAGCGGGCGCCGAACGCGCTGCCCACCTTCACGCCGGCGGCCCCGAACACGAAGGTGGTGCATCCGATGAACAGCACCGCCGGCAGGATGCGTACCTCCAAAAACGCGAAGGTGACGCCCACCGCCAGCGCGTCGATGCTGGTGGCCACGGCCAGCAGGAACATGGTCTTGACGTCCATGGCGTCGTCCACGTGGTCCTCCTTGGGATCCAGCGCCTCCCAGATCATCCGCCCGCCGATGAACGCCAGCAGGATGAAGGCGACCCAGTGGTCATAGGCGGTGATCAGGTCCGCGAAGAACCGCCCCAGATAGAACCCGATCAGGGGCATCAGCGCCTGGAACCCGCCGAACCAGGCGCCGGCCAGGAGCATGTGCCGGGCGCCGATGCGCCGGCCCAGGCTCAGCCCCTTGCAGACGCTCACGGCAAAGGCGTCCATGGACAGCCCCACCGCCAGGATGAACAGCTCCCAAAGACTCACGGACACACCTCCTTACTTTCCAAATATATCAACGTGTATCTTCCCGTTATGCAGGAGGAACGAAGGTGTCATAGCAACTCCCGGTGATAGAGCCCGCCGGTGCGGGGCCCCTCCGGCGGACGGCCCAGCAGGAAGTCTTCTATGACCTGGCCGCATGCCGCCGGCGTCTCCCGGGTGAACCACAGGAGCCGGAAATCCCCCGGATCGTCCCGCCCGGCGATGTGCAGGGGCACGCTGTTGAGCAGACTGGAATACCGCCTTTCGCCGCATTCCACGGGAAAGACCACCCCCCGCCGGTCGGCGAGCGAACCGTGGCCGCCGCAGGTCCGGCAGCCCGCGCGCGCCCGGACCGGGCAGTTCCGGAAACGCATCAGGGGCAGATATCCGTAGGCCGCGATCCCCCAGGGCACGGGCGCGTCCAGCGCCCGGATCCCCGCCATGGGCAGCTCGAAGGAGACCGTCAGACTGGCAAGATGCTGATTGACATAAAAATCAAGCGCCTGGGCGTTCAGGATGTTCAGGCCAAAGCCGCCCCGGACCGTGAGGCCCAGGCGTTTTCCCAGGGCGATGCCGTAGATGTTGTCTGTCCAGACCTCCCGCAGGCCGGCGTTTTGAAGGGATGCCAGATGCGCCTCCAGGGCCGGCTCGTCCTCCGGGAAACACACTGCCGGCAGCTCCCCGACGAGCTTTTCGCCGTATCCCGCCAGCAGGGCGGGGGAGAGCTCTGAAAGCGGCAGGATCAGCTTTTCCAGCGCCTCCGGCCGGCAGATCTGCGCCGCCCGGAAGAACCGGGCCCACAGGGGGGAGGGCGACGGGTGCTCCCGCCGGGCCGGCGAAGCGGGGGCGTAGGGCCGGGGGACCCGCTCCGGGGCCTGGCCCCGCAGGACCTCCAGCTTGGCCAGCGCTGCTCGGCGCAGACCGTTGAGCGCCGCCGCAGAAAGCGTCAGGCCGGGGGCGATATCGGCGGTGAATGAGTTAACATAATATTGCGTCCCGCCGGTCTTGGAGAGGCTCTCCCGGGCCCGGGACGCGTCCAGGGGCCGGTTCACCGCCGCCTCCGGGGCGGGGCCCTCCGCCGTGACGGTATGGGCCCCGTCGGAGACGGTGAGCCGTGAGGCGTCCGCCGTCATGACGAAGGCCAGGTCCACCGGCACGCGGGGCGTCTCCTTTCGATAGAGGGCCGCCAGATCGCCCAGCACCTTTTCCGCGCCGGTCACATCCTCCTTGGTGCGGAAGCCGAACATCTCCCGGTCCCGGCGGCCCGAGAGGTAGCCGTCGGTGAAGCCGCTGCGGGAGAAAACCGCCGCCAGGGTCTTTTCGTCATAGGGCCGGCCGGCCCGCGCCTCGACGCAGGCGGTCACGGCGGCGGCCACGTATTCCGGCCGCTTCATCCGGCCCTCGATCTTTAAGGCGGCCACCCCCGCGTCCCGCAGGGCGGAGATATGCCCGATCAGGCTCATGTCCTTCAGGGAGAGCGCGTGGTCCGCCCCGCCGCAGCGCCAGTCCAGCCGGCAGGGCTGGGCGCACAGGCCCCGGTTGCCGCTGCGGCCGCCCAGCATGGCGGACAAATAGCAGGCCCCGGACAGGCTCATGCAGTGGGCACCGTGGACGAAGGCCTCCGCCGGGATGGATACGGCGGCGCAGACCCGCTCCATCTCCGCCAGGGTCAGCTCCCTGGCCAGCACGAAGCTCTGAAAGCCCGCGTCCTGCAAAAACCGGGCCCCGTCCGCGTCGTGGACGGCGGTCTGGGTGGAGGCCACCCGGTGCAGGGAGGGGTATTTTTCGGAAAACAGCCGCAGGGCCGCCATGTCCTGCAATATCACCCCGTCGGCGCCGGAGGCGGCGATGGCGTCCGCGGTCTGCTCCAGCATGGCCAGCTCTCCGTCCAGGATCAGGGTGTTCACGGTCACATAGACCCGGACGCCGTGGGTGCGGCAGTACCGTACGGCCTCCGCCAGCTGCTCGAAGGTGAAGTTGGCGGCGTTCCGCCGGGCGTTGAAACCGGCCGCGCCCAAGTATACGCTGTCCGTCCCGCAGCGGACGGCGGCGAGAAGCTGCTCCGGGCCCCCCGCCGGGGCCAGGATCTCCGGTGCCGCCATGGCTGCCGCCTCCCTTCGCACACATTATTTTGTTGATTTTACTTCCATTTTTCCGTTGTGTCAATTATAATGGTCTCCATAATGGAGGTGGTGGACGATGCACATCCCATCCGCGCCGGTGGCGGAGCTGGAGCTTTTAGGCTTTGAGGAAGCCCTGGCCCGGTCCGGCCAGTCCGGCGGCTATGATGCGGGGCGGTGGCTCTATGTGCCGGACTTTTACGCCGACTACCGGTACATACTGGGCACCCGCGGGGAGCGGCCGCTCATCTGCATCGGCATCAATCCCTCCACGGCGGCCCCGGACGATCTGGACAACACCCTCAAGAGCGTGGAGCGCATCGCCCTTGGGAACGGCTTCGACAGCTTCATCATGTTCAACGTCTACGCCCAGCGGGCCACCCGCCCCGAGGACATGGACCGGGAGGTGGACCCGCGGCTGCACCGGGAGAACATGGCCGCTTTCGAATATGTGCTGGCCCACGGCGGGCCGGCCCCGGCGGTGTGGGCCGCCTGGGGGAACCTCATCGAGACCCGGGGATACCTGAAGGACTGCCTGCAGGACATGCTGGCCCTGGGGCGGCGGTACGGGGCGGTGTGGTACACCGCCGGGGCCCGGTCCAAACGGGGCCACCCCCATCACCCGCTCTATCTGCGCAAGGACAGCGGCCTGGACCCGTTCGACGCGGCCGCTTACTGTGAGCGCTGTCTCTGACGGCGGCGCATCTCATCCGAGGAGGGATCATCGTGGCTGACGTATGCCCCAATGTGTTCGACTATCTGGACTGGCGGGGGGACCTGACCCTGGACCAGAGCCCGCTGTGCGAGGCGGACGGCGTGGTGCTGACCCGCTTCGCCTACATACCCTTTGAGTACTTCGCCCGGCCCATCACCGGCGCGCCGGTGAAGATCCGGGACATCGCCCGGGCCGCCCTGGCGGACGGGACCCTGGACGAGCAGGAGCGCTGGAAGCTCCGGGACAAGGAGCTTCTGGAGAAAATGGCCGACAGCGCCCGCTTTGCGGATATGGAGGCCGGCTGGCATGTCAGCCGCCTGGACGAGCAGGTCCAGACCCAATTCTCCGCCGTGACGGTGCTGCTGGGGGACGGCCGGACCTTTTTGGCCTACCGCGGCACGGACAACACGGTGGTGGGCTGGAAGGAGGACCTGAACATGTCCTACCTGTGCCCCATCCCCGGCCAGCAGATGGCGGTGGAATACGCCAACGCCATCGCGGAGAAGGCGCCCGGCCGGCTGGTGCTGGGCGGCCACTCCAAGGGGGGCAACCTGGCGGTCTATGCCGGGGCCTTCTGTGACCGGGCGGTCCAGGACCGGATCGACGCGGTCTATAACTACGACGGGCCGGGCTTCTTCGACGACATCCTGGCCCGGGACGGCTTCGACCGCATCGCGGACCGCATCCGCACCTTCGTGCCGCAGTTCTCGGTGGTGGGCATGCTCCTCAACCACCCGGAGGGCCACACGGTGGTCCACAGCACGGAGCGGGGCCTGACCCAGCACGACACCTATTCCTGGGAGATGCTGGGGCCCCGGTTCGTGAGCCTGGAGACGGTGACCGGCGGCAGCCGGTTCGTGGACAGCACCATCAAGGACTGGATCGCGGACATGACCCCCGAGCAGTTCGAGCAGTTCGCCGACACCATCTACACCCTGCTCACGGGCACCAACATGGACACCATGCACGAGATGCGGGAGAACTGGTTCTCCACGGCAGTCAGCTTCATCCGCTCGGTGGTGGGCATGGAGGAGAACACCCGCAGCGCCGCCCTGGAGACGCTGAAGCTGCTGGCCAAGAGCGCCGCCCTGGAGGTCAAGGAGGAGGCCATGGAGGCGCTGGGCGTGTGAACGGGAGGCGTGACGGTCGATGAAGGAAAAAGGCGCGGCCATCTGGGCCCTGCGGACGGCCTTTCCCCATACGCTCCCCATCCTGGCGGGGTTCACGGTGCTGGGCATGAGCTACGGGGTGTACGCCCGGGCGTCCGGATTCAGCTTCTGGGTCCCGGTGTGCATGGCGGTGGTCATCTTCGGCGGGTCCCTGGAATTCGTGGCGGTGAGCATGCTGCTGGGCGCGTTCGCGCCGGTGCAGACGTTCCTCATGGCCCTGATGATCCAGGCGCGGCATCTCTTCTATGGTATCTCCATGCTGGAGCGCTACAAGGGCATGGGCTGGAAGAAGGTCTACCTGGTCTATGCGCTGTGCGACGAGACGTTCTCCATCAACTGTTCCGTGCAGGTGCCGGAGGGCGTGGACAAGGGCTGGTTCATGTTTTTCGTGTCCCTGCTGAACCAGTGCTATTGGATCTGCGGCACCGCCATCGGCGCGCTGCTGGGCGGGGTGATCCCCTTCAGCACCGAGGGGCTGGACTTCGCCATGACGGCGCTGTTCGTGGTGATCTTCCTGGACCGGTGGCTCCAGGAGAAAAAGCACTGGACCGCCCTGATCGGCGTGCTGGGCGCGGCGGGGTGCCTGCTGGCGTTCGGCGCGGAGGATTTCATGATCCCCACCATGGCCTGCATCCTGGTGCTGCTGACCGCTTTTCGGCGGCCCATCGAGAGGGGGATGGAGCAAGAATGACCATCACCCAGCGGATCGTCACCGTCGCCCTGTGCGGGCTGGCCACCGTGCTGACCAGGGCGCTGCCGTTTTTGATCTTCACCCCCGGCCGGCCCACGCCCAAATATGTGCAGTATCTGGGAAAGGCGCTGCCGGCGGCCATCTTCGGGATGCTGGTGGTGTACTGCCTGAAGGACGTGTCCTTCCTGACTGGGGACCACGGGCTGCCCCAGATGATCGCCATCGCCGTCACGGTGGGGCTGCACCTTTGGAAAAAGCAGATGCTGCTGTCCGTGGCGGGGGGCACCGCCGCCTATATGCTGCTGGTGCAGCTGGTGTTTTGAGGCCCGATCGCCTGTGCGGATCGTGAAATAACTATTGCATCATGCACCAAAAAAGTGTATTATGTTTTGGTAGAAGTGCTGCATTTTGTATAAGTCGTCTTGCTCGTGCCCACAGAGGTTTGGAGGTGTTACGCATATGTCACTGGAGGCGCTGGATACCATTGCCCTGGCGGAGGAGAAGGCCCGCCAGATCCGCTCCGCCGCCCAGGCGGAGGCGAAGCGGGCCGCCGCGGAGGCGGAACAGGCCGTGAAGGCCATGGCCGCGTCGGCGGAGGAAAAGGCGGAGGGAGAGATCCGCGAGCTCATCCGCAAGGCCGACGAGAAGGCAAAGGAGGACGCGGGCGTGCTGGCGTCCAACACCCGCAACCGGCAGGCGGCCATGAAGGCCCGTGCCGACCGGAAGATGGACGAGGTCGTGGACAAGATCGTGGAAAGGATCGTGAACGGCTGATGGCCATTGTCAAGATGAAAAAGCTGCGCGTCATCGCCCCGCGCGCGATGCGGGACGAGCTGATGGGCCAGCTTCTGCGTCTGGGCTGCGTGGAGGTCCATGAGCCGGAGGGGATGCTCGCCGATCCGGACGCGGCGGCGCTGCTGCGTCCCGAGCGGGCGGGCCTGCCCGAGGCGAGGACCCGCCAGGCGGAGGTGGAGTCCGCCCTGCGCGTCATGGCCCGGTACGCGCCGGAGAAGAAAAAGCTCCTTGCCCCCCGGCCCACGGTGGCCGAGGCGGCGTTCCTGGACAGCGCCGCCATGGAAGAGGGCTACGCCCTGGCCCAGCAGATCAACGGCTGGGACGGCCAGCTGCGCCGCCTGACGGCGGAGGAGGGGACCATCCGGGACGAGATCGAGTCCCTGCTCCCCTGGGAGGGGCTGGACCTGCCCCTGGAGACCGCCGGGACGAGGACCTGCGCCCTGGCGCTGGCCAACGTGCCCGCGGCGGTGGACATGGAGTCCGTGGCCGACGCGGCGGAGAGCGCCACCGAGAACGTACAGCTTCTGCTGGTGAGCCAGGATGAGCAGCTCAAGTGCTTCGTGGTCATCGCCCTGAAGGACGAACTGACCGCCGTGCTGGAGGCGATGCGCACCGTGGGGTGCACCCAGGTGAGCTTCCCCGGCGTCACCGGCACCGCCCGGGACAACATCGACGCTCGGAAGGAGCAGCTGGCGGAGCTGAACGTGCGCCGCCGGGAGCTGGAGGACCTGATCACCCATGAGCGCGGGCGCATGGCGGAGCTGCGCCTGACCGCCGACCGGCTGGCCACCGCGGCCGCCCAGGCGGAGGCCGCCGAGCGGCTGCGGGGCACGGACAGCATCGTGGCCCTGGAGGGCTGGTGCCCCGCCGAGGAGACGGATAGGCTGGTCCAGGCGCTCCAGAGTTGCGACTGCGCCTGGGAATTCGCCGATCCCGCGCCGGAGGAGTACCCGGACGTGCCGGTGAAGCTGAAAAACAACCGGGTGACCAGGCCCCTGAACATGGTCACGGAGATGTACTCCCTGCCGGCCTACACCGGCGTGGACCCCAACCCGCTGATGTTCCCGTTCTTCATCCTGTTCTACGGCATGATGATGGCGGACATGGGCTACGGCCTTCTGATGCTCGTCGGCGGATTGCTGCTGCGGCGGTCCCGGCCCCGGGGCATGATGGACTATATGTCCGGCCTGCTGCTGATGGGCGGCGTGAGCACCTTCTTCTTCGGCGCCATCACCGGCGGCTTCTTTGGCGACTTCCTCACCCAGGCGGTGAAGCTGGCCACCGGGAAGGACTTCGTGCTGCCCAGCCTGTTCACCCCCTTGAACGACACCCTGGCGATCCTCATCGGCTCCATGTGCCTGGGCTTCGTGCACATCGTCACCGGCATGGCCGTCAGCTTCGCGCGCAAGATCAAGGCCGGCGCGGTGCTGGACGCGGTGTTCGAGGAGGTCACCTGGTGGGTGGTGTTCGCGGGGCTGGGCTGCATGTTCCTGCTGGGCACCAACATCGTGCTGTACGCGGGGCTGGCCATGGTGGTGATCGGCCCCATCGTCACCGGCAAGGGCATGGGAAAGATCACCGGCATCTTCGGTTCGGTCTACAACCATGTGACCGGCTTTTTCGGCGACATCCTGTCCTACTCCCGTCTGATGGCCCTGATGCTGGCCGGCAGCGTCATCGCCCAGGTGTTCAACACTTTGGGCGCCATCCCCGGCAACATCGTCGTCTTTGTGGTCATCTCCATGGTGGGCAACGCGCTGAACTTCGCGCTGAACCTGCTGGGCTGCTATGTGCACGATCTGCGCCTGCAGTGCCTGGAGTTTTTCAACAAGTTCTATGAGGACGGCGGCAGGCCCTTCCGTCCTTTAGATATGCAAACGAAATTCGTCGACATAGTGAAAGAATAATAAGGAGGACACAAACATGAGTTTCTTGGAATCTATCGGCGGCCTGGCGCTGGCGCTGCTGGGCGCGGGTCTGGCGGCGGTGCTGAGCGGCATCGGCTCGGCGAAGGGCACCGGCTGCGCCGGCGAGGCCGGCACCGGTCTGCTTTGTGAGGACCCCGGCAAGTTCGGTAAGGTGCTGATCCTGCAGGTCATCCCCGGCACCCAGGGTCTGTACGGCCTGGTGGTGTGGTTCTTTGCCGTGTTCCGCATGGGCCTGCTCAGCGGCTCTCTGCCCGAGCTCTCCATCGCCCAGGGCATGCAGTACTTTGCCGCGTGCCTGCCCATGGCGCTGGGCGGCCTGTTCTCCGCCATCGCCCAGGGCCGCGTGGCCGCCGGCTCCATCAACATCCTGGCCAAGAAGCCCGACGACTGGTCCAAGGGCATGGTGCTGTGCATCACCGTGGAGTTCTACGCCATCCTGTCCCTGCTGGCCTCCATGCTGATGATCATCAATATCAGCGGCTGATCCGGAAAGGAAGAGCTTATGAACGGCATCGACAAGATCACGGCCCGCATCGAGACGGACGCCGTGGCGGACGCCGCCCGTATCGCCGAGGACTCCAAGGCCCGGTGCGAGGCCATCAGGGCCGAAGGGGAGAAGCAGGCTCAGCAGGCGTACTGGGACAAGGTCAAGGCCGGCGTCGCCGCCGCCGAGGACCGGGTCCAGCGCCTGGCCAAGACCGCCGATATGGAGGCCCGCAAGAGCGTTTTGAGCTTCAAGCAGTCCTTGGTGGCGGAGGCCTTCGACAAGGCCGAGGCCAGGCTGAACGCCATGACGGGGGAGGAGTATGTGTCTCTCCTGTCCGCGCTGGCGGCCAGAGCCGCCGTCACGGGGACGGAGGAGCTGGTGTTCTCCGCCGTCGACCGGAAGCTCTACGGCAAGAAGGTGACCGACCGGGCCAACGCCGCCCTGAAGGCGGCCGGGAAGAAGGCCGGGCTCACCCTCGCCGCCGAGGACGGCGCCTTCCGCCGGGGACTGATCTGCCGGCAGGGGAGCGTGTCCGTCAACTGCACGGTGGAGGCCCTGATGGCCCAGGCGCGGGAGGACATGGCCTCCGACGTGGCGGCGCAGCTCTTCGGCTGAGATGACGACAGGGACCCCCGCGGGGCGTCGCTCCGGCGGGGAGAGGAGGTAAGCAGCTTGTCAAAGATCAAAGATACCGAATACCTGTTCCTGTCCACCTATATCCGGGCCAGGGAGAATTCCCTGCTGGGAGCGAAGCGGCTGGAGCAGATGGCGGACGCGGCGGACTTCGACGAGGCGGCCAAGGTCTTGACGGAGTGCGGCTTCCCGGATCTCTCCGGGGCGTCCGACGCCCGGCTGGAGGAGGCGTTCTCCGCCCGGCGGGCGGCCTTTCTGGCGGAGTTTGAGAAGCTCTGCCCGGAAAAGCAGATCGTCACGGCCTGCCGCCTGAGATATGACTACCACAACGCCAAGGTGCTGGTGAAGGGCGAGGGCGGCGCCGGGGATATCCGGCGGCTGCTGTCCGGCTGCGGCCGGGTCCCGCCCGAGACCCTTTTGGAGGCGTTCTCCCAGGACGCCTGGCAGGACGTGCCCCCGGCCATGGCCGAGGCCATCCGGGAGGCCAGGACCACCCTGGCCCGCACGGCCAACCCCCAGCTGGCGGACATGGGTCTGGACAAGGCCTATTTCGCCGAGCTGCTGGCCATGGCGGAGAGCCTGTCCACGGACTTCTATACCGGCTATGTGCGCCTGTCCATCGACATCGCCAACCTGCGCAGCGCCGTGCGGTGCATCCGCGGGCACATGGACGAGGGGCTGCTGCGTACGGCGGTGATCCCCGGCGGCAATGTGAGCCCGGAGAGCGTGTGCCGCAGCTACGCCGACGGGGTGGAGGACATCTTCCATGACCGGGCCCTGGCCCAGTGTGCCCAGTTGGGCGCCCAGGCGGTGGAGGGCGCGCCCCTGGCCGGCTTCGAGCAGGCGTGCGACAATGTGCTGACGGAGTATCTGACGGGCGCCAAGGCCGTCAGCTTCGGCCCGGCGGTGGCCGTGGCCTATCTGGCCAGCCTGGAGGCGGAGATCACCGCGGCCCGGATGCTCCTGCAGGGCAAACGGGGCGGCCTCAGCCCGGAGGCGCTGCGGGAAAGGTTGCGTGTGAGCTATGTATAAGATCGCGGTCATCGGCAGTCCGGATACGGTCATCGGCTTCAAGGCGCTGGGACTGGATACCTTCCCCGTCCGGGAGGCGGCGGAGGCCCATAAGATCTTCCGCGCCATCACCAAGCCGGATCAGCCGGACCAGTACGCCATCATCTATTTGGAAGAGAACCTGGCGCAGGCGCTGAAGGCGGACATCGACCGCTTCAAGGACGTGCCCTGTCCGGCGGTGATCCTCATCCCCGGCAAGGACGGCTCCCTGGGCCTGGGCCAGTCGGCCCTGCAGGCCGCTGTGGAAAGAGCGGTCGGCGTCAATATACTTTGAATTGTCTCCTCCGCGGGAGGGCTATCTTTACCGAAAGAAGGTTGAAGCATGAGCGGAACGATCACAAAAGTTTCCGGCCCGCTGGTGGTGGCCACCGGCCTGGCGGACGCCAACGTGTCCGACGTGGTGCGCGTGGGGAGCCAGCGGCTGATCGGCGAGATCCTCCAGATGAAGGGGGACAGCGCCTCTATCCAGGTCTATGAGGAGACCTCGGGCCTGGGGCCCGGCGCCCAGGTGGAGACCACCGGCGCGCCCCTGAGCGTGGAGCTGGGGCCGGGGCTCCTGACCAGCATATATGACGGCATCCAGCGGCCCCTGACGGAGATCCGGGACCTGACCGGCGACACCATCACCCGCGGCGTGGAGGTGCCCTCCCTGAACCGGAAGAAGGTCTGGGAGTTCACGGCGGCCGCCAGGAAGGGCGACAAGGTCCAGCCCGGCGACGTGCTGGGCACGGTCCAGGAGACCACCGCCATCCTCCACAAGATCATGGTGCCCCCCGGGGTGTCCGGCACGGTGGCGTCCATCTCCGGCGGCAGGTATACCGTGGACGAGACCGTGGCTGTGGTGAAGGACGACAAGGGCCGGGAGCACAGCCTGTCCATGGTGCAGCGCTGGCCCGTGCGCGTGTCCCGGCCCTATAAACACAAATACATGCCCAGCCGGCCCATGAACAGCGGCCAGCGGGTCATCGACACCCTGTTCCCCATCGCCAAGGGCGGCACGGCCGCCGTGCCCGGCCCCTTCGGCAGCGGCAAGACCGTGGTCCAGCACCAGCTGGCCAAGTGGTCCGACGTGGACATCGTGGTCTACATCGGCTGCGGCGAGCGCGGCAACGAGATGACCGACGTGCTGATGGAGTTCCCTGAGCTGAAGGACCCCCGCTCCGGGGAGAGCCTGATGCAGCGGACCGTTCTGATCGCCAACACCTCCGATATGCCCGTGGCGGCCCGTGAGGCCAGCATCTACACCGGCATCACCATCGCCGAGTACTTCCGGGATATGGGCTACGACGTGGCGGTGCTGGCCGACTCCACCTCCCGCTGGGCCGAGGCCCTGCGCGAGATGAGCGGCCGGCTGGAGGAGATGCCCGGCGAGGAGGGCTATCCCGCCTACCTTGCCAGCCGCCTGGCCCAGTATTACGAGCGGGCCGGCGTGGTGGAATGCCTGGGCTCCGACAGCCGCCAGGGCTCCATCACCGCCAT
>CANQOA010000034.1 GCA_947625355.1 uncultured Oscillospiraceae bacterium | reverse complement strand
ATGGTGCGGGGTATGGGACTTGAACCCACACGTCCTGACGAACACAGGCACCTCAAGCCTGCCTGTCTGCCAATTCCAGCAACCCCGCATTTAGCGCCTGATAATTATACCAGATTCATGTTGTTTGTCAAGCTCTTTTCTTCGGCCTCCCGCAGCCGCCGCCGGGCGCAACGCAGTCATAACCGGCGGGGGCGGCGATTATGATAGATCAAGAGGATGTGCCAAGCCCGGCGGACTGGGAATAATCGCCGGCGCCGCCGTACACAATATGGGTACAAATCTACATGGAGGTCGTTACATGAAACGAACTTTGATCGCGTGGGCCTTGCTGGCCATGCTCATTTTGGGCGTCACCCCGGTCCTGGCCGCGGAGCCGCGCCGGGACGTGACCCAGTGGCCCCAGAGCTCCCCGGCCGCCGCCGCGGCCCTCTCCGACGAGGAGATCACCTCGGACGAGGACGCCGCCGGCGCCGCGTCCGACACCGAGGGCGCCGGCCAATTCACCCCCAGCCAGACCATCGTCTCCGTCAGCGGCCGGACCAGCTCCGCCTCCAACGCCAGCGGTACCGCCAACAGCGCGCCTGTGGCGGAGAACCAGCAGTTGGAGACCTACCGGGGCGTGTCCGTGGGAGGGCAGCTGTCCGCCCATGACGCGGAGGGCGACGACATCACCTTCGAGATCGTCACCCAGCCCATGAAGGGCGCCGTACAGCTGGCGCCGGACGGCCGCTTCGTCTACACCCCCGAGGAGGGCAAGCGGGGCAAGGACTATTTCGGCTTCCGGGCCGTGGACAGCGCCGGCAACGCCTCTCAGGAGGGCACGGTGATCATCAAGCTCATCAAGCAGAAGTCCAAGGTCACCTACTCCGATCTGACCGGCCACGGCAGCGAATATGCCGCCGTGGTGCTGACGGAGAACGGGGTGTTCACCGGCGAGTATGTGGGCGAGGACTACGTGTTCAACCCGGACGCGGAGGTGACCCGTGGCGAATTCCTGTCCATGTGCATGACCGCCTCCGGCTGCAACATCCTCAAGGGGGTCAGCTCCACCGGCTTCGAGGACGACGGCAGCATCGGTCCGTGGCTGAAGCCCTATGTGGCCACAGCGCTGATGGAGGGCTATATCACCGGCACCTCCACCGATACCGGCGCGGCCTTCGCCCCTGACGAGAGCCTGACCATGGGCGAGGCGTGCGTGCTGCTCAACTCCGTCCTGGGCGTCAGCGACGTGGTCAGCGCCGCCGCCTACGTGGGCGAGGAAGCCAGCGCCGAGAGCTGGGCCCAGGCCGTGGCCAATCTCACCGCCTGCGGCGTCATGCCCACCGGCTGGGAGGATGTGGAGACCGTGCTCACCCGCTCCGGCGCGGCGGAGCTGCTGGCCAACGCCATCGGCCTGCTCTCCGGGCGGTAAAGACCGACTGTATACGCGCAATGTCCGCGCCCCAAAAAGGGCGCGGACATTTCCATTCACACTGGCTTGAACGACTTTTCCACATGCCCGTGCTCGGTCATCCCCATAAACCGCTGGCCGTCAAAATCCAGCTCCACGATATAGGGCATCCAGTCGATGATGCGCAGAAAATCGTCGCAGCCGAATGCCGGGTCATAGTAATTGATGATGGCGCTGAGAGCGGTCCCGTGGGTCCCGATCGCGACGGCCTGTCCCTCGTGATCGTCCAGGATCTGCCGCAGCGCCTCTACGTTGCGCGCTTGGACCATCCCGATGGACTCGCCGCCGTCCTCGTGCCAGGCGTGGTCATCCCAGCGCCTGCGGAACATCTCGCGTCCGTTCCCGCCCGGACCGCTCTGCCGCTCCCGCAGCCGCTCGTCCAGCCGCAGCTCCTTTCCCAGGCGCTCCGCGGTCTTTTGGATCGTGTCGATGCTCCGCTTATAGGGACTGCAATAAAACGCGTCGATCCCCTTGTCCCGCAGCACCTGCCACACCAGCTCCGCGTCGGCGGTCCCCTCCGCCGTGAGGGGTCTTGTCCGGTCGTCGGCATGGGCGTGCTCCGGCTGGGCGTGCCGCACAAAATACACCCTTGTCATTATCAAAGCTCCTTTTTCGGCTCCGCCATGACGGTCCACTGGTCGGTATAGAGCACCATGCCGGGCCGGGCGCCCTTCTGCCTTTTCACGAACCGGGCCTGGGTGACGTCCACCGCCACGCGCCCGGCCTGACCGCCCTCGGAATAGAACGCCGCGAGACATGCCGCCTCATACACCGACTTTTCGTCCGGCTCCGCTCCCTCGCAGCGCAGGATCACATGGGCCCCGTGGAGCTTCTGGGCGTGCAGCCACAGGTCCGTCCGCCGGGCGAGCTTGAAGGTGAGCTCGTCGTTTTGCAGGTTGCTGCGCCCCACCAGCACCTCCAGCCCCGCGCCGGTGGTGAACCGCATGGGCTGGGCGGGCTTCTCCCGGCGCTTGCCCTTGCCCCGGGGCTCCTTGACATATCCGGCCCGCTCCAGCTCCTGGCGGATGCCGTCCAGGTCCGCCTGGGTCTGGGCCCGGTCCAGCTCCGCCGCCACCGAGGCCAGATACTCCGCCTCGATGCGGTTCTCCCCGATCAGGGCCGTCAGGTGCTCCCTGGCGGTCTTTTTCTTGGCGTATTGCTTATAATAGGCCGCCGCGTTCTGCTGGGGGTATTTGCGTGGATCCAGCGGCACCGTCACCATGGGGCTGTCCGGCTCGTAAAAATCCTCCACCGTCACCGACGACATACCGGGCTTCATCCGCCAGATGTTGGCGGTGATGAGGTCGCCCCGGCGCTTGTCGGTCTCCCGGTCCTCGGTGGCGGCCAGCTCCTGCATGCGCAGAGCCAGCTTCTTCTCCGTGCGGCTCTTGGCGCTGCGCACCAGCTTGGTGAGGCTCCTGGCCCGGCTTTTCAGGTGCTCGGCCCGGTCCTTCTCGGCGTAAAACGCCTCCAGCAGGGCCGACCAGCCGGGATAGGTCACGCTCTCCACATGCGGTCCATACTGAAGTATGGGCAGGAACGTAAAATCGATGGGCTTGCCGTCCTCCACCAACATGGTGGGCGTCCGCTCCAAGCCCTCCAGGCCCTCCGGCGTCTGGGGCAGGCCCCGCCACTCCATCTCCCGGCGCACCAGGGGCGACAGGCCGGAGAACTTCCCCGGCTCCGGCTTGGGCGGCAGCCGGTAGATGAGCCCCGGCAGCAGCTGCCGCAGCGGGCTCATCTCGCTGTCCACCCGCCGGGCGGCGTCCAGGATGCGGCCGTCCCCGTCCGCCAGGATCAGATTGGCGTTCCGCCCCAGCATCTCCATGGCCAGGGTCTTTTCCACGGCCTCGCCCATCTCGTCATAGGCCGCCAGCCGGAACAGCAGCATCCGCTCCCCCTCCGGCTGGGTCACGGACACGATCCGCGCCCCCTGCAGGTGCTTTCGCAGCAGCATGCAGAACATGGGCGGCTGGGCAGGGTTCTCGAACCCCGCCTGGGTCAGGCATGCCCGGGCGGAGCCGGAGCCGAAGCACAAAAGCAGCTTCGCCCCGCCCCCGCTGCCCCGCAGGACCAGCACGACGGTATCCTTTTCCGGCTGATGGACCCGGTCGATCTTGCAGCCGGAGACGGCCTCGTTCAGCTCCCGGCACAGCTCTGTGATCAATATCGCGTCAAGTGGCATCTCTTCCCTCCGCCAGAGCCTCGAACAGCGCCCCGGCCCGCTCCCGCTCTCCGGACAGCCACAGATACCCGAACAGGGCCTCCAGGGCCGTGGCGGCGTGGTACTGGGACACAGTGCATCCCGCGGGGCAGCCGTGCACATGGGCGTTGCGGCCCCGGTGATAGACGCGCAGCTCCTCATCCGTCAGCAGCGGCAGCAGCCGCTCCACGGCGGCCGCCTGGGCCGGCGCGGACACATAGGCCACCGCCGCCCGGTGCAGCTCCCCCACCCGGGCGCCATGGCGGGCCAGGCGCGTCCGGACCAGCAGCTCAAACACCGCGTCCCCCACGTAGGCCAGCTCCAGAGGGCCGAGGCTCTTGAGAGCCTCGGTCCCCAATGACGCTTTCGCTTGGCAAAAGTCCTCGCTTCGCTCGCCGCGCAAGTGCGGGGCGTCAGATCCCGTTCGAGGCGGGACTGCCGTCCCCCTCGGGCTCCCCTCCGCGCCGTCCTGTTCCTTGAACGATCTGTCCGTCACAGCAGCTCGTCCTCCTCTTCCCCGGTCTCAAAGGGCGGCGCATCCTCCGCCTCGTTCGCCGCCTCCTCTCCCGTGGAGGCGAACTCGTCGCTCTCCGACACCTGGGCGAACTCGTGGGCGATGGTGTCCACGGGCGCGGTGCCCTGGGCATACTGCATCTCCTGCCACTGCTGCTTGGTGAGCACGATCTGCCGGGGCTTGGAGCCCTCGTAGGGGCCCACCACGCCCACCTCCTCCAGCTGGTCGATGAGCCGGGCGGCGCGGGAATAGCCCAGCTTCAGCCGCCGCTGGAGCATGGATACGGAGGCCTGCTTCGTCTCGAAGATCACCTCCACCGCCTGGGGCAGCAGCTCGTCATAGTCGCCCTTGTCGGCGCTCTCCTCCTCGGCGGGGGCGTTCTTCTGGTCCTTGTCCGCGGCGGCCTTCTCGATCTCCGCCAGGATCTCGTCGGAGTACTCCGCCTCGGCCTCCTTCTTCACGAAGTTGATGATCTCCTCCCGTTCCTCGTCGGTGACGAACGCGCCCTGGAGCCGCACCGGCTTGCTGCCGATGGGCGAATAGAGCATGTCGCCGTTGCCCAGGAGCTTTTCCGCGCCCTGCTGGTCCAGGATGATGCGGCTCTCCAGCGGGCCGGACACGGACAGGGCGATGCGGCTGGGGATATTGGCCTTCATCAGGCCCGTGATCACGTCGGCGCGGGGGCTCTGGGTGGCGATGACCAGGTGCATGCCGGCGGCGCGGCCCATCTGGGCCACCCGGCACACGGACTCCTCCACCTCCTTGGAGGCCACCATCATCAGGTCGGCCAGCTCGTCGATGAAGATGACCACCTGGGGCAGGGTCTCCTCCCCCTGGTTTTTCTTGATGGCGTTGTAGGCGGACAGCTCCCGCACCCCCGCCTCGGAGAAGAGGCGGTAGCGTTTGAGCATCTCCACCACCGCCCACTGCAAAGCGCCCGCCGCCTTTTTCGCGTCGGTCACCACCGGCACGTAAAGGTGGGGCATCCCGTTATAGACCACGAACTCCACCATCTTCGGGTCGATCATGATCATGCGGACCTCTTCCGGAGTGGCCTTGTACAGCAGGCTCAGGATCATGGAGTTTACGCACACGCTCTTGCCGGAGCCGGTGGTGCCGGCGATGAGCAGGTGGGGCATCTTGGCCAGGTTGCTGACCACCACATTGCCGCCGATATCCTTGCCCAGGGCCACGCAGAGCTTGTTTTTGTTGGTGCGGAACGCCTCGGACTCCACCAGGTCGCCCAGCCACACGGTGCGCACGCTCTTGTTGGGCACCTCCACGCCCACCGTGGAGATCTTGTCGGGCACCGGCGCGATGCGCACGCTCTTGACCCCCAGGCTCAGGGCGATGTCTCCGGCCAGATTGGTGATCTTGTTGAGCTTCACGCCCTGGTCCAGCTTCATCTCATAGCGGGTGATGGTGGGCCCGTGGACGGCGCCCACCACGCTGGCGCCCACGCCAAAGCTGCGCACGGCGCTCTCCAGCTGGGCCTCGGTCTCGTCCAGGTCGCCCTCCTCCCCATAGGTCTCGTCGCCGCTGCTGTTGAGCAAGTCGACGGGCGGGAACACGTATTCCGGCTTTTCCTCCGCCCCGTCGGCCTCGATGGTCTGGGCGATGGCGGCCGCCTCGGCGGCGGTGTCGATCTTCTCCTTTTTCGGCTGCTCCTGGGGTCCGGCGGCGCCGGCGTCCATGTCGGCGCTGTTCAGCTGCACGCCGGCGATCTGGGCCGCGTCGTCCAGGCTCATGGGCTCCACGTCCGCCGGCGCGGGCGCGGGCTTTTTCGCCGTGGAGACCGGCGCTTTCTCCGTCTCCTTCCGGGCGGGCTCAGCCTTGGCGTCTTTTTTCGTCCGCTGGGTCTGCTTGGCGTCCAGGGCGGCCGTCACCTTGGCCATGGCCTCCGGGTCCACGTCGAAGTCGGCGAACAGCTGGTCCTTGGCCTGCTCCTTGCTCTGGTCATAGAAGCTGCGCTTGGGCATCCGCTTGGTCTTAGGCTCGCCGAAGTCCGCCGGCTTGATGGGCGCCTCGGGCGGCGGGGCCTGCTTGCGGATGGGCTTGTCCCCGTTCAGGGGGAACAGATAATCCTCCGGGGAGAAGAACTCGTCCTCATCGGGCTCTTCCTCCGGCTGCAGCTCATAGCTGAGCTTGGGCCGCTGCCGGTAGCGCTCCGCCATCTCCACCAGGGAGATGCTGGCCCCCTGGATCAGCAGCAGCAAAAACGCCGCCACCAGCACCACGAAGCTGCCCACGATACCGATGGACGTGCGCAGCGCCAGCCCCAGCGAGCCCGCCAGCACGCCGCCGCAGTGTTCGGACACGTCCTGGCCCAGCCGCCACAGGGTCCGCACCCCATGGCCGGTGCCCCCGGCAAAAATGGCGTCCCGGGCGAAAAACAGCGCGTGGACAAAGGCGCCGAACACCACCGGCATCAGCAGGATGCAGGTGAGTCTGGCCGCCACCGGCCGGCCGCGGTGGAATGCCAGGATCACGGCGCCCCACAAAAGACACGCCGGCACCAGGTAGGCGCCCCACCCGAACAGGCCGAAATAGACCTGCCGCAGGGCCCCCACCAGCCACCCGTTCACCGGGAACCAGCCGATGGCGGATATGATGCCCAAAAACAGCAGCACCACGCATCCCACCTGGCGGCGGATGGGCTGCCTCCCCGCGGGGGCCGGCCCCCGGCCATAGGACCCGGACCGGGCGGGCGCCCTATTGGCCGCGGGGCGTTTCGCCTGCTGGGCCGGGCGCTTGGTCTGGGTCCGGGCGGATGCGCTCCGGGAGCCGGACCGGGCCGTGGACGCCGCTTTTTTCTTCGTCCCCCCCGACCGGGCGGAGGAGGCGGACTTTTTCGTCCCGCCGCTCCTGGCGGAGGTCGTTTTCTTCTGTGCCATAGATCAAATACCTTTCACTCACGCGCTCAGTCTGAACCACACGACGATGCTCACCACGCCCACGAACCAGCAGTAATAGGCAAAGCCGCCGAATTTCCCCTTGCGGACGATCCGCTGCAGCAGCCGGATGGACAGATACCCCGTGACGCCAGCCACCAGCATCCCCACGGCGTAGGCCGGGAGCATCGCGGTGTCGATGCCGGTCTCCAGCACGTCCAGCACCTGCAGGATCACCGCCCCCGCCACGGACAGCAGGCTGATAAGGAACGAGAACCGCACCGCGTAGGAGCGCTTCAGGCCCCTCCCCATGCCCGCGGCGATGGTGGAGCCGGACCGGCTGAGGCCCGGCATGGTGGCCAGCCCCTGGGCCAGGCCGATGACGAGCGCGTCCAGCACGGTCATGTCCTGCGCGGTCTTGCGCCCCCGGGGCAGCCGGTCGGATATGTACAGGAGCGTGCCCGTCAGGATCAGGGCCGCGCCGATGAACCAGGGGATCTGGTTGAGGCCCTCGATGGCGTCGTTGAAGGGCACGATCAGAAACAGCGGCACCGTGGCCAGGATCATCATATACATCTGCTTGCGGACGGGGTTCCCCCTGGCGGACAGGCCCTGGCCGTGGACCAGGTCGGAGGCCATATGCCCCACCTCGAAAAACATGTCCGCGATGTCCCGCCAATAGGCGATGATCACCGCCGTCAGAGTGGCCAGGTGGAGCAGGATGTTGAAAAAGGCGCTGCCGTCCAGCTCTATCAGTCCCTGGGCCCCCAGCAGGTTCTCCAGCAGGGCCAGATGGCCGGAACTGGAGATGGGCAGAAATTCCGCCACCCCCTGCACCAGTCCCAGAAGCGCGGCGTATAAAATGATCATAGGCTTCTCCCTCCAACGCCCGGCCGGAGCCTTGGCATTATGTTACCTAAAATGATATGTTACCATATTTGCCCGGAAAATGCAAGGCTTGCGCCATGGCCCCGGCGGCATGGGGACAGAATTGACAGGCCGCCGCCCGTATGGTAAAATTTGATCATCCACGGCTGGCCCGCCCTTCCGGCCGGGCGGCCGTGAGTCTGAGAGCAAAGGAGATCGCGCCATGAGCAAGTACGCTGGCACGCAGACCGAGAAGAACCTGGAGGCCGCCTTTGCCGGCGAGTCCCAGGCCCGCAACAAGTACACCTATTTTGCCTCCAAGGCCAAGAAAGAGGGCTTTGAGCAGATCGCCGCCCTGTTTTTAAAGACCGCCGACAACGAGAAGGAGCACGCCAAGCTCTGGTTCAAGGAGCTGGAGGGCATCGGCGACACCGCCCAGAACCTGGCCGCCGCCGCGGACGGCGAGAACTACGAGTGGACCGATATGTACGAGGGCTTCGCCAAGACCGCCGACGAGGAGGGCTTCCACGAGCTGGCCGTCAAGTTCCGGCTGGTGGCCGCCATCGAAAAGACCCATGAGGAGCGCTATCGCGCCCTGCTCAAGAACGTGGAGACCGCCGAGGTATTCAAAAAGAGCGAGGTCAAGGTATGGGAGTGCCGCAACTGCGGCCACATCGTGGTGGGCACCGAGGCGCCCGCCGTGTGCCCCACCTGCGCCCATCCCCAGTCCTATTTCGAGGTACACGCCCAGAACTACTGATCCGCCGCGAAGGCGCGCATACGGGAGGGGGACGCCGGAAAGCGTCCCCCTCTTCCGTCCGGGCGGAAAGGAGCGCACCGCATGCCGTTCGATCATGTTTATTTCATCAATGGGACCGCTTATGCCGGAAAATCCACGATGGTGCAGCTGCTGGCGGAAAAGCACGGCGGCGTCGCCTGCGGGGAGAACTACCACAACAGCCTCCTGCCGGAGCTGGACGCGCAGGCGTTTCCCGGCCTGACCTATACCAGGGACCTGGAAGACTGGCACGACTTCATCCGCCGGTCCCCCGACGAATATGAGGTCTGGGTCGACAGGACCAGCCGGGAATGCGAGCGCCTGGAGCTGCGCATCCTGGAGGGGCTGTGCCGACAGGAAAAGCCGGTTTTCGTGGATACGAACATCTCCCTGGAGACCCTGCGGGCCATCGCGGCGCCCGGCCATGTACTGATCATGCTCGCGGACCCGGAGATATCCGTGCGCCGGTTTTTTGAGCGGCCGGACCGGGACAAGCAGTTCCTGTACCGGCTGATCATGGAGGAGCCCGACCCGGAGCGGGCGCTGGAAAATTTCCGTCAGTGCCTGGCGCGGATCAACTCCCCGGAGCGGTATGACCGCTTTCTCCGTTCCGGATTCCCGGTGATCCTCCGGGACGAGAGCCGGACTGTCGAACAGACGCTGGCCCTGGCGGAGCGGGCATTCGGCCTGGCCGCGCAAAATTGAAATCCGCACTCTTTTTTGAGAGTGCGGACTTTTGTCGTTCGTGCAGTTTTCGCTCAGTTGCTGGTGGGCATATAGGGCCGCAGCACGCCGGCCACATTGCTCAGCGGCATGGTCTGCAGCCACACCCGGCCCGGACCGGTGACGGTGGTCAAAAACAGCCCCTCGCCGCCGAACAGCACGTTCTTTGCTCCCTTCACGGTCTGGATGTCCATGGAGCAGCTGGCGTCCATCGCCGCCAGATGGCCCGTGTCCACCACGATCTGCTGCCCGGCCGCCAGGTCATACTCCACCACGTGGCCGTCGAATTCCGCAAAGGCGACGCCGCTGCCGGACACCTTCTGCATGATGAAGCCCTCGCCGCCGAACAGGCCCGCGCCCAGCTTCCTGTTGAAGTGGACGGACAGCTGCACCGTGGCCTCGCCCGCCAAAAACGCGCTCTTCTGAAAGACGACCTCCCGGCCGGGGGCGATCTCAAAGGGCTTGATGGAGCCGGGGAAGCTGGACGCGAACGCGATCAGCCCCTCGCCGCCCTGGGCGGTATAGACGTTCTGGAAGAACCTCTCGCCGGCGAACATCCGGCCCAGTGCCTTGCCCACGCCGCCGTTGGAGCTGGTCTCCATGTGCATATTGGGGCTCATCCAGCTCATGGACCCGCCCTCGTTGAACATGCTCTCTCCGGCGGCCAGATGGCACACCACCACCGGCAGGGTCTCCCCCAGGATCTCATATCTCATCGTGTTTGTCTCCTTTCTGATACGGGGCGCGCCCCGTTTTTCCCATTATGCCACAAAAAGGGCGCGTCCCGCCACCCTCTTGGCGCAAAACGGCGCTGCGCGGCGCGAAAAGTCACCGCGCCGCCTCTCCCGCCCGGATGTACACCGATCCCGCCGGGCGGACATAGTCCCGCTCCAGCATCCGCACGTGGGACAAAAACGCCTCGTCCGTGAACCGCCGCGCCCCGGCGGGGCAGCGCTTGACGCACGCCTGGCACTTGATACATACGCCCGTCATGGCCGCCGGATCGTCCCGGTCCACGCTGCCCATGGGGCACACCCTCCCGCAGGTACCGCAGCGGACGCATTTGTCCTGATCCACCGCCGGGACGGCCTTCAAAAACCGGGCCGGCGTCCCCTCCAGGGTCAGGGGCGTATAGTAGGACGCGTCCGCATCGCCGGGCACGGCGGCCGCGTCCAGCGCCCGCCCGGCCTGGGCGTCCTCCGCCGCGCCGGCGGCAAAGGCCGCGGCCGCTGCCAGCTCCTCCGCCGTAGGGCTGCCGGGGGCCAGCCGGGACGAAAAGCTGTGCTCCGTGACCACCGCCGCGGCGCCCGCCAGATGAAAGCCGCCCTTCGTCAGGATCGACGCCAGCTCCGCCAAGGCGTTGTCAAAGCTGCGGTTGCCGAAGCACACCACCGGCACGGCCCAGCCCGTCCCCCGGACGTGCGCCGCCAGGTACGGGGCCAGCTTGTTGGGCGCCCGGCCGGCATATACCGGCGCGCCCAGGATGAGCAGCTCGTCCTCTCCGGGCACGATCTCCCCCGCCCGGCCGCCGGGCAGGGTGATGTCCGCGTATCCCGCCGGCACGCCCAGCCGCGCCCCGGCCGTTTCCGCCATGGTCCGGACCACCTTTTCCACATTGCCGCAGGGGCTGAAGAACGCCCCTGTCACCCGTCGGATCATGCCGACCGCCTCCTTCCGCGCGGCGTTCCCGCGCCCGGCGGTCTCAGCCGCCAAAGGTCTCCGTCACCTTGCGCAGGGTATCGATGATGGGCAGATGCTGGGGGCATACCCCCTCGCACTGGCCGCAGGCCAGGCAGTCCGCCGGGCGGCCGGACCTGGCCGTCAAAAGCTCATACTGGGTGAAGTTGGGCGTCCATCCCCCGCCGGCCCGCTCGCGCATCTGCTTGTTGTACAGGGAAAAGACGCCGGGGATGTCGATGTGCCGGGGGCAGCCGGGGGCGCAGTAGCCGCAGCCGGTGCACGGCACGGCCACCTGGGCGCGGATGAGATCCGCCACCTTGGCCAGCGCGGCGTTCTCCTCCTCCGTCAGCGGCGCGGTGTCCGCCAGGGCGGCGGTGTTGTCCTCCATCTGGGCCATATCGCTCATGCCGGAGAGCACCACCATCACGTTGGGCAGCGCCGCGGCGAACCGCAGCGCCCAGCTGGCACAGGAGGCCTCCGGCGCCAGTTGCTTCAAAAGCGCCTCCGCCTCCGGCGGCAGCTCGGCCAGGGTGCCGCCCTTCACCGGCTCCATGACCACCACGGGCTTGCCGTGTTTGACGCACACCTCATAGCACTCGCGGGCCCGGATCCACCGGCTGTCCCAATCCAGATAGTTCAGCTGCAGCTGCACGAATTCCATCTGCGGGTACCGGGTCAGCAGCGTATCCAGCAGCTCCGGCCCGTCGTGATAGGAAAATCCGGCGTGGCGCACCAAGCCCCTGTCCCGCTTTTCCAGCAGCCAGGAAAAGCAGTCCAGCGCCTCGAACTTGGGCAGGTTGTTGCCCTCCACCCCGTGGAGCAGATAATAGTCGAAATACCCCGCGCCGGTCTTGCGCAGCTGCTCGGAGAAGATGTCGTCCCGCTCCGTCAGGGTGTTGAAAAAGCCGGTATGGAGCTTGGTCGCCACGGTGAAGCGGTCCCGGGGATAGCGCTCCACCAGCGCCTTTTTCACCGCCGCCTCGCTCTGGAACTGGCAGTAGAGCCAGGCGGTGTCAAAGTATGTATAGCCTCTCTCCAAAAACAGGTCGACCATCCGGCAGAGCTCGTCCATGTCGATCCCGCCGGAGCCGTTCCCCGCCCGCATGGGCAGGCGCATCAGGCCGAAGCCCAGTTTTTTCATCCGGTCCATCCTCTCTCTGATCGTCCGGCCGGTCTCACCGGCCCATCACCGCCAAAACCTCTTCCCTTGTGGGCATGGCCCGGATCGCGCCCTTTTTCGTGGTGACCAGATAGGCCGCCGCGTTGGCGAAGCGGAGCATCTGCTCCAGCTCCCCGTCGGCGAGCCCCTCCAGGCCCCGCTCCAGGACGAAATGCAGCACGCTGCCGCAGAAGGTGTCCCCCGCGCCGGTGGTCTCGATGGTCCCGCCCAGGCGGTAGGCCGGGACGGACACCCGCCGTCCGGCATAATAGGCGCAGCTGCCCTCCGCCCCGGCGGTCACATTGAGCAGTTTGATATTGGGGTACCGCTCCCGCAGCACTTCCGCGCCGGCCTCCAGGTCCTCCAGCCCGGTCATGAACCGGACCTCGTTGTCGGCGATCTTCACCACGTCGCACTGGGCCAGTCCCCAGTCGATCATGGTCTTGGCCGTGGCCAGATTCCGCCACAGCGGCGGGCGCAGGTTGGGGTCGAAGGAGATCACCGCCCCCGCCTCCCGGGCCAGGGCCACCGCCTTCACCGTGGCGGAGCGGACCGGCTCATGGGTCAGGGAGAGGGTCCCGAAGTGGAAGATCCGCGCGCTCTTCACCATCTCCTCGGGCACATCGTCGGTGGTGAGCATCATGTCCGCGCCGGGATCCCGATAGAAGGAGAAATCCCGGTCCCCGTCAGGAGCCGTCTTGACGAACGCCAGCGTGGTGCGCACGCCGTCGTCCATCGTGACGCCGGACATGTCAATCCCCGCCTCCCGGCCCACCGCGACCAGCTGCCGGCCGAAGATATCGTTCCCCACCTTTCCAATAAAAGCCGTCCTGCGGCCCATTTTCTGCAGCAGGGCCAGCACGTTGCAGGGCGCGCCGCCCGGATTGGCCTCAAAGAGGGTGTTGCCCTGCTCCGACACGCCGCTCTCCGTAAAATCGATGAGCATCTCGCCCAGCGCGACCACATCATACCTTTCCATCCCGTTTACCTCCTCATATGTCTTTGTTTATTCCGCCGCCGTCATCACCGCCAGGGCCCGTTCCACGGCCCTGTGCAGATAATCCTCCAGCCGCAGCTCCTCCGTCCCGGCCACATACACGCCGCAAGTGGACGTGGGGATCAGGATCTTCACCGCCTCCGAGCCGGACACCGCCCCCGCCATGGCCGGGGAGACCTCCCCCATGATGCCGTTGGCCAGGATCACGCCGATGGGCCCCAGGATCACGTCCGCCCGGGCGGCGTTATAGATGAGCGCGTTCTCGCCGGTGGCGCCCCGGCTGGCCCCCGCCTTGATCATGGCCGCCGTGGCGGACACGTTGGTGCCCACCGCCAGCAGCTCCCAGCCCGCCGGCAGCTCCTTCGCCAGCAGCCGCGCCAGCTGCGCGCCGATGCCGCCGCCCTGCCCGTCCAGCAAAAGGCACCGGCGGCCGTCAATGTCTTTCATGCTCCGCCTCCTGTCTCCGTCCGGCGCGGCAGTTCCGCCACGCCGTCATGTGTCGAACATCGCCGCCGCGCCCGCCAGCAGCTCCCGGATGGGCAGGCGCTGGGGACAGGCGTGCTCGCACTGGCCGCACCGGACGCAGTCCGAGGCCCGGCCGCGCTTGTATGTATAGACGTTCTGATAATAATACGCGGACTTGTCCCCGCCGTAGAGCCGCTGGTTGTTGACGCAGGCCAGCACGTCCGGGATGGCGATCCGGGCCGGGCACCCGTCCACACAGTACCGGCAGCCGGTGCAGCCGATCAGGTCCATGGTCCGGTAGCTGTCCCTCACCCGGTCCAGGGCCGCCCGCTCCGCCTCCGTCAGCGGCGCCGGCCGCTCCATGAGGGCCGCGTTCTCCTCCAGCTGCTCCACCGAGTTCATGCCCGAGAGCACCATCGCCACGCCGTCGAACCCGGCGGCATAGCGCAGCGCGAGACCGGCCTGGCTCACGTCCCCCAGGGGCCCCAGTTCCCTGGCCGCCGCCTGGGGCAGCCGGGCCAGGCTCCCGCCCTTCACCGGCTCCATCACGAACACCGGCACGCCGCGCGCCCGGCACACCTCATAGCAGGCGCCGCTCTGGATCACCGGGTCGGGATAGTCCAGGTAGTTGAACTGGATCTGCACCGCCTCGATCCCCGGCTGCTCGTCCAAAAGCCGCTCCAAAAACGCGGCCGTGCCGTGGAAGGACACGCCAAAGTGGCGGATCTTCCCCTCCGCCTTCAGCGCCGCCGCGGTCTCATAGGCCCGGCAGGCCATGAACTTCTCGTACAGGTCCTCCCTCTGGGCGTGCATCAGGTAAAAGTCGAAATAGTCCACCCCGCAGGCGGCCAGCTGGCTCTCGAACAGCGGGCGGATATCCTCCTGCCGCTCAAAAAACGCGGTGGACAGCTTGTCGGCCAGCACGAAGCTCTCCCGGGGATATCTCTCCACCAGCAGCCGGCGCAGCGCCGTCTCGCTCTTGCCGTCCACATAGCCGTGGGCCGTGTCGAAGTAGTTATAGCCCCTGGCCATGAGCAGGTCGACGAGCTTCTCCGTCAGGGGCATGTCCACCCCGTCCCCGGCTCGGGGCATGCGCATGCACCCCAGGCCCAGCCTGCCGCTGATCTCAGGGAAAAAAGGATTTCTCTCCGGCATCTTTCTCTCCTTACCGCACCACGCCCTTGATGAACGGCGGGCGCTCCGCCCTCTCCGGACCGATCTCGAAGCAGGCGCGCAGCATCTCCGCCGCCTGGGCCGCCGCCGCTTCCGTGCGGGCGTGGACAGTGCCCAGGCTCTCGCCGGGCGCCACGGCCTCGCCCACCTTCTTGTTCAGCACCACGCCCACGGCCAGGTCGATCTCGTCCTCCTTGGAGGCACGTCCGCCCCCCAGCCGCATGCTCACCAGGCCCACGTCCTGGGCGTGGATGCGCCGCACCCACCCGCCGGTCGCGGCGGGCACCGGCATCTGCACCGGCGCCTGGGGCAGCAGCGCGGGATCGTAGACCGCCGCGCTATCGCCCCCCTGGGCCTTTACGAACTGGGCGAACTTTTCCAGCGCCGCGCCGGAGGACACGGCCTTTTCCAGCATGGCCCTGGCCGCCGCCTCATCCGCCGCCGCGCCGCCGCCCACCAGGATCTGGCTGCCCAGCGTCAGGCACAGCTCCATCAGGTCCTCCCGGAACTCGCCCCGCAGGGCGGAGAGCGCCTCCTTCACCTCCAGGGCGTTGCCCACGGCCCGGCCCAGGGGCTCATCCATATCCGTGACCACGGCCGTGACCTTCTTGCCCGCCCGGCGGCCCGTCTCGGCCAGGCCCCGGGCCAGATCGAAGGCGTCCTGCTCCGTGTGCATGAACGCCCCGGAGCCGCACTTCACGTCCAGCACGATCACGTCCGCCCCCGCGGCCAGCTTCTTGGAGAGGATGCTGCTCACGATCAGGGGCCGGGAGGCCACCGTGGCGGTCACGTCCCGCAGAGCGTAGAGCTTCTTGTCCGCCGGGCACAGCTCCGCCGTCTGGCCGGCGATGGCGAAGCCCACCTGATCCACCTGCCGCAAAAAGGCGTCCTCCGCCAGGGCCGTGGTGAAGCCGGGGAAGCTCTCCAGCTTGTCGATGGTGCCGCCGGTGTGGCCCAGGCCCCGGCCGGACAGCTTCGCCATCTTCACCCCACAGGCCGCCACCATAGGGCACAGCACCAGGCTGGTCTTGTCCCCCACGCCGCCGGTGGAGTGCTTGTCGGCCTTTATCCCGGACACGGCGGAAAGGTCGATCCTGTCGCCGGAGTCCAGCATGGCCATGGTCAGCTCATAGGTCTCCTCCGGGTCCATGCCCCGGAAATAGATGGCCATGCACATGGCGCTCATCTGGTAATCGGGGATGTCCCCCCTGGTATAGCCCTCGATCATCCAGCGGATCTCCGCCGGGCTCAGCACGCCCCCGTCCCGCTTTTTCTCGATCAGGTCGCTCATCCGCATAATGGCTGCCTCCCTTCCAAGCGGGCGCGGGCCCGCTTTGTGCAATCTGCGCAATCATCGTGGAGCCATTATAGCACACATTTTCCGGTTTTGCATCAAAAATAGTACGGTTTTCCCCCCATCCACAGCACATGCCGCCGCGCTGGCTCCGCCGCCTCTTCCGGCTCCCGGCGCTTGGTCTGGGGCGCGGGCCGGTCCAGGGGCCCTTCGGCGGCGTACTCCGGGTGCTGGGGGAACCGGTTCATCTCCATGGGCGAGAGCCGGCGGGTGATCCGCAGCCGGCCCTCCGCCGGCTCCGGCACCCCCAGGTATCCGGCCCGCTCCCCATACACCGTCAGCCGCACCACCCGGCCCACGTCCCGCAGCTCCCCCCGCATCACCGTGACCGGTCCCTCCCGCTCCACGGTGAGCGCGCCCTCCTTCTTCCCGTCGATATAGATCGGTATCTGCATAGTAAGACCCCCATTCATACACCACAGCATATGAATGGGGGCCGAAGTTTACGACAGAGACTGGTTGAGGCCGAAGCTGACGGCGATGGCGTCGTCCACCTTCGTCATGGCCGCGCCGCTGAGCTTGCCCATCCGCTCCCGCAGGCGGGATTTGTCCAGGGTCCTGATCTGCTCCAGCAGGATCACGCTGTCACGGGTCAGACCGCTGTCCGGGGCCTGGATCTCGATATGGGTGGGCAGGCGGGCCTTTCCCACCTGGGAGGTGATGGCCGCGGCGATGACCGTGGGGCTGTGGCGGTTGCCGGTGTCGTTCTGGATGATGAGCACCGGCCGCAGGCCGCCCTGCTCCGAACCCACCACAGGGCTGAGGTCGGCATAAAAGATGTCTCCGCGTCGAACCGGATTTGTCATGTGAGCACCTTCCGTGAAAGAGTCGCCCGGTACATACTATGTACGGACATGCTATCATTCTCCCACAGAAGATCGGATTTTATACCTGCCGGCGCGAAAGGCGCTCAGTCCGTATAGACCCTGGGCACCCGCGGGCTCACGGCGCACAGCAGCTCATAGTGGATGGTGCCGGCCATGTCCGCCAGCTCGCCGCAGCTGACGTTCCGGCCGAAGATCTCCGCCACGTCCCCGGACTTCACGGGCAGGCCCGTCACGTCCAGCATGCACATGTCCATGCAGATGCGCCCCACCTGCCGCACCCGGACGCCGCCCAGAGCCGGTCTGAGCTTGTTGGACAGGACCCTGTGCAGGCCGTCGGCGTAGCCGATGGGCAGCACGGCGATCTCGCTGGGCGTCTGCACGGTGAAGGTCCGGCCGTAGCTGATGGTGTCCCCCGGCTCATGGTGCTCCACATAGGCCACGCGGCTATAGAGGCTCATGGCGGGCACGAGCTCGATGCCGCCGGTCTCCGGCCCGGGCACCATGCCGTACAGCGCCACGCCGGGCCGGACCATGTCCAGATACGTCTCCGGGAAGGCCAGCATGGCCCCGGAGTTGGTGCAGTGGCGGATGGCGAACCGGCGGCCCGCCTGGTCCTGGATGGCCGCCACGCCCTTCAAAAACCGCTGGAACTGGACGTCGGTGAACGCGCGCTGCTCCGCGTCCCCGTCGGACACGCAGAAGTGGGTGAACACGCCCTCCGGCTCCAGGTTTTCCAGTCCCATGGCCCGGACCGCGTCGTCCAGCGCCGTCTCGCCATAGGCCCGGAAGCCGGTGCGGCCCATGCCCGTCTCCAGCTTCAGATGCACCTTCAGGCGCTTTCCCGTCCCCGCCAGGCCCTGGCTCAGCGCCTGAGCATAGGCGAGGCTGCCCACCGCCTGGGTGACGGCGTTCTCCGCCAGCACGCCGGCATACTCCGGCGGGGTGTAGCCCAGGATCAGGATGGGCAGGGCGATGTCCGCCTGCCGCAGCTGGATCGCCTCGTCCAGACAGGCCACCGCCAGATACTCGCATCCCACGTCCTGCAGCAGCCGGGACACCGGCACCGCCCCGTGACCGTAGGCATTGGCCTTGACGACCCCCAAAAAGCGGGTCCCCGGCGCCAATCTTGCCCGCATGGCCCGGTAATTGTGCTCGATGGCCCCCAGGCTCACCTCCGCCCAGGTCCTCTTCATCCGCTCGTCCATATCCGTCTCTCCTTTGTATGTTTTATTTATCCGATCTGAAAGTCCGTGATCTGCATCGCGATCACCGTGCGTCCCCCGGTGGCCACCTCCGCCGCGGCGGGCAGCAGGCTCTGCCGGTCCAGCCACAGCGTGAGCACCGCGTCCTCGCCCACGAACAGCCGCGCGGCCAGATAGTCCCCCTCCCACCAAAGCAGCTCCACATAGGCGCTGGCGATGGCGTCCAGCATCACCGGGATGGCGCTCATGGGCGTGAGCCCCTCCTCGTCCAGGGGCCCGGCCCCCAGCTCTACCCCCTGGAAGGACACCGCCGTCTCCCCCCGCAGGGCGGTGGCGGTGATGCCCGCGATGAGCGCCGGGGCCAGCACCTCCACCGTGGTCTCGCTGCCGTCGTAGGCCGCCGACAGGCTGTAGCTCTCCACCGTATCCGCCCGGCTCGCGGTCAGCTCCGCGTGAAAGGATATGCTCCCGGCCTGGGTGACGGCCTCCCGGAGCGTCCCGAAGCCCTCCTTCAGCGCCTCCTCCCGCTCCCCGCAGCCGGGCAGCAGCAGGAGGGTCATCATCAGTGCGCAAGCGATGGCTCTGCGCATGGATCAAACTCCTTCTCCCGTTATAATGATTATCTGATGGCGAAACGCCGTAAGGCTGCGATGATCATTATCGCGTGATCTCCTTTTCCGCCTCCGGCAGGGCGTCGATGATGTCCCCCGCCTTGAGGGCGTATTCCCCGAACCGCTCCGCGGCGATGTCCCCCGCCCGGGCGTGGAGCCAGCAGGCCGTCACCACCGCCCGCCGGGGCGGCAGCTGGCCCAGCAGAGCGCCGATCACGCCCGCCAGCACGTCGCCGGACCCCCCGGTGGCCATGCCCGGATTGCCGGCGTCGATCATGTACGCCTTCCCGTCCGGAAAGGCGCAGACCGTCCTGTGGCCCTTCAGCACCAAGGCGCAGCCATAGGTCCTGGAAAAGCTCAGCGCGTCCGCCAGCCGGTCCTCCACCGGCCGGCCCAGCAGCCGGGCGAATTCCCCCTCATGGGGCGTGAGCACCACCGGCCCGGCGCACCGCTCCAGCATGTCCAGCTCCCGGCCGATGGCCCACAGGGCGTCCGCGTCGGCCACCACCGGGCCCTCCGCCCGGCTCAGGACCTCCGCCGTCACCGCCGCCGTGTCCCGGTCCCGGCCCAGGCCCGGGCCGATCACGCATACGCCGCAGCCCTCCATCCGCTCCCGGATGGAGCCCAGCGCGTTCCGGCTCAGCCGGCCCTGGTCGTTGCACCGCAGGGGGAAGGCCATGGCCTCCTCGGTCTTGCCGGCCGCTATCTCATATATATCCGCCGGGACCCCCAGATAGACCAGCCCCGCCCCGGACCGGACCGCCGCCCGGGCGCAGAGCCCCGCCGCGCCGGTATAGCCGGTGCTGCCCGCCAGGATCAGCAGTTTTCCATAGTCGCCCTTATGGGTCAGCGGCGAGCGCACCGGCAGGGCCAGGTCCTCTCCATGGATGGCGTACAGGCCGCAGCCCGCCCCCTCCAGGATATCCTTCGGGATGCCGATGTCCTCCACGGCGAGCGCGCCACGGTACACGCATCCGGGCTCCAGAAAATGGCCGGGCTTGGCCATGGAGAAGGTGACGGTCCGCGCCGCGCGCACCGCCTCTCCCAGCACGGCCCCATTGTCGGCGGACACGCCGCTGGGGATATCCACGGCCACCACGGGCCGCCTGGCGCCGTTCATCAGCTCCGCCGCCGCCCGGGCGTCCCCCTCCAGGGGGCGGTGAAGGCCGATGCCGAACACCGCGTCCACCAGCACGGCCGCCTCACGGGCCGCCTGGGCCGCCTCTCCCTCCGGCACAAAGTCCTCCAGCGCGCCGCCGGCGGCCTCCAGCCGCTCCTCCATGACGAGCGCGTCCCCGGTCATCTTCTCCCGGCTGCCCACCAAAAAGCACCGGACGGAAAAGCCCATATCCATCAGGATGCGGGCCGCGGCGATCCCGTCGCCGCCGTTGTTGCCTGGCCCGCAGAACACGGCCGCGGTCCGTCCCTCCCCGGCCAGCTCCACTGCCGCCCGGGCCACATGGCCCGCCGCCGTCTCCATCAGCCCCAGGGACGGGATGCCCCGCTCCTGGATGGCGGTCCGGTCGGCTGCCTTCATCCGTTTTGCGTCGGAAAGCTCCATGCGATCATCCTCCTGCGTGCCGCTTCTATTATAGACGCTGAGAAAAACTTCGTCAATTTCAATTATAGTTGCTAAAATTGGGATATTGTGTTATAAAATAAGTTCAGCGTTTGTTTTTATAAATTTTGTATATCACATATGCGCAAGGAGCGGGAATCATGGAAGAAAAACTGCGGAAGCTGCGGGAACAGTCCCTGCAGGCCATCCGGGAGTCTGCGACTCTGGAGGCTCTGGAGGCGGCGCGGGTCAAATATCTGGGCAAGAAGGGCGAGCTCACCGCCGTCCTCAAGCAGATGGGCGGGCTCTCCGCCGACGAGCGGCCCCGGATCGGCCAGCTGGCCAACTCCATCCGAGAGGACCTGGCCGAGGCGCTGGAGCGCGCCAAAACAGCCCTGGGAGAGAAAGCGCTGGAGGCCAAGCTGGCCGCCGAGCGGGAGGACGTGACCATCCCCGGCACGCCGGTGACGATGGGCCGGCCCCACCCCCTGAACCGGGTCATCGACGAGTTCAGCGAAATCGCCATCGGCATGGGCTTCACCATCGCCGAGGGCCCGGAGGTGGAGCTTTCCAGCTACAACTTCGACAAGCTCAACACCGCCGAGGGCCATCCCGCCCGCGACCGGCAGGACACCTTCTATTTCGACGATGACGACCAGGTGTTGCTGCGCACCCAGACCAGCCCCGTGCAGATCCATGTGATGGAGACCTATCCCCTCCCCATCCGCATCATCGCCCCCGGCCGCGTCTACCGCAAGGACGAGGTGGACGCCACCCACAGCCCCATGTTCCACCAGATCGAGGGCCTGGTCATCGACGAGGGCATCACCTTCGGCGATCTGAAGGGCACGCTGAACGAGCTGGTGCACCGCCTCTACGGCAGCGACCTCAAGACCCGCTTCCGGCCCCACCATTTTCCCTTCACCGAGCCCAGCTGCGAGATGGACGTGGAGTGCTTCAAGTGCCACGGCGCCGGCTGCCCGGTCTGCAAGGGCGAGGGCTGGGTGGAGCTTCTCGGCGGCGGCATGGTCCACCCCAAGGTGCTGGCCGGCTGCGGCATCGACACCGACAA
>CANQOA010000033.1 GCA_947625355.1 uncultured Oscillospiraceae bacterium | reverse complement strand
CTGTGGCAGCGGTAGCAGGTGCCCACGTTATGTACGTGGTCCTCCACCTTCACCAGGTAGCCCTGCTCCTCCAGGTCATGCAAAATGACCTTTCGGGCCTCGTAGCGGTCCAGACCGTTGTACTTGCCGCCGTTGATGATACGGCCATTGTCGTCGATGACGAGGATCTGCTCCAAGTTATGGCGCAGGCCCACCTCGAAGTCGTTGGGGTCGTGGCAGGGAGTCATCTTCACGCAGCCGGTGCCGAAGGCCATATCCACGTATTCGTCCGCCACGATGGGCATCTCCCTGCCCACCAGGGGCAGGATGCAGGTCTTGCCCACGATGTCCTTATAGCGCTCGTCGTTGGGGTTGACGGCCACGCCGGTGTCGCCCAGCATGGTCTCGGGCCGGGTGGTGGCCACGATCACGTCCCCGGAGCCGTCGGAGAGGGGATAGCGCAGGTGCCACAGGTGGCCGGGCTTTTCCTCATACTCCACCTCCGCGTCGGAGAGGGCGGTGGTGCAGTGGGGACACCAGTTGATGATGCGCTTGCCCTTATAGATGAGGCCCTTCTCATAGAGGGAGCAGAACACTTCCCGCACCGCCTTGGAGCAGCCCTCGTCCATGGTGAAGCGCTGGCGCTCCCAGTCGCAGGAGGACCCCAGGGTCCGCAGCTGCTCCACGATCCGGTCGCCGTATTTGTTCTTCCAGTCCCAGACCCGGTCCAAAAACTTCTCCCGGCCCAGGTCGAAGCGGGTCAGTCCCTCGTTCACCCGCAGGCTCTCCTCCACCTTGATCTGGGTGGCGATGCCCGCGTGGTCATAGCCCGGCAGCCACAGGGCGGAGAAGCCCTTCATCCGCTTATAGCGGGTGAGGATGTCCTGGATGGTCTCGTCCACGGCGTGGCCGATGTGCAGCTGGCCGGTCACATTGGGAGGCGGGATGACGATGGTGAAGGGCTTTTTCGCCGGGTCCCGCTCGGCGTGGAAATAGTTCCCGTCCAGCCACTGCTGGTATATCTTCTTCTCGACCTGTTTGGGGTCGTACTGTTTCGGCAGCTCTCTCATTTGCACAGCTCCTCTATCTCTTCCAAAGTGGAAAGGCCCACGGTCATATGGACCGCCTGGCCGTTTTTGAACGCGATCAGCGTGGGGATGCTCATGATCTCGAACCGGGAGGCCAATACCGGCTGCTCGTCCACATCCACCTTGCAGACCTTCACCTCGGGGTGCTTGTCCGCGAAAGCCTCTACCACCGGTCCCTGCATCTTGCAGGGGCCGCACCATACGGCCCAGAAATCCACCAGGGTGGTCCCGCTGGCCACCGTCTCGTCAAAGTTCTCCGCCGTCAGCGGCATGACACTCATCTCTCTCGCTCCTTCCGCAGGGCCGGGCGGCGCGGCGCGCGCCAGCCGGCATATTTCGCTGATTTGTTATTGTACCACGCCAGCGCCCGCGCCGCAAGTGCGGCCGGGCCTCAGCGGCGGATTTTTTATCCGTCCCTGCAAGTATGCCCCGCGCCGGCGGAGAAAAAACACCGCCTCCCGGCGGTGTCCGCTCAGGCAGTAGCCGGCTCCAGCAGGGTGAGCGTTTTATGGTCCGCGTCCAGGCGGCACCGCACGCCGTAGGGGAGCACGCCAATGGGCTCGGCATGGCCGAAGTTGACGTTATAGAGAATAGGCAGGTCCGGCCGTCCCGCCTCCCGGCCCACCACTTTTCGGTAGACCTCTTTGTAGGGTCCATACTTGCTGCGCCGGGCGGGCTTGCCCACGATGATTCCGTTGATCACGTCGAACAGCCCCTGGGCGGCCAGGTTGCGCAGATACCAGGTCAGATATTCGGGGGCGATATCGTCCTCGCTGGTCTCCAGGAACATGATCTTCCCCGCCCATTCCTCTTTGGAGGGCCAGATGGCCGTGCCCACCACCTCAGGGAACACGTCCACGCACCCGCCCAGCAGCGGACCCGCCGCCACGCCGGACCCCTGGATGACCTCATAGCCCACCGTCTCCGGGTGATACGGCTTGAGCCGACGCATGTTCTCCGGCTTCCACCAGATCTTCTCGTCCTCGTCGTCATACCAGTAGGGCGCGGAGGGGATGTCCAGGGTGGGCTTGGGCTCAAAGAGGGTGTCCCGGATCATGGCGGCGGTGTAGTCGTTTATTTTGACGTACTCGGCGAAGTTGTTCATCAGGCTGGCGCCATAATAGGAGATGAGCCCGGCCTTATAGCACATCAGGTGGTTGGTGGTGGTGTCGGAAAAGCCGGTGAATATCTTGGGGTTATCCCGGATCACGTCAAAGTCGATGTAAGGCAGCAGCCGGATGGCGTCATCCCCGCCGATGGCGTTGAAGATAGCCTTGACGGTCTTGTCCCGGAACGCGTCCATCATGTCCGCCGCCCGGGCCTCCGGGTGCTCATAGAGATAGTCCCGGCCCCTGAGGGCGTTGGGCATGACCTTCACATGCAGCCCATAGTCCCCCTCCAGGCGCTCCCGGGCGATGTCCAGCTTGTGGACGGCCCAGCTCTCTCCCAGCGTGCCCGCCGAGAGGCTCACCACGGCCACGGTGTCGCCCTTTTCAAGATGCCTCGGTTTGATCATGTCCGTCTCCCTCTCCCGGGCCGGCCCTCCGGCGGAAGGCCGCGTACAGTCCGTATCCGATCAGGCCCCCGGCCATGTTCAGCAGCAGATCGTCCACATCGCACACGCCCAGGAAGGTGACCAGCTGAATCACCTCCACCGCGGCGACGACCGCCGCCAGACACAGCGCGGTCCGCCACAGCTTCCCCAGCCCGGGCCACAGCACAGGCAGGAACGCCCCCAGCGGCACGAACACCGCCACGTTCCCCGCCAGGTTCACCGCCGCGAACCGGATCAGCGCCGGCTTATCCGACAGCAGCACCAGCCGGATGAAATGCCGCACCGTCCGCAGCGGCACCAGGTTCATGTTCCCCTGGATCGCGTCCCAATAGTCCTCCGGCCAGGTGTCGCCCATCCGCTGGGCCAGCAGCAGCCAGGCCAGCGCCGCGCAGTAGACGGCGAAGGCCGCCCATATCCACTTTTTCCGTCCGCACTCCATAGGCCCATAGTATAAGCGGAACTGCCGAAAAATGCAACCGTTTCCAGCGTCTCTCAGAGCACTGTCAGCTCCGCAAAGGAGCCGATCCGCCGGTCCGCCAGCGCGTCGATGGCCGCCCGGTCCGGGTCGGAGTGGCGCTCATAGACCGCGCAGACCTCCACTCCCGCCGCCTTGGCCGCCTGGACGCCCGTCAGGGAGTCCTCGAACACCAGGCATTCCGCCGGGGGCAGCCCCAGGTCCGCCATGGCCCGCAGGTATATCTCCGGGTCCGGCTTGATGCGCGTCACGTCCTCGCTGGTATACACCCGGTCGAAGATCGCGTCGATGGGCGCCTTCTCCGCGATATTTTTATTCTTTCTCCGGTAGATGTCCACGCTGCTCCGGCGGCCGGTGGTGGTCAGCGCCAAGGCATAGCCCCGTCCCTTCAGCGCCCGCAGGAATGCGTCCGCCCCGGGCCGGTAATCCATCCGCTCCAGCATCCCGGCGGCGATGGCCTGCCGCCGCTCCTGGACCTGCCGGGCCGTCAGATCCGTGCCGTAGCGCTCCTTCAGCAGCATGCAGTAGCAGTAATAGGGCTCCGGCTCGGCCCGGAACCTGCGCAGCGCGGCCTCCCGGAACGCCCGGATCTGCTCCTCGTCCGGGGCCTGCCCGGTCAGCTCCAGGGCCAGCTGCCGGTCCGCCTCGTTCCACACGCCGATGGAGTCGATGAGCGTGCCGTCCAGATCGAAAAACACCGCCCGCTTTCCCCGCAGCAATTCTGTCATCGCCTTCTCTCTCCTCCCGTTCCCACATAAAAAATACCGGCCGCGTACCGGCCGGTATTCACCGCTTATTTCTGGAGCAGGTCCAGGATCTCTTCAGCGGAGCGTCCGCTGCTGACCAGCTTTGTGACCACCTGTTCGATCTCCGCCTTCTTGGCGGCGGCGTCCTCGATGGCGGCGGCCTCGGCCTTTTTCGCCTCCAGCTCGGCGATGGCCTTCTCGGCGGCGCGCAGTTCCTTCTTCTTGGCCTTGAGCAGCTGCTTCTGCTTCTCGATCTCGGCCACGATCTGAGCCTGCTCGTCCTCCAGGGCCTTTTTCGCCTCCAGCTGGGCGGCCAGCTTCGCTTCTACTTTATCGACGGACTGGATCGTTTTTTTGTTTTTGCTCCCCTTGGGTCTGGGCATGGCGCGGTTCCTCCTTTAAAGGATTTTTTCGGCAAAAGTTATTATAAAACATAACCGCAAAAAACACAAGAAAAATATTGCATATCTCTCATAATGATTACGACGTTATCCTACCGGTTTTTACCGGACCGTGCCGTCCGGTCCCGCCGGGATATGCGCATACTTTTCCCGCTCCGCGGCGGCGTATCCCGCCGCTTTTTCCAGCAATGCCCGCCGCTCGTTGGGCACGGCTCCCCCCAGGACCTGCTGGAAAAGCGCCGTCAGCACCCGCCCCACGGCGGGGCCCTCCGGCACGCCCAGCGCCAGGATGTCCCGGCCGTCCACCGCCAGGCTCCGCAGATCGAAGCAGCGCTCCGGCTCGCGCAGCGCCTCCTCCAGCGCCTGCTCCGACCGGGCGATGACCGCCAGGTTCCGCTCCCGCACCGCCGCCGACCGGTCGGCGCTGTCCGCCCGCCAGCAGGCGATCAGCTTGCGGACGGTGTCCTCCCCCAGCTTTGCCGTCAGCCGGGCCATGGCCTTTTTCGTCTGGGGCGGCTCGATGTCGTGCCAATTGATGAACGTCACCACCTGCCGGCGCAGCTCCCCGCTGGACCGCAGCCGCCGCAGGATGGCGTCCGCCATCTCCGCGCCCTTTTTCGCGTGGCCGTAAAAATGGCCTGTGCCGTTTTCGTCGGTGAAATAGCAAGCCGGCTTGCCCACGTCGTGCAGCAGCATGGTCAGCCGCAGCGCCGGATCCGGCGCGATGGCGTCCACGGCCATAGTGGTATGGGTCCAGATGTCGTGGATATGGTTGGGATTTTTCTGGTCGAAGCCCTCCTGGACCGCCAGCTCCGGGATCACCGCGAAGATCACCTTGGCGTGCTCCCGCAGCACCCGGCCCGCTCCCGGTCCGGCCAGCAGTCCCATGAGCTCCGCCAGCACCCGCTCCCGGGACACCTTATCCAGCAGCGTCCGGTCCCGCTCCGCGCTCCGGGCGGTCGCCGGCTCGATGATAAAATCCAGCTTGGAGGCGAACCGCAGCGCCCGCAGGATGCGCAGCGCGTCCTCCCCGAAGCGCCTCTCCGGCTCCCCCACGCACCGGATCACGCCCGCCGCCAGATCGGCCCGGCCGCCGAAGGGGTCCACGATCTCCCCGTCCGGGGCCAGGGCCATGGCGTTGACGGTGAAGTCCCGCCGGGCCAGGTCCTGCTCCAGGCTGGACACGAAGGCCACATGCTCGGGATGGCGGCCGTCCGGATAGTCCCCGTCGGTCCGGTAGGTGGTGATCTCCACTGGGCCGCGGTCCGTCACCACCGCCACGGTGCCGTGCCGGGCGCCGATGTCAACGAGCCGCCGGCCGGCGAACACCGCCCGGGTCTGGTCCGGCAGCGCGGCGGTGCAGATATCCCAATCCGCCGGCTCCCGGCCCATCAGGCTGTCCCGGACACAGCCCCCCACGGGGCACGCCTCGTATCCGGCGGCCCGCAGGGCCTCCAGCAGCTGCCGCACATGATCCGGTATCCGCACTGGCATCCGTTCTCCCTCCGCACTTGTTTTTTCAGGTCAGATATGGTAAATTAGTAGGTAATCTATTGCCGGGAGGTGCGCATATGAACATCCACGAATCCGCCGAGGATTACCTGGAAGCGATCTACATGCAGTCCCTCGAGCGGGGCTACGCCCGCTCCATCGACATCGCCAACGCCCTCGGCTACTCCAAGCCCTCCGTCAGCGTGGCCATGAAGCAGCTGGAGGAGAACGGCTACATCCGCCGGGACGCGGACCGGCTGCTGTATCTGGAGGAAAAGGGCCTGGCCATCGCCAAGCGCATCTATGAGCGCCACGAGACCCTGGCCGCCGTGCTGATGAGCCTGGGCGTGGATCGGGAGACGGCCTATAAGGACGCCTGCAAGATCGAGCACGACATCTCCGACGAGAGCTTTTCCTGCATCCAGGCGTACATCGCCGCCAACGGCAAGCCCCAGGCGCCGGACACCGCCGCTCACCAGAAAGCCCACGGGGCGCAGAAGCAAAAATAAGTATAGCGCGTTTCGCGCAAAATGCAACCGGGCCGTCGGAGCGAGAGCTTCGGCGGCCCGGTCATATGCGCGGGGCCCTGCACGTCTCCCCGCCCTATATCTTCTTCAAATACCGGGTGGCGGCCTTGAGCATCAGCCGCTTCAGCCCGCCGGCGTCGAACTCGATCTCCACCAGGTGGTCCCCGCCCATGGGGGTCATCTTGACGATGGTGCCCTTATGGAAGGCGCTGTGCTCCACCCGGTCCCCCACGGCGTAGCTCACGGCGGGGGCCGCGGCCTTGGAGGGGGGCTTCACGGCGGGCCGCTCTTTGGCGGCAGTCCGGCGCTCCCAGCTCTGGGCCGGCCGGGCGGGCTTGGGCACGTCGTCGAAGTCGGACCAGCCCGTCTGGGGCTTCAGGTCCGTATAGGGCCGGTCGATGTGCTCCGGCGGGATCTCGTCCACGAACCGGCTGACCCGGTGGGGGGCCGTCTGGCCGTAGACCATCCGCTGGCGGGCGCTGGTGATATAGAGCCGCCGCTTGGCCCGCGTGATGGCCACATAGGCCAGCCGCCGCTCCTCCTCCATCTGCTCGCTCTCGCCGATGGCCTGCAGGGAGGGGAACACTCCCTCCTCCATGCCGGTGATGAACACGGTGGGGAATTCCAGGCCCTTGGCGGAGTGGATGGTCATGAGAGTGACGGTGTTCTCGTCCAGATCCACGTCCTGCAGGTCCGTATAGAGGCTCACCTCGTCCAGGAACCCGGCCAGGGTATCGTCCCCTGTCTGGCGCACATGGGTGGCGATGAAGCTCTTCAGCTCCCGCACGTTCTCCAGCCGGTTCATGTTCTCGTCGGTACGGGCGCTCTCCAGCATCCGGGCATAGCCGGTCTTTTCCAGCAGCGCGTCATACAGCTGCTCCAGTCCGCCCGTCTGGGTCATGGCGGACAGCTCGTTCATCATGGCCGCGAAGGCCTTGAGCTTCTCCGCCGCCCGGCTCAGCTCCGGGAAGGCGTCGGCCATGGTGAGCACGGTGAACAGCGGCAGGGCGTTTTCCGCGGCGATGTCCCTGGCCCGGTCCACGGTGGTCTGGCCGATGCCCCTGGCGGGGACGTTGATGATCCTGGTCAGGCGCAGATCGTCCGCCGGGTTCAGCAGCACGAAGAAGTAGGCCATCAGGTCCTTGATCTCCGCCCGATCGAAGAAGGGATTGCCCTTCACGATCCGGGGACGGATGCCGTGGCGCAGAAACGCCTGCTCCAGCGCGCGGGACTGGGCGTTGGTCCGGTAGAGCACCGCGTGATCCCGCAGGTTCTCCCCCTCGTCCACGGCCTGGAGCACCTGGCGCACCACATAGCGGGCCTCGTCCTCCTCGTCCTTGGCCACATACAGGGTGATCCGCTCCCCGTCCCCGGCGCGGGTCCACAGCCGCTTGCCCTTGCGGCCCTTGTTGTTGGCCACCACGCCGTTGGCGGCGGACAGGATATGGCCGGTGGAGCGGTAATTCTGCTCCAGGCGGATGGAGCGGGCGCGCTCGTACTGGTCCTCGAAGGACAGGATGTTCTCGATGGTGGCCCCCCGGAAGGCGTAGATGGACTGGTCGTCATCGCCCACCACGCAGATGTTCTCGTGGGCCCCGGCCAGGAGGGTGGCCATCATATACTGCAGGTTGTTGGTATCCTGGTACTCGTCGATGAGCACATATTTGAATTTCCGCTGGTAACGCTCCCGCGCCTCCGGGAACTCCCGCAGCACCCGCACGGTGTTATAGAGCAGGTCGTCGAAGTCCATGGCCCCGGCCTCCATCAGCCGCCGGGCATATTCCCGATAGAGCTCCGCCGCCCCCTGCAAGCGGAAATCGCCGCTCTTCTCCGCGGCGGAGGCGAATTTGTCCGGCCCCTGGAGCCGGTCCCGGGCCCGGTCGATGACGGCCAGCACCCACTTGGGCGGGAAGAGCTTCTCGTCCTTGTTCTGCTCCTTCAGGATGCGCTTCATCACCGCGACCCGGTCCGCCTCGTCATAGATGGTGAAGCTGTCCGGATAGCCCAGCAGGGGCGCCTCCCTGCGCAGGATGCGCACGCAGGCGGAGTGGAAGGTCCGGGCCCAGATATCCTCCGCCGCCGGGCCCAGCATGGCGCTGAGCCGGTCCTTGAGCTCGCCGGCGGCCTTGTTGGTGAAGGTGATGGCCAGGATCTGCCAGGGCGCCACCGGCTCGTAGGCCGCGGCCTCCTCGGCCGGCTGCTTGAGGCTCTCGTCCCCGGCCAGATACCGGCGCATGACGTCCAGCTTTTCCTCGTCCGCGTCGGCGGGCAGGTCCTCGCAGTCGGAGGCCTTGCCGTATTTCATGAGATTGGCGATGCGGTTGATGAGCACGGTGGTCTTGCCGGAGCCCGCGCCGGCCAGGATCAAGAGCGGTCCCTCCGTGGCCATGACGGCCTCCCGCTGTTTTTCGTTCAGCCGGGGGAAGTTTTTGGCGATGACCTGCCGCCGGGCGTCTATGTAGTTTTTCGTAAAAGTATCCATGGGGGCAGTATACCATGCCGTTCCGCTTCGCGCAAGCGGGAGCATGGCAGCAAAAAAGCCCGGCGGGAGCATCCTCCCGCCGGGCGTCCGTCCGGTCCCTCAGCTTGCCGCTTCCAAAAGCATCTGGTCGATCCGCAGCATCGCCTGGGTAAGGTAGACCGTCTCCGCGTCGGTCAGGTCCGCGTTCTCCATCTCGTCCAGCTTCTGCATGGTCTCGGCATACTGTTCCATAAAAGAGACATACTCCCCCAGTACGCTCACGTTCGACGCGTCATAGCTCTCCATAAAGTCGACGTATCTGCTGAAGAACTGCTCATAGCTGTCGATGGCCTCCTTGATCTCCGGCCGGATGCCGCTGTCGGACGCGGCCTCCGCAGGCGCCTGCGTCGGTGCCGGCTCCGGCGTCGCTTCCGGTCCCGGCGTCGGCTCCGGGGCCGGCGTCGGCTCCGGCTCTGCCTCCGCCGTCCCGCTCAGCTTGTCGTCCAGCTCGTCCAGACGATCCTCCAGGTCTTCAAAGCCGTCCTCTACCTTGTCAAAAAACGCTGTCGCCTTTTCCTCCAGGTCTTTTCCATCTCCCCCGCACCCCGTCAGGGTCAGCGCCGCCAGGACAGCCAGCGCCGCACACAACACCACTGCTTTTTTCATGGTCTATCCGCTCCTTTTTCTTTTGATCTTCTCCGGCAGTACCGGCCCGGGGACAGATGACCTGTCCCGGGCTTTCCCGCCGAGATAAACAAAAGCGGTGCAGGGAACCATTTCCCTACACCACAAGAAGCCACACAGCCTCGCATTTCCCGCTCTTGTGTTTCCACGCGAAAACGGATATAATACGAAACGGTGCAGTTATTCTGCTGTGTGGGAGCCGACACTCCTGCATAGGGACGTGAGGTGCTCGCAACGCCTCACGTCCTGCCTCTATTTATCTCGCGCTCTCATTATATCGCCTGGCCTGCCTTTGCGCAAGCAGTTTTTTCCCGGGCCCGACAACCCGGGGCTTTTTTCGCCTCCTTTCTTTTGTTCAATTCAACCCTTGTTTTTGACGCGAGGCGCTCCTATAATAAGTCTCGCGCAATTTCAGGAAAAAGGAGGCTCGGCGGCATGTTCTCAAAAAAAGATATCCGGGCGCTGCTGTGGCCCCTCATCCTGGAGCAGGTGCTCACGGGGCTCATGGGCGTGGCGGACACGTTCATGGTCTCCAACGTGGACGAAGCGGCGGTGTCCGGCGTGGCCCTGGTGGACTCGCTGAACTTGCTGGTGATGTACTTCTTCTCCGCCCTGGCCGCCGGCGGCACCATCGTCTGCTCCCAATACATCGGCCATGAGGAGCCGGACCAGGCCAACCGGGCCTCCAACCAGGTGATCGGCGCCTCCTTCCTGCTGGCGGCCGCCGCCACCGTGGTGCTGGCCACGCTGCGCCGGCCGGTGCTGCGGCTCATTTTCGGCTCGGTGGAGCCCGCCGTCATGGAGGCGGCCCAGATCTATCTGCTGGTCACCGCCCTGAGCTATCCGGCCCTGGCCCTCTATTCCGCCAGCGCCGCGCTCTATCGGGCGGTGGGCAACTCCCGGCGTCCCATGCTGGTGGCGCTGGTGGCGGACATCCTGAACGTGATCGGCAACGCCGTGCTGATCTTCGGCTGCGGCATGGGCGTGCTGGGCGCGGCGCTGGCTACCCTGGCCAGCCGGATCGTCAGCGCGGCGGTGATGCTCTGGTATCAGGCCAAGCCCGATCAGGCCATCTCCCTGGGACCGTGGCGGTCCTTTCTGCCCGACGGGGCCATGCTGCGGCGCATCCTGCGGGTGGGCCTGCCCTCGGCGGTGGAGAACAGCATGTTCCAATTCGGAAAGCTGGTGGTCCAGTCCACCGTCTCCATGCTGGGCACCACCGCCATCGCCGCCCAGGCGGTGGCCGCGGCGCTGGACTCCTGCGCCGGCATGCCCGGCCAGGCGGTGGGCATCGGCCTGCTCACCGTGGCGGGCCAGTGCATGGGCCGCGGCAGCGCCGACGAGGCCCGGCGCTACATCCGCATGTTCACCCGCATCTCCTTCGTCATCATCCTTACCACCGCTCTCATCAGCTGCTTCGGCGTGTCCGGCATCGTGCGCCTCACCGCCCTGACCGACGAGGGGCGCGTGCTGGTCTGCCAGCTGACCTGGTTCGTGAGCATCATGCGCGTCATCTTCTGGCCCAGCGCTTTCACCCTGCCCAACGGCCTGCGGGCGGCGGGGGACGTGGCCTTCACCATGTGGATCGGCACCGCCAGCATGTGGGTGCTGCGGGTGGGCCTGTGCTGGACCCTGTGCCGCTACACGCCCATCGGCCTGTGGGGCGTCTGGATCGGCTGGACCACCGACTGGGTGTTCCGGGCCATCTGCTTCCGGGTCCGGCTCCGGGGGCACAAATGGGAGCTGCACCACGTGCTGGAGTGACGTCCGGCATAAAAAACGCGCCGCCCGTCCCTCTCGGGACAGGCGGCGCGTTTCTCTTATCCTATTCCTGATCGTATTTTCGCCCCGGCACGTACATCGCCGCCAGCAGTCCCGCCAGGGACGCCATGGGCAGCCACTGGGCGACAGGCCCCGGCCCGAACAGCCGCTTCGCCAGGAAACACACCGCTCCGCTCAGCGTCATGGTCAGCAGGCACCACACCCGCGTCCAATAGAGGATATGGGGCCAGGTATGATTGTTGAACCGCACGCCGGGCACGTTCATGCGCAGCGGCCCGTCATAATAGAACCCCAGCCGGTCCACGTCGTGATACCAGGGCAGGCGCGTCTTGGCGAACAGGCAGAAATAGAGCCCGAACCCGGCGCTCATGGCGGTCATCAGCGCCGCCGGATAGTATACGGCCCAGTGTTCGCTGTCCGCCGTCATCCCGCGCGCCAGCGCCGCGCCCTCCGCCAGGGCCGCCGCCAGGCCCAGCGCATACCAAACGGCCCATTTTTTCCTGTCCGGACCTCCCCGCGCCGGCTCCTCGCCGGACAGGCCGATGACCCGCCGCACCAGCGCCTCCGCCTCGTCCGGACGCATGGTCGCCTCCGCCTCTGCCCGGCGGCCCTGCAAAAGCTCCGTCACCGTCACGCCCAGGGCCTCCGCCAGGGGGATGAGCAGGGTGATATCCGGCAGGCCCACGGCCCGCTCCCACTTGGATACCGCCTTGTCGGACACATGGATGCGCTCGGCCAGCTCCCTCTGGGTCATGCCCCGCTCTCTGCGCAGCGCGGCCACGAAGGCGCCGAAGCGCTCCCGGTCGATCTCGAACATATTCCCTCACCTCGCCGTCAGCATATCACGCGCCGCCCCGTTTGTCGACCGACGGAACGTAGAGCCGCCCCAAGCCCTTGCGCCGCAAGGGCTTGGGGCGGTCCCTGTGCGCGGCGGCATGCTTTTCTCACCGCCGGTTCAGCGCCGCGATATGGTCCATATCCCGGGCGGTCACCGTCACCCACGCCGGGCGGAAGCCGCACTTGAGGGCGTTGCCCACGCTCCGGAGATTGCACCAGGCGGCGCAGTAAAAGGGCACCTTTCCCCGGGCGAAGATCTCCAGGGCCAGCCGGCTGGTCAGGGCCGCCGCCACTCCCCGGCGCCGGTATTCCGGCAGCACGTCCACGCCGATCTGCCACATGCTGTCGCAGTCGGCGGAGCACCCGGCCAGCCCCACCAGCGCGTCCCCGTCGTAGGCCCCCAGGGCCAGCACGTCCCGCTCCTTCCGCTGCTCGCACAGGGCGTTGCTCCATGCCGGCAGATAGAGCCCGGCAAAGTCCCCTGGCTCCAGCAGCCGCAGCTCATAGGGGCAGGCGAGCTCCCGCAGCGCCGTCACGTCCGGCAGGAAGAACTCCGCCATATAGCACGCCGCCAGCCCGAAGGGCGCCAGCGCCTGGTTGAGCACATAGAGATGGGGCGTCTCGAAGCTGTGTCCCGCCGGGTATGTATCGACATACGCCGTCACCGCCTCCCGCGTCCGCTCGCTCACCTGGGCCACCACGTTGGGGCCGTAGCTGACCAGCTCGCACTCCACCGGCCGGGGCAGATAGACCCTGGCCCGGGGATCATCGTTGGCGGCGGTGAACACGTTTTCTGTTTTCAAAAAATCCTCCGGCGCGCAGTTGCAGTCGATGGCCGACTGCTCCAGGGCGACGCGCCGGACGTCCTCGTTGGTCATGGTCCCTCCTCACCCCAGCAGGGGCTTTTTCTTGATCTGGGCCCAGCGGCGGGGATACTGGGCCGGCGTGGGCTTCACCTTCTCGATGACGACCACCGCGTGCGTCACGTCCGCGCCGGGCACATCGTAGCGCCGGATCTCCCGCAGCCGTCCCCCCAGGGCGCGCACGGCGAAGTCGCCCCGCCGGACCTCCTGGTCGCAGTCGGGGTTCTTCATGGCCAGAAACAGGCCCCCCACCTTCGCCAGCGGCAGACACAGCTCCGCCAGCATGTCCAGCTCCGCCACCGCCCGGCTCGTGACGATGTCGAAGCGCTCCCGCAGCTGCGGCATCTCCTCCGCCCGGCCCCACAGGCACGTCACGTCCTCCATCCCCAGCATGGCGCAGCTCTCCCGCACGAAGTCCATCTTCTTGCCCACGCTGTCCAGACAGGTCAGCCGGATGTCCGGCCGCAGGATGCGCAGCGGCACGCCGGGGAACCCCGCCCCCGAGCCCACGTCCGCCACCGCCTTGCCGGCAAAGTCCGCCACCGTCAGCAGCGCGGCGCTGTCCACGAAATGCAGCCGCGCCGCGGCGGCCGGATCGGTGATGGCGGTCAGGTTGGTGACCTGGTTGACCTCCAAGAGCCGCCGTCCATAGGCGGCCATGGCCGCGAGCTGGTCCGGCCGCGCCTCTATCCCCAGGGCCCGCAGGCCCTCTTCGATGATCTTCTCCATATCCGCTCCAAAAAACGGGAGACGCGCCGCGGCGCGTCTCCCGTTGTATTTTTCTGCTGCGCCAAAGGGCAGCATACCATGTCGCGCGGTTCCGGTGACAGCCGGGAGCGCGACCGGTATCTTGAGGTATAATAGCAACGCCGTTGCTATTATACCATAGCCCCGATACCGGTTCAAGCCTCGGTATAGAACCGCAGATCCCCGAACCGGGCCGTCTGCCGGTAGCCCGCGCCCAGGTCGCTCCTGGACAGATACATCGCGCCGCCCGTCAGATCGCAGCCCTCCAGCGCCAGCTTCGCCGCCAGCACCGCCGTGTCGTCAGGCTCGTTATAGATCATGCCGTTGGTGACGATGGAGAACTGGTTCTTGGCAAAGACCACGTCATAGATGGTGCTCTGGCCGGGGAAGTCCGCGCTGTTCATCCGGTTGACGCACACGCTGCCCACCGACAGCTCCGCCTCGAAGGGCTGGCCGTCGGCCATGGCGGAGATCATGCGGCTGAGCCAATATACATTGGACTCGTCATAGTACCTGCTGCCCTCCTCCAGGGGGGACAGGTCGGTGTCGGCGACCGTCACCCTCCACAGGACCCGGTCCCAATAAGCCGTCACGCCCAGGCATTTCACCAGCGTCTCCACTGGCAGCGCCAGCGCGCCGCCCAGATCCTTCGCCGTGTTCGTCAGATAGAGGTAGCGGTCGTTGCACACCAGCCAGGACCGCCCCGCCTGCGCGGAGAGCCGCACGCCCCCCATCGAAAGGGACAGCGCCGTGCCGTAGTCGATGACCTCGCCCTCCAGACCCATCGCCTGCATAAAGGCCGCCACGCCCACATAGGGCTCGCCGCCGATGACCGCGCAGTCGCCCATCCTCTTCTCGCCCACATACAGCGGCAGGGTCTGCCGGTTGTCCGTGACCTCCGGCGAGGGGGACGCGGGCTGGGCGTCCGCGCCCAGGACCACGAAGGTGGCCTCCGGCAGCTCCGCCAGATACTCCGGCTGGGCCGATGCATCATCTCTTGCAAAAACCGTCTGGCTCATGACACCCATCGCGAGGCAGGCGGCGCAGACGATCGCCGCGATCTTCACAAACCATCGACTATCCATTCGTGCCGCCTCCCTTTCGCATAACTGACCAACATGCAGGATAGAGGATCCCAGATTTCATCTTGGTATCATAATTATACCGAAAGAAATACGGCGAAAACAATGGGCGTTTTGGCAAAAAGACGGGCATACAAATTAGAGATTGTCACTACTGCACAAGAACTAGTCCAAAAAACCGTTACTTTGCCAAATCAGCGTCCATATCTTGTGTTTTGAAAATGGAAGATGCTGGAAGTCGCCAAAAAATCGACAGAAACTTCCAAAATTTTGACCGCGGGCGTCAGCCCGACGCCCGCGTTATGTCTACGGATTTCCTGATTTTTGAGTCGATTATGTCAATTGCTTCAGGGCCTTCGTCAGCTGATCCGGGCAGGATGTGCCCTTGCCGCCGCAGTCGATGCCCTCCAGCCGGGATATGGCCTCTTCCACGCTCATTCCCTCCACCAGGCGGGTGATCCCCTGGAGATTTCCGTTGCATCCCCCCACCACGTCGACTTTTTTGATGATGCCGTCCTCCGCCTCCACAGTCATCAGACGGGAGCATACACCCTTGGGGACATAAGTCACGGTCATTTTTTATGTTTTCTCCTTTCATTTTTCCAAAATCTCCGTCGCCGGAGGTGTATATTATCCGGTAGACCGGCATATACTCTATCGATATCGAACGCGTGTCCCGGGAGGTGTCCGCCGTGAAAATCAAGCTGCTGGGAGCGGTCCTCCTGAGCATATGCTTCGCCCTGCTGGGGCTTGCCTCGGGCGGCATCCCCGTGCTGAGCGCGGACACGGTGCCGGCGGGCCTGTCGCTGACCGCCTCGCCGGAGCCCACGGCGACGGCCGCGCCCCTCTCTTCGCCGACGCCATCGCCGGCACCCGAGGCGACCCCTTCGCCCACGGCGGAGCCTTCATCGCCCGCGCCCGCCTCACCGGAGCCAGTCCCCACGCCGGAGGACCCATGGGTCCCGGACGTCCGGGTGGTGCCCACGACCATTACCTGGGAGGACCCCATCAAGAATGAGACGAGCTATGAGCAGGACGGGCAGTCCCTCATGGACCAGCCGCCGCCCATATCCCTGCCGGAGGACGGGCCGCAGATCCTCATCATACATACCCACGGCACAGAGGCGTACACCCCCGACGGGACAGACCAGTATGAGTCCAGCGAGGGCTGGCGAACCGACGATCCGGCCCACACGGTGGTCCGCGTGGGACAGGCGCTGGCCGAGGCGCTGCAGGCCCAGGGCCTGCGGGTGCTCCACGACGAGCAGCTCTACGATCTGCCCAGCTACAACGGCTCCTACGCCAACAGCGAGGCGGCGATCCGTCAGCATCTGGCGGAGCATCCGGACATCGCCATGGTCATCGACCTGCACCGGGACGCGCTGGGGGACGACGAGACCGTATACAAGACCGTGGTCAGCCGCTCCGATCCCCCCGTCGCCCAGATCATGCTGGTGGTGGGCACGGACGTGAACCTGCCCCATCCCGGGTGGCGGGACAACCTGGCCCTGGCCATGAGCCTGCAGGGCCTGGCGGAGACGGCCTGTCCCGGTCTGATGCGCCCCGTGCTGCTGTGCCCGTACCGGTACAACCAGCAGCTGACCGCGGGCAGCCTGCTCATGGAGGTGGGTACCGCCGGCAACACCCTCCAGGAGGCGATCCGGGCGGTGGAGCAGTTCGCCCAGGCGGTGGGCCCGGCCCTGGCCGCCCGGGTGGGCGCATAGCCCCAGCCGGGACAGGCGGGATGAGCCCCCGGTTACATAGCTATGTTCCATAGCTTGAGATCATTATACTACACGGGGGCAGAAAATGAAAGTATCGGAAATCATGTCGAACCATGTGATCACCGCCAACCAGAGAGAGCCGGTCGCCGCGGCGGCCAGGCTGATGAAACGGCACAACCTGGGCGTGCTGCCGGTATGCGACGACAGCGGCGCCCTGCGGGGGCTGGTGACGGACCGGGACATCGTCCTGCGCTGCGTCGCCCTGGACCTGGACCCGGCGGACACCATGCTGCGGGAGATCATGACCCGGGGCATCCGCACCTGCAGGCCCGCCGACGGGGCGGACGCGGCCGCCGGCACCATGCGCCGGGAACAGATCCGCCGCCTTCCTGTCGTGGACGGCGGCCGGGTGGTGGGCATGGTCAGCCTGGCGGATTTGGCCCGGCGGTCGAGCCTTTCCATGGAGGCCGCCTCCGCCCTGGGCGACATCTCCGGCAACATCCGCCGGGGATGACACATCGGTCCGCCATCGCGGTCAGCCCTCGCCGGCGAGGGCGCTTCTCCGGGCCAAGAAGCAAAAGCACGGTCTCTGCCAAAGAGACCGTGCTTTTATTATGCGGATAAAGCGGCCTTGGCGCCGCCGGGGCGTCCCGGCCGCAAGCGGCGGGGATCGAGATCAGTAGGAGCCCTCGCCGTCGCACACGTTGCACACGCCGTTCCCGTCGCAGATCACGCACGTCTCATAGCCGTCGCCGTAATTCGCCCTGCCTGTCCCGCCGCAGCCGGCGCAGTTGCCGCTGCCGCCGCAGCCCACGCAGACGGTGTTGCCGTTCACGATGCCCGGCGCGCCGTTGCCCAGGACGAAGCTGTACCCCTCCGGCACGGCGAGCACGATCCGCCAGCCGCTCTCGCCGCCTTCGGCGATCACCTTCGCGTCGCCAGAGACGAACGCCGCCATCTCGGCGCCGGGGATGTCGCCATAGGTATACTGCTGATACCAGACGGACTGGCCGGTCTGCTTGAGCTTCTTGGACGTATAGCCCATGCCCTTCAGGGCTTCTGTGTAAGCGACGATGAAATGCGCGACGGCATTATAGTCGGCGGTAAAATCATAGGTATAAAAATCATATGTCTCGCCGTTGTCCCCCGTGCTGGTGGAGTTGTACTCACCATCCACGTTCAGCGCCGTGCACGGGTCGGGCAGCCACGGTCCGTCATTTTTGGCGGCGCCGGCGAATTCCATGCCGTTCTCCACCAGCAGGAGCATGGTGCCCTCGAAATCGGGAAACAGAAGCGCGTCGCGGCCGTCATACTGCATGAGAAAGGCGTCGCAGTCATCCACCGTCGTCCTGTACAGATCGAAGCCGCTGTCCTCCGCCATGCTCAGATAGTCGTCAAAAAAATCGTCGTCCGCCGTGTCGTAGAAGTAGGCGCTGCACACATAATCCTCGGCGAACTCGTAATCCTCGGCGTACAGCGTGCCCTCCTTGCCCAGCAGCTCCGCCGGATCAGGCAGCACGCCCTCGCCCTTCGCCGCGAAGCCGGGCATGCCCACCAGGAAGCAGAGCATCACACAAAGCAGAGAAACAAAAGACTTCTTCATCGAAAACACGCCCCCTTTTTGATGTGTTGAGATGTATTGATGTTAAATCAAATATAGTGGCCGCACTGCGGCTATTATAGCATAGAGTCCTTATTTTCAAGGGTTTGCGGGCAGACGCACAGCGATATTTACTCAATTCAAGCGAAATTTTGAATCATCCTTGATAATTGTCCAACTCCTGTTCACAGAATGCCAGCACTTTGGGAATATCGTTGCAGGCCGTCTCCCACAGTATCTTTTCGTCCGCCTCCGCGTAGGAGTGGGCCAGCCAATTCCGCATCCCGCGGATCATCCCCCAGGGAAGCTGGTCCTTTGTGGCCTCCCGAAATTCATCAGACAGGCCGTTGGACAGTTCTCCGATTTGAAGGATACACATGGCCACCGCGCTGAAATAGGCCCGGTCCGAGGTGAACGTGTCAAAATCACGGCCAAAGCGATCCATGAATTGCCCTATGTCCTCGCAGTAAGTGCGGATATGCGGCAAGCGCTGCCAGTCGCTCCGGGTCATATCAGCCGCACCCTTTCCGCCTGCACGTTCTGGATGAACAGCGGCGACCGCTGCCGGGTGCTGGGCTGCTCCAGGGTCTGCATAGTCACAAGGTCCACTTCCTTGCCGATGCTGGCGCGGAGGTCCTCGTACAGCCCGCCCATCTCAAACATACCGCGTATCTTGGAGCCGGTGCGGTCGATGAGGATGTCCACGTCGCTCTGCTCTGTTGCCTCGCTGCGGGCGTAGGAACCGAACAGATAGACCTCCCGCAGACCGTACTTCTCGGCCACGGGCGCTATCCGCTGTTTCAATTCTTCCACAGAGTAGATCATGCTGACACCTCGCTATACATGTATTATACCCAGCCCAAGCCGATGCGTCAACCTAAAGCGCGGTTTGGTTAACACCTTTACCATTATATGATCATCTCCTCATAGCCCTTCGAGCATCTTCAAGTTCATACTTATCAATAGAGATCATCCGAATAGCAGGCCGGCCATGCTCCGTATAATAGACGACCATAAATGTCCAGCTGAAGTGGAGAAGATCGCTGCGGCCCAGCATATCCAGAAAAAGTAAATTGGAGGTGATGGTTCAGAAAACAGATAATTCCGTTTTATCCGCGCAGTTTTTGCATTTTGTATCAGGAGGTGTCCAATTTCAAGCAAAACGCCGCTTCTCAAGAAACCCAGCATTTCCAACGCTTCCGGAACAAGAAAGAAGGTAATCCGTCCGACAGATCCAAAAAATCTGTTCAGAAAGATTACCTTCTATCAATTTTGCCTTGAGCGTTGCGTTGAGGGCGTGTTCTCCCCTCAGCGGTTCAGGATGCCCATGAACTCGTCGCCGGTGATGGTCTCGTGCTCGTAGAGGTACGCCGCCAGCTCGTCCAGCTTCGCCCGGTCGTCGGTGAGTATCTTGGCCGCCTTTTCATGCTGCTTCTTCACGATGGCCACTACCTGCTCGTCGATCTGGGCCGCCGTCTCCTCGGAGCAGGCCAGGGAGGTGTCCCCGCCCAGGTACTGGTTGGTGACGGTTTCCATGGCCACCATGTCGAAATCCTCGCTCATGCCGTAGCGGGTGATCATGGCCCGGGCCAGCTTGGTGGCCTGCTCGATGTCGTTGGATGCGCCGGTGGTGTAGTCGCCGAAGACGATCTCCTCCGCGGCCCGGCCGCCGGTAAGGGTGGCGATCTTGTTCTCGATCTCCGCCCGGCTCATCAGGTACTTGTCCCCCTCCTCCACCTGCATGGTGTAGCCCAGGGCGCCGGAGGTCCGGGGGATGATGGTGATCTTCTGCACCGGCGCGGAATTGGTCTGGCGCGCCGCCACCAGGGCGTGGCCGATCTCGTGGTAGGACACGATACGCTTTTCCTTGTCGGTCAGAATGGCGTTTTTCTTCTGGTATCCGGCTATCACGACCTCGATGCTCTCCTCCAGGTCCGCCTGGGTGACGAACTTCCGCCCGTTCCGGACGGCCCGCAATGCCGCCTCGTTCACGATGTTGGCCAGCTCCGCGCCCGACGCGCCGGAGGCCATCCGGGCCACCTTTTCGTAGTCCACATCCTCCGCCACCTTCACCTTTTTGGCGTGCACCTTCAATATGGCCTCCCGGCCTTTCAGGTCCGGCAGCTCCACCGGCACCCGCCGGTCGAACCGCCCCGGCCGGGTCAGCGCCGGGTCCAGGGCCTCTGGCCGGTTGGTAGCCGCGAGGATGATGACGCCGTTGTTGGCCTCGAAGCCATCCATTTCCGTTAAGAGCTGGTTCAATGTCTGCTCCCGCTCGTCGTTGCCGCCCGGACCGCCGGCGTTTCTCTTGCCGCCGATGGCGTCGATCTCGTCGATGAACACGATGCAGGGCGCTTTCTCCTTGGCCTGCCGGAACAGGTCCCGGACCTTGGACGCGCCCATACCCACGAACATCTCCACGAACTCCGAGCCGGACATGGAGAAGAAGGGCACGTTGGACTCGCCGGCCACGGCCTTGGCCAGCATGGTCTTGCCGGTGCCCGGAGGACCCACCAGCAGCAGGCCCTTGGGCATGGACGCGCCGATCTCCTTATACTTGTCAGGGTTCTGCAGGTAGTCCACGATCTCCCGCAGGTTGTCCTCCGCCTCGTCCACGCCCTCCACGTCGGAGAAGTGGATGCCGTCGGAGCTGCTCACATAGACCTTGGCGTTGGACTTGCCCATGTTGAACATCATGGAGTTGCCCCCGGCCCGGTCCATGAGCTTCTTGCTCATGAACTGGCCGATGCCGATGAAGATGGCAATGGGCAGCACCCAGCTGAGCAATATGGACAGCAGCGGCGACGCCTGCTCGATGATCTGGCTGGAAAAGGTGACGCCGGCGGCGTGCAGCCGCTCCACCAGGCCGGGGTCCTCCATGGGGCCGGTCTTATAGATTTGGGTCATGTCCTTATCGGTGAAGAGGATCTGGTTGGACTGGATCTCCACCTCGCCCAGCTCGCCGTTTTCCGTCATGGTCATGAAGGTACCGTAGTCCACCTCCTGTATCTGCCGCCGGGCCAGCCAGGGCAGGATGAGCAGATTGAACAGCAGCAGCGCCGCCAGCACCACGCCGTAATAGAATATCAGCGGTTTTTTGGGTTTCTTTACCTCTTTCATGGTCTATCTCCTCTTGTTCAGTATCTATTTCAACCCCCCGGCTCAGCCGGAGGTCTTGTTCTGTTCATATTCTTCTTCCAGCAGCTTACAGATGTCGCCGGCGGCGTCCGCGGGGATAACGCGATGCTGGCACTCGATCATCTTTTCCCGTGCGCCCTCCTCCAGCAGCCTGTTGCAGGCATCTATGAGCTCATGCTCCGGCGAGTTGACGGCGAGGCTCATGCCATTCTCCGCGAAAAAGTGCATGTTGCTGGTCTCGCAGCCGGGGATGGGGGTGATATGGACCAGCGCCGTGCCCACCACGGCCGCCTCGGTGGAGGAAAGCCCGCCGGGCTTGGACAGATACAGGTCGCAGGCCTTCATATAGTCCGCCATCTGATCGGTGAAGCCCAGCACGGTGCACCGCTGGCCAAATGCTCATGTGCGGTAAAGTAACACAATAATTTGATAGGCAACCGCCCCTATTCCGTAATTTGAAAGACCGGCT
>CANQOA010000032.1 GCA_947625355.1 uncultured Oscillospiraceae bacterium | reverse complement strand
TCATCGCCTATGAGCCCATTTGGGCCATCGGCACCGGCCGCACCGCCACCGCGGAGCAGGCCCAGGAGGTCTGCGGCTACATCCGCGGCGTGCTGGCCGGGCTGTACGGCGAGGCGCTGGCCAAGGGCGTGCAGATCCTCTATGGCGGCAGCATGAACGGCAAGAACGCCAAGGAGCTGCTGGCCCAGCCCGACATCGACGGCGGCCTGATCGGCGGTGCCAGCCTCAAGCCGGAGTTCGCGGACATCATCGGTGCTGCCAATGAGTAAAAAGCCCACCGTACTTTTGATCATGGACGGGTTCGGCCTGGCGCCGGCGTCGGAATGGAACGCCGTGTCCGTGGCCGAGACCCCTGTGCTGGACGGCCTGTTCGCCCAGTTCCCCCACTCCCAGCTGCAGGCCAGCGGGGAGGACGTGGGTCTGCCCGCCGGGCAGATCGGCAACTCCGAGGTGGGCCACACCAACATCGGCGCCGGCCGGGTGGTGTTCCAGCCCCTGCCCCGCATCAGCCGGGCCGTGGACGACGGCAGCTTCTTTGAGAACCCCGCCTACTGCGGCGCCATGGACGAGGCCGCGTCAAGCGGCCACCCCGTGCATGTGCTGGGCCTGCTGTCCGACGGCGGCGTGCACAGCCACATCAAGCACATCTTCGCCCTGGTGGACATGGCCAAGAAGCGGGGCGTGAAGCAGTGCTATCTGCATTGCTTCCTGGACGGCCGCGACGTGCCGCCCTCCTCCGGGCAGGGCTACGTGCAGAAGCTGGCCGACCACTGCGCCGAACTGGGTTACGGCAGGATCGCCACCATCCAGGGCCGCTTCTGGGGCATGGACCGGGACAAGCGCTGGGAGCGTTTGGAGAAGGGCTACCGCGCCATCGTCTGCGGCGAGGGCGCGCCAGCCTCCGATCCGGTGAAGGCCGTGGGCGACAGCTATGCCGCCGGCGTGACCGACGAGTTCATGGAGCCGGTGGTCTGTGACCCCGAGGGCACCATCCAGGCCGGCGACAGCGTGATCTTCGCCAACTTCCGGCCCGACCGGGCCCGGGAGATGACCTGGGCGCTGATGAAGCCGGACTTTGACGGCTTTGCGCTGCCCCGCGGCCACTTCCCAGTGCACTATGTCTGCACCGCCCAGTACGACGAGGCCATGACCGAGCTGCCCATCGCGTTCCCGCCGGAGGTCCTGGAGGATACCTTTGGCGAGATCGTCAGCCGCAGCGGCAGGACCCAGCTGCGCATCGCCGAGACGGAGAAATACGCCCATGTGACGTTCTTCTTCAACGGCGGCGTGGAGCGGACCTATCCCGGCGAGGACCGGGTGCTGGTGCCGTCCCCCAAGGAGTACCCCACCTATGACCTGATCCCCCAGATGAGCGCCGAGGAGGTCACCTCCAAGGCCGTGGAGCGGATCGAGTCCGGCGCCTATGACACGGTCATCATGAACCTGGCCAACTGCGACATGGTGGGCCACACCGGCGTCATGGAGGCCGCCGTGAAGGCCGTGGAGACCGTGGACACCTGCGTGGGCAGGGTCTGGGACGCCGTGCGCCAGATGGGCGGCGTGCTTCTGGTCACCGCCGATCACGGCAACGCCGACAAGATGCGCGCCGAGGACGGCACGCCCCACACCGCCCACACCACCAACCCCGTGCCCTTCATCGTCTGCGGGGCGGGGGACGTGCGCCTGAAGGACGGCCGCTTGGCTGATATCGCTCCCACCATGCTCTGCCTTATGGGCCTGGAGCAGCCGGCAGATATGACAGGCGAATGCCTGATCTGTAAATAAGCAAACGAAATTTATTTTAATAGGAGAGGCATATGAAAGACTATTTTGAGATCGTAGACGTGAAAGCCCTGGAGATCCTTGACTCCCGCGGCAATCCCACCGTTGAGGTGGAGGTCACCCTGGACGACGGCACCGTCGGCCGCGCGGCTGTCCCCTCCGGCGCTTCCACCGGCATCCATGAGGCCTGCGAGCTGCGTGATGGCGACAAGAGCCGTTACCTGGGCAAGGGCACTCTCACCGCCGTGAAGAACGTGAACACCGAGATCGCCGAGGCTCTGCTGGGCCAGAACGCTCTGGATCAGCCCGCCATCGACAAGACCCTCATCGAGCTGGACGGCACCCCCAACAAGACCCGTCTGGGCGCCAACGCCATGCTGGGCGCCAGCCTGGCCTGCGCCAAGGCCGCGGCCAACGCGCTGGGCCTGCCCCTGTACCAGTATGTGGGCGGCTGCAACGCCAAGACCCTGCCCGTGCCCATGATGAACGTGCTGAACGGCGGCGCGCACGCCACCAGCTCCAACGTGGACATCCAGGAGTTCATGATCATGCCCGTGGGCGCTCCCAACTTCGCCGAGGCTCTGCGCATGTGCGCGGAGGTGTTCCACACCCTGAAGAAGGTCGTTCCCGCCTCCGGCGTGGGCGACGAGGGCGGCTATGCCCCCACCCTGGACAGCGACGAGGACGCTCTGAAGGCCCTGGTCACCGCCATCGAGAAGGCCGGCTATAAGCCCGGCGAGGACTTCAAGATCGCCATCGACTGCGCCGTGTCCGACTGGTACGACGAGGAGAAGAAGGTCTATCATCTGCCCAAGCGGAAGATCGACATGACCAGCGCCGAGCTGGTGGCCATGTATGAGGACTTCGTGGCCAAGTATCCCATCATCTCCATCGAGGACGGCCTGGGCGAGGACGACTGGGACGGCTGGAAGCTGATGACCGACAAGCTGGGCGACAAGATCCAGATCGTGGGCGACGACCTGTTCGTCACCAACGTGGAGCGCGTCAAGATGGGCATCGCCAAGAAGGTCGCCAACTCCGTGCTGATCAAGCTCAACCAGATCGGCACCCTGACCGAGACCCTGGACGCCATCCAGCTGGCCCACCGCGCCGGCTACACCGCCGTCATCTCTCACCGCTCCGGCGAGACCGAGGACACCACCATCGCCGACCTGACCGTCGCCGTGAACGCCGGCCAGATCAAGACCGGCGCCCCCAGCCGCACCGACCGCGTGGCCAAGTACAACCAGTTGCTCCGCATCGAGGACGAGCTGGGCGACGTGGCCAAGTATCTGGGCATGGACGCTTTCTTCTCCATCAAGAAGTAAGTTTTTTCCCAACCGATCCATCCACTGTATAAATTGGTGTTTCCAGGGTAACAATACCCTTCGGAAACACCAATTTTTTTGGAGGGTCAACAATGGAAAACAAGAATGGGTCCGGCCACGGCGCCGGGTCCCTGGGGGGAAAGGGCTTCTACATAGTCCTTTTCCTGTGCGCGGCGGTGATCGGCGTGTCCGCGTGGCTCGCCGTCACCGAAGCGGGGACTAATGTAGAAGATATCGAAGCACAGGAGCCGGCGGTGGATGTGTCCGGCGCGTATGTGACCATGATCCCGGCCGACCAGGCCATGAAGACCGACGGCGACTGGCTGGACGAGGAGCCGGAGGACGCCGAGACCGCCGAGACAGCGCCGGAGGAGGACGCAGAGGTGTCCGGGGAGTCCGAGCCCGTGACCCAGGCGGTGTTCGCCGAGACCGTGGACAGCTATGTCTGGCCGGTCCAGGGCACGGTCCAGCGGCCCTATTCGGTGCAGGCGCTGCTCTATGACAGCACCATGGCCGACTGGAGGACCCATGACGGGATCGACCTGGCGTGCTCCCTGGGAGAGCCGGTCATCGCCTCGGCCGCCGGCACGGTGATGAGCGTGACCAACGACGACCTGCTGGGCACGGTGGTGGAGATCGACCACGGCAACGGCACCCATACCATCTATGCCAACCTGGCGTCCCAGCCGCCGGTGGCGCCCGGCCAGATCGTCACCATGGGCCAGACCATCGGCTCTGTGGGCAATACCGCCCTGGGAGAGGTAAATCAGGTCAGCCACCTGCACTTCGCCATGACGAAAGACGGCCTCACCGCCGATCCCATGGGATACCTGCCTTCCCAGAACATCCAGTGACAGCGCGCATAGCGCCCGGGCTTCGGTCCGGGCGCTATTTTACACTAATGTGTTGCACAGAGCCCGGTCCTGTGCTATACTGCCAATGGGAATAAGGCCGTCTTGTGCGTTTTGACGGGACGGTGGTATCTTGTTAGAGAATACGCAGGAGAGCTGATATGACAGTCGTGATCAAGCTGGGCACTTCCAACATCACCCACAAGACCGGCCATCTGAACATCCGGCATATGGAGCAGCTGGTGAAGGTGCTCAGCGACCTGAAAAATGCCGGACACCGGGTAGTGCTGGTGTCCTCCGGCGCCATCGCCATGGGGGTGGGGAAGCTGGGGCTTGCCAGCCGTCCCTCGGATATGCCCACCAAGCAGGCGGCCGCCGCCGTGGGCCAGTGCGAGCTGATGTACATCTATGACAAGCTCTTTTCGGAGTATAACCATGTGGTGGCCCAGATCCTGCTGACCGGCAGCGACATCGAGCACGCGGACCGCCGGGCGAATTTCCAGAACACCGTGGGCCGGCTGCTGGAGATGGGCGCGCTGCCCATCATCAACGAGAACGACACCGTGGCCACCGACGAGATCGCCGTGGGGGACAACGATACCCTGGGGGCCATCGTGGCCTGCGCCATCCACGCGGACCTGCTGGTGCTCCTGAGCGACATCGACGGGCTCTATACAGCCGATCCCCATCGGGACCCGGACGCCCGGCTCATTGAGCGGGTGGAGGCGGTGACGCCCCAGATCGAGGCCCTGGCGGGGGAGAAGGGGAGCGGCCTGGCGGTGGGCGGCATGGCCACCAAGCTGAAGGCGGCGAAGATGACCTGGGAGCAGGGGATCGATATGATCATTGCCAATGGGGCCGAGCCGGCGCTTTTGTATGACATCATGGAGGGGCGGCCGGTGGGCACCCGCTTTATCGGGAATAGGGGGGAAGGAAAATGACCACACGGGAGATGCTGCTGGCGGCCCAGGGGGCCAAGGCAGCCCTGGCTGCGGCCGGTCCGGAGGGACGAAAGGCGGCGCTGCTGGCCATGGCGGACGCTCTGGAGGCGGACGCCGATCCGATCCTGGCGGCCAACGCCCTGGACATGGCGGCGGCCCGGGGGACCATGTCGGAGGTGATGCTGGACCGGCTGGCCCTGGACGAGGTCCGCATCGCCGGCATGGCCGAGGGCGTGCGCCAGGCGGCGGACCTGCCGGACCCGGTGGGGAAGGTCCTGCGCCGGGTGGAGCGGCCCAACGGCCTGGTCATCGAGCGGGTCAGCGTGCCCCTGGGGGTGGTGGCCATCATCTATGAGAGCCGCCCCAATGTGACCAGCGACGCGGCGGCCCTGGCGGTGAAGAGCGGCAACGTGTGCGTGTTGCGGGGCGGCAAGGAGGCCTGGCGCAGCTGCAACGCCATCACCCAGGCGCTGCGGAAGGGACTGAAAGCGGCGGGCCTGCCGGAAGAGGCGGTGAGCCTGGTGCAGGATACCTCCCGGGACAGCGCCCGGGAGCTGATGACCGCCAGCGGTCTGGTGGATCTGCTGATCCCCCGGGGCGGCGCCGGGCTCATCCGGGCGTGCGTGGAGAACGCCACGGTGCCCTGCATCCAGACGGGCACGGGCATCTGCCATGTGTATGTGGACAAGGCGGCCGATCTTGGCAAGGCGCTGCGCATCGTGGAGAACGCCAAGACCAGCCGGCCCAGCGTGTGCAACGCCGAGGAGGTCCTGCTGGTGCATAAGGACGCGGCGGCTGCGTTCCTGCCCATGCTGAAAAAGCGGCTGGTGGACGACCGTGCCGCCGCCGGAAAGCCGCCGGTCCAGCTCCGTCTGGATGAGCGGGCGGCGGCGATCATCCCCGGCGTCCCGGCGGGGGAGCGGGATTTCGACACGGAGTTTCTGGACTATATCCTGGCGGTGGCGGTGGTGGATGACGTGTCCGACGCCATCGGCCACATCGCCGCTCACTCCACCGGCCACAGCGACGCCATCGTCACGGAGGACACCGCGGCGGCGGAGCTGTTCGCGGCCAGCGTGGACAGCGCGGCGGTGTATGTGAACGCCTCCACCCGGTTCACCGACGGGGGTGAGTTCGGCTTGGGCTGCGAGATGGGCATCTCCACCCAGAAGCTCCATGCCCGGGGCCCCATGGGGCTGGAGGAGCTGTGCTCCTATAAGTATGTCATCCGGGGCGACGGACAGATCCGGTAAAGGAAACGGAGGCGTGCCTGGGCACACCTCCGTTTTGCGTCAGCATGTGGGACTGTACTTCTGCTTGGTCTGCTGGACCTGCTGCTGGGGGGCGTTCTCGCTCTGATACCAGCCCTTGGCGGTCATCTGCTTGTAGATGTTGTCCTGCATGCTCAGGGTGTCGTCAAAGGCGCTGGAGAAGGCCTGATGCACGTTGGCGGTGGAGGACTCGATGGCCCCGTGCATATACAGGTCGATGACGCCCTTGGTGGTGAGGAGAAGGTTCTCCATGATGCATTTGTCGTCCATAGCTGTCTCCTTATACAAGATCGTAGAATTTGCGGTAGACCTGGCGGTGGCGGTCGGCCATCTGCTGCGCCTGGAGCTTCAAGGTCTTGTCCTGCAGGCTGTTGGCGGCGTCCTGGCACTGGGTCACCAGAAACTGGGCGTGGCTCAGCGCGTCGTCCACATAGAGAAGTTCTTTGGTAGTCATTCGATAATCACCTCACAGTAAGTATCTCCCCTGCGGGCGGTTCTATGAGCCTGCCAGAGATTTTTTCAAAAAATGAGCAAAAAAACTCTTGTCCATTCTGTGGAGGGAGTATATAATGCACCTGTAAGCGAATTTAAAGCGGTAAATAAGCATGTCTAATGAGGTGTGCCATGAAAACATCCCGCTATGAAGTGTTTTTGAAGATCGTGGAGACGAAGAGCCTGACCCGTACGGCGGCCTTTTTTGGCTGCACCCAGTCGGCGGTGAGCCAGCTGGTGCGGGCGCTGGAGGCCGACCTTGGGGTGACGCTGCTGGCCCGGAACAAGAGCGGCGTGCGCCTGACGGCGGAGGGGGAGTATCTGCTGCCCAGCATGCGCCAGATCGTGGTGGGGGAGCGGAACGTATTTGAGAAGTCCCTGGAGCTGCAGAACATGAACGCCGGCCTGATCCGCATCGGTATCTTCACCAGCCTGTCCTGCCAGTGGCTGCCGCCCCATCTGAAGAGCTTCCGGGAGCGGTATCCCAACATCGGCTTCGAGCTGCTGCAGGGGGACGTATACCAGATCTGCGAATGGCTGCGCAGCGGCATGGTGGATATCGGATTCACGACCGAACCGGAGGGGGACGAATTCGTCTTTAAGGAGCTGCTGGCGGATCGGATGTGCATCGTGTTGCCGGCGGACCATCCCCGGGCGGGAAAACCGGTGCATCTGGCGGAACTGGCGGAGGAAACGTTCGTGCTGCTGGAATCCGGCTACAGCCAGATCGTGGAGAGAATGTTCCAGAAGGCGGGCATCCGGCCAAAGCGGCAATATACGGTGAAGGACGACTATACCGTGATGAGCATGGTGGAGAGCGGCCTGGGGGTGACGCTGCTGCCGGAGCTGGTGCTCCAGCGCACGCCGTATCAGCTGTACGCCTGCCCGGCAGAGCCGGCCTTTTACCGGCACCTGGGGGTGGCGTGGCTGAAGAAGGAGCAGGGGTCTATCGCCGTGAACAAGTTCGTCGCACACCTCTTGGAGGACGCGGAAAAGTAAAAAAAGACAAGGGCTGGCAGACACAGAAGCGTCTGCCAGCCTTTTTTCCCAGCGATCCACATCGCGGTCCAGCGAAGCGATCACGATGTGTAAAAGGAAGAGGCACTCTGGCCGACGAATGGGGAGCTGAAAACAGCTCCCCATCGTCTCCAGAGTCCCTCCGACGTGGTGACCCGTACGGGACTCGAACCCATGTTACCGCCGTGAAAGGGCGGTGTCTTAACCACTTGACCAACGGGCCAAAAAAATGGTGGAGACTGCGCGACTCGAACGCGCGACCTCATGCGTGTGAAGCATGCGCTCTAACCTGCTGAGCTAAGCCTCCATATGACCGGGAGAGCGGCGGCCCTCCCGTGGTAGCGGCGACTGGATTCGAACCGGTGACACTGCGGGTATGAACCGCATGCTCTAGCCAACTGAGCTACGCCGCCGAACAGCTTGGTTATTATAGCGCAGATGGCATCAATTGTCAAGGGTTTCCCACCGCGAAAAGCGTCTTTTTGTTTTCGCCGAGGCATGTTCCCGGCGGGAGGGCATGGATCAGAGACGGTGGACAGCGGACACGGTCCGCAGGTCACAGAGCTTGACCGGCCGCGTCTTGTCTACCGCGTGCCGCTCCGGGGAAATGGCTCTGCCGAGCGCCGGCTTGCGGACGGCGGTGAGCGCCTCCATCGGGGCAGGCGGCGCCTCGGGTTCGTGGATGACCGGCGCGTCCAGCGGATCAGGGCGAGGGGACGCCGGCTCTTTTTCCGGAATAGGTTCCGGCTTCGGCTCATGGAACACAGGGGCGTCCAGCGGGTCGGGCTGAGGTTCCTCCGGCTCTCTATCCGGAACGGGCTCCGGTTTCGGTTCATGGATGACCGGCGCGTCCAGCGGGTCAGGATGGGACTCGGGCGTGCTCTCCGGGGCCGGCGGCTGCTCGCCGCCATCGGGCGCGTCGGTGGGCTCCGGGGCGGGGGCCTCGTCGATGGGCATGGGCCGGTCCTCGGCGTCCTCCGGCTGGTCCGGCTGGGCGGCGGCGCCGTAATCGCCCGGCTCCACCAGCGCGGCGGAGGGCTGCAGGGTCAATGTGCCGTCGGTGTTCTTGCTCAGCTCGCCGTACACCGTGCCGCCCTCGGCCACGGTGAGCCCGGTGAGCAGGCTCAGCTCGTTGACGACCCACACGCCGCCGTCCTCTACGATGACCTGGACGGCGGAGACGCCGTTATAGGAGGGGGAATCCATCACCTGGCCCAGAGTCAGGACGCGCTCGTCGGTCCAGGCGGTGGGGAGGATATAGGCGGCAGTCCCGTCGTTGCCGGTGGTCGCCTCGCCGCTGCTGTCCAGCAGCGTATAGCGCACGCCGTCGCCGCAGGCGGCCACGGCCTGCATGGCCTGCTGGCTGTAGGGGATGGCATATACGGCCTCGGTGAGGGCCACATCGCCGTTTAAGAGCGCGCCCTCGCCGATCGTGACGGTGAGGCGGTCTCCCGCGCCGGCGGTGGAGCCGTTATAGACGTGGCCCCGATAGGCCCCCTCGGTGAAGGTGATGGCCAGCGCGTCCGGCTCCGACACGGGAGCGCCATCCAGCCCGCCGATCATCTGGACCAGCACGCCGCTGCCGGCGGTGAGCTTGGACTTGCGGAAGGTGAAAGCGCCATTGCCGGACTGATGAACGACGGGCGAGCGCTCGGCGCTGACGAAGGCGCTGTCCATATAGGCCCCGTCGGCCATGTCGCCGGTCACGAGAAAGCCGATGGAGGCGGAGACGGACGTGGGGCGGCCCTGGCCGGTGACGGCGCTCATGGGCTCGCCTTGGCTGTCATACAGGGGGATGCTCCCGTCGGAGGGGCCGTAAAAGGCCGTGCCGGCCTCGTCCAGCACCGCGCCGATGGCGGCGCCGGAGATACTGGCGCCGTAGTAGAAATGGCTGGCGCCGCCGCTGTAACGGGAGGCGACGCCGGCGGGAGTCCCGTCGGCGGACTGGAAGATCAGATCCGTGTCCACAGCGGTGATCATGACGTTTTTGCTCTCCTGGGAGGACAGAAGGGCTCCGCTTTCGGCGATAAGGCCGGAGCGGACCAGGTTCAGGGCGGGGGCGCTGTTCGTCAGCACGACGGCGCGCTCGCTGCCGCCGGCGGTCTGGAGTTGGGAGTCGCTGACGGTGACGGTGGCGCCCTCGGACACCACAAGGGCGGCCCGCCCGCTGCCGGAGGCGCCGATCATGGCCTTGTCCACAGCGAGCCGCGCGCCACTATGGGCCGCCAGAGCCGCGCCGCGTCCCGTCAGGGGACTGGCGTGCTCATCCTGGCCGGCCACGATCACCGTGCCGGTGAGCGCGGCATCCGCCGCGTCCCCATGGGCATAGACGGCGGTCAGACCCGGGCCGAGAAAAGCGCTGTCCAGCTGGATCTCCGCCGCGTCAAGCACGTCCGCGGCCACGGTGATGAGCCCGGAGGCGTCCGGGTCCTTATGGCCGGTGAGCGTGGCATAGGAGGAGGGGGGAAGGCTGTCCGCCATGACAGTGTCGCCGGCGGTGAAGCCGAACGCGCCCAGTTCTGCCACTGGATCGGCGGTGGCCGCGCTCTCCGCCGTCGGGGCGCGCCGCTGCGCGGCATAGGCGCTGACAGAAAAGAACATGTTCATCGCAATGAGCACGGACAACATCCTGGCAGTTCTTCTCATGGGGTTCTCCTTTCATGGGGCAGTCGTGGCGACAGTAACTTTTGATACTATAGTAACGGAAAAACGTAAATATTGCAATTGAAAAATGCAAAATAATCTCAAAAAGTTACTGCTATGTTACTTTTAATGCGACCACGGATGGCGGGCGTATCAGGCGACTGCCAAATATATCCAATTCGGCCGAATTATTTACAGTTTGTTCAACACCGGGCGGGGCGGATGGAGTATGCTAATAGCATGAAATCAGGATGCAGGTGATCGCATGAATTTCAGACAAAGGCTTGCCCAGTTCATGTACGGCCGCAACGGCTATGACGCGTTCAGCCAGTTTCTGCTGCTTTGCTGCGTGGCGCTGCTGGTGCTGGGGATGCTTTTTTCCAGAGTGCCGGTGCTGGCGATGCTGTTTCAGCTGGCGGAGTGGGCGGCGCTCATCTACTGCGTGTTCCGCACCTTTTCGCGGAACGTGGTCAGGCGCCAGCAGGAAAACGCGTGGTATTATCAAAAGCGCCAGCGCTTTCTGAACTGGTGCCGGTCCCTGAAGGACCGGTGGCAGCAGAGGAAGGACTATAAATTTTTCCGCTGTCCCTCCTGTCATGCGCTGCTGCGGGTGCCCCGGGGAAAAGGAAAGCTGCTGCTGACCTGCCGCAAGTGCGGCAATCGCTTTGAGCGCAAGAGCTGAATCGACGCGCATAAAAAAGTCATGACCGCCCGGACCGGTGGTCATGACTTTTTTATGCTATTTCCGGCCCGCGCCGCCGCCTCCGGAGTGGCCGCCGAAACCGCCGCCATGGAAACCGCCGCCGGAGCGGCCGCCAAAGCCGCCGCTGCGACCGCCGGAGGAACGGCCCGCGCCGCCGCCGGGCCTGCCGCCAAAGCCGCCGCCCCGCGGAGCGCTGGAGCGGTATCGGACAGGAGGGGGCGCAGCGTGGCTCCCGGACCGGGGGCCTGGGCCGACGGGAGGGGGCGGAGGGGGCTGCCGCCGGGCCCACTCCCGATAGCGGCGTCCGCCGCCAAACCAGAAGATCGGGAAGAAGCCGCCGGAATAGCCCCAGCCGCGCATCCTGTTGAAGCGGCTGACGGAGCCGAACACCCACAGCAGGACCAAAAAGACGAGTAAGAGAAGCACCAGCATGGCGACCAGGAAACCGGTCACGCCGGCGGCCGCCGGGGCGGACGCGCTCTCCGTCGGGAGCTCGCCGCTGGCCAGAGACACGTCATAATAGTCCAGGTACCATGCGTAGAGCTGGGAGCACAGATTTTGGACGGCGTCGTCGAACCGGTCGTTGTCCACATCGTCCCAGAAGTACTGGTCCAGATACTGGGCGGCGATGTCGTCGTCAAAGACGCTGTCGATGCCGTCTCCCACCGACAGCCAGCCACGGTACTCATTGGCGACCAGGAGCAGCAGCATGCCGTTGGACCGGGCGAGGCTGCCCACGCCCCAGTCGGCCATCAGGCGGGCGGCGGCCACATCGGCGTCCTCGTCCAGGTAATTCACCGTGACCACCACCAGCTGGGCCTCGCTGCATTCCGCCTCCAGCACGGCGTTGTACTCCGCCAGCAGTTCCTCTGTCTCGGCAGACAGGACCTTGGCGGTGTCTTGGCAGTAAAAGCCGCTACCGGTGCCGGGCTCCAGGTCCAGGGCGTAGGCCGGGACTGTCAAAAGCGCAACGGCGACGGCGATGGCCAGGATCGTTCGAATTTTTTTCATGCGGTCACCTCATGGAAAGGTCTCCGGCGCTCTGACACCGGTCAGATGGCGGAGAAGATCGGCGGGGAATGGGCCCAGCACATCCTCCCGGAAGGCGAGGATATGCTCGTTGTAAGCCGGATTGTCCAGCACCGCCTGGGCGGCGTGGAAGTCGGAGATGATGGCGGCATAGTCGTCGTGGCTCTCCGGCAGCGGCGCGCCGGCGTCCCTCACGGCCTCCACTGCCTGCACGGCCTCGGTCAGAGCCTGATTGGCGGCGCCGATGGCGGGGATGTCCCGCTCATCCAGCGCCTTGTCCAGCGCGGCGCGGGCATCCGCCAGAGAGGCATAGGCCCCCGCCCAGTCCCCGTCCGTGCCGATGACGGACAGCAGCCGGTTGGCCAGCTTCACGCAGTTCTCCAGCTGGTCGCCGGGGCAGGTATAGTACCCCTCGGCATGCAGCTGGGAACGGTCGAAGAACGCTTCCTCCGCTTCGCGGCAGGCCCTGTCCAGACTGCGGCGGGCGCCGAGAAAGGTGAAGAGCGCTACGACAAGCACAAAGACAGCGATGGCGGTCGAGCGTTTTTTCAGAAAGCTCAAGGCATTATCCCTTCATTTCCAGCAGCTTCTGCTTCAGCTGGCCCTCGATGCGGCCCAGCTCCACCTCGGCCTGGGCCCGGCGGGCGCGGCCGTCGTCCTGGATCTTGCGCACGTCCTCCAGGGTGGCGATGAGCTCCTTGTTGGTCTCCTGGAGGGTCTCCAGGTCCACGATGCCACGCTCGGCCTCCTGGGCCACACCCACGGAACCGGTGTGCAGGGCGGCGGCGTTCTTGCGCAGCAGCTCGTTGGTCACCTCGCTGACGCTGTGGGTGGCCTCCATGGCCTGCTGGGAGTTGTACATGCTCAGGGCCAGGACCATCTGGCTCTTCCACAGGGGGATGGTGTTGTCGATGGCGGTCTGGATCTTCTCCACCATGAGGGAGTCGTTGTTCTGGATGAGCCGGATCTGGGGACTCATCTGGATGGAGATCATGCGGGTCAGCTCCAGGTCGTGGATCTTCTTCTCGAAGCGGCCCAGCAGGGCGGCGTAGTCGTTGGCGGCCTGGGCGTCCTCCGGGGCGCCGGTCTCGGCGGCCTTTTTCTGCAGCTCCGGCAGCGTCGTGGCCTTCAGCTCCTCCAGACGGAGCTTGCCGGCGATGATATACATGGTCAGCTCTTTGAAATACGCCTGGTTCATCTCATACATGTTGTCCATCGTCACGATGTCCTTGTTGAGGGTGATCCAGTGCTGGTTGAGGGCCTCGACGATCTTGTTGACGTTGACCTCCGCCTTGTCGTATTTCGTCTTGATATCCGAGAGGCTGCGGCTGGCCTTTTTGAACAGGCCCATGATGCCCTTGGGCTGCTCGGCGGACACGTCCAGACCGTCCAGCTCGCCCACCAGGTCGGCGAGCATGCCGCCCACCTCGCCCAGGTCCTTGGTGCGGACCTTTTCCAGCGCCTGGGAGGAGAACTCGGCGATGTTCTTTTGGGCGGCGGAGCCGTAGGCGAGCACCTGGGCGGAGTTGGTCACGTCGATCTTCTTGGCAAATTCCCGCACAGCGGCCTGCTCCGCCGGGGCCAGGGTGTTGATGTCCAGCTTTTCCACGGGGGCTTCGGCCTCGGCGGCCTTCTCCGGGGCGGCGGGCGCGGCCTGGGCGGCCGCCGCGGTCGGGGCGGGGGCCTCCGGCGCCTTGGGAGCCGGATCGAGGGTCAGGTTGATCTCATACTTGTTCTCGTCTGCCATGGTACTACTTCCTTTCCTGCTGTATCCTTTGGTTTGTATCCTGATGATTTATTGTGCCTGATGATTTATTGTGCCCGTTCGGACCGGGGCTCTTCCTGCCGGCGCAGGAGCTCGCCCAGGCCGTCCCCGCTCAGACCCTCCCGGGCCAGCAGGGCCTCCATGACCCGGATGTCCGCGTCCAGGTCCAGCGCGTCGTTTTGGTAGAGGGCGTCCAGCTGTTTTTGGAAGGCCGCCGTCTCAGTGTCCAGCATCCGGACGATCCGCTCCCGCGATGCGCTGACGGTCTCGCCCTCTCCGCCGGCGGCCAGCCGGTCATAGGCCTCCAGCAGGCGGATGGTGGCCGGCAGGAAATACTGCTGGAACCGCTGGATCTGGGGCAGATCGGCGCTGTCCTGGGCCCCGTCCCGGGCGATGGCGTCGGACAGGTCCGCCAGCGCGGCGATCTTCGCGCCCACCGCGCCCTCGCCGATGGAGGCGGCCAGCCGCTCCATCTCGCCCCTGGCCCTGGCGGCCTCGTCCAGGACGGCCTGGGCGGGGGAGGGCGGCTCCGGCGCGGCCTCCGGTTCGGGGACGGAGATGATCTCCGGTTTGATGAGCCGGTCGAAGAGCATCCACACGCCCGCGGTGACGAGCGCGGCCGCGAGGAAGTGCCAGAGCTTATAAAGGGGCATCACCAGCGCGTACAGCGCGTAAACGCCCGCGGCGATATATACCGGCAGCGCGCTCCGGCGTTTGATCTGGCGCATGCGGCAGACCTCCTTTGCGACCGATCTTATTTTATTTTAGAATAAACTGACAATAACGTCAAGGATTACTTGCTAGTTCTGTGGGTGCCGTGTTATAATGACTACCTGATGGCGAAACGCCGTAAGGCGTTGCGCCGAGCCGCTTTGCGGCTCAGCAAACAGCGGCGCTGTTTGCCAGACACTCATTGCAATGAGCATTGCGCAAATGATCCTTGGATCATTTGCTGCCAAACGGGTCGTTTGGCGGCGAAAACTTTCGTTTTCGCCTTGCGATGATCATTATACTGTCTGCGGTGAAAAGCAACGGGGACAGACCGGGAACTCCCGGTCCGCCCCTTCTATATGAAAGCCTGGTCGTGCGCGTCGCGGCTGGATCATACTATGCGGAAGGTGAACCTGTTGACAAAGATAAAGATCGCACCCTCCATTCTTGCGGCGGACATGACCCGGCTGGGAGAAGAGATCGGCGCGGTGCTGCGCGGCGGCGCGGACTATATCCATGTGGATGTGATGGACGGCCGCTTCGTGCCCAATATCTCCTTTGGTCTGCCGGTGGTCCAGAGCGTGCGGAAGGCGTTTCCGGACGTGTTTTTGGACGTGCACCTGATGATCGAGGAGCCCATCCGCTACGCGGAGGCGTTCTGCGACGCGGGGGCGAGTTTGGTGAACATCCATGTGGAGTCCGATACCCCCGCCAACATCACCGCCACCCTGGAGCGCATCCGGGCCAAAGGCGTCAGGACCGGCCTGACGATCAAGCCCGCCACCGGCGCCGAGGCGGTGTATCCCTGGCTGGAGGGCGTGGATCTGGTGCTGGTCATGACGGTGGAGCCGGGGTTCGGGGCCCAGCGGTTCATGGACCATGTGCTGCCCAAGGTGACCGCCCTCCGCGAGCGGCTGAACGAGATCAACCCGGACTGCGACATCGAACTGGACGGCGGCATCAGCCCCACCACGGCGCCGGTCGCCATCGCCGCGGGCGCCAACGTGCTGGTGTCCGGCTCGGCGGTCTTTGGCCACGGGGACTATGGCGCCATCATCGAACGACTGCGGACAGGAGCATGACATGGCTTTTTTTCCCGTATCCTTTGAAGAACTGATCGACCGCTTCGCCGCGCTGCCGGGCATCGGCCGCAAGAGCGCCCAGCGGCTGGCGTTTCATGTGCTGGCCCTGCCGGAGGGCGAGGCGGAGGCGTTCGCCGAGACGATCCTGCGGGCCCGGCGGACCGTACACACCTGCCCCATCTGCCAGAACCTGACGGACGGGGAGATCTGCGCCGTGTGCGCCGACGAGCGGCGGGACAGGTCCGTCATCTGCGTGGTGGCGGAGGCCAGGGACGTGGCCAGCCTGGAGCGCAGCCGGGAGTATAACGGCGTTTATCACGTGCTGCACGGGGTGCTGTCCCCCATGAGCCGCGTGGGCCCGGACGACATCCGCATCTCGGAACTGGTCAAGCGCGTGGCCGACGGGGGCGTGCGGGAGGTCATCATGGCCACCAACCCGGACACGGAGGGGGACGCCACGGCCATGTATATCGCCCGGCTTTTGAAGCCCTTCGAGGTGCGGGTGACCCGCCTGGCCTACGGCATCCCCGTGGGCTCCAATCTGGAGTTCACCGACGACGCCACCCTGGTGCGAGCGCTGGAAGGCAGAAGGGATATGTGAGACCTTTTTCAGGGATTATTTTCCGCGGATGCGGGTATGATCCTCTATGGGCGGGACGCGTGCCGCCCGGCGTTTGGATACATATTTGAAGGAGCAGTTTTATTTCAATGGCACAAAAACTGAAGATCATGGCGCTTGGCGGTCTGGATGAGATCGGCAAGAATCTGTATGTCTACGAGTACGGGAAGGACATCCTGGTCATCGACTGCGGCATGGGCTTTCCCGATGAGAACATGTATGGCATCGATACGGTGATCCCGGACATCACCTATCTGGTGCAGAACAAGGACCGGGTCCGGGGCATCGTGCTGACCCACGGCCATGAGGACCACATCGGGGCCATGCCCTATGTGATGGCGAAGCTGGACTGCCCGGTGTACGCCACCCGCCTGACGGCGGGGCTCGTGCGGCTGAAGCTGGAGGAGCACGGCCTGGCGGAAAAGGTGAAGCTCGTCACCTGCTCGGCGGGGGACACGATCCGGATCGGCAGCAGCTTTGAATGCGAGCTGATCCATGTGAACCACTCCATCGCCGACAGCGTGGCGGTGGCGGTCAGGACCCCCATCGGCACGGTGATCCACACCGGCGACTTCAAGATCGACCTGACGCCCATCGAGGGCGGCGTGTTCGATTTCCACCGGTTCGCCGAGCTGGGGAAGGGGGGCGTGCTGGCGCTTTTGAGCGACTCCACCAACGTGGAGCGGCCGGGCTTCTCCGAGTCCGAGCGCCATGTGGGGGAGAGCATGGAGCGGCTGTTTAGGGGCTGCGACAAGCGCATCATCGTCACCACCTTCGCCTCCAACGTCCACCGCATCCAGCAGATCATCGACTGCGCCGCCCGCAATAAGCGCAAGGTGGGCGTCACGGGCCGGAGCATGGAGAACGTGCTGCGGCTGGCCATGGAGGAGGGGTACCTGACGGTGCCCAAGGACGTGCTGGTGGACATGAACCACATCAATGCCCTGCCCCCCTCCCGGGTAGTCATCATCACCACCGGCAGCCAGGGAGAGAACATGTCCGCCCTGTACCGGATGGCGTTCTCCGAACACCGGCAGGTGAAGATCGGCGCGGGGGACCGGGTCATCATCTCCGCCTCCGCCATCCCCGGCAACGAGCGGACCGTGACCCGGGTCATCGACGAGCTGTTTTTCAAGGGCGCGGAGGTGATCTATGACCGGTCCATCGACATCCACGTGTCCGGCCACGCCTGCCAGCAGGAGCAAAAGACCATGATGGCCCTGACCATGCCCCGGTTCTTCATCCCCATCCACGGCGAGCACAGGATGCTGTGCCGGCACGCGGAGCTTGCCCAGGAGATGGGCATCAAGGCCAACAGCATCGTGATCGCCGGCATCGGCGAGGTGATCGAGATCAGCGCCAAGCGCATCGCCAAGAACGGCACGGTCCCCTCCGGGCGGGTGCTGGTGGACGGCGCCTCCGACGAGGGCGTGGAAAACGTGGTGCTCCGCGACCGGCAGCATCTGGCCCAGGACGGCATGCTGGTGGTGGTCATGACGATGTCCGGCCAGGACGGGACCATGATCACCGAGCCGGAGATCATCACCCGAGGCTTCGTCTATGTGAAAGAAAACCCCCAGCTCATGGAGGACATGCGCCGGGTGGTGTATGAGTCCATCGAGTCCTGCGAGCGGGCGCGCATCAGCGACTGGGCGGAGATCAAGGGCCGGGTCAAGGGCCAGCTGGGTGGGTATCTCTATAAAGTCACCCGCCGCAGTCCCATGATCCTGCCGGTGATCGTGGAGGTATAAAACGGATCGGCAGTCGGGCCAAAGGGACGGCCCTGGCGGCCCGAACGGGGAAGGGGGTTAGAACATGAAAACGCTGATCGTCTATTATTCCCTGGAGGGCAATACCCAGTGGGCGGCGGAGCAGATCGCCGAAAGGCTCGGGGCGGACACGCTCCGTCTGGTCCCCAAGGCCGCCTACCCCGACAAGGGGTTCAAAAAGTTCCTCTTCGGCGGCAAGAGCGCGGTCATGAAAGAGGTGCCGGAGCTGGAGCCCTATGAAGCGGACGTGACGAAATACGAGCGGATCGTCCTGGCCACGCCGGTGTGGGCCGGGACCCTGGCGCCGCCGCTGCGGACCTTCCTCCGGCGGGAGGACCTGTCCGGCCGGCGGTTCGCCCTGGTGGCCAGCAGCATGGGCGGCAGCCCCGGCAAGACCTTCGCGCATCTGAAGGCCCTGCTGGGCACGGCGGAGGACGTCCCTGTGCTATCCCTCAAGGACCCCAAGAGCCATCCCAGCCAGGCCAACGAGGACGCCCTGGCGGCGTTCTGCGATAAGCTCACATGATCGGTTCGGCTCCCCGTATGCCCGATGGCATACGGGGAGCCGCTTTGGTTTTAGAAGCAAACTATTCTCGGCGTGCGCCGGATCAATAGCACTTTTTGCAGGGGGTGAAGCCCAGGCTCTTGGCCTCCGATTCGGGCACCTGGATGGGGCCGTTCATGCCGCTGCAGGAGCTGGTCGCGTGGTATTTCTTCCCGCCCTTTGTCGGGATCCAGACCAGCGGCTCGCTCTTCTGCTCGGGCGGGGCCGTTATGGGAGGATCGGTGGGCTTCGGCGGCTCGGTAGAGCTGTCGGCCCGGGCGGCTCCGACCGCCTGATCGACGGCCGCCACGGCGTATGTGCCGGCGCTCGTGCCGGCGCTCGTGCCGGCGGAGTGCGTCTGCTGGGGGACGGGGACGTCGTGGATCACCGCCTCGTTTGCCGGCGCAAAGGTCCGCCGGCTGTAGGAGCCTCCGGTCTCGCCCGGCTGGGAGGCGATATCGGACCGGTGCTTTACGACTTTGCCATAGGCTCCATAATCCACCGTCATGGAGTCCCAAAGGGTGTCGTATTGCTCCCCCAAAGCCAATATCGGCTCCACGATCCGCTCGCTGCTCGCCAGGAGGACATGATCGTCGGGAGCGCTCAGATAGGCGGGATCGGCGTAGTCCACGGAGATCTGCAGGTCCCTGCCCACAAGGGAGACGTCCGTGATCCGCGACCCGTCGCCGACCTGGCCGTCGGCCGCCGCTTTTGCCTGGTCCGTAAAGACGCGGGCGTCCGGCGTCGGGGGCACGGTCACCTGCGGCGTCGGGGACAAGGTCTCCTGCGGCGCCGCCGGAACGCTCTCCTGGGGGACCCATGGGGCGCTGACCACGGCGGGAGTGTTCCCGGCGGTGATCTCATGGGCCGGTCCTTGCCCGAACTGGCGCCCGATCCCGACGAACGCCAAAAGGACCGCGCACAGGCCGAGCGCGCCGATGAGGACGCCTTTCAGAGGGCTTTTCCGTTTCGGGCGGGGCCTTCCCGCCCGTGCCGGCCGTATTTCCGGCGGCGGGACACGCTGGCGGCTCCGCTGCGGCCGCTCCGCCGGCCGGGGCGGCCTCGGGGCGCTCTCCGCGCGGACCAGAGCGGAGGGCTGGAACATCTCCAGCGGGGGCAGGGTGGCCTGGGAGCGGCTTTTCCAAGCGTCGAACGCCGCCTGGAATCGGAGGGCCTCCGCATACTGGTCCTGCTCAAAATATAAAGCGTTGGCCCCGGAGGCACGATCCTCGCCGACCAGGCGGCAGCGGATGCATCCGTCCTCTCCGGACCGCGGCGCGGACACCTCTATGGCGGCGACCTGGGAAACAGGGACGATCCGCCCCTGCGTCTCCGAACGCTTCTGGATCTTCAGCGCGGTCTCTGAAAACGCGATGCCGCCGTCATAGGAGACAAATCTCGCGATGGATGCCATTTGTATCCCTCACAAACGTGTAGTTTCTGTCTTGATCATGCAGGATCGGGCGCGGGCACGCAATGGGACGGCGATGTCATAGGGCGGTCCATTCATACCCTCAGCCCTGGGCGCGGATCAGGTTACTATAAAATTTTACCGCGCCGGGCAGGCAGTTGACATCGATGCACTCGTCCAGCCCGTGCATGCCCTTCATCTGCTCCGGGCCGAACACCACCGGGGAGAACCGGATGCAGCTGGGGCACACATCTTGGTAGTAACAGGCATCCGTGGCGCCGGTCACCACATAGGGGCTCACCGGCAGGCCGGGGAAGGTATCGCCGATGACGCGCTCCACCAGCTTGAAGGCGTCGCCCTGGATGTCCACAGGCGGGGTGAAGTCGTTGCTGAGCATCACCTCGGTCTCCAGACCGAACTTTGCCGCCCGGGCCTTGATGAGGGCCAGGCTCTCCTGCTCCCCCTGGTGGGGGATAAAGCGCATGTTGGCGCCCACGGACGCCTCCTGGGGCAGCACGTTGTAGGCCTCGGACCCGGACAGCACCGTGAACGCCGCCGTGGTCTGGAGCATGGCGCCGGCCTGGGCGCTGATGGAGGGGAGGATGGGCTTCAAAATGGGGCCGAACAGCCACAGGTTTCCCAGCACCAGCCGCAGCCCGAATGGGGCGTAGGGGGCCAGCCGGCCGAACATGGCCGTGACCTCCGGCAGGAATTTTTTCCGGAACGGCGAATGCTTTTGCATGCTGTGGACGAAGGCCGCCACCCGGTCTACCGGGGTGTTTTTGCCCGGCGCGCTGGCGTGGCCGCCGGCGCTGCGGGCGGTGAAGCGCACATTGGCCTTGCCCTTTTCGAATACGCCCACCATGGCGAAGTTGCCGTGGATGCCGCCGATGGGATCGGAGATGATCGCGCCGCCCTCGTCGCAGAGCAGGAAAAGCTCCACGCCCCGGCGCTTGAGCTCGGCCACCAGCTTGGGCGCGCCGGGCCCGCCCCACTCCTCCGTGCAGGAACTGGCCAGATACACGTCGCACGCCGGCTCGAAGCCCTCGGCAAGCAGCTCCTCCACGGCCTGGAAGAAGGCCATCAAAGAGCACTTGGTGTCCGCTGTGCCCCGGCCCCACACCCGGCCGTCGGAGATCTCTCCGGCGAAGGGCTCGTGGGTCCATGGCCCCTCCGCCGGGACCACGTCCTGGTGACTCATGAGCAGAATGGGCTTTTCCCGGCTTTTGCCCTTCCAATAAAACAAGAGATTGCCATCGATGACCGTTTTCTCCAGCCGCTGGTGGACCAGGGGGAACAGCTCCTCCAGGACCTTTTGCAGCTGGGTAAAGGCGGTCAGGTCCGTCTGGCCGGGATGGGAGACGGTCTGGCAGCGGACCATTTTTGCCAGCTTCTCCGCCAGGGCCATGGCCTTTTCATCCGCCGGCGGGGCGGTGTATTCGGACTTTTTGGCCGGGGTCAGCAGGGTGCGGATGACCGCGGCGAGGATGAGCGCCGCCAGCAGCCCCAGCAGGCAGCACAGGATGATCAGGATCGCTTTCATTTTGCAGCCCCCTTCCGGCCCTTTTTATAGAGAAGGTATGCGATGGCGATGGCGATGCTGCCGGAGGGGATGACCATGAAGCTGGTGGAGCCGGTCAGGCTGGGCACGAAGATGAACAGCGCGCTCATCAGCACCAGCGGCGTCAGGGCGATGTCCATGTTCTTCCGGTAGTACCGGTAAGCCATGGCGCCGAACAGGGCTGGCACCACGTTGTCGAAGGCCGGCCGCAGCACCGGGCTCTGCAGCACCGGCTGCAGGGGCGCCAGCAGCAGCACCCCCAGCGCCAGCACCAGGATGGTCACCAGACTGGAGGTGGCGATGGACAGGGTGGAGATGATCTCGTTCTCCGCTGTGCCGGTCTTGGCGCCCACCATGTCCCGGGCGTTGACGGCGCAGGGGATCTTCATGTTGATCAGGTTACCGGTGATGAAGGCCAGGTACCCGCCGCCGGCGCCCAGCATGGGGGTATATACCAGAAACTCCACCACGCTGCTCACGGTCCACACCAGCCCCACGGACAGGAACGCCCGGGCCACCGCGCCCAGGTCCGGCATGGCCCCCAGCACCCCGCCGATGCAAAAGGGCGCGCCCAGCAGCATGACCAGGGTGGCGACGGTGACGGCGCGGCCGATGATATGGGTCCCGCGGTTATATCTCTCAAAGGTCTCGTTCATATCCCGCGCCTCATCTCACGCCACGGCCCCGACGAGGACCGCCGCGGCCATGCCCACGATCATGCTCCCGGCGATGGAAAAGCTGTCCAGCCAGGCCATGTTCTTCTCGCTCAGATACACGAAGCCCGCCATGGCCAGGCACGCCGCCGCCACGACCACCAGCGGCGTCCAGTCCCCGCCAAAGGCGAACAGCCCGCCACCGGAGACGAACCCGCCCACGTAGCTGCCGATGTAGGCGCTGACCAGGCCGATGAACATGGCCGTCATGGCCAGATCACC
>CANQOA010000031.1 GCA_947625355.1 uncultured Oscillospiraceae bacterium | reverse complement strand
TCTACTACAAGCAGATGAGCGAGGGCCGGGACGACCGGGAGCGGTTCCAGATCATGCAGAAGGTGGGCATGAGCCGGCTGGAGGTCAAGCGCACCATCCACGAGCAGGTGCTGATCGTGTTCTTCATGCCCCTGGTGACGGCGGGGGTGCACACCGGCTTTGCCTTCCCCATCCTCAACCGGGTGCTGTCGCTCTTCAACCTGATGAGCACGGAGTTTTACCTGTGGTGCGTGGTGGGCAGCTTCGGGGCGTTCGCGGTGCTGTACGCGGTGGTGTACGCCCTGACGGCCCGGACCTATTACAAACTCGTGAGCGCGTAAGGAGGGAGCGTTTCTGTGAAACTGACAGTGGTCGTGTTCACTCTCCTGCTGCTGGCGGGCGTGCTGCTGCCCGGGTGCAGCAAGGAGCAGGTGCTGGACGTGTATTCCGACGCGGTGGAGCTGGCAGGCAACGTGGGCCTCACCAGCGGGCTGTTCCTCGAGGGAAAGCGGGAATTTGGCGAGGACCGGTATACCGGGACCTATAAAGTGGATTATGTAAACTATACCGGCGAGGAGTGCCCCTTTGGCGGCACCATGCTGGACAAGCGGGCGCAGGAGCATGTGGAGGTGACATGCACCGTGGAGAGCGAGGGCGGCGCGGTGTCGCTGGTGTGGAACTGCGGCGGCGCGGACCCCGTCGTGCTGGCGGAGGGGGCCGGGACCTTCACGGAGACCTGCTATCTCTCTCCCGGCAGCAATTACTTCAACATCCTCTGCGAGGATTTCACCGGGTCCGTGGACCTGACGATCCAATGAGAAAGCGCGCTCCGGCCATGCCGGAGGGCGTTTTTTCCTGTGATTGCGCCGGGGCGGGGAATGTGGTATGATGGAGAAAAAGCAAAGGAGGCGCTGGCTATGGGCGTGATCTATCTGGCCGGCGGGTGCTTCTGGGGCGCCCAGCGGTATTTTGACTGCCTGCCCGGTGTGCTGTCCACGGAGGTGGGCTATGCCAACGGGCGGACCGCCGACCCCACCTATGAACAGGTGAAGTATGAGGGGACCGGCCACGCGGAGACGGTGAAGGTGACCTATGACGAGGCGGCCATCTCCCTGGAGGAGCTGCTGGAGATGTATTACAGGGCCATCGACCCCACCTCGGTGGACCGCCAGGGCGGGGACATAGGCGTGCAGTACCGCACCGGCGTGTACTATACCGACGAGGCCCAGCGGGCGGTCATTATGGCGTCTTTAGCGGCGCTGCAGGAGCGGTATGCCGCGCCCATCGCGGTGGAGTGTCTGCCCCTGGAGAACTTCTATCCCGCCGAGGAGTACCACCAGAAATATCTGGAGAAGAACCCCGGCGGCTACTGCCACATCGGCCCGGCCCTGTTCGAGGCCGCGAAGAACTATAAGCGCCCCTGAGCGGCGCGGGACAAGGAGAGAGCGATGGGATACGATTTTGACCGGATCATCGAGCGGCGGCATACCAACAACGTCAAGTGGGACGTGGGCCCCGGCGAGCTGCCCATGTGGGTGGCGGACATGGACTTCCCCTCCGCGCCGGCGGTGGTGGAGGCGGTGAAGGCCCGGGCCGAGTACGGCGTCTGGGGCTACGCCGGCGTGCCGGACCAGTGGTACGACGCCTATGTGGGCTGGTGGCGGGACCGCCACGGCCTTTCTATGGAGCGGGACTGGCTGCTGTTCTGCACCGCCATCGTCCCGGCGGTGGGCTCCGTGGTCCGGCGGCTGACCGCGCCGGGGGAGAAGGTGGCGGTGCTGGCGCCGGTATACAACGCCTTTTACCACTGCGTGACCGATAACGGCCGCGTTATATCCGAGAGCCGCCTGCGCTATGAGGACGGCGTGTATACGGTGGACTTCGACGATCTGGAGCAAAAGCTGGCGGACCCGGCGTGCACGCTGTTCATCCTCTGCAATCCCCACAACCCCACCGGTAACATCTGGGACCGGGAGACGCTGGAGCGGATCGGGCGGCTGTGCTATGAACACGGCGTGCCGGTGCTGGCCGACGAGATCCACTGCGACCTCACCGATCCGGGCGTGGAGTATGTGCCCTTCGCGTCGGTGTCGCCCCAGTGCCGGGACATGGCGGTGACATGCCTCGCGCCCACCAAGGCGTTCAATCTGGCCGGGGTCAAGACCGCGGCGGTGGCCGTGGCGGACCCGGCTCTGCGGGCAAAGCTCTCCCGCGCCCTGCACAACGACGGCATCGCCGAGGCCAGCGCCTTTGCCATCGACGCCGCCGTGGCCGCCTTCACCCAGGGGGGCGAGTGGCTGGACGCGCTGCGCGCCTATGTGGCGGAAAATAAGCGGACCGTGGCGGCCTATCTGGAAAAGGAGCTGCCCCAGGTGAAGGCGGTGCCCTCCCGGGCCACCTATCTCATTTGGCTGGACTGCACCGCTCTGCCGGGGGACAAGCGGGAGCTGGCGCAGTTCATCCGGGCGGAGACCGGACTCTATCTCAACGCCGGCGCCGCCTATGGGTCCGGCGGGGAGAGCTTTCTGCGGATGAATCTGGGCTGCCCGCGGGCCTATGTGGACGAGGGCCTGGCGCGGCTCAAGGCCGGCGTGCTGGCCTGGGAGAGGACGCACTGATGGAATACGCGCTGCGAAAGGGAAAAACCGCCGCCACGGTGACCACCCACGGCGGGGAGCTGATCTCCTTCCGGGACGGGGAGGGGACCGAATACCTCTGGCAGGGGGACCCGGCCTACTGGGCCGGACGGGACCCCATCCTGTTTCCCATCGTGGGGGCGCTGAAGGACGGCGCCGTCCGATTCCCGGAGGGGACGTTCTCCATGGCCCGCCACGGCTTTGCCAGAAATTCTGAGTTCACCCTGGCGGAGCGGGGGGAGGACTATGCGGTCCTGGAGCTGACGGAGAGCCCCGAGACCCTGGCCCAGTACCCTTACCCCTTCCGGCTGCGGGTGACCCATTCCCTGACGGAGCGGGGCTTTGAGACGGCCTATACGGTGAAGAACACTGGCGAGGGGACCATGCTGTACTGCGTCGGCGGGCACACCGCCTTCCACTGCCCGCTGCGGGCGGGGGAGCGGTTCGAGGACTACCGGCTGGTGTTCGACCGGGCGGAGGACGCCCGCTCCGTGGCCGTGGGTCCTGGCGGGGTGCTGGATGGGTATCTGGTGAAGGAATATCTGCGGGAGACGGACACCATCGAACTGCGCCACGACATCTTCGACGAGGCGGACACCCTCATTTTCGAGGGGCTGCGCTCCCAGGGCGTGTCCCTGGTCCATAAGGACACGGGCCGGGGCCTGCGCATGGACTTTCACGCGTTCCCCATGCTGGGCATCTGGACCATGCCGGGCAAAAGCGCGCCGTATATCTGCGTCGAGCCCTGGGCGGGCTGCGGCGCCTATGCCGATGAGACGGGCGATTTCGCGGATAAGCCCCACTGTATCGCCCTGGCGCCGGGCATGGAGCTTCGGCACGCGTTCTCGGTGGAGATCGTCTGAAACGGGCATAAGGGAGCGGAGAGACATGGCGGAAAAGGAAAAAATGCTGCGCGGCCAGTGGTACGACGCCAACTTTGACCGGGATCTGCTGCAAGAGCGGGGCGCGGCGGAGCGGCTGTGCCACGCGTTCAACCAGGCAGAGCCGGGAAGCGCGGAGCAGCTGGACGCGCTGCGGCAGCTGCTGGGCACGGACCTGCCCGCGGGGCTCGCGGTGCTGCAGCCGGTCTATTTTGACTATGGCCCCCTTACCCGCTTCGGCGAGGGGACCTTCGTCAATCACGGCTGCTACTTCATGGACGGCGGCGGGATCACCATCGGCAGGAACGTGTTCATCGGCCCCTTCTGCGGCTTCTATACGGCCACCCATCCCCTGAACTATCAGGACCGGAACCGGGGCCTGGAGCGGGCGCTGCCCATCACTGTGGGCGACAACTGCTGGTTCGGCGCGAATGTGACGGTGCTCCAGGGCGTCACCATCGGCAGCGGCTGCGTGATCGCCGCCGGGAGCGTGGTCACCGGGGACCTGCCGGCGAACAGCCTGGCGGCAGGCGTCCCTGCCGTGGTGAAGAGGACCATCGAGCAGTAAACACGCGCCGGATGTGAAACAGAAAAGACCTGACCGGGACCGGTCAGGTCTTATTTATGTTTTGGAAGCCTCGCCGCCGGATCAAAGGTACTTCATCAGGTTGAAGGCCACGATCAGGCCGGAGAACATGATGGACACGGTGGAGCACAGCTTGATGAGGATGTTCAGACTTGGACCGGCGGTGTCCTTGAAGGGGTCGCCCACGGTGTCGCCCACCACAGCCGCCTTGTGCTGCTCGGAGCCCTTGCCGCCGTGATGGCCGGTCTCGATGTACTTTTTGGCGTTGTCCCAGGCGCCGCCGGCGTTGGACATGAATACCGCCATGGCGAAGCCGGTGACGGACACGCCGCCCAGCAGACCCACCACGCCGGTGGGACCCAGCACCAGGCCCGTGGCGATGGGCACCACCACGGCGAGCAGGGCGGGGACCACCATCTCATGCAGCGCGCCCTTGGTGCACAGCTCCACGCACCGGGAGTAATCGGGGTCGGCCTTGTATTCCATGATGCCGGCGATCTCCCGGAATTGGCGGCGGACCTCCACCACGATGGATTGGGCGGCCTTCTGCACCGCGTTCATGGTGGAGGCGGAGAACACGAACGTCAGCATGGCGCCCAGGAACATGCCCACCAGCACGGTGGGGCTGGTCAGGGTGAAGTTCAGCGCCGCGCCGCCCGCGGCCACGGTCTTGGACTGGGCCATGTTCACATAGTCCACCAGCAGCGCCAGGGCGGTGAGGGAGGCGGAGCCGATGGCGAAGCCCTTGCCGGTGGCGGCGGTGGTGTTGCCCAGGGAGTCCAGCGCGTCGGTCCGTTCCCGGACCAGCTCGGGCAGACCGCTCATCTGGGCGATGCCGCCGGCGTTGTCGGCCACGGGGCCGTAGGCGTCGGTGGCCAGGGTGATGCCCAGGGTGGAGAGCATGCCCACGCCGGCGATGCCCACGCCGTACAGGCCCTGGTTGAAGCTGACGGAGAAAGCGCCGCCCGCGTCCATGATGGCGGTGCTGCCGCCGGAGGCAAAGTAGCTGATGAGCACCGCCGCGCCCACGATCAGAATGGAGGTGAGAGTGCTCTTCATGCCCAGGGACACGCCGCCGATGATGATGGTGGCGGTGCCGGTCTCAGAGGCCGCGGCCAGGTCCTGGGTGGGCTTGTAGTTGTCGGAGGTGTAGTACTCGGTGAAATAGCCGATGGCGCAGCCGCCGATAAGGCCGCTGAGGATGGCGATGTACACGCCCAGCCAGTGGCCCGTCCCGCCCAGCACGAACCAGCACAGCGGCGCGGCCAGGACCGCGCTGAGCACGGCGGCGGTGTAGGTGCCGGTGCGCAGACTGGTCAGCAGGTTCATCTGGGTCGCGTCCTCCTTCGTCCGGATGAGGAACGAACCGATCAGCGAGCAGACGATGCCCACCACCGCCAGGGCCAGGGGCAGGAACATGCCCTCCCAGCCATAGTTGGCGGTGCCGGCCAGGGCGAAGGTGGCCACCACGGAGCCCACGTAGCTCTCAAAGAGGTCCGCGCCCATGCCGGCCACGTCGCCCACATTGTCGCCCACGTTGTCGGCGATGGTGGCGGGGTTGCGGGGGTCGTCCTCGGGGATGCCGGCCTCCACCTTGCCCACCAGGTCCGCGCCCACATCGGCGGCCTTGGTGTAGATGCCGCCGCCCACGCGGGCGAACAGCGCCACAAAGGAGGCGCCCATGCCGTTCATGACCATGATGTTGGCGATGGCGTGGGGTTCGGTATAGTGCAGGAGGTATTTCAGAACGAAGAACCAGATGGTGATGTCCAACAGGCCCAGGCCCACCACCACGAAGCCCATGACGGACCCGGCGGAAAAGGCGATGTTCAGGCCCTTGTTGAGGCTCTCGCTGGCCGCGTTGGCGGTGCGCGCGTTGGCGTTGGTGGCGATCTTCATGCCGATGAAGCCGGCCAGCACAGACCAGATGCCGCCGGTCAGGTAGGCGATGGGGGTGACCTTGGGGATCAAATTGCCGGGGGCGAAAGCCATGATCAGCAGGATCACGAATACCACGCAGAACACCTTTGCCACGGTGGTATACTGTGCCTTCAGGTAGGCGTTGGCGCCGGAGCGGATGGCGGAGGCCAGCTTCACCATTTTCTCGTTGCCCTCCGAGGCGCGCATGACCTTGTTTTTCTGGAGCCAGGCAAAGACGAGCGCCAGCGCGGCACCCACAAAGCCGATCCAGAACAGATTCTCAAACATAGGCTCATCACTCCTTGCAGCAGTTTTGATAAGCCTTATAATAAACCAGAATTTTTTGTTTTGCAAATAGAAATTTGCGCTTTTTGATGCGAAGTAAGGATTTGTAACTATTATTCAGATGTTCTCGAATTATTTTCTTCAAATCGTGAAAATTATTTGCGTAACTTTCGAATTAATTTCCGAAAAACAAGTCGAAGTGCAGCAAAACAGGGGATATAAGCCAAAAGAAAGTTAGTGTTTTGACGAACAATTGCGTCCATCGCCGGCGAAGGACCGCGAAAACCATGGAACTTTGGCAGAACAGCGATTTACGCAAATAGCGCGGGAAAAGGGGGCGGCGCGCATATTTGGACGCGGGTTCGTTTGCGGAATATGGGAGGCGTTTGAGCGGGTCAAGCCGGCCGAAACGAGCGCTTCGGCCGGCTTGACTGCCAAAATCTGTGCCTTGCGATGCGGGGGAAAAGCCGCTATCATGGGGCTATGAAAAAGTTTTTACATACCTTCAAGAGAATATCTCCGGGCGGGCTCATGGCGGTGCGGATCATCCTGATCCTGTGCTGCGCTCTGGTGTTCGCCGGGTTCGCGCTGTGCCTGGGGGCGGGGGAGCCGGGCGTGCGGACGTGGCGGACCTACCGCCTGGCGCAGGCCATGGCCCAGACCCCGGCAGGGGTGATCCTCCTGGGGGGCATCGGGCTCATCGTCATCGAGGACCCGGCTACGAAGAAATAACTGGCCGATCCGATCCAAAAGCGGCGAGCAGCCTATCCAGCTCCTCGCGGGTGGTCAGCAGGTTCAGCACGTCCAGCAGCGCGTTGGCGGACAGGTTCTCCGGCAGGTCCAGGGCCTTTTTCAGCGCCGCGCGCCGCGCGCCGCTGTCTGGACGGCCGGAGAGGCCCATCTCATAGAGCTCCGCCTTCGTCAGCGGGGGAACGCATCCGCCGGCCGGTGCGGCGTCCAGCGTGGCTCCCGCCCGCCGGAGGGCCTGCTCCAATATGGCCGGGCTCATGCCCTCGACGCCCAGCTTCCCCTCCTTGGAGGGGCTCCGCTTGCGCCGCTCCTTGCCGGGGATGTCGGGAATGTAGGCGTGCTTGACCAGGGCCGGGTCGATGGCGCTTTTCAGAAAATTGCGGATGAGCAGCCCGCCGCCGTCGCTGTCCGTCAGGATGATGAGGCCCCGCGCCTGGGCCAGGCGGCGCAGCAGGGCCAGCTTTTCCCGGTCGGAGAACACGCCGAAGCCGGCGGTATCCACGATCACCGTGTCCGCCACGTTGGCCAGAGCCGCCTTGTCGTACCGGCCCTCCACCACGATGGCCTCCTTCACCCGGATCATGCCCTGTCCATGGCCAGGCGCAGGACCAGCTCCTTCATCAGCGCCTCCGGCTCGCCGCCGGTGTCCTTCATGGCGTAGTCGCAGGATGCGCAGCTGCTCACCGCCCGGGCCAGCCGGTCCGCGGAGAAGCGGGTGCATGCCTGCCGCAGCAGCCGCAGCGGATAGGCCCGGCCCGTCAGCTCCGGGATGCAGGCGGTGATGAACGCCTCGCCCTTGCCGGCGTCTGCCGCCACCCTGGCCACATAGAGCCGGCGGAACTGCTCGCTGACCATGGCGATCTGCCGCTGGGGCGGCTCGTCCTTGTCGGCCAGAAGGTCCGCCAGCAGCCGGGCGGCCTTGTCGTAATCCTTGGCGCCCAGCGCGTCGGTCAGGTCGAAGATGGTGGTCTCGGGGGCCTTTTTCGCCACGGCGTCGATGTGCTCCCGCAGCACCGTGTCCCCAGGCGCGTAGCCGGCGATCTTCAATATCTCCGGGATCAGGCTGTTCATCCGGTCCCCGCAGACCCAGATGAGGTAGTTGGCGGTGGGCGGATCGATCTTCTTGCCCAGGCTCTCCACCCGCCGGACCACCCAGCGCAGCAGCTCCGCCTCGCCGGGACTGGTGAAGGCGATGTCCGTGCCGGCCTTTTTCATGGCCTTCACGGCGGCCAGGCGGTTGTCCGGGGAATAGCCGGGGGAGAAGAGAAAGACCACGGTGGCCCATTCGGGCATGTCGTCCAGCAGCGCTTTCAGGACGTCGGGATCGTAGGCCGAGGTGCGGTTGACGTCGAAGTCCCGGACCTCGGTCAGGGTCCGCTCGCCCATGAAGGGCATGGCCTCCACGCTCTCCCGCAGCTTTTGCATGTCCAGGACCGGGCCCTGGAGCCGGTGATAGTTGAACGCCTCGGCGCCCTCGTCCAGGCACAGCTTTTTCAGCTCCGCCAGGTAGCTGTCCCGCAGATAGTCCTCCTCTCCACGGAGGATGTATATCCGTCCGGGGCCATCCCGGCGGAGTTTTTTGATCTCGCCGCCATAGTCCAGGGCGGTGTTTTTATTGGTGGCCACTGTCGTCGGCCTCCTTCCATCGGATGATCACGTCCCCATCGACGTCGGTCCGGTATACGGCTGCGCCGGCGCGCTCCAGCCGCGCCAGCGTGTCGGGATGGGGCTGGCCGTAGGTATTGTAGCCCACGGAGATGACGGCGGTCTCGGGCCGCGCGGCGGTGAGGAACAGCGCGCCGGAGGCGGTGCGGGAGCCGTGGTGGCCCGCCACCAGGATGTCCGTGTCCGGCACCGACCGGTCCCGCAGCAGGCGCAGCTCCGCCGGCTGGCCCGCGTCGCCCATGACGAGGGCCCTGCGGCCGGCGATATCCGCCAAGGCGACGATGCCCTGCTCGTTTTCGTCCCCCTCGGCCTGGGGGAGCAGAAGCGTGAGGGATATGTCGCCGATCACCGCTTGGGTGGGCTTATCCAGGAGGATCACTTGGGTGCCGCGTTTCTCGGCGGCGGCCAGGATGCCGTCCAGGGTCCCGTCGGCGTCGTCCGCCTCGGCGGGGAGGATCAGCCGGTCCACCCGCACGCGGTACAGCAGCGTCTCGGCGCCCTTGGCGTGGTCCCGGTGCAGGTGGGTCAGCACCAGCGCGTCCAGCCGGCTCCGGCCCAGTTGGGCCAGGTATCCGGCGGCGGTGTCGCCGGCGTCGTCCAGGCCGTTCCCGCCGCAGTCCACCACCACGGCGGCGTCGTGGCCGGCCAGGACCACGCTCTCGCCCTGGTCCACATCCAGCACGGCCAGCACGCCGCTGCCCGCGGGCAGGGAGAGCCTGGCGGCCAGCAGCACGGCGCACAGGCCAATCAGCGCCAGACACCCCGGGACGTCGGCGGGGAGCCGCCTGCCCCGGCGGCGCAGGATATACCACGCGGTAAACAGTCCGTAGACGCCGGCCAGCCATATGGCCGTGCCCGCGTAGGCCGGCAGCGCGGCGAAGGGAAGTCCCGCGACGGCCCGATAGACGCCCGTGCACCACCGCACCGGCCAGGCCAGCAGCTGGCCCAAAAACGCGCCGGCGGAGGGAAACAGCGCTCCAATGGCGCAGAGAACATAGCCCGCGGCAAAGACGGCCTCCACCACCGGCAGGGTCAGCAGGTTCGCCAGGGGCGACAGCAGTGGGATCAAGCCGAAATAGACCGCCGCCAGGGGCAGGGAAAAGGCGGTGGCGGCCAGCGTGCAGGCCAGGTTCCCCGCCGCAAACGACACCAGACGCCGCTCCATGGGCAGATGCCGGCCCATCCAGGCCGTCATGGCCGGCAGCAGCAGGACCATCCCCGCCATGCAGGCGAAGCTCAGCTGCAGACCCACCCCGCCGATGGCCATGGGGTTCGCGGCCAGCAGGAGCAGCGCCGCCGCGCCCAGACAGGTGGGCCCGTCCGCCTCCCGCTTCACCAGCGGCGCCAGCAGATACAGCCCCTGCATCACCGCCGCCCGGACCACGCTGGGCCGGCAGCCGGCCATCAGCGTGAACAGCACGATCACCGGCAGGCAGAAAAGACTGGTCCGGCGGCCCTTGCCCAGCAGCAGCTGCACAAAGCCCGTCAGCACGAAAAGATGCATCCCGCTCACCGCCACGATGTGCAGCACGCCGGCGACGCGCATGGCGGTGTAGTTTTCCGCGTCCTCCTCCAGGTCCGTTGTGTCGCCGGTGAGCAGCCCCTTCACGAGAGGCGCGGCGTCCGCCGGCAGGAGGCTGTCGCACAGCCGCTTCACGTTCTGGCTCAGCCGCTGGGGGAAATAGAGCCAGCTATGGGCCCAGCGGCCGGTGACGGCGAGGCTGTCGGGGGTGATGTAGCCCAGGATATCGACGCCCTGGGAGGTGTAGATATGGCTCCGCTCGCCCCGGCGGATGACGGCGGAGGTCAGGCGCACTTCCGCCTGGACCACATCCCCCGGCGCCAGGTCCGGCAGCGTTCCCTCGTAGAGATAGAGATAGGCCCGCTCCGACCGCTTTCCGCCGTCCAGCAGCCGCGCCTCCAGACGCTCATAATCGTCGTGGCGCTCCACATAGTCGGTGACGATGGCCTCGATATGGACAGTTTCTCCCACTTTTGCCTCGGAAGGCAGGACGTGAGTCATATACCGGCCCCACCAGGCCAGCATGCCCGCCGCCGCGGCCAGCAGCAGGAGCAGCGCCCGCTTCCGGGCGGCAGCCCTGCGGAGGGCCAGGGAGAGAAGGGCGGATACGGCGAGAGCTGCCGCGATATACGGCAGCCCTCTCACAGGCAGGATGTACTCGGCCAGGGCCGCCGCGGCGGCGAAGCCCAAGGCCGCCCAGGCCAGCTTTCGTACCATCAGACCATCTGATCGTTCAGGCGTTTGCCGCCCAGGATGTGGAAGTGCAGATGCGGCACGGTCTGGCCGGCGTCGGGGCCGACGTTGGAGATCACCCGGTAGCCGCTCTGCTCCAGGCCCTCCGATCTGGCGATGGCGGCGATGACAGTGAAGATGTGGCCCACCAGGGCGGCGTTCTCCGCCGTGACGGCCGCGCAGGAGGGGATATGCTCCCTGGGCACCACCAGGATATGGGTGGGCGCCTGGGGGGCGATGTCCCGGAAGGCGTAGCACAGCTCGTCCTCATAGATCTTGGCGGAGGGGATATCCCCGGCGATGATCTTGCAGAAAAGGCAGTCGTTCATCCCGGCCACCTCACTGCTTGGGGATCACGGCGAAGAAGGTCAGGTCCTCGTCGCCGGTGTTTTCCAGGGAGTGGCTGTGGCCCTTGGGGCAGTGGTGGCACACGCCGGGCTCCAGAGGCTCGTACCGGCCGTCGTACAGCATCCGACCCTTGCCGGAGAGGATGTACACGGTCTCGGAGTCGTCCTCATGGGTGTGCGGGCCGATGGTGGCGCCGGGCTCCAGGCGGCCCACCATGATCTGGTTGTCGCCGGTGTCCACATGCCTGCGGAACAGCTCCTTCTCGCCGCCGCGGGCATGGGGGACGGTCACCTCGTTCATGTTCTGGAAAGAGATCAGCATGGCAAAGCTCCTTTCTCTTATCGCCTTACAGGCCAAGTTTTTCCACCACGAGATCGTCCACGATGGCCAGGGCGTTGTCCACCTTCGTCAGGTCGGTGCCGCCGCCCATGGCGGATTCGGGCTTGCCGCCGCCCTTGCCGCCGGCCGCGGCGGATACGGCCTTGACCAGGTCGCCGGCCTTGATGCCGGCCTTCACGGCCTCGGGGCCGCACACGGCCAGGAAGGTCACCTTCCCGCCGGCGGCGGAGGCCAGCACCGCCACGATGTTGGCGGCCTTGTCCCGCAGCAGGTCGCCCATCTGGCGCAGCCGCGCCCCATCCGCGTCGGGCACGGAGGCGGTGAGCACCCGCAGCCCGCCCAGCTCCCTGGTGGAGAACAGCAGCCGCTCGGTCTCGCCGGCGGTCTCCCGGGCCTTCAGCTTCTCTATGGACTGGTGCAGCTGGCGCAGCTCCGCCATGATGGACTCCGCCCGGGCCTCCAGCTCCGTGGGACGGACCTTCAGGACCGCGGCGGCCTGGTTCAGCCGCTCCTGGACCCGGCGCATCCCCTCCAGGGACGCCCGGCCGGTGACGGCCTCGATGCGGCGCACGCCGCTGGCCACGGAGAATTCGCTCACGATGCGGAACACGCCCACCTTGGAGGTGTTGTCCAGATGGGTGCCGCCGCAGAACTCCACCGAGTAGCCATCGCCCATGTCCACCACACGGACGGTGTCGCCGTATTTCTCGCTGAACAGGGCGATGGCGCCCCGCTTCTTGGCCTCCTCGATGGGCAGCACGTCGGTGTGCACGGGATAGCCCTCCAGCACCGCGTCGTTGACCATGTTCTCCACCTGGGACAGCTCTTCGGCCGTCATGGCGGAGAAGTGGGTGAAGTCGAAGCGCAGCCGGTCCGGCTCCACCAGGGAGCCGGCTTGATGGACATGCTCGCCCAGCACGGTGCGCAGGGCTTTGTCCAGCAGGTGGGTGGCGGAGTGGGCCCGCATGACGGCCTTGCGGCGGTCCGCGTCGATGGAGGCGGTGACGGCGTCGCCCAGCTTCAGGATGCCGCCGGTCACCTTGCCGTAATGCATGTATTTGCCGCCCTTGTTCTTCTGCACGTCGGTGACGGAGAAGGTCATGTCGCCGGCCGTGATCGTGCCGTGATCGGCCACCTGGCCGCCCATCTCGGCATAGAAGGGGGTCTTATCCAGGACCACGATGCCCTCTACGCCGGGCATGAGCTGGTCGGCCTGCTCGTTCTCCACCACCAGGGCGACGACCTTGGCGCCCTCATAGGCGGTGTGGTCATAGCCGACGAACTCGGTCTCGGGCACGTCCTTGCCAAACTCCACGCCGGCCCAGCCCAGGTCGCCCAGCGCCTCCCGGGCCTTGCGGGCGCGCTGGCGCTGCTCCTCCATCAGGGCCTGGAAGCCGGCCTCGTCCACGGTCATGCCCTGCTCATCGGCCATGTCCGCCGTCAGGTCCAGGGGGAAGCCGTAGGTATCGTAGAGCTTGAAGGCGTCGGCGCCGGAGAACACGGTCTCGCCCCGCTCCTTGTGGGCGGCCAGCAGCTCGGAGAAGATGCGCATGCCGCCGTCGATGGTGCGGGCGAAGTTCTCCTCCTCCACCCGGATGACCTTGGTGATGTACGCCTGCCGCTCCCGCAGGTCGGGGTAGTGGCCCTCGTTCTCATGGACCACCATGTCCACGATCTTGTAGAGGAAGGGCTCGCTCATGCCCAGCAGCTTTCCGTGGCGGGCGGCCCGGCGCAGCAGCCGGCGCAGCACGTAGCCCCGGCCCTCGTTGGAGGGCAGCACGCCGTCGCAGATCATCATGGTGGACGCCCGGATGTGGTCGGTGATCACCCGCAGGGACACGTCCATCTTGTGGCTGCGGCCATAGGTGGCGCCGGTGAGGCGGGACACCTCGTTGGTGATGTTCATGACCGTGTCCACGTCGAAGAGACTGTCCACGTCCTGGCACACCACCGCCAGCCGCTCCAGGCCCATGCCGGTGTCGATGTTCTTCTGCTTCAGCTCGGTGTAGTTGTTGTTGCCGTCGTTGTCGAACTGGGAGAACACCACGTTCCAGACCTCCATGTACCGGTCGCAGTCGCAGCCCACGGTGCAGGTGGGCTTGCCGCAGCCGTACTTGGGGCCCCGGTCATAGTAGATCTCGGAGCAGGGGCCGCAGGGGCCGGAGCCGTGCTCCCAGAAGTTGTCCTCCTTGCCGAATTTATAGATGCGGTCGGCGGGGATGCCGATGACCTCGTTCCAGATGCGGAATGCCTCGTCGTCGGCGAGGGTGGTCTCGTTGCCGGCGAACACGGAGGGGTACAGCCGGTCCGGGTCCAGGCCCACCCAGTCGGGGCTGGTCAGAAATTCCCACGCCCAGGGGATGGCCTCCTTCTTGAAGTAATCGCCGAAGGAGAAGTTGCCCAGCATCTCAAAGTAGGTGCCGTGGCGGGCGGTCTTGCCGATGTTCTCGATGTCGCCGGTGCGGATGCACTTCTGGCAGGTGCAGACCCGGTGACGGGGCGGCTCCTGCTCTCCGGTGAAGTAGGGCTTCATGGGGGCCATGCCGGAGTTGATGAGCAGAAGGCTGGCGTCGTTCTGCGGGATGAGAGAGAAGCTGGGAAGGCGAAGGTGGCCCTTCGTCTCAAAGAAGGACAGGAACATCTCCCGCAGCTCGTTCACGCCGAATTTCTTTTTCATGTCGTCTACCTCTTGTATGCTAATAAAATTGCTCTTAATAGGGATGGGCGCTGGCAAAGGCCTGCTGCTCCTCATAGCTGGAGAAGAAGGAGCTGACGCCGTCTACGGAATACCAGTAGTAATAGTTGGTGCGGGCCGGGTCCACCACCGCCTCGATGGAGGCCAGGCCGGGGTTGCAGATGGGCCCGGGGGGCAGACCCTGATAGAGATAGGTGTTATAGGGACTGTCGATGGCCAGGTCCTCCGCCGTCAGGTCGAAGGTGCTGGTGCCCTTGATATAGTTCACCGTGCTGTCCAGGCCCAGCGGCATGCTGGCGGCCAGGCGGTTGTAGATGACCGACGCCATGTTCTCCCGCTCGTTCTCGGCGGTGCCGGCCTCCTTCTCGATCAGGGAGGCCATGGTGAGCAGCTCGTGCACGCTCAGACCGCGGTCAGCGGCGGCGGTGAGGATCTCGTCGCTCAGCTTCCGGCGGGTGTTGTTCAAAAAGCGCTTGATGGCCGTCTCGGCGCCCTCGCCCTGGAAGAACTCGTAGGTGTCCGGGAAGAGGTAGCCCTCCAGCCGGTCGGGATCGCCGTAGGGCAGGTCCTTCAGGAAGTCGTAGTCGAACTCGGTGTTGGCGCTGGCCTCATAGAGGTCCTCCTTCTCGCAGACGTAGTTCTGCTCCAGGAGCGTGAAGATCTGCTCCAGGGAGAAGCCCTCGGGGAAGGTGATCTGCACCGTCTCCTGGGCGCCGGAGCCGAACTGCATCTTCGTCACCAGCGCGCGGTAGTCCAGCGAGGTGTCCAGATCATAGGTGCCGGGGTCGATCTTGATGTTGGCGTGGGAGAACTGGGCATAGAGCTTGAACAGCCACGGATATTCTATGATGCCGTTGCGGTTCAGCGCGTCCGCGACCTGGTCGATGTCCACCTGGATGGGCACCTCGATCTCGTTGCCCTCGCTGTCCTTGGTGGTGACGGTGGCGGGCATGTCGCCGGTGGGCTGGTAGGGCTCGATGAACACCGGCTGGGAGACGAATTCCTTGTTCAGCGCCAGCACGTCCACCGCGCACATCCAGGCGAAGCAGGCCAGGATGATGCTGAGGCTGATGACGAACAGCGCGTAGAGGATGCCGCCGCCGATGCCGCTGCGGCCATAGCGCTTGAAGCGGATGGGCAGATAGTCCCGCATCTCCGGCAGATCGTCCGGGTCGGTATAATCCACCTCGTCCAGTTCGGAGTCATAGACCAGCATCTGGCTGCCGCGCAGGACATGGCCGGTGATGGGAGACTCCCGGACCACCTCCCGGGGGGCACGCCTGCGCCGGGACCTCTTCGCCTTGGGGGGCTTCCCGGACGCCTTGGCCTTTTTGGAGGCGGGGGCGCGGCAGGTGGGCGGGACAGGGGCCTGCGGCGCGGGGCCGGCGTCATGCCGGGGGGCGTCGGGGGTCATGGACTGCCCGTCGGGGGCGGCGTCCTGCTCCTGCCAGCCGTCGCCGGCCTGCAGAGGATCGTATCCGTCGCTGGGGTTGTTGTGGGTATTCTGAGACATAAAACGCTCCTTACTTGCCGTCACGCCCGCGGGCGCAGCTTCATAGTATGGCACGGATGCCGACGCGCCGAAAGCCCAGCCGCGCAGGCGCGGCCGCGAAATCATCAGCGCGGGGAAAGGGAATCACAATGTTCTACAACAATTCTTATAGCTGGCTCTGGCTCATCATCATCCTGATCCTTCTGTTCTCTGTGGCCGGCGGCTATGGCTGCGGCTGCGGCAACGACAATGGCTGCGGCTGCAACAACGGCTGCGGCTGTGGCTGCGGCAACTGAGCCAGCGGTCAGAAAAAAGAGAGACTAGTCAGCGCTGGGGGGCTCTTCGGAGCCCCGCTTTTTTATCCTATCCGCCAGCACCGCCCCCGCGAACAGGGGCAGGCGCACTTGGCGGCCGATGCGCCGGGGGTCTTGCAGCAGCCGGTAGAGCCACTCCAGCCCGGCCGCGCGCCAGCGCTCCGACGCGCGGGGCACGTCCCCGCTGAGCACGTCCAGGCTCCCGCCCAGACCGAGCATGAGAAACGGAGCGCCCTGGGCCCTGGCCCAGGCCATGAACCGCTCCTGCCTGGGCGAGCCCAGGCACACCAGCGCCAGGTCCGGCGCCGCCGCCGTGATCTCCGCCAGCACCGGCTCGGGATCGTCGAAGTATCCGTCCCGGCATCCGGCGGTGCGGGCGCCGTACCGCGCCTCGGCCGCTTTCGCGGCCCGCTCGGCCACACCGGGCTTCCCGCCCAGATAATAAATGCGGCCGGGAGCGCGCTCCAGCAGCGCCAGCAGAAGATCATAGCCCGCCACCCGTTCCGGCAGGGGGGCGCCCAGCACCCGGCTGGCCCAGACCACGCCCACGCCGTCGGGCAGCGTCAGGTCCGCGCCGGCCAGCGCGGCGCGCAGCGCGGCGTCCCTGCGGCTGGCCCAGACGATCTCCGGATTGGGCGTGCAGACATAGCCGCCCCGCCCGGCGGCGGCCAGGTCCAGGACCCGGTCCACGGCCTGGGAGAGAGTCACGCCGTCGAAGCGTACGCCCAGGATGTCGGACTTCACAGCTGGGAGAACACCTGGCCGATGTTGCCCCGCACGATCAGGTCCGCCTCGGCGTCCCGGGGCGTGGCGCCCCGGTTCACCAGCACGAGGCGGCTGCCCCGGTAGTAGTTGATGAGCCCCGCCGCGGGGTACACGGCCAGGGAGGTGCCGCCGATGATGAGCATATCCGCCGCGCGGATGTGCATCACGCTGCGCTGGAGGATGTCCTGGTCCAGGGGCTCCTCATACAGCACCACGTCCGGCCGGACGATCCCGCCGCAGTCACAGCGGGGGATGCCCTCGCCGTCGTTGATGAAGGAGGCGGGATAGCTCTTCCGGCACCGGGAACAATAGCAGCGCAGGGTGGAGCCGTGCAGCTCCAGCACCTCCCGGCTGCCGGCGGCCTGATGCAGGCCGTCGATGTTCTGGGTGAGGATGGCCCGGAGCTTTCCCTCCCGCTCCCATTGGGCCAGCTTCAGGTGGGCGGCGTTGGGCCTGGCGCCCTTCACCACCAGCTTGGCCCGGTAGAAGCGGTAGAACTCCGCCGGGTCCCGCTCAAAAAAAGAGTGGGACAGGATGGTCTCCGGGGGATAGGCCCACTGCTGGTTGTACAGCCCGTCCACGCTGCGGAAATCGGGGATGCCGCTCTCCGTGGAGACGCCGGCGCCGCCGAAAAACACGATATCCCGGCTCTCCGCCACCCATTGGCGGAGGGTCTCGATGGAACTGTCCATCCTGACGGCTCCTTTCTACTGTTCCCAGAATTTGGCCTGGCTTAATCAACTCATTATAATATATCCATGTTGGTTTTTCAATAAAAACAAACATCCGCCGGGAAAAATCCGGGCGGCTGGGATATTCTGACGATTTCATGCGGTACGGGTATTTTTTTGGTGACAACCCAGGGGGAGTGTGATATAATTATGTAAATCAGAAGGCCGGCAAAGAGGGCCGGAACATATGAGAGCATGGGAGGAAAGGTCATGAAGTGCCCCTATTGCGCGTACAGCGAGAGCAAGGTCATCGACTCCCGTCCCGCGGACGAGGGCAGCACCATCCGCCGGCGGCGGGAGTGCCTGATGTGCGGAAAGCGGTTCACCACCTATGAAAAGGTGGAGCGGATGCCCCTGGTGGTGGTCAAGCGTGACGGCAGCCGCCAGACCTTCGACAAGGTGAAGCTCATCAACTCCATGGTCCGGGCCTGCGAGAAGCGGACCGTGTCCCTGGATAAGATCGAGTCCATCGCCGACGCCATCGAGACGGAGCTGCAGAGCGCGCTGGAGCGGGAGGTCACCACCGCCGAGATCGGCGACATGGTGATGGAGCAGCTGAAAAACGTGGACGAGGTGTCTTACGTGCGTTTCGCCAGCGTGTACCGCCAGTTCAAGGACATCAATACCTTTATGGAGGAGCTTACGAAGCTCCTGGGGGACAAGACCAAAAACGGCTAACGCCGCTCCCGGGGGGACAGGAACACCCCGCCGGCCATGTCCGCCGTCATGAGGTATACGTCCCTGGCCGAGGCCAGGCCCTGGCCTCGCAGGTACTTTTCCAGCCATTTTTCATCCCGGCCCAGGAGCCTGAGGTTCTCCGTGAGGACGCGCCCTTCGTTGATGACGATGAGCGGATAGCCGGCGTCCGGGGCGGGGATGTTCATCTGCCCGGCGGTGACGGGCCGGTCGGCGGGGCGCATGACCACGTTCAGCTTCCCGTCCGTCTCCAGGATGGCGTATTCCACCTCGTTCAGGTCCAGGGCCCCCTGGCTGCGCAGCGCCTCGGCCAGTTCGTCGGCGGTGAACCGGTTGCGGCGCATCTGGGTCTGATCGATGCGGCCGTGGGCGATGAGGAGCGAGGGCTTGCCGGACAGCAGGGCCCGCAGACGCACGCTCTTGGCCAGCAGCAGGCTCATGACCAGCTCCAGCAGAAACAGCATGAACACCGGCGCGATCCCCCACAGCAGGGGCTTGTCCGGTTCGATGACGGGCGTGGAGGCCACCTCGGAGATGAGGATGGTCACCACCAGGTCCGACGGTTCCAGTTGACCCAGCTGCCGTTTGCCCATGACGCGCATGAACAGGATCAGCAGGGCATACATGACGGCGGAACGGAATAAGATCACAGTAAGCATGGCGTTATTATGCCGCGCGGCGCCCCCCTTATGAGCGGGCATACCCCGGAAAGGAGCAGGAAAAGAAAAGCAATGGGAAAGTATTTTGGCACGGACGGATTCCGCGGGGAGGCCAACGTGGACCTGAACCCGGTCCACGCCTTCAGGATCGGCCGCTATCTGGGCTGGTTCTACGGCCGGGAGCATAAGGCGAAGATCGTCATCGGCAAGGACACCCGCCGCAGCAGCTATATGTATGAGAACGCCCTGGCGTCGGGCATCGTCTCCTCCGGCGCGGACGCCTATCTGCTGCATGTGACCACCACGCCCTGCGTGGCCTATATCACCCGCAGCGAGGGCTTCAGCTGCGGCGTGATGATCTCGGCCAGCCACAATCCCTTCTATGACAACGGCATCAAGCTGCTCAACGCCGAGGGCGAGAAGATGGAGGACGAGGTCCAGGACGCCGTCGAGCGGTACATCGACGGCCTGACGCCGGAGCTGCCCTATGCCGTCAAGGACCAGATCGGCTGCACCGTGGACTTCTACTCCGGCCGAAACCGGTATATCGGCCGGCTGGCCAGCATCGCCTCCAGCCCCTTCGAGAACCGGACGGTGGCGCTGGACTGCGCCAACGGCAGCACCTGGATGATCGCCCGCAGTGTGTTCACCGCCCTGGGCGCGAAGGTGCGGGTCATCAACGACCGGCCGGACGGCACCAACATCAACTTCGCCTGCGGCTCGACTCATATCGACCAGCTGCAGGAGCTCGTCCGCCAGGGCAGCGTGGACTGCGGCTTCGCCTTCGACGGCGACGGGGACCGGTGCCTGGCGGTGGACGAGCGGGGCGAGGTGGTCAACGGCGACCAGATCATGTACATATGCGCCAAGCACATGAAAAGCCAGGGGCTCCTGCCCGACAATACGGTGGTCACCACGGTCATGTCCAATCTGGGCCTTTACAAGGCCCTGGACGAGATCGGCATCGGCTATGAAAAGACCGCCGTCGGCGACCGGTACGTGTACGAGAATATGAAGGCCAACAACCACCTGATCGGCGGGGAGCAGTCCGGCCACATCATCTTCCGCAAGTACGCCCGCTCCGGCGACGGGATCATCACCGCCATCATGCTCATGCAGGTGATGATCCAGACCAATCTGCCCCTGTCCGTGCTGGCGGCGCCGGTGAAGATGTATCCCCAGGTGCTGAAAAACGTGGTGGTCACCGACAAGCAGGCCGCCCTGGAGGACGCCGCCGTACAGGCAGAGGTGGCCGCGGCGGAGGCCGAGCTGGGCTCCGACGGCCGGGTGCTGCTCAGAAAGAGCGGCACGGAACCGGTGCTGCGGGTGATGTCCGAGGCGGTCACCCACGAGGCGTGCGAGCGGAGCGTGGACCGGATCATCGCCGCCATGGAAAAGCAGGGCCTGCTGGTGGAGGTGCGCAAATGATCCGGACAAATGAGCTCTACGATCTGAGCCACACCGCCGCGCGGCCGCTGCTGGAAAAGACCGAGTATCCCTGGGAGGCGCTGGCCGGCATAGGCGACTTTATCCTGGCCCTGGGCCCCACCCTCCCGGCGGAGGAATATGACCACCCCGCCGAGGACGTCTGGATCGCGAAGGACGCCACGGTGTTCGCCACGGCGTATATCAAGGGGCCCTGCATCATCGGCCGCGGCACTGAGGTGCGCCAGTGCGCCTTCATCCGGGGCAATGCCCTGGTGGGGGAGGGCTGCGTGGTGGGCAACTCCACGGAGCTGAAAAACGTTATCCTCTTCGACAACGTGCAGGTGCCGCATTATAATTATGTGGGCGATTCCATCCTGGGCTGGAAGGCCCATATGGGCGCGGCGAGCCTGACCAGCAACGTCAAGAGCGACAAGCGGCTCGTCGTCATCCACAACGGCGGCGAGGACATCCCCACCGGCCGGAAAAAGGTGGGCGCCATGATCGGCGACCGGGTGGAGGTGGGCTGCGGCAGCGTGCTCAATCCGGGCACGGTGGTGGGGCCGGACAGCAACATCTATCCGCTGTCCTCCGTCCGGGGCGTGGTCCCGGCAAACTCCATCTTCAAGGGGCCGGGAGACGTGGTGCCCAAGGAACAGATGTAAAAAAGAGATCACACACCGCCGCAGGGTGTCGACGCCCGCGGCGGTGTTTGCGAAGGAGAGAGATCGGAATGGAACGGGACAGGGAACGCAGCTCCGGCCTGGAGCTGATGCGGATGCTGTGCATGCTGCTGATCGTGGCGCACCACTACAGCGTGCATGGGGGCTATGACGTGTTCACGGCGGACAACCTGTCGGCCGGCGTCGTGTTCGTGCAGGCCGTGGGCATGTTCGGCCAGGCCGCCTGCTCTGCTTTCGCGCTGATCTCGGGGTTTTATATGGTCGAGCGCCGGACGGACCGCCACTATCGGCGCATCGTTCCGCTGGCGGCGGAGATGGTGTTCTACTCCCTGGGGATCTGGCTGATCTCCCTTCTGGCCGGCCGGCCGCTGTCCCTGGCGGACGGGCAGAGAGCGGTGTTCCCCTTCCTGTGGGAGTATTGGTATGTGAGCTACTATCTGATCTTTTACCTGCTCATCCCCTTTATCAACCCCTTTGTCCTTGGCATGAGCAAGCGGACCTTCCGGCGGCTGCTGATCATCGTCTATGTTTTGTGGACCGTCATACCGACGTTCGCGGCAAAGTCCTGGTCCTTCAGCGATCTGGACTTTTTCCTGGTGATGTATCTGACCGGCGCCTATATCAAGCTCCATGTGCACCAAAAGGCGTCCTATGACAACCGGTGGAACTTAGCGGCTGCATTGGCCGCGGCCGCCCTGATGGTGCTGTCCGTGGTGGGGTTCGCCGCCGTCGGATATCTGTTGCACAGCGACTTTTTCGTCTGGAACACCGCCTATTTCCGGGACTACAGCAAACTGCCGGCGGTGATCTTCGCGGTGGCGCTGTTCCTGTATTTTTCCAACGTACAGTTCGTCAGCCGCACGGTCAACCGCCTCGCCGGGTCCATGGTCGGGATCTATCTCATCCACGACAACTATATCGCCAGGAAGTTCATCTGGCAGACGCTCTGGCCGAACGCGGAGCATCTCGCCGCGCCGTATCTGCACGCGCTCGTCAAGATCCCGGCGGTCTTTCTCGTGGGGCTGGGGATCGATCTGGTGCGCAGGGCGACGGTGGGGAAGCTGTTCGACGGCTGGTTCTCCCGGCATTGCGACGGCATCTGCGCCTGGGTGTGGGCAAGGCTCCCGGGGCCGGTGAAGGCGCTGCTGACCGGCGAGAGCGCGGAGAGGGCCGGGCGGTGACGCGCCGTCATGGGATACAGAAAGCGGGCTGCCGCAGGGCAGCCCGTATTTTAGTTGTTGCCGCCCTTGGGGTCCACCGCGGCGGTGGGGACGGTGTTCAGATTGTGGATGGCGGAGCGGTAATCCTCCGCCGCGTCGATGCTGTCGGGCGGGAAAAATTCCTCCACGGGAAAACGGATGCGGGAGAAGAGCGTGCAGGGATCGTCCTCCGAGCCGGAGACGCAGTCCTTGTCGGGCAGGCAGTAGTCGTATACCGGCACCA
>CANQOA010000030.1 GCA_947625355.1 uncultured Oscillospiraceae bacterium | reverse complement strand
TAGAGCCGTTCATACAGCACGTCGATCTCTCCGGCCCTGGCCAGGGCCGCTTGCAGGGCATCCTTGTTCTTCTTCTGCTGAAGCTGTATCTGCTTGTACTGCTCGTCCATGACGATCTTCACAAACTCGTCCTCATAGGCGGCGGCAAAGCGGACGATCTCTGACAGGTTCCGGGTGACGATCTCCGTGAGGGCGTCCAGGCGGATGTGGTGGGTCTTGTTGCACAGTCCATTTCTGGCCCGGCTGTTCCGGCAGGAATAATATTGATTGTCCGGGTTGTCGTGGGTGTACTTGTAGTTGAGATTCGCCCCGCAGTCGGAGCATTTCAGATACCCGGCAAAAATATTCTTGTCAAGGTTTTTTGTCTTGCGGAACTTGGTGTGCCCAAAGGTCTTTTGTATGCTCTCCCATTCGGGCCGGGGGATGATCGGTTCATGCACGTCTTTATGTACCTCCCACTTCTCCGGGGGATTGTCCAGCCGCGCTTTCAGCTTATAGGATTTGCTGTATGTGCGGAAGTTTATCACGTCCCCCACATAAAGCTGGTTGGTCAGGATATTTCGGACCATGCTGGTGTCCCACAAGTATTCGCCGCGTGTGGGCTTCAACGTGGGATTCTTAAATCCCTTTCGCTGGGCGTAGATGGATGGGATAAGTACCTTGTCCCGCTTCAATATCCGCGCTATGTCGTTGACGCTGGCGCCGTCGGCCCGCATGGAATAGATGCGGCGCACGATCTCCGCGCCCTCCGGGTCGATGATCCAATGCTTCGGTTCCTCCGGGTCGTGCATATAGCCCAGGGGCGGGCAGCCGATGGCGTAGCCCTGCTTGCTCTTGGTGCGGAGCGTGGAGCGCATTTTGCGGCTCATGTCCTTGGCGTACCACTCGTTCATAATGTTGCGGAACGGGGTGAAATCGTCCTCGCCCTTGTCGCTGTCCACGCCGTCATTCACGGCGATGAAGCGTACACCGTGCATGGGAAAGACCGTTTCCGTGAGTTGGCCCACTTCCAGATAGTTCCGGCCCAGCCGGGACATATCCTTTACAATGACCGTAGAGACCTTGTCGGCTTCGATAAGGGCCATCATCTTCTGAAAGCCGTCCCGCTTCATCGTCACGCCGGAAACGCCGTCGTCTATGAAGATTTTGACATTTCTAAACTTATTCCGTCGGGCATAGTCCGTCAAAAGCGCCTTTTGATTACTGATGGAATTACTCTCGCCCTCCAGGTCATCGTCGCGTGACAGACGCAGATATAATGCTGTGGTTTTTTCCTCAATGTTTGGCTGTACCATTTATCCTCCTTTCCCCAGCCAAACAAATCGTCTGTCACTGCGTTACAGAACATCGCAAATGGGCTTGAAAACCGGTCGCTGAATTTCAGCTTTTCTGTGTCTAAGGGTGACGCGGTGGATGAGTTGAACCAGATGGCGAAGCAGCTGCGCGCTTTTGGCGCGGCGCTTGCCCTTTTGGTGAACGAGACGGCCGACAAGCTGGAGGCCGGAGGCGAAGCGTTTATAGATATGGATACGAAGGTCCAGACTATGTTCGAGCAGATCGCGGACGCCGCCCGGAAGTGGATAGGCGGGTGATGGCATGGAGCCTTGCAGAAAATGGCGCACAATGCTCGCAGTTGGTATATTGCTTTCGGTCTTGGCTGGCTGTTCCGGGTCGGGGGATGCGCAGACGGATGATCCCACAAAGGGTGGATCGATGGAACAAACGGAGGTATCGGTAGTGCTGACAGATCGGCAAAAGGAGATATTAGAGGCGGGCGGCCTGCCTACGGAATATGATGACCTTACGCGCTCGCAGCAGAATTCGATCACGGCGATCGAAGAACTGCTCACTTATTTGGAGGAAAAATACGACGCCGAATTCAATTATCTCGGCTACGTCCCCGGAGAGCTGATGGATGAAGAACATCTGATAGCTTATCCGGCCAGCGGCTCATCTGACGATGAAGTCACGGTCTACCGGCGGTATGATGAGGATGGTCAGCCGTCCTATACCGACGATTACATGTGTCTGGCAGCCAGACCGTGGTATCAGGCTGCAGTGGAGGCTTTTTTTGCTGAGACCTTCCAGCCGGAGAAGTTCCAGGTCTATACAAAGCTCACCGGAGCAGATGACGGCGTCAGCGAGGGGACCGTGCTGAAAGCGGCGTCTGCAGAGATCTACGCGCTGATCGACGAGGAAGCATACTCTCAGGAACAGCTGGAGTCGTTTGTGAAAGCTTATGGAGACTGGATGAAGGAGCAGAGCGGGAGCGGGAGAAGCAGCTCGACCTCCATCTATCGGGTGAGCGGAGAGTTTCTGGCGAAGACAGACCGCTTCAATTACCTGGATAACATTTTAACTGGCGAAAAGAGCGGAAGGATCACATGCTCCGTTTCGGCCGACGGCGAGATCAACATCTTTTAAGAGGGCACGGCTATGACAGACGAACAACTGATGCTGTTGGAGATGCTGACGTATGTAAAGAGTGCTGCAGATGCGGTGGGTGTCGGGGTAACTGGCGATACGGTCGAAGTGTGGCTGGGAGCTTTTACCGAGGAGAAGTTAGCAAAGTTAGAAAAAGCGGGCGATAACATCAATGGCTCATATATGAGCGGGGAAGAATGGGCAGCTGTTATCCGGCAAATTCAGGGAGATGAGCAGTTAAAGAAGAGCTGATCGAACTCATCAAGGCATTTGGTCTTATGCCGCTTTTTGAAGAGATGATAGCATCGCTGAATGATCTTGAGTTCCATGAAAAAGTGATAAGCGGGTTGGGGATAGGAACCTTGGCCGCGCTGATCCAACTGCTCAGGGAGAATCTTAATGACGATAAAGACGATCCCATTATCGAGTTCGTTTTTTCCCTGATCGGGAAGGCGCTGAACGGGAAATTGGAGGGCGTCGATCTTGAAAAACTGTTTCCATCCCTATGGCATAATATCGATGCGGAATTTCGCGCGATAGGGCCGGTGGACAAGAGAGCGGCGAACAAGAATGGCACGATCAGGAGCATGAAGGTATACGATTACTCACAGCGGGCGTACGACGCGATCATGTCCACCATGCAGTCCATCGAAAAGCTCACGAGCGGCAGCACATCTGGATGGCAGAAGTTCTCCGGTGAGGAGTGGTATAGTTCTCTGGGTGTCAGTATGATGATCAAGGGCGTCAATTCGTATTTTGAAAGGCTGTCGGATATCAATGCCGAGTGCAAACGGCAGATCGACAGCATTTTCCAAAACGTCCGCGCCACAGATCAGAGTGCGGGCCAAAAGATCGGTCAAGCGGCGGAAAAAGTAGAGACGAACGAGGAGAAAGCAAACCGAACCTTCGCATAAATCAGCCTGTATGGGTATATCCGGGTTCAGAAGCGTATGATCGACGAGATGGGTGAAAAATTGGGCATACCTGTGTCGGTGTTCTATTAAGCGACAGTATGTGCTGTTTGTCCCGAAGCGGTGAGCACAGATAGTGTATCGGGGCGTTAAGGCATATTTGTATATTCATTTTTCCATAAGCGGCACATGCGGCGAATCTATTAGGACGGTCTCATATGTGGCAGGCGGTATATCGGGCGCAGCAGCGCTCTGTCGTTCTCTCCCCGGCAGTGTTTCTGCCGGGGAGAGCGCCGTTTTCGGGGCCTTTTGCCGCGCGCGGCATGTGCGCCGCACGGCCCAGCCGGCCAACGTTTTTCCGCGTTGCGGCATTGGGCGGTGGACGGGCGGCCGGTTTTGTGGTATGCTTGCGCAGGGAGTGCCGGAGCGGACCGCCAACGGGCCGCCGCGCGCCCGGAGAGCTGACGAGGAGGACATGAAATGGCGCTGATCATTATTCTGGCGATCGTGATCCTGGCGGTGCTGGCGGTCAGCTATGCCGCCTACCGTATCCCCTTTTACCACCCTGACCACAGAGAGAGCCCCTACGATCTGCCCCCGGAGGGGCAGTACGATCCCTACCGGGAGGCCATGACGGCCCTGATCAAGGAGCAGGATGCCCAGCCCTTCGAGCCGGTGGAGATCGCCGGGCAGGACGGAGCCAGGCTGTATGGCCGCTATTACCGCGCGTCCGACACAGCGCCGGTGCTGATCGGGTTCCACGGCTTCAAGAGCACCGCCCTGCGGGACATGTGCGGCGGCGGGAAGCTGGCCCGGCAGATGGGGATGAACGCCCTGCTGGTGGACCAGCGGTCCCATGGCAAGAGCGACGGCAGGACCATCAGCTTCGGCGTGAAGGAGCGGTTCGACTGCCTGCGCTGGGCGCAGTACGCGGCGGAGCGCTGGCCCGGCCGGCCCATCGTGCTGATGGGCGTGTCCATGGGGGCTGCCACGGTGCTGATGGCCTCCGATCTGGACCTGCCGGGGGAGGTCAGGGGCATCATCGCCGACTGTCCCTATTCCGACCCCTCCGCCATCATCAAGAAGGTGGGGCGGGACAGCATGGGCCCGGCGTCCATCCTGCTCTATCCCTTCATCCTGCTGGGCGCCCGGCTGTACGGCGGGTTCAGCCTGACCGCCGCGTCCCCCGTGAAGGCGGTGCGCCAGGCAAGGGTCCCCATCCTGCTCATCCACGGGGAGGACGACCGGTTCGTCCCCTGTGACATGAGCCGGGAGATCTTCGACGCCTGCAGCGGGAGAAAGACGCGCGTCACCATCCCCGGCGCGCCCCACGCCATCGCCTATGTGCTGGACCCGGACAAGTACGGCCGGGCGGTGCGCGAATTTTTGGCTTCGTTGGGCGTAGGGGAGCTGACACCGGAAGCAAAATAAGTTAACATAATTTTGCTGTAACGAGAGGAGAAAGGAAACATGAAACTGACCCGTTCCCAGACCGCCGCCTTCGGCATCGGCGCCGTGGGCAAGGACATGGTATACGCCCTGTCCGCAAGCTACGTGATGTACTTTTACCAGGATATCCTGGGCCTGCCGTCCACCTTCGTGGGGCTGATCCTGATGATCGCCCGGGTGTTCGATGCGTTCAACGACCCCTTTATGGGCATCCTGGTGGCCAAGACCCGGACCCGCTGGGGCCGGTTCCGGCCCTGGCTCATCAGCGGCACGGTCCTCAACGCCTTCGTGCTGTACGCCCTGTTCGCCGCGCCGGACATGCAGGGCACGGGCCTGATGGTCTATTTCGCCGTCATTTACATCCTCTGGGGCGTCACCTATACCATGATGGACATCCCCTACTGGTCCATGATCCCCGCCGTCACCGACACCCCCAAGGACCGGGAGAACCTGTCCGTGGTGGGCCGCACCTGCGCGGGCATCGGCTCGGCGGTCATCCAGGTGGGCACGCTGCTGGCGGTGGCCGCTCTGGGCGGCGGCAATGAGCGGACCGGCTTCGGCCGCATCGCCCTCATCGTGGCGGCGGTGTTCATGGTGGCGGAGGGGCTCTGCTGCGCCAAGGTCAAGGAGCATGACATCGGCAGGATGGAGACGTCCTCCGTGGGGGAGATGTTCAAGGCGCTGTTCCGCAACGACCAGGCCATGATCACCGTCCTGGCCATCCTGCTGATCAACGGAGCGCTGTATCTGACCAGCAACCTGGTCATCTATTTCTTCAAATACGACTTCGGCGGCACCGGCTGGATGGGCAGCTATACCATGTTCACCACCGTGGGCGGTGCCTGCCAGATCCTGGGCATGATGGTGGTGTACCCGCTGCTGCACAAAAAGCTGGGCAACACCGGCATTTTCAAGATCGCGCTGGCCCTGGCCATGGCGGGCTATGCCCTGATCCTGGCGGTGTGCTTTTTGGGGCTCGGCTCCAACCTGATCCTGCTGTGCGTGTGCGGGGCGCTGGTGTTCGCCGCCAACGGCATCCTGACCGTGCTGACGACGGTGTTCCTGTCCAACTCCGTGGATTACGGCCAGCTCAAGACCGGCCGGCGGGAGGAGAGCGTCATCTTCTCCATGCAGACCTTCGTGGTGAAGGCGGCCTCCGGCGTGGCGGTGTTCATCACCGGCATTGGCCTGGACGGCATCGGCCTGGTGGGCGATACTTCCGAGACCGGCGCGGTGGTGGCCCAGAGCGCGGGCACCATCCTGGGCCTGCGGCTGCTGATGACCATCCTGCCCATCCTGGGGCTGACGGTGGCGTTCATCTTCTTCGTGAAGAAGTTCACCCTCACCGACAGCCGCGCCCAGGAGATCGCCGATACCCTCCGCGGCGGGAGAGCGCAGACGACGGAGAGTTGAGCGGCGCGCAGTGAGCGCTGCCTGACCATGAGAGACCCCCGGCCATGAGGGCCGGGGGTCTCTGCTTGCTGGGAGAAGCATCATTCCGCCGCCGCGAAGCTGATGGAGTAGACGAAATCGGCCGGGGCATAGAAGTCGATGGGCTCGCCGTCGACCTCGGCATAGGGATAGCCGAAATCGTTCAGAGGCTCGCCGTCCTGGGCCGGGCTCAGGACCAGGTCTCTGCCGCGGGAGAGCTCCACGCGCTTTTCGTCGCAGCTGCCCCAGTAGTACTCCTTGGACGCTAGGGCCTCCTCGTCGGCCTTGTCCCACTCGTTGGTCAGCACGGCCTTCAGCACGTCCGCGGGATCGGCGGAGACCCAGCCCGTGCCGGGCAGATAGAACTGGGCCCAGCAGTGCTGGTTGCCGGTGATGTCGTCGGCGTTCATCCGGACGCCGAACATCTCCCTGGCGGGGATGCCGGAGGCGCGGCAGAGCGCCACGAACACGGAGTTGATGTCCGTGCATTTGCCGGCCTTGGTCTCGATCAGCGTGCACACGTCGCCCTGGCCGCAGCCGACCACGTCGTTGTCCCGGTTCATGTTGTCATAGATCCAGTCATAGATGGCCCGGGCCTTGCCGAGAATGGTGTCCTCGCCGGCGGTGATCTCGTCGGCCAGTTCCTTCACCGCGCCGGTGGTGACGACCATCTTGGACTCGCCCAGATACTCGTCCATCCCCTCGACCTGGCCCTCTTCGACCAGTTCGGGGCGGAGGATCTCATCCCGGGAGGCCTTGAAGGAGACGGTAGCGACGCGGCTCTCGGGGGCCGCCTGCGCGTCCCATTCCACATACAGCATGCAGTTGCCCTGCTCGTCCTCGGTGAGCTCGGCGACAGCGGCCGCCTCGCCGGCGTCAAAGACGACGTCCTCCACCGTCTGGTAGTCGTTGGTCTGGGCGACCGGGACCCAGACGCGGACGACGGAGCCCTGGTCATACTTGGTCATGTCCACGGTAAAGGTGACGGTGCCCGTCACGTTCGCGGGTTCTGCGGCGGGCTCCTCCGCCGACGCCTTGGGCGTGAAGCCGGTGAAGAGGCCGAACGCCATGACCGCGCACAGCAATAGAGCGAGAGTTTTTTTCATCATACATACCTCCATTTTTTGCAAATTCCCGCAAAGGATCTGTCTGTCTATCTTATTTTATCGGACCCGCCCTGTCAAATCGTGAACACCGATAGACGGCGGCATTTATAGGGCTGCTATATCCGGGCATGGCCCGGATGATCTATCGGAAATAATGATAGATCCCGTATAAAATCATTTATTTGTATATATGCGCCGGGACGCTTGTTTTCTCCGGCCGGAAATGGTAAATTTGCACTGAAAGTGATGTGTTACATCATTATCAAATTCTAACGGAGGCACAAGATGAAGAAATTTTTTGCGTTTTTGATGGCGGTGGCGATGCTGCTGTCCATGGTGGCTTGCTCTTCCAGCAAGCCCGAGCCCACGCCCGCTCCCACGGAGGAACCGGCGGCCACGGAGGAACCCGCTCCCGCCGAGCCTGAGACCCCCGAAGAGCCCGAGACGGCGGAGGACGCTGTGGAGTTGCCCGCCGAGGACGTGGCCATGCAGTACATGGACGCGGCGGCGACCCTGGACGTGGTGGGCAAGGATGGCTACACCATCATCGACCTGCGCAAGGACAGCGACTATGAAGAGGCCCACATCCCCGGCTCCGTGCTGCTGAGCATGGACCCGGCGATCAACGGCGACACCGATGACGGCATCGCCACCATGAAGGCCGGCATCGAGGGCGTGGACGACACGCTGGTGCTGGTGTGCTATTCCGGCAAAAAGTACGCGCAGATGGGCACCAACATCCTGTCCGCGCTGGGCTATGACATGAGCAAGGTCTACACCCTGGAGGGCGGCTTCAACAACTGGAAGGAAGTCAACGCCGACTCGGTGGAGAGCGGCGCCGCGAACTGAGAAAGAGGCAGCCCGTGTCCCAGCGGCAACGGCTGGCGCACCGCCATCCCTTCGAGAAGGCCGCTGAAGTCAATATGCCTGAACGCAGGGCGCGCCATGATTACCATGGCGCGCCTTATGCTGTGAGGCGATATGTAGGGGAGAGATAAGATGGAACAGACGGATAAAAACACGCCGGCGCGGAGCGGCGGGACGGCCGCGCCGAAAAAGGGCTCCGGCTGGGCGAGCAAGATCATCCTGCTGGCGCTGGTGCTGGCGGCGGTGATCGTGTATCTGGCGGTGCCGTCGGCCCACAAAGCGGTCAACTCCCTGGTGGACATGTTCCGCACCGGGGATTTCGAGGCCATGCGCGCTTTCATCGCCAAGTACGGTCCCTGGGCCATGGCGGTGTCCTTCCTGCTGATGATCTTCCAGTCCGTGGCGGCGCCGCTGCCGGCGTTTTTCATCACGCTGGCCAACGCCAACCTGTTCGGCTGGTGGCAGGGGGCCATCCTGTCCTGGACCTCGGCCATGGCGGGGGCGGCGGTGTGCTTCTACATCGCCCGCATCCTGGGCCGGGACGTGGTGGTGAAGCTGTGCACGGCCCACGCCCTGGAGCAGATCGACGGCTTTTTTGAGAAATACGGCCGCAAAAGCATCCTGGTGGCCCGGCTGCTGCCGTTCATCTCCTTCGACCTGGTCAGCTATGCCGCCGGCCTCACCAGTATGGGCTTTTGGGAGTTTTTCATCGCCACCGGCATCGGCCAGCTGCCGGCCACCATCGTGTACTCCTATGTGGGCGGCATGCTCACCGGCGGGGCGCAGCTGCTGTTCACGGGGCTTCTGTGCCTGTTCGCCCTGGCCATCCTGGTGACCATCATCCGGTCCGTCTGGGTCAGCCGCCAGAAGGCCAAGGCCCAGGAGCAGGGCGCGGACGCCGGGGGGAAGGAGTAAGCCTTGCGGCGGTTTTGGAAGCCGGCCGTTTTCGTCGCCGTCATCGCGCTGGTGCTGGCGCTGGACCATGTCTATGGCTGGTCGGACTATCTGCGGGGCGAGGGCGGCCTCGCGATGCTGACGGCGGCGGTCCGGGACGACCTGCTCCGGGCGGCGGCGCTCTACTGCGTGCTGACGGTGGTGGGGTGCGTGGCGCTCTCCCTGCCGGGGGTCACCTTCGCGGTGATCGCGGGGGTGCTGTTCGGGCCGTGGCTGGGCACGCTTTTGTGCCTTGTCGCCACCACCCTGGGGGCCATTGCCGCGTTCCTGGCGGGCCGGTTCTTCCTCAAGGACACGATCAAGCCCCTGGTGGAGAAAAACGCCCTGCTGCGCCGGCTGCTGTTCGAGGACGCGGGCCGCAGCGACATCGTGCTGCTGATGATCACGCGGCTGGTGCCGCTGTTTCCCTATAACCTGCAGAACTTCGCCTATGGCGTCACGGACATCTCGCTGGCGGCCTATTCGGTGTATACGTTCCTCTTTATGATCCCTGGCGTGGCGCTGTTCACGGTGGGGTCCGTGGGCTTCACCGCCCAGAGCCACCGATGGGCCTATTTCGCCGCGGCGGGAGGGCTGCTGGTCCTGGTGGTGCTCTTGGGCTGGTTCGTCAAGAGGAAATATCTGGATAAGCCCGCCCGGAAGGACGGCGCGGCGGAGCGCTGAGAAGGGAGGCGCGCATGCGCAGAGCGGTCATATTGTTCACACGCGCGCCTGTGCCGGGCCAGACCAAGACCCGGCTGATGCCCTTTCTGTCCGACGGGGAATGCGCGGCGCTGCACAGCCGGTTCATCCTGGACGCCTATGACGCCTGCGCCGGGTCCGGCGCGGACGTGCTGGTCTATTATACGCCGGAGGATCGGCGGGGGCTGCTGGAGGCGCTGCTGGGACGGGACGCGTTCCTCCGGGCGCAGGCGGGCCGGGACCTGGGCCGGCGGATGGACGCGGCGCTCCGGGACGCGTTTTCCATGGGCTATGCGGCGGCGGTGCTGGTGGGGACGGACATCCCCCAGCTGAAGGCGGAGACGGTGCGCGGCGCCTTCGACGCGCTGGATGAAAGCGACGTGGTCCTGGGCCCCACGGAGGACGGCGGCTATTATCTCATCGGCATGACCCGGCCCCAGCCGGCGGCCTGGGACGTGCGCCGGTACGGGACGGGGACCGTGCTGGAGGAGACGGCGGCCGCCCTGCGCCGGGCGGGGCTGCGGGTGGCGCTGGCCGGGACCTGCCGGGACGTGGACATGCCGGAGGACCTGGCGGCCCTCTATGCCGCCTGGGTGGGGACGCCCGCCATGGAGGCGACCCACACCGGCCGCTGGCTGGCCCGGGAGATGAAGGGGAGGCTTTGCGCGGGATGAGCGTGGACACGGAAAAATGCGTACACTGCGGCCGGTGCACGGCCGGGTGCCTTTTCCTGGAAAAATACGGGCTGGATCTGGCGGGGCTGGCGGCGCGGCCGGAGCTCGCCTATAACTGCTTTCTGTGCGGACGATGCGCCGCGGCCTGCCCCATGGGCATCGACGGGGCGGCGCTGGCCCTGGAGATGCGCAAAACGGACGGCGCTTCGCTGCGCCGGGACCCGGCCTACCGGCTGCTGCTGTGGGAAAAGGCCCCCTATAAATTCTCCAACTACCGCCGCGCCAAGGGCCGCGCGGTGCTCTTCCCCGGGTGCAATTTCCCGTCCTTTTTCCCCAAGACCACGGCAAAGCTGGTGTCCGTCATGGAAAAACACGGCGTGGGCGTGGTCTATGACTGCTGCGAAAAGCCGGTCAGCGAGCTGGGCCTGGCGGCGGAGGCACAGGAGCATGTCCGCCGGATGGAGGCCGAGCTCCGGGACCGGGGCGTGGAGGAGCTGGTGATGGTCTGCCCCAACTGCTATCGGTTTCTGGCGGACAAGCTCACCATCCCCATGGTGACGGTCTATGAAAAGCTGCGGCAGCTGGGCGAGGGCGCGCCCGTGCGGCGGGATGCGTTCCCGCTGTACTATCCCTGCCCCGACCGGGCGGAGAGGCGGTTTTTCCGGGACATCCTCCCCTTCCTGGAGGGGGAGGCGCGGGACGCCTTCCCGGACGTGCAGTGCTGCGGCCTGGGCGGCTGCGCGGCGGCCAGGGAGCCGGCGCTGGCAAAGGCCATGGCGGAAAGGGCCGCGGAGCGGGGCGGCGAGCTCTATACCTACTGCGCCTCCTGCGTCGGCAGCTTCCGCCGCCAGGGTATGGCGCGGGCCTATCACCTGCTGCCGCTGATCCTGGGCGTGGACGAGGCGGTGCCCCTGGGGATGGGGTCGCTGCTCAACCGGGCAAGGAGGGCGCTGTGAACCTCTCAGTCATCATCCCGGTCTACAACGAGGAAAAGGCCCTGCCAACGCTGCTGGCCTCTCTGGAGCAGCTCCGGGGCCGGGCGGAGATCCTGTTCGCGGACGGCGGCAGCACTGACCGGACGGCGGAGATGGTCCCGGCCTGGTGCCGGCTGCTGCGAAGCGAGAAGGGCCGGGCAAAGCAGATGAACGCCGGCGCGGCGGCCAGCGGGGGAGACGTGCTGCTGTTCCTGCACGCGGACAGCCAGCTGCCGCCCCACGCCCTGGACGAGATCGGGGCGGTCATGGCTTCCCATCGGGCGGGATGCTTCGGCATCGCCTTTCGGAGCCGCAACATCTGGATCAAAAACTGCCAGCCGATGTCCAATCTGCGGGTAAAGCTCCGGGGCATCGCCTTTGGGGATCAGGGCATCTTCCTCCGGCGGGAGCTGTTTTTCGAGATGGGCGGCTTTCCGGACCTGCCCATCATGGAGGACTACCAGTTCTCCCTGGACCTGCGGGCCAGGGGGGAGCGGTTCGGCATGACGCGCTCGCGCATCGTCACGTCTGACCGGCGCTTTCTCCAGGGCGGACCGCTCCCCGTCATGGCCCGGATGTGGCGGCTGCGGGCGATGTACCGAAAGGGCGTGGACGTGGACACCATCGCCGCGCTTTATAAAGACATTCGATAGAAAACAGGAGGAGAAGAATATGAAAAAGCTCATGGCGCTGGCACTGGCGTGCCTGACGCTGCTGCTGGCATCCTGCGGCGGCGGGAGAACGGCGGGGGACCCGCTGGGGGAAGAGATGACGGATCTTTCCTTCGAGGAGATGAAGGAAGCGGCCCGGGGCACTACGGTGACCTTTTACGGCTGGGGCGGCGACGAGCTTTTGAACCAGTGGCTGGACGACGTGTTCGCGCCCCGGATGAAGGAGAAATATGACATCACCATGGAGCGGGTGCCCATGGACATCGACCAGGTGCTCAGCCAGCTCTCCGGCGAGCTCCAGGCCGGCGAGGAGGATGGGAGCATCGACATGATCTGGATCAACGGCGAGAATTTCCAGTCCGCCAAGGAGAACGGCATGCTCTACGGCCCCTTTGTGGACAAGCTGCCCAGCTTCCAGGAATACATCGACGCGTCCTCCGAGGATGTGACGCTGGACTTCGCCTATCCCATCGAGGGCTACGAGGCCCCCTACGGCAAGGCCCAGATGGTGCTCATCGCCGACACGGCGGTGACGCCCGACCTGCCCCACAGCACCGAAGAGCTGATGCAGTTCGTCAAGGCCAACCCCGGCAAGGTGACCTATCCCGCGCTGCCGGACTTCACCGGGAGCGTGTTCGTGCGCAATATCATCTATGACATCTGCGGCTACGAGCAGTTTCTGGACATGGAGCCGGACAAGGAGACCGTGAAGGCGGCCATCGAGCCGGCGCTGGAGTATCTGCGCCAGCTCAACCCCTATCTGTGGAACGGGGGCAGGACCTTCCCCGAGTCCTCCACCGCCGTGGACAACATGTTCGCCGACGGGGAGCTGGTGCTGAACATGACCTATGAGGCGTATTCGCCCACCGTCAAGATCGAGAATGGGACCTATACCCCCACCACCCAGACCTTCCAGTTCGACAAGGGCACCATCGGCAACACCAACTTCATGGCCATCGCTGCCAACTCCCGCAACAAGGCCGGCGCCATGGTGGCCATCAACGAGATGATGACTCCGGAGGTGCAGGCGGACCGCTACAAGGTGCTGAAGGTGCTGCCGGTGGTGGACTATGAAAAGCTCTCCGCCGAGCAAAAGGCGGCTTTCGACGCGGTGGAGCTGGGCGCGGGGAGCATCCCCCAGGACGAGCTGCTGGCCAAGCGGCTGCCCGAGATGCCCGCGGAGCTGGTGCCGGTCATCGAGCAGATATGGCTGGAAGAGGTCGTGGGCAAGTGAGAGCGCGCAAAGCCGCGCCTTATCTGCTGCTTTTGCCCCACATCCTCCTGACGGCGCTGTTTGTGGCGGGACTGGCGGCGGGGATCGGCCAGAGCCTGGGCCTGATGCCGGCTCTGGGGCTGACGGAGCCCACCCTCGACTACTACCGGGAGGCGTTCACCCGGCCGGATATGGTCCGCGCGGTGCTGTACAGTCTGCGCACCGCGGCCGTCTCCGCCCTCATCGCCACGGCGGCGGGGGTGGGGATCTGCGCGGTGCTGGTGATCAGCCGCCGGACCCATGACCGACTGGTGGGGCTGGTGCGGCTGCCCATCGCGGTGCCCCATGTGGTGGTGGCGCTGCTGACGGTGCTGCTGTGCTCCCAAAACGGGCTGCTGGCCCGGCTGGCCTGCCTTTTCGGGCTCATCGACGAGCAGAGCCAGTTCCCGGCGCTGCTGTACGACGGCTGGGGCGTGGGCGTCATCCTGGCCTACGTGTGGAAGGAGACGCCCTTCATCGTCTATTTCGTCCTGTCCCTGATGGCGAACATCGACGGCAGCCTGGGCCAGACTGCCGTCAACCTGGGGGCCGGGCCATGGCGGGCCTTTTGCAGGGTGACGCTGCCCCTGTGCCGGGATACCGTTCTCAGCGGCTTTCTCATCATCTTCGTGTTCGCCCTGGGGGCCTATGAGCTGCCCTTCCTGCTGGGGGCCACCGCCCCCAAGGCCCTGCCGGTGCTGGCCTATATCGAATATGTCCACCCGGATATGCACCACCGGCCCTATGCCATGGCGCTGAACGGGGTAGTCATCCTCATCTCGGTGCTCAGCGCGCTGGCCTACTATGCGCTGATGCGCCGGAAGGCGGCGGCCCTGCGGGAGAGAGGCGGCACGCGATGAGAGGAAAACGGACCTGGTCCGGCGCGCTGCTGGCGGCCGGGGCGGCGGTCATCCTGCTGCCCATGCTGGTGATGCTGGTGTGGGTGTTCACGGAGCGGTGGGCCTGGCCGGCCCTTTGGCCCCAGACCTTCTCCCTGCGGGCGGTGCGGGAGGTGCTGCATCGGAGCGGGCAGCTCGCCGCCGTGCTGGCCTCCAGCGTGGGCATCTCGCTGGCGGTGGCGGCGCTGAGCGTCCTGATCGGGCTGATGACCGCCCGGGCCATCGTCCTCTATGATTTTCCCGGCAAAGGCGCGGCGGCGTTTTTCACCTCCCTGCCCCTGATGGTGCCGGTGACGGTGTTCGCCATGGGGGTGCAGGTGACGTTCATCCGCCTGGGACTGAACAACACCGTCCACGGCGTGATCGTTGCGCATCTGCTGTACTCGCTGCCCTACGCGGTATACCTTCTCACGGACGGCACCCGCGCGCTGGGCGTCGGGCTGGAGGAACAGGCGCGGGTGCTGGGCGCCTCCGGCCTGGGCGCGTTCAGAAAGGTCACGCTGCCGCTGCTCACGCCGGTGCTTCTGGCGGCGTTCAGCATGGCCTACATCGTCTCCTTCAGCCAGTATTTCCTGACGCTGCTGCTGGGCGGCGGGCAGGTAAAGACCTTCACCATGGTCATGGTGCCCTATCTCCAGGGCGGGGAGCGGAACATCGCCAGCGTGTACAGCGCGATCTTCCTGGCGGTCACGTTCCTGCTGCTGGTGCTGTTTGAAAAGCTGTCCCGCCGGTGGATGCGCCACGGCGGCGGAAATTTTTACGGATAGAGAGAGCGGGAGAACATGGAGCTGTCCATCAGCGATCTGCGGGTATGCCTGCAGGACAGGGAGATCCTCCACGGCGTGGACCTGGACGTCGCCGACGGGGAATTGCTGGCCCTGCTGGGCCAGTCGGGGTGCGGCAAGAGCACGCTCATCAAGAGCATCGCGGGATTGCTGGACGTCCGCTCCGGCGAGATCCGCGCCGACGGAAGGTCCCTTCTGGGCGTGCCGCCGGAGCGGCGGGGCACGGTCATCGTGTTCCAGGACCTGCGGCTGTTCCCCCATATGACGGTGTTCGACAACATCGCCTTCTCCATGGCGCTGAAAAAACGGCCCAGGGTGGAGACGGCCCAGGTCGTGGAGCGGCTTTTGGAGGACGTGCAGATGCCCGGCTATGGGCGGCGGCGCATCCGGGAGCTGTCCGGCGGCCAGATGCAGCGGGTGGCCCTGGCCAGGGCCCTGGCGGCGGAGCCCCGGCTGCTGCTTTTGGATGAGCCCTTCTCGGGCCTGAACGAGGGGCTGCGGGACGAGATGGGGCGGCTGGTGAAAAAGCTCCATCGGGAAAAGGGGCTGACCACCGTGCTCATCACCCACGACCGGCAGGAGGCGCTGCGCCTGGCGGACCGGGTGGCCCTGATGCAGGATGGGCGTATCCTCCAGTGCGGCACGCCGGAGGAGATCTTTTGGCGTCCCGTCTCCCGGGAGGCGGCGGCGTATTTCGGCAGGATCAACTGCCTGCCCGGCAGGGCGGCGGGAGGGACGTTCTCCTGCGCTCTGGGCGCCTGGCCATGCGCCCTGGAGGACGGGCCCTGGACGGCGGCCATCCGCCCCTTCGATATGCGCGCCGTGCCGGGAGGGAGCGGCTACACCGTGACGGGGATCGACTTTCTGGGCGAGACGGCGGAGCTGACGCTGACCGGTCCGGCGGGCGCCATCACATGCAGCGTCACCGCGGGGGCGCTGGCGGACATGGGCCTGGCCGTCGGAGGTCAGACGGGCCTGGAGGCCGATCCGGGCCGGGCGGTCTATTTCAAGGAGGAGGCGCGGACGTGAACAGGATACCGGGCCTGAGAGAGTATATCCGCCGGCCGGCGTTCCGCCAGGCGCTGGGCATCCCGGCCGGGGCGGAGATCGCGCCGCGGCTGCTGGCCCAGGGGGAGTACAACATCAATTACGCGTTCACCCACCCGGTGACGGGAAAGCCTCTGGTGCTGAGGGTCAATACCGGCAGCCAGATGCATCTGGCCGACCAGATCGGATATGAATACAGCGCCCTGCGTCTTTTGGAGCCGTCCGGCCGGACGCCGGCGGCGCTCTACGCGGACGGCAGCCGGGAGCATCTGCCCTATGGGGTGCTGGTGATGGAGCTCCTGCCCGGCCGGGCGCTGGACTACCGCCGGGACATGGACGCCGCGGCGGCGTGTTTGGCGGACATCCACAGCGTGCCGGTGGACGGGCCGGCCTCCGGGCTGTTCTCGCCGGAGGACCCGCTGGGGGCCATATTGGACGAGTGCGAGCAGATGGTGCGGACCTATTACGACTCGCCGCTGGCGGACAGGTCTGTCGCGGACCGCATCCGGCGGCTGCTGGCGGCGGGCCGGGCCAAGGCGGCCGCCGCCCGGCGCATGGGAGGATACCGCTGCTGCATCAATACGGAGCTCAACTCTGGCAATTTCCTGGTCAATGGGCCGGGGCGGCCCTGCTATCTGGTGGACTGGGAAAAGCCGCTCTACGGCGACCCGGCCCAGGATCTGGGCCACTTTTTGGCACCCACCACCACCTTCTGGAAAACGGACGTGATCCTGACGCCGGAGGAGATGGACGCGTTCACCGACCGGTATGTCCGGGCGGCGGCCGGCCGCTTCGAGACGGACGGGCTGCGGCAGCGGCTGGCGCTTTTCATCCCCATCACCTGCCTGCGGGGCGTCACCTGGTGCGCCATGGCCTGGGTGCAGTACCAGCAGCCGGGCCGGCTCATCCGCAACGAGGACACCTTCCGCAAGATGGAGGCCTATCTGAGCGGGGACTTTCTGGACATGATCCGCCGGCGGTATTACTGACGCGATATTCCCGGCGGGACGGGGCAAAAAGGCCTTGACTAAATCCCCATTCCATACTATTATTATTCTGTAATCCAATGGCGGAGGACCACTCCACTTATTGGCCCTCCGTACATAAAAAAGGAGGAATCGATCTCCCGCGTGGCTCGCGGTGCGGCAGTGTGGAGACCTGCCGTAATGCGGTTCGTCCCCTGTGGACGACGCGAGACGGCCTGGGCGGAGGCCCGGCGGTCAGAGCTGAGTTTATGTCCGAAGTTATCATCAAAGGTCTGAAGAAAGTCTATGACGGCGGCGTCACGGCCGTGCACGATGTGAACCTGAACATCGCGGACAAGGAGTTCATCGTGCTGGTCGGCCCCTCTGGCTGCGGCAAGTCCACTACCCTGCGTATGGTGGCCGGCCTGGAGGACATCACCGAGGGCGAGCTGTACATAGACGGCAAGCTCTGCAACAACGTGGAGCCCAAGGATCGGGACATCGCCATGGTGTTCCAGTCCTACGCGCTGTATCCCCACATGAGCGTGTATGACAACATGGCTTTCGCCCTGAAGCTGAAGAAGGTCCCCAAGCAGGAGATCGACAAGAAGGTCAAGGAAGTCGCGGCGATCCTGGACATCACCCAGTACCTGGAGCGTAAGCCCAAGGCTCTGTCCGGCGGCCAGCGGCAGCGTGTGGCCATCGGCCGCGCCATGGTCCGTGACCCGAAGGTGTTCCTGATGGACGAGCCTCTGTCCAACCTGGACGCGAAGCTGCGTAACCAGATGCGCGCGGAGATCATCAAGCTGCGCAGCCGCATCAACACCACGTTCATGTACGTGACCCATGACCAGACCGAGGCCATGACCCTGGGCGACCGGATCGTCATCATGAAGGACGGCTTCGTCAACCAGATCGGCACGCCGGGCGAGGTGTTCGACAAGCCCGTGAACCTGTTCGTGGCCGGCTTCATCGGCATGCCGGTGATGAACTTCTTCGACAACTGCCATCTGCTGCTTCAGGACGGCGTGTATTACGCCCAGATCCGCGACGCAAAGTTCAAGCTGAGCGACTTCCAGCAGAAGGCCCTGAAGCAGAACGGCCAGCAGCCCTGCGAGATCATCGCGGGCATCCGTCCCCAGCACATCAGCGTGGGCGAGGGCGACCTGGAGGCGAAGATCGTCGTGAACGAGATGATGGGCTCCGAGGTGCATCTGCACGCGGACAGCAACGGCGACGAAGTGGTCATGGTCATCCCCACCGTGGACCTGCAGGTGGACGTGAGCATGGGCGCGACGGTGAAGTTCTCCACCAAGCCCGAACTGATCCAGCTGTTCGACAAGGCCAGCGGCAACAACCTGGTCTGGTACGACAAGGCGTCTGCCGAGGCCAACTCCCCTGTCTGCAAGAGCTATATGTTCTGATATATGCACAAAAGAGTTCCCGCCCCATGCCAGGGGCGGGAACTTTTGCGGAGGTCATGGCCGGCCGCGGCCTTTTCACGACGGATTTTGGCCGTTCGCGCCCGGGCCGTTGACATGGCCCGGCATCCACAGTAAAGTGGATATAGCGCGATGGCGCCGGACGCCGCCGGGTCTGAAACGGCGTCATGCGCGCAGAGGCCGGGGAGGGATCGACGGTGAAAAAGGGGTTCAAATGGCAATATGCCTGCGGCGTGGCGGTGGTGCTGGCCGTGGCCGCGCTGGTGGTCGTCGTATTCTCCCTGCTGAGCGCCACGGACAAAGAGGAGTTCTATCTGACGGAAACGCCGGACATACGCCACGGCTGGCGTTACGAGCTGCTCATCGGCGGCGAGGTGCGGGCGTATGAGCCGGAGTATCTGGTATACGGCGTCGCCGTGCCGGAGGGGGCTCAGGCCATACGCATCACGCGCACGATAACGGAGGACATCCCCGCCGCCGAGCTGGAATGGTCCAGCTACCGGGAGGGGATAGAGGTCTTTCTGGACGGCGTGCTGTTCTATTCCGACTTCGCGCAGCTGGAGCGGGAGGCCGACGGCTTCGTGCGTCCGGACCAGGCGCAGTGGGACCGGCTGTGGAGCATGCGGGGCGAGGACTGGTAGTACGTGAACATGTCCCTGCCGGCGGATTATCTGGGCCGGGAGCTCTCCGTGATCACCTACTTCCCGGAGGGGCAGGAAGGGCTGCGGGTGCAGTATCCGGCCCTCACCAGCGATGACGCGAGGATAGCGCCCCTGGCCGTGTTCGCCGTGCGGTACAACATCGCCATGACCATCTACGCGATCCTGGCGATCGCGCTGGCGGGCGTGTTTTTGCTGGATAACTGGAACAACCGCAACCCGGACGGCAAAACGCTGCTGCTGTGCCTGTATTTTTTGCTGCTGTTCCTGAACGAGGCATACAACTCCACCGCAGGATATTACAGCATCCTGACCTCGCGGCTGGACCTGCGGGTCCTGAGACCGGTGTATATGGCGCCGCTGTATCTCTATATCGCGCTCCGGCTGGGACCGCGATGGCAGCTGCCGCTTTGCGGCATCATTGCGGCCTGGGCGGTATATGAGGTCGTGCAGGAGGGCGTGATCCTCTATCAGAATGACCCTGGGACCGCGAGCACGACCGGGCCGGGTGCCCTGCTGGTGCTGCTGACGGTGATCGCGGCGTTCTGCGTTGAGATTGTGCAGCAAAGAAGAGAAGGCCGTCTGGAACGGAAGAAAATGCTCCGCTACGGGCTCATGGGCGCCGCGGTCGCGGCCTTGTATATGAGCGACAGGTTCCGCGCCTGGGGCGGCGCGGGCAGCTATCTGCGGGAGGGAGTATGGACCTCCCTGCTCATGGGGAACTACTGGGCCGTGGTGACGCCCATCACCGACATCATCTCCTACCTGACGGTGGCGACGATGCTGGTCGAGGTGGTCCGGCGCACGCTGCGCAGCCGCCGGACGGTGGCCGTGCTGCGGGAGCGTGAGCGGCGGACCATGGAGAGTTACGAGCGCATGCTGGCGGCGGAGAACGCCACCAACGCCCTGCACCATGAGATGCGCCACCATATGACCGCCCTGTCCGCCCTTTTGCAGAGCGGCGACATCCAGCGGGCGAACAGCTATGTGGACGCCGTCGCGGGCGAGCTGGAGCAGCTGCCCACCGGACGGTACAGCCAGAACGTGCTGGTGAACGTGATCGCCGGCAGCTACCTGGACCGGGCCAAAGAGCGGAAGATCCGGGTGGAGCACCGGCTGAACGTGCCGCCGGAGCTGAACATCGCGGACGAGGATCTGAGCGTGCTTTTGAGCAATATGCTGCAAAACGCCCTGGAGGCGTGCGAGAGGATGGAGCCCGGCCGGGAGCGCTATATCAAGGTGGACATGCGGCTGCGGGAGAAGTTCCTCTTCATCCAGTGCGTCAACAGCATGCCGGACGAGGCCGAGAAAGAGGGCGCCCGCCCGCGCCATGGCTACGGCCTCGCGGCGATGCGCCGGATCGCGGAGAAATATGACAGCGTGCTGGTGGTGGAGCGCTCCCAGGGGGAGTTCTCGGTGATGAGCGACCTCTGTCTGCGGGAGCGTTAGCCGGAGGCGTGCCGGCGGCGGTCAAAGGCGACCAGGCTCAGCTGCAGGTTGGCGTAAGCGTTTTTGCTGATGGGCACATAGTCGCCGGAGGTCAGCCGGACCCGGTCGCGCTCGATCTCGGCGATGTGCTCCAGATTGACCAGGAAGCTCCTATGGATGCGCACGAACTGCTCCGGCGGCAGCATGCTCTCCAGGTCGTGGAGCGTGCATCTCCAGGAGCGGTCGCCGCCGTCCCGCAGGTGGATCACGACGGTGTGGTTGTAGATCTCGAAGTAGAGGATCTCCGATATGGGCAGACGCACGGTGCTGGTGGGCGTCGTGAGGCACAGGGTGCAGGGCGTGCGGCGCTCCAGAAAGCGGTCCACCGCTTCCTCCAGCTGCTCGCGCCGGATCGGCTTGAGCAGATAGTGCAGCGGACGGACGTCGTAGCCCGCCACGGCGTATTCCTCGCTGCTGGTCACGAACACCAGGTCCAGGTCCCATTTCCGCTCCCGCACCAGCCGCGCGAAACGGAGCCCCCGCTCCTCGCCGAAAAGGATATCCTGAAACAGCAGGTCGCAGTTGGCGCCCCGCTCCAGAGCGTTCATCAGCTGGGACGGATCGGAAAAACGCGAGACGCGGCAGTTCACGCCCCGCGCCAGAAACAGCTCGGACAGCATCTCCTCCAGCTCCTGCGCGAAGGCGCTGTCGTCGTCGCAGATGGCGATCTCATACATAGCGGCCGTTCCCCCTTTCGTCACGGAATGCTTTTCCAGCCGGCGCGCGGGCGCAGTCCCCGGAGAGGGCGCGGCGAACGCGCCGTTACGGAAAGCAAACAGCCTCTATGCGCTTGTTATTGCGCTTGTTATGTTATATCATATTCTTCGAGTGGAAGCAAAGCTTTTCTGTTCCTGCCCGGAAGCCGCCGGGCCAGTTTTCCGCCGGCAGGCGCGCGAGCGGCGCCGGCCGGGGCGATAATGATCATCGAAAGGGAGGTATATCCAATGAAAAAGTTCCTTGCTCTGCTGTTGAGCGTCACGCTCCTGCTCAGCGTCGGCGCCTATGCCTGCGCGGCGGAGGACGAGGCCGCCGATCACAGCCACACGCTTTCGGACGTCTATATCGTCTCCGACGGCCAGGTCATCGACCTGTCCCATGTCAGCGTGACGCTGGATGTGTCCGCGGACGGGAAGAGCGACGCGGGGCTGCTGCATATCGACGTGGATGGGCAGACCGTGGGCGAGATCGGCGTCACGGCGGCGAACGGCCTGCTTGTGCTGCATCTGCGGAGCGAGACCCTGGGCCATGAGGACTTTGCCGTCGACCCGGTGGTCGTTTTGGCCAACGTGATGCAGAGCGGGATCGACAGCCTGATCGAACTGCTGGAGAGCATCGACACGACCGACGTGGCCCGGAGCATCGTGGACAGCTTCCTGGCCCCGGGGCCCGTACAGCGGGAGACGATCACGGTCATCGAGACGCCCGAAGGGGATGAGGAGCCTGCGGGAGAGGAAGAGCCCGCGGAGGACGCGCCGGAGGCGGCGGTCATCATCCCTGAGATCACCGTCGAGGGCGACATCGCGGAGGTGATCGCCGGCTGCGTCAGCGAGCCGGAGACCGTCCACATGGGCGGCATGGAGTACGATCCCAACGGCGGTACCTTTGAACTGCCCGAGGACGACTATCAGATGCGGACCCTGACGGTCGATCTCGAGACGATCTGCCAGATCCTGGATATGGTCCGCGTCGACGGCGAGCCCCTTGGCATGGGCGACGAGCTGCGCCAGTCCGGCATCGAATACGCGGTGAACGGCGTCTTTTATACCGGCGAGACCGCCAGCACCGGCCAGGTCAACATCACCAGCGCGGACGCGGAGTCCACTTACAGCGTCGGCGCCGGTTACAATCAGCTCGTCACCGAGACGGGCGTCACCACGTCCTACTCCTTCGGCCTCGCGGAGGGGGACGACCCGGAGACGATGACGGGCACGGCCATCAGCTTTACCGTTACGGAAAGCGCCCTGGACGGCATGATATTTGGCCCGGACTCCATCGTTCCGGAGGGGCTGACTGTGCTGAGCGACATGGACGCCGAACAGGCGTTCGAGGTGCTCGGGGAGGCGCTGAGCACGCTGCTGGCCGATGTGGTGACCCCGGTGCTGCAGCCGGTGATGACGGCCATGATGGCGGATATGGAGTGACCTGCGTGCCACAAAGATAAGACCCGCCCCCTTTCCCACGGGAAAGGGGGCGGATTTTTGTATGGTCTTGCGTTGCCTTACTTGGCGGCCTTGGCGGCCCGGATCGCCTCCGTCAGCATCGGCGTCACCTTGAACA
>CANQOA010000029.1 GCA_947625355.1 uncultured Oscillospiraceae bacterium | reverse complement strand
ATGATCGTTGGAGACCAGCGGGCTTCTATTGGCAGGTTGTACGTTCCATCCGTAAAGGTCGGGTCATCAAAAAACGCCGCTTTGATCTCCTCGTCCTCGGGGTCAAGGCCCTGGGCAATCAGGTCTTGCTTGAGCCGTTCAATGCCGTCCTCGAATTTTTCTCCGATGAAACGCAGAAAAACGAGCGTAAGCATCATGTCGCGCTTTTCAAAGAAAGAGCCAGAGTTGCGCGCCTGACGCAGAATATCACGGCATTTGAACAGGATGGCGTCCAAATTCATTTTCTCTTCTGTCTTTTTCTTTGCCATCGGAATCGTCCTTCCATTTCTGCTTTTTCATATTGACAGGCTGGAACGCTGTGGGATAGAGAGTGTATCCCGCTTATATCATCCAAATCGGCACAATCAGATTATTGATGTCGAGGGAAGTTAATCTGTCCGCCATACACAGCACCGCGCCAGTACCAAGACGGGGTGGGAACTTGTCGATGACACGGAAAACGCGGATCAGCTGCCTATCGGGCATGACGGTTTTCTTGAACACCAGGTGGCAGAACTTGCCGTCGCCTTTTGTTTCGACAGCTTGATTTTACCATGTCGCACGGTTTCGACGTTAGCCGGGGGTATGCCTGGTATCTTGTGGTATAATAACGACTTTGTCGCTATTATACCACAGACACGTTCCTCTCACAAACTGTTTTTGTTGGTTGTCGGACCGAAGTGTCCAGCCCCAAAAGAAACGTGTTGAGTTTTGCCACTCGGTAGGATATAATGAATTACAAGACAGGGAAGGAGGGAGAACGATGGCTCAGGCCCCTCAGATCGCCGACATACAGAGAACTGTGGCAGACTTGGGAAAACAGTATGGCGCCGAACGGATATTTCTTTTCGGCTCGTTTGCCCGCGGAGATGCTGCGGCCGACAGCGACATAGACCTTCGGATCGACAAGGGCAAGATACGCGGCCTGTTTGCCTTGTCCGGTCTCCATCTTGCCCTGGAGGAGCGTTTGGGCAGAAAGGTGGATCTTCTCACCTCCGACAGCCTGGACGCAGAGTTTCTTGCCAACATCCGACCGGAGGAGGTGTTGCTCTATGACCATGAGTGAGCGTGACAGATCGATCCTCCGGCATATCATCTCCTACTGCGAGGACATTGAAAAGGCAGACGAGCGGTTTGGGAACAGCCTTGAGGCATTCAAGGCCGACAAGGACTATCGAAACAGCTGCGCGATGTGCATCCTGCAGATCGGGGAGCTGGGCGGCCATCTGAGCCCGGAGTTCCGGGCGGCGCACAGGGAAATGCCGTGGGATGAAATACGCGGGATGCGCAATGTGATGGCGCACGCTTATGGCAGCATCAGTGTGCAGACCACATGGGAGACGATCGAGCAGGATATTCCTCTTCTCAGGGAGTTTTGTGACCGGGTCCTGGCAGAGTAGCAGGGACGTCTTCCTCGCTCATCTTCCTGGGTAGGATCGTGGTTTTGGTGATGGCTCTGACCGCCTCCTTGAATTGGCGGACGCCGGCGTCATACCGCTGCACGTCGATCACGTTCAGCACATGGGCCTTCTGGGCGATCTGATTGAGATTGTTGCCGATGCGGTATAGCTGCCTCATCATAGCATAATAATCCGGCGGTGGAGCGTCCCGGGGGATATAGCCTCTGATGAGCTGGCGGATATAGGCAGCCCGCGTGAGGCGGCTTCGCTGGGCTTTCCTGTCCAGCATCGCCAGCTCTTTTTCGTTCACCCAGACCTGGAGCCGGATGTTTCTGCTTCTCATAATAAGTGCCTCCTTTTTCGGTTGGTTGATGCGGGGGTCACAGGGGCTCGCCCCTGTAAAAATGTGTTTGTGGGAGTACAAACACGATGCTTGCGGGCAAAGTCGCATTCGATTTAACGGATTGACTGCCCCTGTGGGGGGATCACTGCCTGAAAGAGAAACACAAAAAAGCAGCCTGCGTTTGAGCAAGCTGCTTTTCGTGTTTTTCCCTGTTTTATCTCCCTCTGGTGGGGATCGCCAGAAGCTGCCGGACACGCAGTTCCAACAGCTGCTCCAGCGCCCGCAGATGCTCCTCTGGCAGGTTGATGCTGGGATGGCGTTGGAAGGTGAAGCCGATCATCCGGCGAAGCTGCTGCTTCTGCTTCGCACCCATCACAGCGGCGCATACCTCCTCGTAGGACAGCCGATAGGGATTCATCCGCGTCCCGGCATATTCCTTCAGCTTCTCGAAATCCTCGATCTCTTCTTGCCCAGCGTAGCACAGCAGGGACAGGCCATTATCGAAGATGGGCGCGGGAGCGATGATCCTGCCGGTGTGGTTGTCCCGCAGGACGCCGAAGTTTCCCAGGTGCCGGTCCTCGTTGTAAATGAGCGCGTCAAAGACCAGCATACTGCGGAGCTGCTCGCCAAATGCCGGGCCAAGGGCGTCGAAGTATTCCAGGCACCCCTGGATGCCTCCGGACTTCACCAGACTGCCGACGGGGATATAGGACGTGTCCACATCGGTGAACAGCGCACACTTGGAGGCGGTGATGCCCTTCCAGTTTTCCAGGTCGTAGTGGACCGCATTCAGCCGCATGGTCTGGGCGATCTGGGAGGCATAGTATTCGCAGTAGGGTTCCCGCCCGGCGTTGTGTGCGCCGCTGGAGCCGCCCTTATAGAGATAGATGCCGTCGTTTTCGATGAAGCGCCACGCCTTGGGCAGCATACCGTTTGTGGTCAGCTCCGGGGAGGTGGTGAACGCCTCCCGGCTCTGGCCTGCGCCGGTATAGGCTACCAGCGCCAGCATCTCGGAAAAGCGGTTCTCATAGAGGTTGTAGTCTGCAAATTTCCCCTCAAAACCGTCCGGCACGACCCAATAGCTGTCGTTGAGGGACAGTCCTTTGCACACGTCGATGATGCCTTTCGTGTCGTTCTGGCTCAGCCCCAGCGTTTTTAAGATTTCGTCCACGAAGGCCCGGTTCTTGGGGATCACACGCCGGCCCAGCCACTTGACGACGCCCTCGCCGGTGCAGGTCATATCCAGCGGGAGCAGATGGCGGGCGTCCTGGTTGACGGACAGGACCTCCGCCACCAGCCCCTCCAGGCCGCGCTTTTCCAGGGTGAATTTCATGAGTTCCGTATCATAAATGCGGAGGCTATAAGTGTTCTGTTCCATTTCTTCCTGTTCCTCCAAGGACAGCGATACCGTCTTGCCCAGAGCGGCGGCGATCTTCAGGACCATATCCAGGGTCAGATTCTGCCCGCCGCTCTCCAGCCGGCAGATGCTGGACCGCTGGGTGCCGATCATCCGGGCCAGCTCCGCCTGCGATATGCCCTTTTCCAGCCGCGCCGCCACAAGCTGCGCGATGATCTCCTGTCTGCGCATGGTGTTCCCTCGTATCTCTGTTCTGTTTGCTATGTTACCATATATGATAACACTTTGCAAGGGGAACGGTGTAACTTCTGGATTATTATGTGGGCATAAGCAAAGCCGGGAGCGGGTTTGAGACCCGTTCCCGGCTTTAGGATTCAGACGTAAATGAGTTCGTTCAAAACCACTTCCTCGGCGGCGCTGCGGATGTTGTTCATGAGTCCCACCCAGCGCATTTGGTCCGCCGCTTTCAGTTCCTCCGTGACGCCTTGTGAGCGGGCCATCTCGGCGATGAGCCGCTCCATCCTGGCGCGGGCCTCCTGTTCCACCTGCAGCAGGTGCGGATTCAGACCGCCGGATGTCAGCAGGTTGGTGAATGTCCCTGGCCGGTGCTGCATGAGAAACCTCCGGCGCAGCAGGGCATACTTGCCCAGGTGGATCTCCGGCTCCTGGTGGGGGAGCAGGTTGGGGATGCGATAGCCGTTCACCATGGTGTAGCCGATCTCGTTCATGTTCATGCCCTCCTTTTGCTCCATTGTAGGGCATACGGAGAATAACTGCAAATGTGCGGACCGCCGGAAGTTTTCTTTTTTCGGGTAGTACAGGCAGTAAACAGGGGTGGGGTGTGGGGAGGGGGAACGCGGCGGCAAAACTGTCACGGGCCAATGGGTATGGTGCGCCCTTGTGAGTAAGGCGTTTTCTTTTTCGCTTTTGCCTATCTTTCCTGCCCCCGCTGTAAACTGCGGTAGTATTCCAGGGCTTTGACGATGGTGTCCTCTATCACTTCATTGGGTGTATCCGGCTTGAAATAGCTGGCTACACGGGATTTGGAGAAGCTCAAATACTTGTTCTTCTCCCCTCTTTCTTCCCGTATGATGGAGAGAATGACCTCCGGGGACAGGCGGCCCTCCTGGGAGAATTTGCGCATCTTGACGGCCTGGGCGTTGGAGGGAGTGCGGTTTTCGCTCACCATGGTTTCATAGAGCGACGCCTGTTCCCGCTGGGGGAGATAGGACAGCTCGACAGCGGGCCGCATGGCGATCTTGCCGTCGTCCACCAGCTTCAGTAGCTCTGGAATGAGACCGGTCAGGCGGATATAGCGGTGGATCTGATTGCGGCTGTCACCGACTTCTTTTGCCATTTCATCAGCTGCCCGCAACTTCGTCCCCACTGGCGCAGAAGTTAGATCGGTCCGTTTGCCTTGCCGTTTCATGGCGTCCAGCTTCATTTTGTAGGCGAACGCCTTTTCACTGGGCAGTATCTTCTCCCGCTGAAGGTTGCTGTCCACCATAACGATGGTCGCTTCCTCGTCGGTCAGGTCGCGGACGATACAGGGGAGCGCCTCCGCGCCTGTAAGTTCTGCGGCGGCCATGCGACGGTGGCCGGCTACCATCTGATAGCCGTCGCCCAGGGGCCGCACCAGCGCGGGCACAAGCACGCCGTGCTCCCGGATGCTGTCCGCGAGGGCCGCCAGGTCCCCGTCTGCCTTTACCTTGAACGGGTGGCCGGGGAAGGGGCTGATTTGTTCCAGCGGGATCTCGAGGATGGGCTCCAGCTTGGCTTCGTCCCGCTCGGCCTGGGTGGTGAACAGGTCGTCCAGCGAGGTCAGCAGGGATGCTGCACTTGGTCTTGCTTTTGACATTGTTTATTCCTCCTAGATATAAATTTAGCCGTCCACAAGAATGTGGACGGCTAGGAAGTACGGTCTTTACCTGATTTGATACACCTGCTGGTCATGCAGAGGACCGCAGATGAGCTGGATGCTGGATTCTACTGTGAAGCTGCGTTCGTAGCTTTTGGGCATGTCCAGTTCATCTCTGCATATATGTATTAGTTCGCTCCAGAGGCGGCAGCCCAGCACCTTGGCGGTGTACTGCCAGGAGGGGTAGCGGGGGTCGCGCTTGCGGTTATACTCCAGGCAGGAATGGGGGTGGGTGCGGTTATACTCGCTGACGAACACGGCCCGGTATTCCTCCGGCGTGTGGTCCTCGTCGCGGTATTTGTACCACAGTTGATCCTTGCTTGGATAGTTCTCCCGGAGCCATTGGGCCGCCTTCATATCAAATTCAAGTTCCACACATCGGTGACTGGGAAGCTCGGGGAGGGCGTCCAGTTCCTTAGTCGTTGGCGGTCTGCCGTGGTCCGCGATGAAGCTTTCCACAGCCGCGCAGATGGAGCAGTCGTCCCACTTCTTGCCGGGGTAGTCTGACAGCAGATCATCGAGTACATCTTTTGCCTGGTGGAGGCTGTCGCTGAGACCCTCGACGGTATTCAGATAGTGGACGATCAGTCGAAATGCCTTTGCAGTCGTCATGTATTTTGTCGCCGCCTTTCTTCATTTTACGAATTTTCACCGTTCAATGGCGTTCTACAGGTGAAATTGAGCCCGCAAACCCTTGGGAACAGGGACCCATTTCCACTTTAGATAACGGTGCCGATGATCTCGGGGGAGATACGGCGGTATCTGCGGGACAACAGCGCGCTGCGGGTGAGCCGGTCCCTGCGGGATACGGCGTACCGGGTGATGCAGGTCAAGGAGGCCTTCCTCACCGAGTACCAGCGGGAGCCGTCGGTCGACGACATCGCCAGGCTCCTGGGGCTGGAGACCAGCGAGGTGGTCATGGCCATGGACGCCATGGCGGACCCGGTGAGCCTGTTCGAGCCGGTATACAACGACGGCGGCGAGAGCGTGGCGGTGATGGACCAGATCGGCGACAACAAGAACACCGACGCCGCCTGGCTGGAGCGCATCGCCCTCACCGAGGCGGTGGACAAGCTGGGGGAGCGGGAAAAGCGCATCCTGTCCATGCGCTTCTTCGACGGCCGTACCCAGATGGAGGTGGCCGCCGCCATCGGCATCAGCCAGGCCCAGGTCTCCCGGCTGGAAAAAAACGCCGTCAGCCAGATCAAAAAAGCCCTGTTCCCCGCGTGACGTCGAGGCCGGATCTCCGGCCTCTGTTTTTTGCTTTAGATATCAACTGCTACTTGATTTTCTTCAAAGCCGTCTGCGTTGTATTCAAGCTTGATTTTAGTTATAATGCAAGTATCGCTTGATAAGGAGGCGGTCAGATGAATACGGACCTGATCGGTGAGCAGATCGCCAAATTCAGAAAGGCGGCGGGCCTGACCCAGGAGGAGCTGGGCAAGGCCGCGGGTGTGAGCACCCAGGCGGTGAGCCGGTGGGAGTGCGGCGGGGCCCCGGACGTGACGCTGCTGCCGGCCATCGCGGACCGGCTGCACGTGACGGTGGACGCCCTGTTCGGCCGGGAGAGCGGCCCGGCCAAGGATATGTCCAATGATCTTATCCAATGGCTGCGGTCCATCCCGGAGAAGGACCGGCTGACAAAGCTGACAAGGCTATTGTGGGATGCGGCCATCTACGGCGTCAGCGACCCGCTGTTCGACGCGCCCTGGATCGCCTACCCCGAAAAAGCGGAGCTGGACAAGCCGGGCCTGTTTGGCGAGGGCAAGGCGCTGATGCGCACGATGACGGGCACAGACAGCGGCTACCTCCTAGGCGTGGGCGCGGAGGACTATTCCTATTTCGGCGTGTTCCCGGAGCCGGAGGAGGGCTATGAGAAGTACCTTTTGACCGACGGGGAATATCGGGAGCTGTTCAGCGCTCTGGCGCTGCCGGGAGCCATGGAGGCGCTGCGGTACCTCTGCCGGAGCCGGAAGGGCCTCTACGCCCCGGCGGTGGTGGCCGAGCACACGGGCGTTCCCTTGCCGGAGACGGAGCGGGCCCTGGAGGTCCTGACGAAGGCGCATCTGCTGTCGAGGGAGCAGATCACCATGCCGGAGGGGACGGTGCGCGTCTATGCCCTGTGGGACTTCAGCGGGGTGGTGCCGCTGCTGACCTTCGCCCGCTGGGCATGGCAGGGCCACGGGATGAATCTGTTGGGCAACCTGTTGCGGGAAAAGTGCTTTGAAAAGGGGACGGAGAGCAATGAAGCGCAAAAAGCCTGACCCCGCCCGGCCCTACATCCGGGCCTTTTATGAGCACAACCGTCTCCGCCTTTTGGCCACGGCGGCGCTGTATATGCTGCAGATACCGGCCATCCTCATGGTGTCATGGGTGCTGGGAGCGGTGATCGACGCCGTCACGGCGCTGGACGCCGCCCGGCTGGTCCGGCTGGCATGGGCGGCGGCGGGCGTGGCGGTGTTTCTGGGTGTGGCGGAAGCACTCTATTACCGGGCCCTCAGCGGCTGGCAGGGCCAGGCGCTGCGCCAGTACAAGTCCTGCGCCTTTCAGAAGCTCTCCGAAAAAAGCATCAGCGCCTTTACCAAAGAGAACACCGGGCGGTATCTCGCCGTCCTCACCAGCGATGTGACGGTGATCGTCTCCGACTATTTGCAGAACCTGTTCGATCTGATCGTGCTGCCCCTGGAGCTTGCGGCCATCCTGGTGTTTCTGCTCGCCTACAGCCCCGCGATGACGGGGGCCGCCGTGGCGCTGTGCGTGCTGCCCCTGCTGGGGGTGACCGTCTTCAGCCCGGAGCTGGCCCGGCGGGAAAAAGCCCTCAGCGACGCGAACGAGAGCTTTGCGGGCAGGATCAAGGACCTTCTCTCTGGCTTTGCCGTCATCAAGAGCTTCAAGGCCGAGCCGGAGGCGGGGCGCATCTTTGACGGGGAAAACCGCGCTCTGGAGCATGCCCGGAGCCGCCGGCTGCTCTGGTGGGGCGCCATGCAGGGGGCGGGCAGCGGTCTCTCCGTTACCATGCAGCTCGGCATGTTTTTCATCGGCGCTTATCTGGCGCTGCGGGGCAGCATCACGGCGGGCACAGTGCTGATCTTCACCAACCTCTCGGGCTCCCTCGTCCAGCCAGTCCGGCAGATCCCCCAGCTGCTGGCCCAGCGGAAGGCCGCGCGGGGGCTCATCACGAAGCTGGCGGCGGTGACGGAGGAGAACGCCGCCAGCACCGGCGAGCCAATCGAGCCGGTGCTCCACGACGCCATCGAGCTGCGGGATGTGTCCTTCGCCTATGAGCCGGGAAAGCCGGTGCTGCAAAAGGTGTCCATGCGCCTGGAGGCGGGGAAGAAATACGCTCTGGTGGGCGCCTCCGGCTCCGGCAAGAGCACCCTACTCAGCCTGCTCATGGGGGCCTATGACGGCTACACCGGTTCGCTGACTGTGGACGGACGCCAGGTACGGGACATCGACCCGGACAGCCTCTATGATCTGGAGAGCCTGATCGGTCAGAGCGTGTTCCTCTTCGACGACACCATCCGCCGGAACATCACCATGTTCCGGGACTGGCCGGACGCGGCGGTGGACAGCGCGGCGGCGCGGGCCGGGCTCGCGCCGCTTTTGGAAGAGCGGGGCGAGGACTACCGCTGCGGGGAGAACGGCGGCGGCCTCTCCGGCGGGGAGCGGCAGCGGGTGTCCATCGCCCGGGCGCTGCTGCGAAAAACGCCGGTGCTGCTGCTGGACGAGGCCACGGCCGCCCTGGACAGCCGGACCGCCCACGACGTCACCCAGGCCATATTGGACCTCCATGACCTCACCCGGCTGGTGGTCACCCACCGGCTGGAGGCGGCGCTGCTGGAGCAGTACGACGGCATCTTCGTGCTGCGGGGCGGTTCCGTCGCCGAGCGGGGCACGTTCCGGGACCTGATGGACCGGAAGGGATATTTCTATTCACTATACAACGTGGCTAATAGTTGACATAACGCAAGCACCCACCCATTGGACGGGACCTTGCGCGGCATGTCCGGCGCCATCGCGCGACCAGACCCGATTTTTTCCGACTGGATAGGTGAAGGAGGTGAGGCCCATGGAGGACAGGGACATCGTGGAGCTGTACTGGCAGCGGAGCGAACGGGCTATCGCGGAGACGGCGGAGAAATACGGCCGCTACTGCTACGCCATCGCCTATAACGCCCTGGACAGCGCCGAGGACGCCCGCGAGTGCGTCAACGACACGTGGCTGGCCGCCAGGAACGCCATGCCGGACGCGCGGCCGAAGGCGCTGGGCGCGTTTTTGGGGCGGATCACCCGGCGGACGGCCATCGACCGCTGGCGGGCCAGAGCCGCCGCCAGAAGGGGCGGAGGCGAGTTGCCCCTGGCGCTGGAGGAGCTGGCGGAGTGCGTCCCTGCGGCGGAGAACGTGGAGGGGCGTCTGGCGGCGGCGGAGCTGAGCCGGGCGGTGGACGATTTTGTCCGTGCCCTGCCCGCCACGGAGCGGGCGGTGTTCCTCAGCCGGTACTGGTACATGGACCCCGTCAAAGACATCGCGGCCCGGCTGGGGTCCACCCAGAGCAGGGTGAAATCCATGCTGGCCCGGACACGGGCACGGCTGCGGACCTATCTGGAAAGGGAGGGATTGCTGTGAAAGGAAATGAGATGCTGCTGCTGGCCATCGGCGAGGTGGACCCGGAGCTGGTCCGGGAGGCCCGGGAGATGGGCGCGGGCAGGGGAAGGACTGTCCGGCGGGCGCTGACGGCGGCGCTGGCGGCGGTGCTGGCGCTGGCCATGGCGGTCACGGCCTACGGCTATTTCAGCGGCGCGGACTGGTTCAAGAGCTGGTTCGCGGACAAGGCGGGCGGCCTCACGGCCAGCCAGCAGGCGTATATCGAAGCCAACGCTGTGGAGATCGGCCAGAGCGCGACGGTGAACGGCTGGACGGTGACGGTCCGCTCGGCCCTGGTGGACCAATACGACTTCTGCATCCTGCTGCGGGTCGAACCGCCGGCGGGGACTAAGCTGGACGCCGACGGTGACATCCAGCTGCAGGAGCTCTCCCTTGACCGCGCGGACGGCGTGGACAAGGGGGCGGCCACCGGCGGCATGAACGGCATCATCTGTTCAGAGGCGGAGGGCGGCGGCCTGACCTGCCTCTGGACCCGGTCGGTATCGGTCCCGCAGGACAGCAATTTCAGCTTCCTGGATGGGGCGGAGCGGACACTGCGCCTGGAGAGGCTTTGCATCGGCCCGGACGAGGTGGCCGAGGGCCCATGGGAGATCGCGCTGACTCTGCCCACCAGCGGCGTGAAGGCGGTGGAGCTGGTGACGGAGCCCGTCCCCTGCCAGGGGGAGATATTCACCGCGCTTGACCAGGCCGCCGGGCGGCGGCCGCTGGATATGACCGTCACGTCCTTCCGGATCACGGCCCTGGGGGTCGAGGCGAGAGCGGGATATCACATGGCCGACAGGGAGCCGGGCGAGGTCATCACGCTTCCCGTGAGCCTGGTGCTGACCGACGGGACCGAGATCCAGGTCAACGGCATGGGCGGCGCGTATGGGGGCGGCATGGCTTGGTTCCATTTCCCGTTCTCCGCGCCCGTGGTGCTGGAGGACGTGGACCATATCCGGCTGGGCGGGGACGTCACGATCCCCATGCCGGACTGAGCCGGCGGATAAAATAGGCGCGCATAGGACAAGGCTGGTATGTCCTGAGGACATACCAGCCTTTCGATGTGTATGCCGCGGGGGTCACTTTCCCACGCAGAAGCGGGCGAAGATGCCGCGGGTCACGTCCTCCCGGACGGTGCGGCCGGAGAGCTCCCCCAGCGCGGACAGGGCGCCCTCGATCTCCGTGAGCACCGCGTCGGGGGCGAAGCCCGCCTCCATGGCCTCCCGGGCGGCCCGGACATAGTCCAGCGCCCGGCTCACGGCGTCCGCCTGGCGGGGATTGGTGAGCGTCTCGCCGACGGGGACAGGGTCGTCCTCGGCGAACAGGGCCGCGAGGGCGGCCTCCAGCGCGTCCAGCCCCGCCCCGGTGCGGGCGCTGACGGGGATGGCGTCATCCCTGTGCCAGACGGCGGGGAGGTCGGCTTTGCTCTGGACGATGAGGCGCCGGGGCGCGGCCTTCGCGGCGGCCAGGACCGTCTCGTCCTCCGCTGTCAGGGGCGCGGAGCCGTCCAGCACCGCCAGCACCAGGCCGGCCGTCTTGCCGGCCGCCTTGGCCCGCGCCACGCCCTCTCGCTCCACCGGGTCGTCCGTGTCCCGCAGGCCCGCCGTGTCCGCCAGGCGCAGCAGCGTGCCTCCCAGCACGGCCTTTTCCTCGACGGTGTCCCGGGTGGTGCCGGGGATGTCGGTGACGATGGCCCGGTCGTAGCCCAAAATGGCGTTGAGAAGGGAGCTCTTGCCCGCGTTGGGCCGGCCCAGGATGGCGCAGGGCACGCCGTTTTTCAGCACGGTCCCCCGCTGGAAGGTGGCCAGCAGGCGGCCCAGCGCCGTCTCCGCCTCCGCCAGCACGGCGGCATACCGCTCCAGGGCGAAGGGCTCGATGTCCTCGTCGGGATAGTCGATCACCGCGTGATAGTGGGAGCAGATGGCGGTCAGCTCGTCATAGACGCCGTCGGTCTTTTTCCGAATGGCCCCGCCCAGCTGGGCGGCGGCGTTGGCCGCGATCTGGGCCGTCTCGGCGTCGATCAGGTCGATGACGGCCTCCGCCTGGGTCAGGTCCATCCGGCCGTTGAGGAAGGCCCGGCGGGTGAACTCCCCGGCCTTGGCCTGGCGGGCCCCGGCGGCGAAGAGGCTGTCCAGCGCCGTGCGCAGCACCACCGGCGAGCCGTGGCACTGCAGCTCCGCCGTGTCCTCGCCGGTGTAGCTGGCCGGCCCGCGGGAGACGGTGGCCAAACACTCGTCCAGCAGCGTCCCGTCCGGGGAGAAGAGGCGGCCCAGCACCAGCTTTCGGTCCGGGCGCTGGCTCATGGGCGCGCCCGCTACGGGCGTGAACACCCGGTCCAGCACCGTGAGCGCGTCGGGGCCGCTGATGCGCACGATGCCGATGGCGGCCAGCACCTGGCCGGTGGCGATGGCCGCGATGGTGTCAAAGACGCCGCCCTCACGGGCGGCGTCGCTGTTCGGTGCGCTCATGGTTTTTGCGCGTCGTCCGCCTGGGCCAGATGGTAGGTCAGCACCAGAAGACTGTCGGAGAAGTGGATGCTCTCCACCAGCGGGCCGTCCTCGCCCACATCCAGCTCCGTGTTCGTGAAGTTCCAGATGGCCCGGATGCCGGCCTGCACCAGGGTGTCCGTCAGCTCCTGGGCCACATGCCGGGGGACGGTGAGGATGGCGATGTCCACCTTGTGCTCCCGGACGAAGTCGGCCAGGTCCTTCACGTCGTAGATGGGGAAGCCGTCGATGTCCGTGCCGATGACCTCCGGATCGATGTCAAAGGCGCCCAGGAAGGAGTATCCCTCGATGATGAAATCGAAGTTCTGTACCAGCGCTGTGCCCAGATTGCCCGCGCCTACCAGGATGGCGGAATAGCCCCGATAGGTGCCCAGGATCTGGCCGATCTCCTTGCGCAGGGAGTCGATGTTGTAGCCGTAGCCCTGCTGCCCGAATTCGCCGAAGCATGAAAAATCCTGCCGGATCTGAGACGGCGTCAGCCCCATCTGCCGGCCGAGCTTATCGGAGGAGATGCGCTCCTCCCCCTTGCCGGCCAGGTCGTCCAGCTTGCGCAGATAGCGCGGCAGCCGCCGGATCACGTTGTTGGAAACGTTGCTGCGTTTCACCTTGCAGCCTCCTTTGCAGTCGTTCGCGTGGGTGTGTCATCGTTAAATCCGTTACTATCAAATTAAATTTACCATATTTTTGGGAAAGTTGCAAATGATATTGTAAGCAGAACAAAAAATATGCTATAATGAACATATTCAAGCCGGGGCGGGTGAGCACAATAGACAAATAGCCCCAGGAGAAAATTTCCATCTGCGGGGTCTTGCCCCGCGCAGGCAGGGCATCATGGCGGAAAAGCGTTCCTCTCACGCGTATATGCTGCTGGGGCCGGAGGGCCCCGAGCGGGACCGGGCGGCCAGAGAACTGGCCGCGTCGCTGGTGTGCGGCGCGGCGAAGCCGCCCTGCGGCGTGTGCCGGGATTGCCGGAAGGCCCTGGAGGGCATCCATCCGGACGTGATCCTGGTGGAACGGGAGCGCAGGGACAAGGAGCTGCGCCGGGAGATCCTGATCGGGCAGATCCGGGCCATGACCGCCGACGCCCAGCTGGCCCCCAACGAGGCGGCCAGGAAGGTATATATCATCGCCCAGGCGGACCGGATGAACCAGCAGGCCCAGAACGCGCTTTTGAAGGCGCTGGAGGACCCGCCCGGCCACGCGTGCTTCATCCTGTGCGCCATGTCGGCGGATGCGCTGCTGCCCACGGTCCGGTCCCGGTGCGTGCGGGTGTCCGCCAGGGGCGCGGCACAGGAGCGGCCCGAGGGCATGGCGGAGCTGGCGGCGGCCTATCTGGAGACGGCGGCCGGCGGAGACGCGGCGGAGGTGGCGCTGTTCTGCATGAGCCGCGCCGGCATGAGCCGGGAGGACACGGAGTCCTTCGCCGGGACGGTCCGGGACGCGGTATGCGACATCCTGTGCGGCCGGGCCAGGGACCCGGGCTTGGGCCGGGACAGGCTGTTCCGCCTGGCGGAGCTGATGGAAAAAGCAGAGGACTACCTGCGGCACAACGTGGCCCCGAAGCAGATCTTCGGGGTGTTGGCTGTGGAAACGCTGAGGTAATACTATGACAGAAGTTGTGAGCATCAAATTCAGAAACCGGGGCAAGACCTATTATTTTGACCCGGCGGGCCTGGAGCTGGCCACCGGCGACGAGGCGGTGGTGGAGACCTCCAAGGGCCTGGAGATCGGCACGGTGGCCCGGGGCAACCATCAGGTGGAGGACGAGCAGGTCGTCCCGCCCCTGCGGCCGGTGGCACGGGTAGCCACGGAGGACGACAAACGCATCGAGGAGCTTTGCCGCCAGCGGGAGCGGGAGGCCTTCGTCATCGGCAAGCAGAAGATCGAGGCCCACGGCCTGGAGATGAAGCTGGTGGATGTGGAGTGCTCCTTTGAGGGCAACAAGATCATCTTTTTCTTCTCCAGCGACGGCAGGGTGGATTTCCGGGAGCTGGTGAAGGACCTGGCGGGGGTGTTCCGCACCCGCATTGAGCTGCGGCAGATCGGCGTCCGGGACGAGGCCAGGATGCTGGGAGGTCTGGGCATCTGCGGGCGGCCGTTTTGCTGCGGCACGTTCATGGACGAGTTCAAGCCCGTGTCTACCAAGATGGCCAAGGTGCAGAACCTGAGCCTGAACCCGGCCAAGATATCCGGCTGCTGCGGTCGGCTCATGTGCTGCCTGCGGTATGAGCAGCCGGCCTATGAGGAGCTGGTGAAGAACGTGCCGAAAAACGGCGCGTTCGTGGAGACGCCGGACGGCTACGGCAACGTGACCCAGGTGAATATCCTGCGCCAGTCGGTCCGGGTGAAGCTGGATGGGGACGGGGACGACGCCTTCCGCCAGTATGACGCGGACGAGGTGGCGGCCGTTCCCGGCGGCCGGCCGCGGGACGGCAGCCAGCCGCCCCATGTGCTGGTGGTCAAGCCCAAGAAAGCGCCGGAGCCCGAGGCAGATGCCGATCCCTGGGAGATGCCGGAGCTGCTCATCACCGCGCCCGGCGAGATGACGCAGACAAAGCCCGCGGAGCACCGGGAGCACCGTCCCCGGCGGGACGGGCAGCATGCCGCCGGCGGGGAAAAGCCCCGGCAGAGCCGGTCCGACCGGCCGCGCCGAAAGAGTGATCGACCCAAGCAGGAAAAGCAGCAGCCGGCGCAGGAGCCGAAAGCCCCGGAGAAGGTCCGCGCCGCCGCCAACCGCCGCCAGAAGCCGCCCCGGCCCAAGACGGAGGGACCCGCGCCCCAGGAGCAGGGCCAGAAGGCGTATAACAAGAATTACCGCAACCGCCGCCGGCCCTATAACCGCCGTCCCAAGAGCGAGGGCGGCCAGGGCAAACAGGATGCGTGAGCATGGACCGGAGGAAGAAGGCGGGCGCCCTGGCGGCCGTGTTTGCCGGGGCCCAGGCGGCGCTGCTGGCGGCCATGGCTTTCGGCCGGCCCAAAAAGGGGCGGGAGCCCGGCAAAAAGGGGTCCGGGCCCGAGAAGAAAAGATAAAAAGAGAGCTTCCGCCGCGGCGGAAGCTCTCTTTGCACAGACGCGGTATCAGTGGTTTTTGCCGGCCATGCCCAGGTGGGCGGTGACGGGCTCATAGTTGGCCAGCTGCTCGTCCTGCCAGGCGTTGTAGTCGTCGGCACGCATCTGCAGCTCGGCCTGGTAGAGGTCGTAGGTCTGTTCGTTGGCGCCGGTGAAATACACCACGTGGGAGCCGGTGTAGCTGGGGCTCTCATAGCTGACGACGGTGGTGTCGCCCGCCTTGCGGCCGCTCGCGAACAGCCACTCGTTGATGGGATCGACCATGGCGCCCTTATAGACGTTCTCATACAGGCCGCCGTTGGTGTTGGAGCCGCCGTCATCGGAGTACTCGTTGGCCATCTCGGCAAAGCTCTCCTCGGTGGCGTCGCCCGCTTTCCACTGGTCGTAAAGCTCCTGCGCCCGGGCGGCGGCAGCGTCGATCTCCTCCTGGCCGAAGGCACCGTCGCCGTCGGTATCCTCGGCCTGGATGAGGATGTGACGGAAGCCGACGGTGGGATAGTGGTTGTTGTCGCGGCTCAGATACATCACGACATAGGAGCTGCCGTCCTCATCCACGGCGGTGGCGTCGCCGGGCCGGCGGGCGCCGTCCAGCAGCCAGTCGGCATAGAGGGTGCTCAGGCTGCTGCCGGACAGGGTCTGCACGGTAGCCATGGCGCCGTTGGCATTCTCGTCCAGGTAAGCCTGGAAGGCGTCCGCGTCGGTGCCGTCGAGGGCTTCGGCCATCGCCTGGGGATCCAGCGCCGAGGAGACGTCGTCCTCATCCACGTCCTCGGACCCGGCGGGGGTAGCGATATAGTAGTAAGCGTATTCGATCATATCCAGCTGGTCGGCGAGCTCTTCATACTTGGACTCCAGCTGGAAGTTGGTGTACTCATAGCTGTCATAGACGCTCTGGGAGTAGGCGCTGGCCACATAGGAGCGATAGAGCTCCCGCTCCACCATCGCCTCGTCCACGCCCTTGCCGAAGGTCATGTTGATGAACTGCTTCAGGTTGGAATAGCCCAGTCCCTGCCAGGAGGTCTTGAGGCTCTCCAGCTCGGTCTCATAGGCGGCCTGCTGCTCCTCGGACATGATGAAGCCGGCGGCCTCGGCCTGGTCGTTGAGCATCTGCACCTGGGCCATCTGGTCCACGGCGGTGTCCAGGAAGTACTGCCGCCAGGAGTAGCCCTCAGAGTATTCCTGGTCCGCCAGGCTCTCGTTGGGGTCGAAGAACAGCCCATAGCTCACATAGGTGCTGTAGGTGTTATAGAAGTCCAGATAGGCGTTGGAGTAGTAGTAATTCAGCTCGGCGACGGAGTAGTCCTTGCCGTCGATGGTGACAGCGGTGGTGTGCCGGCTGGGCCAGGAGGAGTTGTAGATAAAGACGAACGCGAAAAATACCACCAGCACGACGGCGACGACGGAATAGGTGATGGTGGTCTTGCGGCGCTCGGCCTTCTCCTTTGCCGCGGCGACGGAACGCTTGTCCGTCCCGGCCTCGATCTGCTGCTTGCGGTTGATCTTATCTTTGGAAGCACTCATGTTGTTGACACCTCTTGCGGTAGTTTTCTTGCGAAATCCTAAGTATTATATTACATTGTATGTCCCGTTTCAAGTTTTTTCTGCGGATGGTGGAAAATGTTCACAGATTTAAAATATTATGTAAACTACAATCCGTATTGCAAAAACGCGGCACTTCCTGTATAATGTGGAAAAATTGGAGGGATGGAAAATGCCCATGAACGATAATGACAAAAATCTGCGGCTGGCGGTGCTGATCGACGCGGACAACGCGCCCCGGGACTGCCTGCAGGGGATCATGGAGGAGGTGGCCATCTACGGCACGCCGAACTTAAAGCGCGCCTATGGCGACTGGTCCACCCGGAACCTGTCCGGCTGGCGGCAGACGCTGCTGGAGAACTCCGTCACCCCGATGCAGCAGTTTGCCTATACCAAGGGCAAGAACTCCACGGATTCGGCCATGATCATCGACGCGATGGACATCCTCTATTCCGGCAACACCGACGGCTTCGTGCTGGTCAGCTCCGACAGCGACTTTACCGGCCTGGCCCGGCGGCTGCGGGAGGCGGGGCAGTTCGTCATCGGCATCGGCGAGCAAAAGACCCCCAGCCCGCTGATCGCCGCCTGCAACAAGTTCATCTATATCGAGGTCATCCGGGAGCGGGCCGTGAAGGTGGCCAAGCCCGCCCAGAAGACCAAAGCCAAGAAGGCCGAGCCCGCCAAAAAGGCGGAACCGGCCAAGAAGGCCGAGCCCGCCAAAAAGACGGAGCCCGCCAAGAAGGCCGAGGCGGAGCCGGCCCGGCCGGCGTCCTCCGAGGAACGGCAGATCCCCGACAGCATCGTCTGGCTCATCGCCGACTCCATCCTGGACCTGTCTGGGGCCGGCGACGAGGACTATGTGTCCCTGGGGGCCGTGGGGCAGCTGATCCAGAAAAAACGCCCCGATTTCGATACCCGCAGCTATGGCTATTCCAAACTGTCCGGCATGGTGAAGGCCATCGACCGGTTCGAGGTCATGGAACGGGAGGACAAATCCGACCCCCGCTCCAAGATCGTGTACATCCGCGACCTGGAAATGTGAACGGAGTGGAAGTTTTTTGGTAAATACTTCTATAAATTTAACAAAATTTGGGATTGCTATTTCTTTCTATATAGTATAAAATGTACAATAGAAATGTGCTCGTTTGACTTGACAAACGGCACTTCTGCCCATGAGCGGGCCATGGGCGCGGAGTCGGAGGCATGTTGACGCGTCGGGGACAGGGTCCCCCTGCTCCGGCGGAGAACCGGAGAAAAACCAGAAACGGAAGAGGCGCCCCGGACCCAGGTCCGGCCTGGGGCGCGGCAGGAAACATGAGAGAGAGAAAGAAAAAACGGATCGGTCAGTTTGTTTTGATCTTGGCGGTTTTGCTGGCGCTGGCGCTGGCTGGGTGCGGGACCGCACAGCAGGAGGCGTCCGGGACGCCCCCTACCCTGTCGCCCACTGTGATCCCCTCGCCCACGCCGCCGCCGCTGACGATCCGGGTCCCGGACCAGGAGGGCCGGCCAGCGCTGATGGAGCTGGCGGAGGACGGGTCCTTCTATCCGGACAATGGCATGACGCGGATCGACGCGGCACAGATCCTGGCGGGGCTGCTGGGTGAGCTTCCCGAGGGGAAGGAGGGATTGTGGGCAGACCTGGACAGCTCGGATCCCCGGTATGCCGCCGCGGCGTCGCTGTATGCGGCGGGACTGGTGAAGAGGATGCCGGGAAGCCTCTTCCGACCGGAGGATGAGCTGACGCGCGGGGACCTGGCGACCGTTTTGTTCAAGCTCTCTCTCAAAGTGGCCGGCGAGGACCGGGAGCGGGTCAGACAGCTGGCCCGTGATCTGGCGGCCGGAGCGCTGCCGGGATGCGGCGGGGATACCTGCGCGGGGAGCCCGCTGACCCGGGGAGAACTGGCGACCGTACTGGTCAAGCTGGCCGGATGGGAACCCTATGAGGAGGATCGGCTGATCCTGAGCGGGAGCATACCCGCTGACGTGACGCAGAAGAACGAGGCGTGGACATACATCACCACCGCCGTGATGACGGGGGTGGGCGAGGAATGGTCCCCGCCGGCGCCGGGACTGTACCGGCTGTACGGATGGCTGTATGCCGTGGACGAGAACGGCGCGTTGGTCCGTGACCAGACGATAAGTGTCTGGACCTTCGGGCCCGACGGGCGGTATACGACCGGCGACGAGAGGTTGGACGGCTATCTGGCGGAGGCAATGCGGGCCAGCGGCGCCGCGTCCCTGGAGGGCGAGGAGGCGCTGAAAGCGGCATACCTCTATGTAAAGCACAATTTCGAGTATGAGATAACGCCTGAGGACGGCCCGACGGAGGCAAACGGCAGCACAGACTGGATCAATACGCGCGCGGAACGCTTCCTGCGGCTGAAAGGAGGCACCTGCTACGGATACGCCTCGACCTTCGGCCTGATGGCAAGATGCCTAGGCGAGGAGGCGCACATCGTGGCGGGGCAGGTCAACGAGTACTACACCCCCCATGGCTTCGTGATCATCCCGGAGGACGGGATCAATTGGGTCTATGACGTGGAGCTGGAGGATACCCGGCCGGAACGGCACGCGGACCTGGATCTGTTCCACATCGAGAATTTTGCAATCTATATGTACTGGTATCAACCAGCATGGTGATGAAAAATGACAGAGGTATTCATACTGAAATACGGCGAGCCCATTGAGGAGGGACAGGCCGTTTTGCTGCCGCGCTGGCGGCGCAGAAGGCTTGAGAGGCTTCGCTACGCTTCCGCACGGGAGGCCAGCCTGGGGGCGGGCCTGCTGTGGCGGTATGTGATGGAACGCCACGGCGTCCATCCGGAGGAACCGGTCAGGTTCCTCCAGGCAGGAAAACCGGTGTTTGCCCAGCGGGACGATCTGAGCTTCAGCTTGTCCCATTCCGGCCCCTATGCCATGTGCGCCATCAGCGACAGGGACGTGGGGGTGGATATCCAGCAGATCAAGCCCGTGCACTTGTCCGTGGCCCGGCGGTTCCATTTCCGGGAGAGGGACTGGCTGGCGGAGCAGCCGCCCGCGGAGCAGACCGATGCCTTCTTCCGCATCTGGACGCGCAAGGAGGCATGGGTCAAGGCGGTGAGCCACGATCAGCTGCTCAGCCTGGACCAGGAGGACGTGATCCATGGCCTGGACGGCTGGCAGTTCAAGGAGTATGAGCTGGCGGACGGCTATATGGCGGCGGTATGCGCCCGCCACGGCGAGAAGCTGGAGCCGCCCACGGAGCTGGAGCCGGCGGAGGTGCTGGCGGCACTGGAAAAGAACAACGGATGACCGGATATGGATGACCGCCGCTGTGATCTCACAGCGGCGGTCAAGCTATGTTTTTGGCCGGACGGAGACGGGGGACGCCCTGTCCGGGCCGGCGCGTCACGCTTGCCGGAAGGCCCCGTCCCGATAGACATAGACGGCGGCGAGGGCGTCGATCTCGCTGGGATCGTGGGTGGCCAGCAACAGCGTCCGGCCGGCGGAATGCTCCCGCAGCAGGGCGAGGACGCTGTCCCGCCGGTCAGGGTCCAGCTCCTTCAGCGGCTCGTCCAGCAGCAGCAGATCCCCCTCGTAGGCCAGCGCCCGGGCCAGATTCACCCGCTGGCGCATCCCGCCGGACAGCTCCCGGGGCAGCAGCTCCGCCGCGTCCGCCAGACCCACCGCCTCCAGCCAGGATCGGGCCCGGTCCATGGTGGCGGCGCTGTCGCCCAATACGGCGTTCACGTTCTCCGCCGCCGTGCGCCAGGGCAGCAGCCGCGCCTCCTGGAAGGCGTAGGCGATCCGCCGGGCATCCACCCGCACGGCGCCGGCCGTGGGCCGGAGCAGCCCCGCGGTCAGAGCGAGCACCGTGGTCTTGCCGCAGCCGGAGGGGCCGGTGAGGGCGATGTGTGCCCCGGCCGGCACGGACAGGTCCATGTCCCGCAGCACGGTCTTTTCGCCGTAGGCCAGACACACGCGTTCAAAGGCGATCATATCTCCGTCCCTCCCAGCATCCTCCGCCGGCCCAGCCGGCGGATCAGGGCGGTGAACAGCTTTTCCAGGACCAGCGAGCACAGCACCACCACCGCCGTCCATCCGAACAGGCCCGCCGTGTCCATGTAGAGCTTGGCCTCGAACAGCTGCCGGCCCACGGACAGGGCCGGCACGGTGAGCACCTCCGCCGCCACGCCGGCTTTCCAGGCCAGCCCCAGGCTGGTGTGGCAGGCGCTGAGCAGGTACGGCCCCACGGAGGGGGCATACACGCGCCGGACGGTCTGCCAGCGGCCAAAGCGGTATACCCGGGCCATCTCCAGCAGCTGCCGGTCCGTGGCGGCCACCCCTGTAGACACGTTGCCCCACACGACTGGGAGCACCATCAAAAACACGATCACGCAGGGCAAAATGTCCCTGCCCACCCAGATCAGCACCAGCAGGATGAAGCTGGCCACCGGGGTGGAGCGGATCACCGACAGCAGCGGGGACAGCACCGCGTCCAAAAACCGGTACCGGCTGGTGCCGGCGGCGGTCAGCACACCCCCCGCCGCGCCCAATACCGCGCCCAGCAGGATGCGCCCCAGACTCACCGCCGTGACACGCCAGAACGGGGCGGTGACCACCAGGGCCGCCAGCCGCCGGGCCACGGTCACCGGCCGGGGCAGCAGCAGCTCCCGGTCCACGATCCATGCCAAAAGAGCCCAGACGCCCAGCCAGAAGGCCAGGGCGCCCAGGCTCTTTGCCATTTTGCCGGGGCGGCGCATCAGACGCCGTAATAGAAATCGCTCTCGGGCAGGGCTCCCCCTACGGACGCGGGGGCGACTTCAAAGAGGATGGCGAGGTACTCGTCCATGGCGGACTGCATCTCCGCGCCGGTGACGAAGCAGACGTTGCAGTTGGGGATGGCCTTCTCGGCCACGGCCGCCTGGGCAAAGACGCCGGTCTGTTCGATGAGGGCCGCGGCGTCCGCCGGCTGGGCGGTCAGGTATTCGATGGAGGCGCCGTACTCGGCCAGGAAGGTATCCACCGCCTCGGGGTGCTCCTGGGCGAAGGCCGTGCGGACCACGGCGCAGCCCTGGACCAGGCTCCCGGCGGGGAACAGCGCGTCCCACTCGGCCGTCAGGTCCAGCGCGGCCGTCAGGCTCTCGTTGGCGGACTTGGCGATGGTGACCATGGGCTCGGGCAGCACGGCGATGTCCACCTCGCCGGCGGCCAGGGCCGTGCGCAGGTCGGCGGGCTGGGCGTAGGAGTCGTCCACGGTCACGTCCACGCCGGCTTTTTGGCACAGGGCCTCAAAGATGAAGGCGGGGTTCTGGGCGGGGGCGTAGACGGTCATGCCGTCCAGATCCTCCAGGCTCTCCACCGTCAGCTCCTCGCTGTTCACCACCAGATACAGCACGCCGCGGGTGTTCAGGGCCAGCAGCTGCACGCCGCCCTCGGTCTTGTTGTACAGCGCGGCGGCGGCGTTGGTGGGCAGGGCGGCGATGTCGCAGCTGCCGTTCACCAGCGCGGCGGTCACGGCGCTGGCGTCGGTCTCCACGGAAAAGCTGTAATCCTGCCCGGCCTCGCCGGCGGCCGCGTCGGCCATGAGCTTGGCCGTGCCGAAGCCGGTGGTGCCATTGAGGACCATCACATTCACGCTCCCGGCGTCCGCCGCGGGCTCTGCCGTGGGCTCGGCGGTCGGTTCGGCGGGCAGCTCCGCCGTGGGAGCGGGAGTGGCGTCCGCCAGCGGGTCTCCGCCGCCGCAGGCGCACAGGGAAAGGCACAGGATCAGCGCCAAAAGCGCTGCGAGGAAATGCTTCATACGATCGACTCCGTTTCGTTGGTTTACGTCTTTGTGATGACGTGGGAATAAGCGGTCTTTACGTTCACGCCGGAGAGAGCGCCGATCTCGCCGGCCATGGTGTTGGTCACATCCTGCGGGGCGTCCACGGCGATGCTGATGATGTTGATGTCCCGGCCCCGATAGGGTATGCCCATCCGGCCGAGAATATAGCCGGAATAGCGATGTAAAATGGCGTTCAGTTGATCTGTTGCGTCAAGGTTTTCCACAATGATGCCGAGTACGGCAACGCGCGTTACCATCATAGCGTTCTTCTCCCCTTAAAAATAATCGCCCGCGCGTAAGACGCGGGCATGGGCATGGCTGCCCCTTGCCAGGTCTTTCGCTGTAACTCCCCAGTTTTTGCTTATGTGCGATAAAGAAGTAATAGAAGTGTAAAAAATTTTGCCGTTCCTATCCGGCACTTGGCCATTGTGTCGGATAGGTCGGGCGTTAGGCTTCGGGCAAGTCAATCTTGGTCGGTCCGTTCCCGGCAAGGCAAAGCTGGTATATCTGCTGGACAACCGGCGCGGTTTCCTCGTCAACGATATAGTTCTCGTCCTCGTCCATGAGGTAGCCATAGACCGGCTTGCTGGTAACGGGCTTGCCGCTCATGCCTTTTGCTCGTTTTACTGCCTTGATTTTCTTGCTCGTATCTCTCACCAGCCATTCGTTGAACAGATTTCGCAGAGGGGTAAAATCGTTGTCCATGCCGCCGTTTGCGCTGTCCACATTGTCGTTGACAGCGATAAAACGCACGCCCTTTTGAGGGAACAGCATTTCCGTGTAAAACCCTACCTGCAAGTAGTTTCGCCCTAACCGGCTCATGTCCTTGACGATGACCGTACCCACTTTCCCGGCTTCAATGTCTGCAAGCATGGCTTGAAAACCGGGTCTTTGAAAGTTTGCGCCGGAGAAGCCGTCGTCGGTGTACCAGCGCAGATTGGTAAAGCCGTTCTGCTTGGCGTAGGTTTCCAAAATCCTTTTCTGGTTCGATATGGAATTGCTCTCGCCTTGCAATTCGTCCTCATGGGACAATCTCGGATAAAGGGCGGTAATGAGGTTTTGGGTGGCTTGTCTTAACATAAAATCCTCCGTTTCCGACAGCCAGCCCCACTATTCCGTGGTTTCATTGTACCACGGAATAGGGCGGGCTGTATAGCGGCAAAAGTGTAAAATCAGCTTCTTTATGATTTGTCAAATTGCCGATTTTTGTGTAGCAGCGGCTTCCGCTTCCAGTACCCGCGCCATTTTGTCGGCGGCTGTGGTTGTGGTGTCTTTCTTGAAATA
>CANQOA010000028.1 GCA_947625355.1 uncultured Oscillospiraceae bacterium | reverse complement strand
TCCTTTTTCCCATAGCAATGCTCCCCCTATGTTCGGCAGTGTCTTTTTTCACTGTCTTCCATAGAGGGAGCATATCACATCATCCCGCGGCGGGTGTTTTTGCGTTTTTGGATAAGGTTTTATTATTACTTGAATTTGCTTCATCCAGATGCTACTATGAAGATATATTTTGGAAAAAGGTGACTTTTTATGACAATGGGCCAACGGATCAAGGCTTGCCGCAAAGCTGCGAATCTCACCCAAAAACAGCTTGCCGCCAAAATGGGGGTAAAGGAGGCGGCGATCTCCAAGTGGGAACATGGCAGAGTTGATACCATCCCCCGGTCCACTGTCGAGGCCCTTGCGGAGTTGTTTGGGGTCCATCCCTGTTACCTTATGGCCTTTTCTGACGATTCCACGCCCACCGGTGGGGAGTCATCTGTCTATGACCGCGTTGCCTGTGAATTGGGCAAAGATGCATCCGACATCCTGAAAGATTTCATGACCATGAATGAGCAAGGAAAGCAGCTAGCACTGTCTATGGTCCAGTCTTTGGTGTGTAATCCCGCTAATATGGAACAGAAAAAAGAAACATTAGGCGCGCAGGCAATATAAACGGCGCAAAAATAAAAACAAAGGAGATACGACTTATGATCCGCTTTTATAACGGCCGGACGCTGGAGCCGGCGGGCGTGACGGAAAACGAGGTCTGGGTGGACGGCGCCGCCATATCCTACGTGGGCCCTGCCCGGGAGGACATGCCCGCCTTTGACCGCGAGATCGACCTGGGTGGCGACCTGGTCATGCCCGGCTTCAAGGACGCCCACACCCACTCCGGCATGACGTTCCTGCGCTCCGCGGCGGACGATCTGCCCCTGCAGGAGTGGCTGGAAAAGCAGGTGTTCCCCGCCGAGGCCAAGCTGACGCCCGAGAGCACCGGCGCGTTCGTGAAGGTGGCGTTTTTGGAGTACCTGGCCAACGGCATCACCGCCTGCTTCGATATGTACTACCACACCGACGAATTCGCCCGCATCGCCAGGGACTGGGGGTTCCGCTCCGTGCTGTGCGGCAGCTTCACCGCCGGCAACGACTGGGAGGAGCTGTACGATTTTTATGACCGCTACAACCACGATTTCGGCCCGCTGGTCAGCGCCCAGCTGGGCTTCCACGCCGAGTACACCACCAATCGGGAGAAGCTGGAGTTCCTCTCCAAGGTCTGCCACGAGCTGAAAGCGCCGGTGTGGTGCCACAACTCCGAGACCGTCAGCGAGGTGCGCGAGTGCATCGGCCGCCACGGCATGACGCCTACGCAGCTTTTTGACAGCCTGGGGCTCTATGACTACGGCGGCGGCGGCTACCACTGCATCTACATGACCGGCGAGGACATGGACATCTTCGCCAAGCGCGGCCTCACCGCGGTGCTGAACGCCTGCTCCAACGGCAAGCTGGCCAGCGGCTTTTTCCGCCTGCGGGAGGCGATGGAAAAGGGCGTGCATCTGGCGGTGGGCACCGACGGCCCCGCCTCCAACAACGCCCTGGACATGTTCCGGGAGATGTATCTCATCAACATCATGGCAAAGCTGCGGGAATCCAACGCGGCGGCGGGGGACCCGGCGCTCATCCTGGACGCGGCGGTATCCGGCGGCGCCCGGGCCATGGGCCTTGCCGACTGCGACAGCATCGCGCCGGGCAAGCAGGCGGACCTGGTCCGCATCGACATGCGCCGGCCCAATATGCGCCCGGTGAACAACGTGGCCAAGAACCTGGTCTACTCCGGCGACCCGTCCAACGTGCGCATGACCATGATCGCGGGGAAGGTCCTCTATGAGAACGGGGAGTTCTTCGTGGGCGAGGACGCGGAGAGCGTCTATCGCGCGGCGGAGAGATATACGCGGCAGATCCTCGGATAAAAGGGAGATACAGCCAGGTCCGGCAGTGACCTTGCCCGCCAAAGCGGGAGGGGCACTGCCGGACTTTTCGGTTTTTACAGCGCGCCCTCATGCTGCAGCAGCCAGCTCTTCACGGCGATGCCGGCGGCATAGCCGGTGAGGGAGCCGTCCGCGCCCACCACCCGGTGGCAGGGGACGATGACGGAGATCGGATTGTGGCCCACCGCGCCGCCCACGGCCTGGGCGGACATGGTATAGCGGCCCAGCCGCCGGGCGGCCTTGTCCGCCAGGGCCCCATAGGTGGCCGTCTCCCCATAGGGGATGGTGAGCAGCAGCTCCCAGACCAGTTGGCGGAAATCGCTGCCCGCCGGGGCCAGGGGCAGCGCCCGGGGGTCGGGCTCCTCCCCGGCGAAGTAGCCGTCCAGCCAGGCGGCGGTCCGGGCAAAGACCGGCAGGGAGCCGTCCTCCGTCATGGGCGCGGCGGGGAAATACTTCTGTCCCAAAAACCAGGCGCCGGTGAGGGCCCGGCCGTCCGAGGCCAGCAGCATCCGCCCCACGGGGGAGGGATAAAAGGTGCAAAACGTCATGGTCCGCCCCTCTCCGCTACCGGCGCAGGATGGTGTTCCAGCAGCGGAAGTCCACCGGCTCGAACCGGCGGCGCACCTGCTTGACCACGGTGTTCCGGTCCGCGTCCTGGATGTATACGTCGAAGTCCCCCTGGGTGCAGCCGAAGGTCATGGTCTTGGTGACGCCGAGCAGCGCCTTCAGCTGCTCCAGCATGGCCTCGCGGGAGACGGCGCTGTCGTAGACCCGCAGGAAGGAGAAGCCCGTGCCGAAGTAGTATTCCTCCATCACCACCCGGTACTGCCCCGCCCAGCTCTGGGCCTTCAGATCCTCATAGGCACGGGCGATGCGCTCCGTCCGGTCGATGATGGTGAGGTAGACCACGTCCTCGTATACGTCCTGGGGCGTGCGGACATAGTTGCGGTAGAGGGAGCCCCGGCGGGCGTCGAAGGCGTCCTGCATGGCGGCGTTCGCCAGGTCCCAGTATCGGATGATGAGGATGTCGTTCTGGATGATGTGATAGAAGAAGGGCAGTTCCCGCTCCCGGGCCCAGTCCATGATCCGCTTGGCGCTGTCCGGGGCCATGGGCACGGTGCGCAGGTATTGGCTCTTGTGCAGGTCATACAGCGCCGCCCCGTCCAGCGTGATGATGGGCAGGCGCAGGTCCACCCCCTGCAGCTGCTCCCGGACCGTGGCCTGGGAGGCGCGGGTGGAGATGGTGAACAGGGCCCCGTCCTCGATCAGGCGGTTCAGCTCCACCTTGGAATAGGGCGTGAGGGAGCTGCCCTGGCGGAGGATGGTGTGGCCCAGGCCCGAGACGAACAGGATGTCCCTGTGGCGGGCCCGGGGCAGCTGCACCCGGTTCACCACCTCGGCGATGAGCAGGCCGATGACCGTGTCCAGCAGCCGGTTGAAGGCGTAGCCATAGGCGTTGACGCCCTGGATGTGGTTGATGGCGATGCACAGAAACACCACCGCCGCGAAGGACGCCATCCCGGAGACCTTCAGCAGCACCGTGGAATAGATGGTGACGCCGGTGAACAGGCCCACCAGCAGATAGTGGATCCGCTCGTCCGGCAGGCCGCCCTCGATGAGCAGCAGCTCCAGGGTGATGAGGAACAGGCCCCACGCCGCGCCGATGATGGTGCCCAGGACCTTCTCCTTGGCTACCTGGGGCATGCTCTTCACATAGGGCTGGATGCCGGACAGCACCGCGATGGTGGAGAAGATGGGCAGGCCCTGCCGGCCCCGCAGCAGGTATACGGCGAAGCACAGCCATACGGCGATGACGGTGCGGATGATGCGCTGTCCCGGCAGGGGTAGCTTTCTCTTCGGCTTTTTCTCGACTTTATCCATGGGTGATGACACGCTCCCCGCGGTCTTTTGACCGCGGGGATATTATACACGCTGTGTCGGATTTTGTAAATAAAGCTCACCGGCCGGGCACCCGCCGGTGGAGGGCCCATGCCAGGGCCGCCAGGGCCAGGGTCAGGGCCAGCCAGAAAAGGGGCGCGGCCTGCATGCTGGTCAGATACCCGCCCAGATGCACCAGCCGGGGGCTGAAAAATCCGGTGGAGCCGATCACCGCCGGCAGCAGGCTCCACACCTGGTTCAGCCGGGGGTGGGACAGGGGCAGGACCGGGACCATGATGAACAGCAGCAGCGCCCCGAAGCACGCCGCCATGGCGGCCGTGCCGCCCTTCGTGCAGAGGCTCACCGCCATGACGAAGGCGGCGTGGACGAGGCTGGCGGCAAGGTATATCCCGCAGACGGCCAGGGCCAGCTTGCGCACGGTCATGGGCGCGCCCCAGGTGGGGTCCATCAGCTGCTGCACGGCCGTGGCCGCGTCCTCCGGCCCCAGCAGGAGAAGACACCCGGCGGCCATGGCCCCCAGGATGACGGCCGCGCCGCAAAAGCTCACCGTCAGCCCCGCCAGGAGCTTGGCGGACCACAGGGGCGCGCCGCCGTTCCGGGCGCATTGGAGCAGCGCGTCGGTGCGCCGCTGCCGCTCCATGGGAAACAGCCCGGCCAGGGCGATGATGGAAAACAGGAAGATAAAGAGATCCCCCACATAGGCCATCTCGGCCAGGTATGTCCAGCCGCCGTCGGGATAGCCGGTCACAGTGAGCGGCGTTTCTATCTTCTCCGCCTGCGCCGCCCACCAGGCGATCTCGTCCTCCGTCAGACCCAAGCGTGTATAGACCCGCTCCCGGGCGGCCTCCACCGCGGCGTAGTAATCGTCGGCGGTCAGGTCCGCCGGCACGCTCCCCATCACCCGCTCTATCGTGTCGTATATGTTCCCGTACTGCCCCTGGACGACGTACCCGTCCAGGGTCCAGCCCGGCGCGTCCGGGTCCGCCTGCCGGACGGTGACGGAAGCCTCGGCGTTATCGCTGCCGAAGACCGCCGTGGTGGTGCGGCTGATCACGCCCAGCTTTTCGACGGCCTCCCGGAGAAGGTCCGTGTCCAGGGGCCGGCCCTCCAGAGCCGCCGGGTCGGCGCGCTGGCGCTGGACGATGTCGTAGTGGCTCCAGACCTGGGGCTCCCCGCCGGTCGCGTCGCCGGACACGACCATCTTCCCCATGACCTGGGAGGCGGGCAGAAAGACCGACGCGGCCGTCAGGATGGCCAGGGCGATCCAGAGCATCTTCCGCTGGCAGAGTTTTTTCAGCTCGAAGCTATACAGTGTGCCAAGATTACGCATGTTCTTCCTCCTCTCCGAACCGGGCCAGGTAGAACGCCTCCAGGTCCTCGTGCTTATCCCAGGCCCCGTCGTGGACGATCTGGCCGTCCCGCATGATCAGCACCCGCCCGGCTATATGCTCCACGTCCGAGACGATGTGGGTGGACAGCAGCACCACGCTGTCCCGGCCCAGGGTGGCGATCAGGTCCCGGAACCGGACCCGCTCCCTGGGGTCCAGCCCGGCGGTGGGCTCGTCCAGGACGAGCAGCTTGGGGTCGTTTAAGAGCGCCTGGGCGATGCCCAGCCGCTGGCGCATGCCGCCGGAGTAGGTCTTGACCTTCTTTTTCGCCACGTCCGCCAGGCCGGTCAGTTCCAGCAGCTCGCCGCTCTTGCGCCGGGCCTGGGCCTTGTCCAGTCCTTTGAGGGCGGCCATGTACAAAAGAAAATCCCGCCCGGTGAAGTCCGGGTAGTACCCAAAGTCCTGGGGCAGGTACCCCAGCGCGGCCCGGTACGCCTCGCCGGACACGTCCTGCCCGTCGAAGGACACGGACCCGGCGGTGGGCTTGAGTATGCCGCAGATAAGGCGCATGAGGGTGGTCTTGCCCGCGCCGTTGGGACCCAGAAGGCCCGCGACCCCCTGAGCCAGGCGCAGGCTCACCCGGTCCACGGCGATCTTGTTTTGAAATTGCCGGGAAAGCTGGTCGATCACAAGTTCCATGAAAATCTCCTTTCTGCCGCTCTACCAGTAGCTGATAAAATCTCCATGCGGCAGGAAGGAGATTTTTGACATCTGTCGCGGTTGCCGCTTTGCGGCGAGCGGCAGGTCTTTTGGATTCCAGGAACTGGCGTGAGAATCACGACAGTTCCTCCGCTTTTCGTATGGTTTTTTCATATTCCCGCCCGGCCAGGCCCGCCGTGACGGCCAGGGCCAGCAGCCACCAGTGGAAGCTCTCCGGCGCGTAGACGCCCCGGACGCCGTGCAGCGCCAGGGCCAGCCCCGCCGTCAGCACCGCCGCCCCCGCGCATACATACAGCCCCTCTCTGCCACGGACGCGCCGCGCCGCCGCCAGGCCGATCAGGTCCGTCAGCAGGTAGGGGGTGAGAAAGTACGCCCCCGCCCGGAAAAAGCCCCCGTCGCCCAGGGCCGCCGCCAGCGCCGCCAGCAGGATCAGGTGGACCAGGCCCACCGCCCCCATCCGGGCCAGCATCACGCTCTTCAGCCCGAACCGGGTGCAGAGCTCCAGCTCCTCCATGCCGTACAGGGCCGAGCGGCCCCGCTCCGCCACCGCCGCCAAGGCCGCGAAAGGGGTCAGCGCCGCCGTTACCCATACCGCGTCCGCCGGTGCCAGCCGCCCCGCCGCCAGCGCGGCGGCGAACACTGCCAGAGACGCGGCCCAGGTGACCGGCCGCACATATCCCGCCTGACCCAGCAGCATACGCCCGTGGCGCACCGGCGGGGCCGGCAGACCGCGGAAAAAGGCCCGCTTCCTTGCCGGGTCCGGGCCGGGGAACGCTCCCGCCAGGCGCTTTATCACATCGTCATTTCTCACGGCTCATCCTCCTTCAGCGCCCGCCGCAGCTTCTCCAGTGCGGCGGCCGTCCGCCGATATACCGCGAAGCGGCTCATGCCCAGGTGGGCCGCGATCACGCCTACCGGCTCTTGGTTGACATAACGCATCACCACCAGCTCCTGCTCCGTCTCGGAGAGGGTCTCCAGCGCCGCCCGCAGGGCCATGTCCTCCAGCGGAAGCTCCGGGCCGGGCAGGTCCTCCGGCAGCGGCTCTGTCGGCGGCCGGCGGAACTGGTCCGCACACAGGTGGCCCGCCACGGTGTACAGCCAGCGGATGGCCTGCCCCCGCTCCCGGTACCGGCCCTCGGAGAAGAACCGCAGGAAGGCCTCCTGGGTCACGTCCTCCGCCAGAGCGCTGTTCCCCAGCCGCCGCAGGCAGTAGCGGTATATCTTGTCGTATTGTTCCTGTATATCCATGGATGCGTGAAGGCTCCTTCACTTTGTATAACGGTCCGGCGGGGCAAAATGTGCGGGGGCTGAGAAATTCTAGCATATTTCTCTCCGCTGTGATACAATAAGTCCAATTTTACAAAGAGGGGTCTGCCATGGGATTTTTATATGTATTGGAAGGACTGCGCGCGCCGCTGCTGGATAAGCTGCTGGGCGTGGTGACGCTCCTGGGGGGCGAGGGCGTGTTCATCGCCCTGGCCATCATTGTGTACTGGTGCGTCAGCAAGCGGGACGGCTATTACCTGATCGCCGCGGGCGTGGGCGGCACGGTGGTGAGCCAGGGGCTCAAGATCACCTGCCGGGTGCCCCGGCCATGGGTCCGGGACCCGGACTTCACCATCGTGGAGAGCGCCCGGGCGGGGGCCACGGGCTATTCTTTCCCCAGCGGCCACAGCCAGAACGCCGTGGTGGCTCTGGGCGGCGCGGCCCGGATCGTGGGCCATAAGGCGGCCAAGGCGGCGCTGTGGGTGGTGGCGGCGCTGGTGTGCTTCTCCCGGATGTATCTGGGCGTCCACACCCCGGCGGACGTGGCCGTGGGCGCGGCCATCGGCCTGGCGCTGGTGTTCGGGCTGCGGCCCCTGTTCCAAAAGGACGACATCCGCGTCACGGAGGCGGTGTTCAGAATCATCTTTGTGCTGGCGGCCGCCGGATGCTGGCTCTCCGGGGCGGATATGCTGGCGGGAGCGGACCCGGACAACCTGGCGGAATTCCAGAAAAACAGCTATACCATGTTCGGCGTGGCGGCGGCGGTGATGGTCGCGGCGCCCATCGAGCAGCGGTACATCCGCTTTGAGACCAAGGCCCCCTGGTGGGCGCAGGTGCTCAAGTGCGCGCTGGGCCTGGCGCTGGTGATGGGGCTGCGCGTGGCGCTGAAGGGCCCCCTGAACGCCCTGTTCGGCGGCCGGCAGGCGGCCAACGCCGTGCGGTATATGTTGATGGTGCTGGCGGCCATCCTGGTGTGGCCGCTGACGTTCCGATGGTTTGGAAAGGGGTGCCCTATGGGGAAAAAGGGAAAGAAGGTACTTATGATCGTGCTTATCGTGCTGCTTATCCTGGCGGTCCTGGCGGCCGTGGCCTGCTGGGCGGTGCGCCATGACTCGTCCATGGAGCCCCGGGATTTCCCGGACGCGCAGAACCCGCTGATCACGCCCCTGGGCGTGACCATGCTGTCCGGCCACCGGGCCGGCGGCGGCGTGGCCCCGGAGAACACCATGATGGCGCTGGAGAACTGCGTCAACAGCCCGGACTACCATCTGGACGTGTTCGAGTTCGACCTGCACCTGACCGCCGACGGGGAGCTGGTGCTGCTGCATGACGCCACCCTGGACCGGACCAGCGACGCGGCGGAGGTGTTCGGCGAGGAGAACGTGGACGTGGGGAGCAAGACCTTCCAGCAGCTGCGCCAGCTCAATATGGGCGCCAAGTTCATCGCCGAGGACGGTTCCATGCCCTTCGCGGACCTGCATGGGGACGACGTGCCCGACGAGCTGCGCATCGTCAGCCTGGACGAGACGCTGACCTATCTGGAGAGCGCGGGACCGTTCCGCTACATCATCGAGATCAAAAACGGCGGCGACCAGGGCCGGGAGGCGGCGGACAAGCTCTACGCCACCCTGACGGAGCACGGCTGCCTGGACCGGGCCGTGATCGGCACCTTCCACAACGAGATCACCGCCTACATGGACGAGACATACCCGGATATGCCCCGCAGCGCCGGCGTCAACGAGGTGGTGCGGTTCTATTTCTCCGCCCTGCTGGGGCTCAAAATGGACGCCTCGCAGATGCATTATAAGGCCCTGCAGATCCCCACCACGGACTATTTCGTCAACCTGGGCACCAGCCGGGTGGTGAACTATGCCCATGAGCATGACGTCGCGGTCCAGTACTGGACCATCAACGACCCGGCCCAGATGGCCCGACTGCAATCCATCGGCGCGGACGCCATCATGACGGACCTGCCCGACGTGGGGGCGACGGTGCTGAACCAGCCGTAAAAGGGCGGCCCTCGTCGGCGGCACCCGTGGCGCACGTCCTCGCTGCGCTCGGCAATATGCGTCCATGGGCGCCGCCTTCTCGGGCGGGGCGTCATGGGAGCGCCCTCGTCGGCGGCACCCATGGCGCACGTCCTCGCTGCGCTCGGCAATATGCGCCCATGGGCACCGCCTTCTCGGGCGGGGCGTCATAGGGGCGGCCCTCGTCGGCGGCACCCATGGCGCACGTCCTCGCTGCGCTCGGCAATATGTGTCCATGAGCGCCGCCTTCTCGGGCGGGGCGTCGTGGGAGCGCCCTCGTCGGCGGCAAAAAAATCTTCCGCTTTTTGTAACGAAGCGGAAACATGTACGTCTAACTATATGATCAAGGGGGTGGAGGCGCTGGATTATGAGGGGCTGTATGAGGCCTGTTATATGCAGGTGTACTCCTTCCTCCTGACCCTGAGCCGGGACCGGAACCTGGCGGAGGAGCTGACGGCGCAGACTTTTTATAAAGCCATGACCACCAAAAGCGAGTTCCGGGGCGAGTCGGAGGAGCTGACATGGCTGTGCGCCATCGCCAAGAACCTCTATGCCGACGAACAGCGCCGCCGGGCCCGGCAGCGGGAGACGCCGCCGGAGGGGCCGGAGGGCGCGGTATCCGGCGTCATGGAGGACGACGCCCTGGACCGGGACATGGCCTTTCGTATCCACGTGATCCTGCACGACATGCCGGAGCCCTACAAAGAGGTGTTCCAGCTGCGGGTGTTCGGGGAGCTGGCGTTCCGGGAGATCGGCCGTATATTCGGCAAGACGGAGACCTGGGCGCGGGTGACGTTTCACCGCGCCCGGCTGAAGATACAGGAAAGGATGGACGGGGAAGATGGATAATACCTGCGAGGTGGTCCGGGACCTGCTGCCGCTGTATGTGGACGGCGTGTGCAGCGAAGCCAGCCGCGCGCTGGCGGACGAGCATGTCAGGACCTGCTGGTCCTGCGCCGACACGCTGGCCAAGCTGCGCAACAGCGCCTGCGAGGACAGTCTCCGCCAGGAGCGGGCGGAGGTGCTCTCCCCCCGGAAGTGGCGCAACCGGGCGTTCGCCGTGAGCTGCATGCTGGCGGCGTTTTTGTGCGTCCCGGCGTGCCTGACGGCGGTCATCCTGTCGGGCCGGGAGGACGGCTCGCTGGATTGGCTGTATCTGCTGGCCCCGTCGCTGCTGACGGTGGCGTCGGCCACGCTGCTGCCCCTGCGCTGCCGCCGGTATACGGGCCGGTGGACCCTGCTGGGCTATACGGCCAGCCTCCTTCTGCTGCTGATGGCCTGCGGGCTCTATGCCGGCGGGCATTGGCTCTTCACCGCGCCGGTGCTGGCGCTGTATGTTCTCAGCGCGGCGGTGATCGTGCCCTGGGCGGTGCGGGAGCTGCCGCTGGAGGGCCGTTTCGGAGAAAAGCACGCGCTGGCTGTGCTGGCGTGGATCGGCTTTTTCGCGCTGCTCATCGCCATCTGGATGGGGCTGATGGCCCCCATGCCCCACAAGGCGGCCATCGCCCTGGGGGCGGCGGGCCTGGGGCTGGTGACCGCGGGGATCGCGGTGCTGCTGGCGCTGCGGCTGCCGCTGCCGGGCCTGGCCCGAGCGGGCATTTGCACGGCGCTGGCGGGCAACGCCATCGGCTGGCTGGAAGAGGCCTTTTTGAAGCTCTCCGGCGCGGAGGTCAATGTGCTTTTGTGGAGCCAGCGGACCCGCATCGCCATCCTCATCCTGACCACGGCGGCGGGGGCCGCTCTGGTGGCCGCCGGGGCTTGGCAGAGCTGGCGGCGGGATCGCCGGAGGGACGGCTGAGATGCCCTTAGAGGGACGGACGGCCGCCATCATCCATCTGGACACGCTGGCGGCCAATGTGCGCAATATCCAGGCCCGGCTGGGCCCCGGCACGGAGCTGATCGCCGTGGTGAAGGCGGACGCCTACGGCCACGGGGCCGCGGGGATCTACCCCACCCTGCGGGCGTGCGGCGTCCGGTCCTATGCGGTGGCCTTCTGGCAGGAGGGCGCCGCCCTCCGGGCCGCCGGGGCGGAGACAGAGCCCATCATCCTGCTGGCGGATACCCCCGACGGGGACCTGGAGCGGGTCGTCGAGCACCGCCTGACGCCCACGGTATTTGACGTTGGCATGGCGGAGCGGCTGGACGATCTGGCGGCAAGGGCCGGCGTGGTGCAGCCGGTGCAGATCAAGCTGGACACGGGCATGCACCGCATCGGGTTTCCCGCCTCGCCGGCGGCGGTGGAGCCGGTCCGGCGCGTCGCGGGGATGAAGCACCTGCGCATCGCCGGGGCCTTCACCCACTTCTCCCGGGCCGACGAGCCGGAATGCGGGTCCACGGAGCGGGAGCTGGCCGCGTTTTTGGACACGGCGGCGGCCCTGCGGCGGGCGGGGGTGGATATCCCGGCGCTGCACGCGGCCAACAGTCCCGGCACTCTGCTGTGGCCGGAGAGCTATCTGGACGCCATCCGGCCGGGCGACGTGCTCTATGGGCTGTGCCCGGTGGAATGGGACCGGTGGAAGGACCAGGGCCTGCGCCAGGTGATGGAGTGGGTCAGCCGGGTGAGCATGGTCAAGACCCTGCCGCCGGGGGAGCCGGTGGGCTACGGCGGCACCTTCGTGACGGCCAGGGAGACCCGCCTGGCCACCGTGCCGGTGGGCTTTGCCGACGGCTACAGCCGGGGCCTGTCCAACCGGGGCAGGGTCCGTATCCGGGGCCGGTACGCCCCCATCGTGGGCCGGATCTGCATGGACCAGTTCATGGCGGACGTGACCGATATCCCCGGCGTGGAGCGGGGCGACGAGGTGACGCTGCTGGACGAGGAGCTGAACGCCTTTTGGATGGCGGAGCTGCTGGGGACCAACGTGGACGAGATCGCCTGCTCTGTGGGCAAGCGCGTGCCCCGGGTCTATACGAAATAAAGAGGAGAAATCAGCATGAACAAATTCACCTATTATCTGCGGGTGCTCAGCGGGATGCGCCTGAAGCGGTTTTTGCCCATCCTGGACCACGCCAGCCAGCTCAGCGGCAGGAGCAAGGCGTGGGTGGCGGCGGACATGGTCCGCTGCGCGGCCAAATACGGCGCGGGCTATCACGACTATATCCAGTTCGGCATGTATGACCTGACCGAGGAGCAGAAGGCCACCATGGTGACCCGCGTGGTGAACCGGGAGCTGATGGCCTGCCTCAACGACGAGAGCAAGGCTGCGGTGCTAGATGATAAGGGCCTTTTCTATCAGACCTACGGCAGGTTCATGAAGCGGCAGGTGCTGGACCTGAACAGGACCGATGACGCCGAGATCGACGACTTCATCGCCCGCCACGACCGGATGTTCTGCAAGCCCACCGCCGGCGACAGCGGCAAGGGCTGCTTCATCTATGAGAGGCCCGAGGGGCTGACCCGGGAGAAATTTTTGCAGGACATGGCGGAAAAGGGCGTGGGCGTGTGCGAAGAGATCCTGCCCCAGCATCCCAAGCAGGCCGCCGTCAACCCCTACAGCCTCAACTGCATGCGCATGGTGACCCTCATCGACTCTCAGGGGACGCCCCACGTGATCTACGCGGTGCAGAAGTTCGGCGTGAAGGAGGTCCCCGTGGACAACTACGGCCCCGGCGGCATCGGCTGCCGGGTGGATGTGGACACCGGCGTGGTCCGCTGGCCCGGCGTGCTGGGCGAAGGCTTCATGCGCCAGGTGTACACCGAACACCCCGTCAGCCACGTGCCCTTCGTGGGCTATGAGGTGCCGTTTTTCAAAGAGGCCTGCCAGATGGTGCTGGAGGCGGCCATGGTGACCCCGGCGCTGCGGTATGTGGGCTGGGACGTGGGCATCACCCCCGACGGCCCCGCCATCGTGGAGGGCAACGATTTCTCGGATTATCTCTTCTACCAGCACGTGCCCCAGACCCCGGATAAGATCGGCATGCTGCCGGTGTTCATGAAGTATGTTCCCGAGTTCAAACGGTAAAAGCAAAGCAAAATAGGAGGAGAAACAAATGTGGGGAAAGATCTACGACTTTCTTGACACCCTGTGGGGCTATCCCATGCTGATCCTGCTGGTGGGCGGCGGCCTCTACTACGGCATCCGGACCGGGTTCTTCCAGATCCGGTGCCTGCCGCTGATCTTCCGCAAGACCTTCGGCGAGATGTTCAAAAAGAACAAGGACGAGGAAAAGCTGGAGGGCACGCTCTCGCCCTTCCAGGCCCTGTCCACGGTCCTGGCGGGCACCGTGGGCGCCGGCAACATCGCCGGCGTGGCCAGCGCCATCGCCGTGGGCGGTCCCGGCGCGCTGTTCTGGATGTGGGTCACCGCCATCTTCGGCATGATGACCAAGCTGGCGGAGGTTTCCCTGTCCATCCGCTACCGCGAAAAGGGCGCTGACGGGGAGTACTACGGCGGCCCCATGTACTACATCCGCAAGGGCCTGGGCAAAAAATGGGCGTGGCTGGCGGCCATCTTCTCCGTGGCCATGATCCTGCTGGTGCTCACGGACGCCTCCTTCGTGCAGGTGAACACCGCCGCCGAGGCGCTCAACTCCTCGTTCCACATCCCCAACTACATCACCGGCATCGTCATCGCCGTGGTGAGCCTGGCGGTGGCCATCAGCGGCACCAAGCGCATCGGCCAGTTCTGCAGCGTGGTGGTGCCCCCCATGTGCCTGCTGTACGTGCTGGCGTGTGTCGTGGTGATCATCGCCAACATCCAGAACGTGGGCAGCGCCTTCGCCATGGTGTTCAAGTACGCCTTCACCCCCATGGGCGCGGTGGGCGGCTTCGCCGGCTCCGCCGTGATGCTGACCATGACCAAGGGCGGCGCCCGGGGCATCTTCTCCAACGAGGCCGGCGAGGGCACCGCCGCCACCGTCCACGCCACCGCCAAGACCGACCACCCTGTCCACCAGGGCTTCTACGGCGTGGTGGAGGTGTTCATCGACACCATCGTCATCTGCACTCTGACCGGCATCGCCCTGCTCAGCTGCGGCAGCGAGCTGTGGAGCTACGTGGGCGAGGACGGCGAGCTCTTGCAGGGCGTGGCCCTCACCTTCGAGGCCTTCCGGGGCACCTTCGGCAACGTGGGCGTGGCCGTGCTGGGTGTGTGCGTGTTCCTGTTCACCTACTCCTCCTATCTGGGCTTCTTCGTGGAGTTCCGCACCAGCCTGGAGTACGTGTTCCATGAGAAGATCACCAAATATCTGAAGTGGATCTTCTTCGCTATCCCCCTGGTGTCCGCCTGGCTGGAGGTGAGCGTGATCTGGGATATGGCCGACATGGTGGTGGGCTTCATCTTCATCCCCAACATGATTGCCATCCTGGCCCTCAGCCCCCAGGTGCTGGAGATGCTGAAGGATTATACCGCCAAGTGCAGGGCGGAGAAACAGCTGAAAAAGTAACGCGGACCGCTCTTGACAAACGGCCGCGGTATGGTATAATGGGAAAAGAATTTAGGAATTATTCCTAATAACTATCAGGAGGTACATACGATATGGCTAAATGGAGATGCCCCGTCTGCGGTTATATCCACGAGGGCGACACGCCCCCCGAGGCCTGCCCTCAGTGCAAGGTCCCCGGCTCTAAGTTCGTGAAGATGGAAGAGGAAGCGATGACCTGGGCCGCCGAGCATGTGGTCGGCGTGGCCAAGGGTGCTCCCGAGGAGATCCTGGAGGGTCTGCGCGCCAACTTCGCCGGCGAGTGCTCCGAGGTGGGCATGTATCTGGCGATGGCCCGTGTGGCCCATCGGGAGGGCTATCCCGAGATCGGCCTGTACTGGGAGAAGGCCGCTTATGAGGAAGCCGAGCATGCCGCCAAGTTCGCCGAGCTGCTGGGCGAGGTGGTCACCGACTCCACCAAGAAGAATCTGGAGATGCGCGTGGAAGCCGAGAACGGCGCCACCGCCGGCAAGTTCGAGCTGGCCAAGAAGGCCAAGGCCCTGAACCTGGACGCCATCCACGACACCGTCCATGAGATGGCCCGGGACGAGGCCCGCCACGGAAAGGCCTTCAAGGGCCTGCTGGAGCGCTACTTCAAGTAAGGGGAACGCGGCATGAAGAAGTATGTGTGCCCCTGCGGCTACGAGTACGACCCGGCCGTGGGCGACCCCGAGCACGGCGTGGCCCCCGGCACCGCCTGGGAGGACGTGCCCGCCGATTGGGAGTGTCCCGTCTGCGGCATGGGCAAGGACGTCTTTGAAGAGGCGTAAGAGCAAGGTATAAGGGAGCGGCTCTCGCCGCTCCCTTTTTTGCGCCTGGGAGCCAAAAGGTACAACTGCATCGATCATAGATTAAGCCATTGGAAAAAGACCGGGGCGCATGCGCCCCGGTCCTCAATATGTTTCCATTTGCCCGCATAGCATGGGATAAAATCCAAATCGCGCATAAAACGGCTTCAGGCTTTCTTCATAAACCACGGAGATCATGTAGATATGCTTTTCTTTCAGATATCCGATCATTTGGTCCATCAGGGCGGTGCCGATCCCTTTGCCTTGGTGGTCCGGGCAGACCATCAGATCCTGGATATAGGCGTCCGTTACGCCGTTGGATACGCTGTCGATATACCCGATCAGTTTTCCCCCTTCATAAGCTGCGATATGGTAATACGATGTCATCAAAGGGCTTTGATACGCGCTTTCCATCCTGTTCCAGCCCACAGATCCGCGCAGGTCCGCCAGCGCTTTGGCAGATACCTTTTCGTTGAATTCGTATACCATGATGCGGCACCTCATCGTCGGATATTTCTATCGTCAACTCCCGTTTTATTCGGTATAGGCGTATTTTTTGAGCGCCCGGCCGAAGGCGAGGCATATCCCGACGCCCGCCAGGCCCAACAGACCCATGGCCAGGGCCGCGCCGGTATCGAACAGCCGGGGGAGGGGCCCCGTGGGATCGGCGGCGGCCATGAGCGGGACGCAGACGCCGTCCACCAGCGCGCCGCCCGCCAGGGTGCCGATGGGGATGGTGAAATACTGCAGGGCGTTCCGGCAGGCGTAGACCCGCCCCTGCATCCCGGCCGGGATGGTGCTGCGCAGGATCACGTCCAGATTGGCGTTCATCACCGGCACCACCACCCAGCCGATCACCTGGGCCAGACACCACCAGAAGGGCGTCCCGGCGAAGGCCAGGATGAAGTTCTCCGTCCCCAGGGAGAACAGCATGGTCCGGTAGATCACCCGGACCCGGTCTTTGGGCGGGGGCAGCACCGCCATGAGCAGGCTCCCTGCCAGCGTGGCCAGGCCGGCGCAGGCGCTGACCAGGCCCAGCGCGCCCTCCCCGCCGCGGGGGCTGGAGAGCACATAGACCGGCAGCACCGCGTCGAAGGCCGACGCCGCCAGATTCACCCCCGCCAGGAACAGGATGAGGGTCAGGATCAGCCGGTGCTCCCGCAGATAGGCCAGCCCCGCCGCCGCGCTCCGCCGGAAGGGCTCCCGGCCGGCGGTCTCTGTCGGGGGGATGCGTATCCAGAGCGCCAGCGCCGAAAAGGCGGCGGCGAAGGTGGCCAGGTCCGCCCAGATCACGCCCTCCAGTCCCGCCAGGGCGTACAGCGCCGCGGCCAGCATCGGGTGCAGCAGCGTGACCAGCGCCCCGGACAGGGACCGCAGCGCGCTGGCGCGCTGGTACCGCGTCCGGGGGACGAGCAGCGTCATGGCCACGTCGCTGGCCGGCTGCTGGACGGTGTTCATCAGGCCGCTGACCGCGTTGAGCAGATAGAGATGCGCCGGCCGCAGCGCCCCGGTCCGGCAAAGGACCAGTACCGCGCCGGTGCAGCAGGCCGCCAGCATGTCGCAGACCAGCATGGTCCGCCGCTTGTCCCACCGGTCGCTCAGCGCCCCGGCGAACACGCTCATCAGCACATAGGGCGCGTAGGAGCACACCCCCAGCAGCGCCGTCCGCAGCGCCGAGCCGGTGGCCTCATACAGCCACAGCGTCAGCGCGAAGCCCGTCATGGCGCTGCCCAGCTGGGAGAGCGCCTGGGTGGACCACAGGACCAGGAACGTCCCCGGCCCCTCGTATGAAGTTTTCATTTGACCTTGCTCCTTTTGTTTTTTTTGATCGGCGTCAAAAAGCAAGGTCTGAGGATAGGGTATAATAGCGTTGAAACCGCTATTATACCTCTAAATACCGGTCGCGCTCCCGGCTGACGCCGGAACCGCGCGACATGGTATTATGGCTTGGCTCCACGCAGTATCCTCAAACCCTGCATGGAGCGGCGTCAAGGGCAAGCATGTCTGTCCTCTCCTTCTTATAATGCGGCTGTCAGTGGTAGATGAAGCCCCGCTCGGGCTCGGAGAATTGGGCCAGGCGGTGGGCGTACACGTCCATGGCGGCCTCCTCGAAGGCCAAGGCGGGCTCCGTCACCCCCATGAGGCCCAGCAGATACTTGGCGAAGGGGGGATTGAGCACCACCAGCGGGCCCAGCAGATAGGTGAGCATCAGGTTATCGCGGCGGATGCCCTCGGCCTTCATGTCCGGGTTCAGCCCCGCGCCCCGGACGGTCCGGAACAGGCCGTCCCCGTTCAGGCCGTAGGAGTGGCCGAACTGGCTCTTGAAGCCCACGATGTCCATATTGTCCAGCTTCCCCAGGTACAGGGAGTTGTAGCGGGAGAGCATGTGCCGGTCGGCGTGGAAGGGGAACAGGTTCAGCATGGCCTCCCGTGAGCCGTCCTCGTTTTCGATGTACTCCCCGAAGATCTCCATGGCGTTGCCGGTGACCAGGGTGACGCCGCCGGCGTCGGTGCGGCGCACCAGCCCCTCCAGATGAGGGGCGAAGGCGTCCCGGACCAGGCTCTGGCCCCGCTCGGTGGTGCCGCCCATGTAGACCAGGGCCACGTCCTCCGTCAGGAACCGGGGGGCGTCATGCAGACCCGTGCGCACCAGCTCCGCCCCGCAGGAGCGGGCCAGGTACTCCGCGTTGGCCAGGTCGCCGTAAAGGTTGCACAGCTCCGGATACAGCACCTCGATCTTCATTTCGCCGCCTCCTCCGCAAGGGTCTTGACCGTCTCCCGGACCTTGTAGGCCAGGGCCAGGGAGTCGGTGCCGTAGAACATATAGACCCGGCTGCCGGGCTCGAAGCGCAGAAGCTTCGCCGCGGCGAACTCGTCCTCCTCGCAGTCGATGCGCGCCGCGTCCACCCCCGCCAGCAGCAGCCGCAGCCGGTAATCCCGGGCCCGGGGGCCGGTGGCCACGATGTGGGCGATGTCGTCCCTGGCCAGGAACTCGAAGTCGCAGTCATACAGCCAGCAGACGTTCTCCGACCAGTGCTTCTCGTCGCCCAGGCAGTTCATCATCAGGAACAGTTCCTTCTGTCCGGGCTGGTGGGACACATAGTCGAAGGCACGGGAGCAGGCCAGGGCGTTTTTCTCCTTGGCCATCTGCATCACCAACTCCACCTTGCCCACCGGCTCCACGTTGTAGCGGGTCTCCACGATGTGGGCCCTGTCCATGTAGCCGGCGATCTTCTCATGGCTCATGCCCAGCTGGCGCAGCAGCGCGGCGGCGGTGACCATGTTGTAGATGTTGAACACGCCGTCGGAGAGGAGCCGGTAGGTGGCCGAGCCCTCCCGGTCGCCGATGGTCATGGTCATGTGCTCCAGATCCACGTCCCGGCCTTCCACGTCATAGTCCGGGGCCCGGAAGCCGCACTTGGGGCAGTACGCCTTGCCGATGTGGTGGTAGCGCAGGTATTCGTATTTCAGGTCGCCGCTGCACTTGGGGCAGATGCGGATGTCGTTGATGAGGTTGACGCACTCGGTCACGTCCGTGTCCATTTTGCGGATGCCGAACCAGACCCGGGGGTTGTCCGGGGCCACGGAGGCGGCGATCAGATCGTCCGCGTTCACCACCAGATTCGTCTCCGGGGGGATGCTGGCGGTGAGGAAGTCGGCGATGTACTGGGGATGGGCGTTGCGCATGATGGAGTCCCGGAACAGGTTGGTCACCACCAGCAGGTCCGGCTTCATGTAGGGGTAGATCCGCTGGGAGGAGCGCTCGTCGACCTCCAGCACGGCCACGTGGTACTTGGAGCGGTTGAAGATCGTGGCGCCGTGGATGAGACTGGTGGAGATGCCGGAGGTGATGTTGGAGCCAAAGCGGTTGTCCAGCACCTTCCTGCCGTCCATCTCCAGGATGTCGCAGAGCAGGTTGGATACGGTGGTCTTGCCGTTGGTGCCGGTGACGGCGATGACGTGCTCCGGCTTGCAGATGTAGCGCATGAAATCGGGGCATATCTTCAGCGCCAGTTCCCCGGGGAAATTGGTGCCGTTGTGGCCCGTGAGCTTCAGCGCCGGCCGGGACAGCTTGGCTGCCCAGAGCGCCAGATAAAATTTCAGCTTGCCCATGTTTCGTTTCCTATGCTTCCTCGCCCGAGGGCGGTTTCTCTGTGGTCTATCATGCCCGCCGCGCCCGGAGAGATGCGCCGGCCGGCGTTTCCTTTGTTGACATAATTATAATACAACTGCTGTGGAAAGTCAAATCGGGACACAGCAAAAAAGCCCCCGGCGCGTGTGCGCCGGGGGCGGTCAGAGCGACCATTATTGGGTGTCGTCGGTGGACACGCCCATGTACTCGGACAGCATCACGCCCGCTTCCACCGCCTCGTCGTAGAGGGCGCGGTAATCGGGCTTGATGGCGTCGGTGAGCATGTCCGCCACGCTCAGGGAGCCGTTGCCGTGCCAGAGCATGTATCCGCCGGGCAGGCCCGCGTCATACAGGGCCACGATCTGCCGCTGGATGGCGGGGGAGTCATAGGTGTAGTCCGCGTCGCTCCAGGTCTGGATCCAGGTGCGGGTGATGGCGGGGGTGGCGCACTCCTGCTGCCGGGAGTATACCGCCTGGCTCCAGTCATAGAGCATATAATAGGGCCGCTTGTAGGGGATGATCCACTGCTGGTTGCGCTGGAAGCGGTCATAGTGGTCCGGGTACGGCATGCCGCAGATCACGTCCACCACATCGCTGATGGCGGGGAAATACTGGCCGTAGGGGGCCACATAGTAGTTGGAGGTCTCGCCGAACACGTCCGCCGCCACATACACGTCCATCGCGTGCAGGTAGTCGCAGGCATAGGTCAGAAACCGCTGCACCGCCTGGGCCATGGACTCGTTGAGGGTGTTTTTCGTGTCCACGCTGCCCTCGTCCAGGTAGCTCTTGATGTAGTCGGGGAAGCGGACATAGTCGAACTGGATCTCGTTCAGACCGCTCAGCCGCACCGCCTCGGCGGCGAAGCCCACCTTCAGCTCCCACACGTCCCGGCAGTAGGGGGAGGGCCAGTAGCTGTCGCTCATCTCCATGGGCTGGCCATACCAGTCGGTGATGCTCCACTCGGGCTTGGCCTTGGCCAGGGGGGCGTCCCGGAAGGTGGTGACGCGGCCGATGACGTAGTATCCCTCGTCCTGCAGGCGCTTGACGATGGCGGCGAACTGCTCCGCCGTGCCGGTGGGCTTATACTCGGCGCTCAGGCCGTATCCGGCGATCCAGTCGGATTCATAGGCCATCTCCACGCCGTCGCACAGGGTGATGACGAAAGCGTTGATGCTGGAGCCCTTGGCCAGGTCCAGGTATTGCTCCACCACGCCCATGGTGCAGTGGCCGGCGGGGATGTACAGGGCATACACGTCCTCGGGCATCACGTTGCCCACGTCCGCGAAGTCGCCCTTCTCATGGGGCCAGTAGTCCAGCCCGGCGGCATTGCCGCCGCCCCAGGCGTCGCCCCGGAACACGTGGCTGGCCTGATAGACCTCCTCTTCCTTCCAGTGGGTCATAGCGTCGCTGTAGTCGGTGACCACGTATTCGGATTTGATCCAGCCCAGCTCGTCGCCCATCTTGATGTGGTACATGTTGACGGAGCCGTCTTTTTTGAAGTAGTCATAGCCCACGATGCGCAGCAGCGTGCCCTGGGGGGCCAGGGCCCCGACGCCGAGGCCATCGAACTCCTTCAGCAGGTTCACCGTGGAGCGCACGTACAGCTGGGTCTCCTGCAGCAGGTCCGCCTGGTCGTCGGTCACGTTCTGGCAGAGGAAATAGCCGGTGTGGCCGTCGATATAGGCGTGGTAATACTCGTCTCCGGCCTCGGATACGAAGGGCTCCCAGCTCTCCAGCAGCACCTCCGAACCGCGGCCGTAGCGCTCGGCCACCGCCAGGCCCTCGTTGTAAAAGGGGGCGGTATTGTCGTCCAGGGTGCCCCGCACATAGGCCGTCACCGGGTCGCTCCAGCCGGGGGTCCCGTCGGCGGCCGAGGGATTGACGGTCTGATGGCGGCTGAAATTCAGAAATACCGTACTGCACAGACCGAGTATCACCAGCAGCACGGCCGTCAGCAGCAGCTTCTGTCCCGGCGTCAGGTGATGGTATCTCCTTTTCTTTTTCTTCCCTTTCAGGGCCATGATCCGCGCCTCCTGGGGGATGATTCCCATAAAAGGATACCACAAATGCCCTAAAATTGCAAGCAAGTGGGGAATACGGGCATATTTAGGGGTGCTTCATCGCATGGGATACAAGCGGCGGTGTGGTGAATGACATAATGTGGGATTTGAAAAAACTTCCAAAATGCCCGCCCCGGCGGGGGCGGGCATCGGCTCAGGCCAGGATGGGCTGCAGCTGGCGGCCGGCGAATGCCTCCCGGACGGCGGGGGCGATGCGCTCATAGCGGCAGCTGAGGCTCATGGGCTTGGCGGCGGGATCGTCCTGGCCGAAGGGGACGAAGAATATGTTCCTGCGCGTCAGGAGCCGGCCGATGTTCTCCGCCGAGGCGCCCAGACCGTCGTTGGTGGACACGCCGATCAGCACGGGCTTGCCGTTGCGCAGATGGCCCTTGGCGGCCATGGTGACGGCGGTGTCGGTGACGCCGCGGCTCAGCTTGGCCAGGGTGTTGCCCGTGCAGGGCACGATGGCCAGCACGTCGATGAGGCCCTTGGGGCCCAGGGGCTCCGCCTCCTGGATGCTGGTGACGGGCATATGGCCGGTCCGTTCCTGCAGCAGGCGCATCCAGTCTGCGGCGGGCCCGAAGCGGCTGTCCCGCTGGGCGTTCTCGCTGAAGATGGGCAGTACGTCGAATTCCTCGCACAGCGCCGGCAGCACCGCCGCCAGTTTCCCGAAGGAGCAATAGGAGCCGGTCAGCGCCAGCCCCAGCCGTATTTTATCCATGATGCGTTTCCTCCTCCATCACGCGATAGATCGCCTCCGCCATCACGTCGGCGGCGGCCTTGGGGGCGTAGAGGCCAGGCAGGCCCGGCGCTTTCAGCACCGGCGCGTCCGTGGCCCAGCCGCCGGGCGCGCTGGCCAGGTCGATGCACAGCGCCCCGCCGTAATCCCCGTCCAGCACCGGCGCGGGCACCGTGTTGACCACCGCGTCGAACCGGGGCGGGATGTGCTCCAGATCCACCGCCCGGCAGCCCCGTGCCCGGGCGGCGGCGCGGGCGGTCTCGCTCCGGGCGGCGACGGTGACATGCGCGCCCAGACTGGAGAGCATCCCGGTCAGGAAGCCGCCGATGCGGCCCAGGCCGACCACCAGTACCTCCATGCCCGCCAGAGCCCGGTTGGACCGGCGCATCAGCAGCTCCAGCGCGCCCTCGGCGGTGAGGGCGGCGTTCTCGATGACGTAGATCTCGTCCTTGTAATAGGGCACTCCCTGCCGCCAGGAGGGCGGCGCGATCTGATAAGGGCTGTCGGGCGTGAGCCGGTGGCCGTCCAGCTCCAGCCGCCGCTTTAAGTACAGATACCGGGGATCGGTCCCCAGCAGCGTGAGATCCATGTTTCACATCACCTCTTGCCATGCTATGCCGATTGCGGTAAAATTGTCCTATCACGAAAAGGAGCGCTGCCATGAAAGACATCTTTACCCCCGCGGATATCCTGCTGCCCAGGGAGGGCACGGACATGACCTGCTGGGCGGCTTTGGCCTGCGACCAGTTCTCCGCCCGCCGGTCTTATTGGGAGGATATGGACCGGACCGTGGGCGATAAGCCCTCCGCCTTGCGGCTGATGCTGCCGGAGGCCTATCTGAACGACCCCGACCTGGCGGCTCGCAAGGCCGCTATGCTCCGGACCATGGAGGAATACCTGGTGGGGGACGTGTTCCGGGAAATAAAGGATTCTTATGTTTATGTGGAGAGGACGCTCCAAAATGGAAAGATCCGGCGCGGCCTGGTGGGGAAACTGGACCTGGAGGCCTATGACTGGACGCCGGGGTCGCGCCCCCTGGTCCGCTCCACGGAGGCCACCGTGCCCGAGCGGCTGCCCACCCGGGTGGAGCTGCGGCGGCAGGCGGCGCTGGAGATGCCCCACATCGTGCTGTTCATGGACGATCCGACGGACACGGTGCTGGGCGCGGCCGAGCCGGGGGAGACGCTCTATGACTTCGAGCTGTACGCCGGCGGAGGGCACGTCAGAGGCCGGCGTCTCTCCGGTCCCGCCGCGGAGGCGGTGAGAGCCGCCATCGACGGGCTCGACGGAGAGATGATCTTTGCCATGGGAGACGGCAACCACTCCCTAGCGGCGGCGAAGAGCCACTGGGAGCAGCTGAAGGCGGCGGGGGCCCCGGCCGACCATCCGGCCCGGTACGCCCTGGCGGAGCTGGAGAACCTGCGGGACGACGCGGTGGAGTTCTATCCCATCCACCGGGTGGCCTTCGGCACCGACGCCGGCGGATCCGTGCGGGAGCTCTCCGGCGGCGACACGGGCGCGCTGGTGGCGGAGGCGGATGAGCTGGCGAGGGCCTATGTGGCCGAGCACGGCGGATATGTGGACTATATCCACGGCGAGGACGAGGCCCGGGCCATGGCCGCCCGGCCGGGCGGCTGCGCGTGGCTCCTGCCGGCGCTGGACAAGGCAGAGCTCTTCCCCCATATCCTGCGGGAGGGGAACTATCCCAAGAAGAGCTTCTCCGTGGGCCACGCCCTGGACAAGCGCTGGTATGTGGAGTGCCGCAGGATACGGTGAGCGGACAGAAATAAAAAGACCCCTTGTCCCGGACTGAAATAGTCAAGAGATAGTAGACACAAAAGAAACAGGTTAGGCCACCAGTTCTGTGCGAAACAGGACTGGTGGTTTTCCGTTCAGCTTGCGGACAGGCCGGACGAAGTTGAAATAGTGGACACATTCAGTTACGACGTCATGCAGGTCGTCTCTCTCCCAGAACCGGAAATGCTTGTGGAGCGTGTCCTTGAATCGTCCCCAGAAGCTCTCCATCACCGCGTTGTCCCGGGGCACCCCAGCCCCTGACATACTCTGGTGGACGTTGTATTGTGTAAGCAGGTTGCAATAACCGGCAGATGAGTACTGTACGCCTTGGTCGCTGTGGAAAAGGACTTGGCGTTCGGTACTCTCTGTTCGTTTCAGGAGCCTTTCGGCGGGACGCATGACCAGGAGGTTGTCAAAGGCGTCGCTCAGTTCCCACTCTAGGATCTCGTTATTGTACAGATCCAGGAAGGCGGCAAGATAATGCCACTTGCCGCGGTGCTTTATGTAGGTGACATCCGTGACGATTTTCTGCATGGGAACGTCCGCCTTGAAGTCGCGGTTCAGCAGATTGGGATAACGGCTATGTGCAAGGCCGGACCCTGAGAGCTTGTACTTTCCCCTG
>CANQOA010000027.1 GCA_947625355.1 uncultured Oscillospiraceae bacterium | reverse complement strand
GCAGGTGGAGGCCATGATGCAGTAGTTGGCGGTGGTGGGCACGCCCATGCCCAGCACGATGCAGCACAGCATGGTCAAAAACAGCGCCACGATCAGGTGCCCGCCGGAGATGGACACGATGGCGGTGATCAGCTTGGAAGCCAGGCCCGTCATGTTGATGCACCCGGAGATGACGCCGGCCATGCCGCAGGCGGCGGCCACGGTGATGCAGCTCTTGGCGCCGGCGGCCAGGGCGTCGAAGATGGCCAGCGGCGTCATGCGGTGGGCCTTGTCGAACAGGCTCACCACGATGGCCGCCACGATGGACACGGCCGCGGAGAAGGCCATGGTGCGGGTGCCGCTGGACACCAGGTACACCAGCAGCACCAGAGGCAGCAGCAGGTAGATCTTGGGCAGCAGGTCCATGAATTTGGGCAGCTCCGCCCGGGGGATGCCCCGCAGGCCCAGCTTCTTGGCCTCCAGGTGCACGCAGATGAAGATGCCCAGGAAATACAGCACCGCCGGCAGGATGGCCCGGACGATGATGTTGGAGTAGGGCACGCCCACGTACTCCGCCATGAGGAAGGCCGCCGCGCCCATGATGGGGGGCATGATCTGCCCGCCGGTGGAGGCGGCCGCCTCCACGGCCCCGGCGAACTCGCCCTTGTAGCCGGTCTTTTTCATCATGGGGATGGTGACGGAGCCGGTGGTCACGGTGTTGCCCACGGAGGAGCCGGACACCATGCCGCACAGGGCGGAGGAGATGACGGCCACCTTGGCCGGGCCGCCGGAGGAGGAGCCCGCCGCGCAGTTGGCCAGGTTGATGAAGAAGTCGCTGATGCCGGTGCGCTCCAAAAACGCGCCGAAGATGATGAACACCACGATGAACTTGGCGCACACCTGGATGGGCGTGGTGAGCACGCCGGTGGTCTGGTAGAACAGGCCGATGGTGATCTGCCGCACCGCCCGTCCCAGACCCAGGCCACGGCCGGACCAATAATAGTACAGCGCGTAAAGGAAGAACGCCCCCGCCACGCACAGGATGGGCAGTCCCACGCTCCGGCGGCACAGCTCCACCAGCGCCAGCACGCCCACGATGCCGATGACGATCTCATAGGTCTTGATGTTCATGGTGGCCAGCCGGATGGTCAGGCTCTGGGCATTGGCCATCACGTAGAAGAATGCCCCCGCGCCCGCGATCATGATGATCCAGTCGTACCAGGGCATATGGTTGACCTTCTGCTCGCCCTTCTTCACGGGGAAGGTCAGATAGCCGATGACGATGACGCACCCCAGGAAGGAGGGGTAGCGGATCAGGTCCAGCCATGTGGCGAACAGCGTCACATAGATGGAGAACAGGGAAAATGCGGCCAGTATGGCGGCCACGGTCCACTTCTGCCAGCCCTCCCAGAGGCGGGTGTTGGACTCCCGGTCGTATTTTTTCATGACCGCCTCCACATCGGCGGCGGAACCGGCGGCGGTATCCTCCTCCGGCGCGGCGGGGATCACGGTCTTTTTCTCCTCTGCCATAGGGTGCTCCTTTCTTGCGCGGGATACATGGCCGCGCGCCATTTTTATGCGGTGCGCGGCCATCTGTCCCGCGAACGGGTCATATTTCATGGGTGCCGCGGCGGGCAGGCCCGCCGCGGCATCCGCTTCATTTTTTAAAGGCAGGAGTTACTCAGCCGTCGCGACCTCGATGCCGTTCTCGGCGAAGAACTTGGCCGCGCCGGGATGGAAGGGCACGGCGATGCCGTCGGTGGCGAAGGTCAGGTCAAGCTCGGCGCCCTTGGCGTGCAGCTGGGTGATGGCGTCCTTGTTGTCGGGGTCGAAGATGGTGGACACGATGGTGTAGGCGGTGTCCTCATCCAGATCGGCCTTGCAGATCATGGTGGCCTTCACGGTGATGGTGGTGCAATCCTCGTCGAAGCCCTTGTAGGTGCCGGCGGGGATGGTCAGGGAAGCATACCAGGGGCAGGCGTCCAGCAGCTTCGCCATGTGCTCCTCGTCGATGGAGACCAAGTACACATCGTTGCTGGAGGCCAGGTCGGTGATGGCCGGGGTGGGAGCGCCGGCGCACAGGAAGGCGGCGTCGATCTTGCCGTCCTTCAGGCTCTCGGTGGAATCACCGAAGGACTGGTAGATGGGGTTGATGTCGTCCATGGTCATGTCATAGGCGGCCAGGATGTCGATGGTGTTGTAGATCGTGCCGGAGCCGGCGTCGCCCACGCACACGTCCTTGCCCTTCAGATCGGCGATGGACTTGATGTCGGGGTCGCAGGTGACCAGCTGCACGGTCTCGGCGTACAGGGCGCCCAGAGTGACAAAGCTGGTGATGGCGCCGGTCTCCTCATAGGAGTTGGTGCCGTTGTAGGCATAGGTCATCACGTCGGACTGGACGGTGGCCAGATCGTACAGGCCCTGGTCGATGCCGGTGATGTCGGCGGCGGAGCCGCCGGTGGCGTTGACGGTGATGTCCACGCCGGTCTCCTGCTTCAGGAACGTGGCCAGCACGCCGCTGTAAGCATAGTAGGTGCCGGACTCGCCGCCGGTGCCCATGGCCAGGCTCGCGCCGGCAGCGGGGGCCTCGGTGGGCTCAGCGGGGGCCTCGGTGGCCTCAACAGGGGCCTCCGTGGGCTCGGCAGGAGCCTCGGTGGGGGCCGGCGTGTCCTTGGAGCCGCCGCAGGCGGCCAGGCTCAGGACCATGATCAGCGCCAGGAGCAGCGCGAAAGTCCGTGTGAGATTCTTTTTCATGTGGTTTATCCTCCCGATGTGTTTTTGCGGATTCATGCAGCTTTAGGTTTTAAATTCTGCAATGTAGGCCCATTATATGCCCGGATTTTTGATATTTCAAGCGAAAAATGAAATTAGCTTTTTAAAATCCTGCAAATTATCCATTCTGCCCAACCTCCGCGCCGCCCCGGGCGGATTTTTGGGTACAGTTGACAACGCCCCGGGGGCCATCACCCCCGGGACGCTTCCAATATCTTGCAGTCACTGGCCCACCAGCCGGGCATAGACCCGGGCCGTGAGCAGGTACAGCGCCGTATACACCGCCGCGAAGGCCGCCGCCGTGCCCACCGTGCACAGCAAAAACAGGCCCCTGTCCAGCATGTCCCATATCTCCAGCAGCCGCGCCACCAGGGGGAAGGCCGCCGCCATATGGCAGAAGGCGGTGACCAGCGGCAGGAAGAACACCAGCAGGATCTGGCTGTGGATGGACCGGCGGACCAGGTCCCGGTCCATGCCCACCTTTTGCATGACGGCGAACCGCTGCCGGTCCTCGTAGCCCTCGGACACCTGCTTATAGTAGATCAGCAGCGCCGCCCCGCCCAGGAACAGCGTCCCCAGGAACAGCCCCAAAAACAGCAGCGAGCCGTATTCTACCAGCAGGTCGCCCCTGGAATCCCCGATATCCTTGCTGCCGTCGGAGAAGGACCCCTCGTGGGCGTGGTGGTCATACACATATTGGCGGATGACGCTCAGACATTCATGGCTGTCCTCCCCCGCGGGCAGGTCGAAGTCCACGCAGTGCTCGGCGAAGGTGCCGTAGCCGCAGAAGTAGTCCGGGTCGCCCACCCGATAGTCCTCGACATCGCGCCGCAGCGCCGCGATGACGCCGCCGTCCGCCACCACCACCAACTGCTGGGTCTCCTCCTGGAGCAGCGGGTCCTCCAGCCCGAGCGCCTGGGTCATATACGCCGCCGCCGGGTCGTCATTCCGCTCCAGGTGTCCCGCCACGGTGAAGGTGGTGTCCATGACCTGCAGCGTGTCCGAATCGGCGGTGGTCAGCACCTGCCCCGGCGCCAGGTCCGCCTGCCGGCCGGTCATGTCCTCGTAGCCGGCCGCGTCCAGGAAGTACAGACTGATCCCGGTGTCCACGCTCTCGTCATCCCAGCCGTAATGCCACCAGGTATAGCGGACCATCTCCCCTGGGTGGTAGCCCGCCGCCAGGGCATCCTTCAGCGCCCCGTCCAGCAGCCCGTCCCAGTCGTTCTCCACCATGCTGCCGAACTCGCACATCACGTCCCGGACGAAATACTGCCGCAGGTGGCTCTCCAGCCCTATGCGCAGGCACACCGTGCTGGATACCATCACCAGCACCGCCGTGGACAGGATGCAGATGATGGCCAGGCCCGCGGCGTTGCGGCCCATCCGGTGGATGAGGCCGGACACGGAGATGAAGTGCCGGGCCTTGTAGTAATAGCCCTTCCAGCGGCGCAAAAGCTTCAGCCAGGTCACCGTCCCGGCCAGGAACAGCGCGAAGGTGCCGAAGATCACCAGCAGCACCGCCGCGAAGAACCACAGGATGTCGCCGCGCTCCACGGACCCCATCAGCGCCGGCCGGCCGATGGCGATGCCGTAGCCCGTCCCCAACAGGACGGCCCCCACCAGGGCGATGAACCAGCGAGCTTTCGGCTCTTTGTCCCCCACATTGGAACTTTTGAGCAGGTCTGCCGGCCGCTTTACCCCCACCTTCGCCGTGTTGACGGCGAAGATCACCGCCAGGATGGCGCAGAACACGCCCGCCGTCAGCGCCAGGCACCGGCCATAGACCACCGGCCCGAGATAGGTCCGTTCCGTCAGCTTTGCCAGGGTCAGCAGCAGGAGCCGGTCTAGCAGCACCCCGCCGGCCAGGCCGCCGCCCACGCCGATGGCGGCGGTGAACGCCGTCTCCCAGGCCAGCAGCCGCGTCATGTTGGCCCGGTCCAGGCCCAACACCGCGTACAGGCCGAACTCCCGGCCCCGCTGCTTCATGAGAAAGCCATTGGTGTACAGCAGAAAGCCGCAGCACACCAGCCCCAGCACCACCCTGCACAGCCGCACGATCGCGCGCACGTCCCCAGGGTCGGCCATGCCCGCCGGGTCGCCGGCGGTGGCCAGGATATAGAACCCCGCCGCGGCCCCGGCCACGGTGAGCAGATAGGGCACGTAAAAGCGGCTGTTCTTGCGCAGACAGTCCCAGGCCATCCGGGGATAGAACCGCTTATCCATCGCTCCGCCCCCCGGCCAGCGCCGTCAGCACATCGGAGATGCGGCCGTAAAAATGGGCCTGGTCCTCTCCGCCCCGGTAGAGCTGGTGATAGAGGGTCCCGTCCTTGATGAACAGCACCCGGCCGGCGTGGCTGGCGGCCTTCACCGAGTGGGTCACCATCAGCACGGTCTGGCCCATGGCGTTGATGGCGTCCATCAGCGAGAGCAGACTGTCCGAGGACCGGGAATCCAGCGCGCCGGTGGGCTCGTCCGCCAGGATGAGCCGGGGCGAGAGGATCAGTGCCCGGGCCACGGCGGCCCGCTGCTTCTGCCCGCCGGACACCTCATAGGGGTACTTGTCCAGTATCTCCCGGATGCCCAGCTGCGCCGCCAGGCGGGGCAGGGCCTGGTCCATGTCCCGGCGGGACCTGCCCGCCAGCACCATGGGCAGCAGGATGTTGTCCCGGATGTTGAAGGTGTCCAGCAGGTTGAACTCCTGGAACACGAACCCCAGATTGTCCCGCCGGAAGGCGGCCAGCTCCTTCTCCGGCAGGTCCGCCATGTCCCGGCCGTCCAGCCGGACCCGGCCCGCCGTGGGCCGGTCCAGGGACGCCACCACGTTCAAAAGCGTGGTCTTGCCGGAGCCGGACTCTCCCATCACTGCCGCGAATTCCCCTGCCTCCAGGGTGAAGCTCACCCCCGCCAGGGCGTGGACGGACTGGTCCCCGAACCGGGAGGTATAGGTCTTTTGCAGATCTTCCACTTCCAAAAGCGCCATTGGTCATCGACCTCCTTTTGGCTCTATCATAATCCGGGCGGGAAGGCGCTGCCATAGCTTTGGCTTACACTTTCCCGCCCGGACCTTACAGTTTCGTCATGTTGGCTCACTCCACGCCCAGAGGCCGCTCCGTCAGGTCCAGGCGCACCTCGGTGCCCTGGCCGGGGGCGGACCGGATGGAGATCCCGTGGCCCAGCATCCGGCACACCCGCCGGCAGAGATAGAGCCCGATGCCGGTGGACCGGCCGTCGCCCCGGCGGCCGTTGAAGCCGGTGTAGCCCTTCTCGAACACCAGCGGCAGGTCCTCCGCCGCGATGCCCAGGCCCGTGTCCCGCACCACCAGCACCGGCCCCGGCTCGGTGGATACGGACACGCTGCCGCTGGGGGTGTATTTCAGGGCGTTGGACAGCAGCTGCTCCAGCACGAAGCCCAGCCACTTGCCGTCCGTCAGGGCCGTCCCCTCCACGGGGCCGTAATCCAGCGCCACGCCCCGGCGGATGAACCAGGCGGCGTATTTTTTCACCGCCTGCCGGGCGATGGGGTCCAGCTCATGCCGGGCGATGACCAGGTCCCGGCCCCCGTCCAGCCGCAGATATCCCAGGGCCATCTCCGCGTACTGCTCGACGCGGAACAGCTGGTTTTTCATCTCGCCCCGGTCCGGCTCCCGGTCCTCCAGCAGCAGGCCCAGCCCGGCGATGGGGGTCTTGATCTGGTGGACCCAGGCGGTGAACCAGTCCAGCCGGTCCGCCAGGGCGCTGTCCGCCTCCGCCTGGCGGCGGTCCAGCTCTCCCCGCAGGGCCAGCGCCAGGCGCTGATAGTCCGCTTCCGTCTCATCCGCCGGCGCCGGCAGCTCCACCGGCAGGGCCGGGTCCCGCAGCGCCGCGGCCAGACGGGCGCGCCGGGCGGCATAGCGGGCGCAGCCCACGGCCAGGCATCCCAGCCCCACCGCCGCGCACAGCGCCGCCGCGTAGCCCACCGCCGCGGCCGGGGCGCCGGTGAGGTAGAACACCAGCGCGAAGATGGCGGAGAACAGGGCGAACAGCGCCGCCGCCCCCGCGTTCCGCCGCAGATATCCCAGAACCGTCCTCATGCGTCCTCCACCAGATAGCCCACGCCCTTTTTCGTCACGATCAGGTCCTCCAGCCCCGCCGCCTCCAGACGCCGGCGCAGCCGGGCCACGTTCACGGTCAGGGTGTTCTCGTCCACGAAGCTGTCCGTCTGCCACAGCCGCTCCATCAGCTGCTCCCGGGTCACGATCCGCCCCTTGGCGGACAGCAGGGTCTCCAGGATGCGGTACTCGTTTTTCGTCAGCTCGATCCGCTCCCCGCCAAAGGAGAGGCTTGCGTCGGCGGTGTTGAGCCGGGCGCCCCGGACCTCCAGCACCGTCACCGGCTCCCGCAGATCGTATGTCCGCCGCAGCACCGCCTGGACCTTGGCCAGTAGCACCTCCAGATCGAAGGGCTTGGCGATGAAGTCGTCCCCGCCCATGTCCATGGCCATGACGATGTTCATCTTGTCCGAGGCAGAGGACAGAAACACGATGGGCACCTTGGACTCCGCCCGGATGCGGCGGGTCCAGTGGTAGCCGTTATAGTAGGGCAGGCCGATGTCCATCAGCACCAGATGGGGCTCGTATTCCCGGAACTGCTCCAGCACCCGGCTCAGATCCTCCGCCCGGCGGACGGCGTAGCCCCAGCGCTCCATGTGGGCCGCCACCCGGGAGGCGATGACCTCGTCGTCCTCCACCAGAAAGATCCTGTACACGCGCTCGCCCCCTTCGATCTCCCAGTTTACCAGACATGCCCGCCGGTTTCCAGCCCCGCGGACTAACATTTTTGTAACCTTCGCGCCCCAGCGGCGCATTGACATTTTCCCCCGCTACGATATAATAATATCACATATCATTATTTTGGAGAGGTACGCTGTCATGACATATAACGAGATCCTGGAGGCTGCCCGGGGCCAGGTGGGCCCCATCTGCAAGGCCTGCCCGGTGTGCGACGGCCGGGCCTGCGGCAACGCCATGCCCGGTCCTGGCTGCAAGGCGCCCGGCAACGCCGCCGCCCGCAACTGGGCCAAGTGGCAGGAGGTGTTCGTCAACATGGACACGCTCTGCCCCAACGCCCCGGCCGACACCTCCTTCCGGCTGTTCGGCTGGGATTTCAAGGCCCCCATCTTCATCGCCCCCCTGGGCGCGCTGAAGATGCACTACGGGGATAAGTACGACGACTTCGCCTATAACAGCGTCCTGGTCCCCGCCGCGGCCGAATACGGCGTCGCCGCCTTCACCGGCGACGGCGTGGACCCGGAGATCATGAAGAGCTCCGTCCGGGACATGGTGAAGGTCCAGGGTGTGGGCGTGCCCACCATCAAGCCCTGGAACCTGGAGGCCGTGTTCGAGAAGCTGGACATCCTCAACGCCGCGGGCATCTTCGCCGCCGCCATGGACGTGGACGGGGCGGGCCTGCCCTTCCTGAAGGCCATGAACCCCAACGCGGGCAGCAAGTCCGTGGAGGAGCTCAAACAGATCACCGCTTACGCGAAAATGCCCTTCATCGTCAAAGGCATCATGACCCCCGCCGGGGCCGAGAAGGCCATCGAGGGCGGGGCGGCGGCCATCGTGGTGTCCAACCACGGCGGCCGGGTCCTGGGCGGCGTGCCCGCCACGGCGGAGGTGCTGCCCGCCATCGCCGAGCGGGTGGCCGGGCGCGTGCCCGTATTCGTGGACGGCGGCATCCGTTCCGGCGTGGACGTGTTCCGGGCCCTGGCCCTGGGCGCGGACGCAGTGCTGATCGGCCGGCCGCTGGTGCCCATGGTCTACGCCGCCGGCGCCGAGGGCGTGAAGGTCTATCTGGACAAGATCGTCGCCGAGCTCAAGGACACCATGACCATGTGCGGCACGCCCACCCTGGCCGATATCGGCCGGGACAGCGTGATCCGTTTCTGATCTCTCCGGCTGTGCCGGATCAACAGGCCATACAGGAAAGGAGGCACGTGCCCATGGAGACCATGGACCGCGCCATGATGGAGACGGCCTACGGGCTGCTGCCGGCGCCGATGCTGCTGGCGGGACGCGATGGGGAGGCCGGCTGGCACTGCGTATATGAAAACCCGGCGGCGGAGAGCCTGCCGGACCGGTCACGCATACTCTCTTCGCTGACCGAGGCGCTGGACGCGGCCTATGCCGGCTCCGTCCAGGATAAGTGCGCCGTGGAGCTGGAGGGCAGGCACCTGACCGCGCGGCTGGCGCGGCAGTCGGGCGAGCTGGTGGCGGTGCTGCTCCGGGACGAGACCTGGGAGCTGCTGCGCTACCAGGAACAGCTGCAGGCCGCCAGCGCCGCCCTGCAGAGCGCGCTGGACGCGGCCACCGCCGCCTCCCGGGCCAAGAGCGACTTTCTCTCCCACATGTCCCACGACATCCGTACGCCCCTGAACGCCATCATCGGCATGACCACCATCGCCCAGTCCCATCTGGACGAGCGCAGCCGGGTGGCGGACTGCCTGGAGAAGATCGACCTGTCCAGCCGCCATCTGCTGGGGCTGATCAACGACATCCTGGACATGAGCCGCATCGAGAGCGGCAAGATGGCCCTCAGCCCCGAGGAGTTCACCATGGCGGACTTCATCCACGGGCTCATGGCCGTGCTCCAGCCCCAGGCGGACAAAAAGCACCAGAACCTGACGCTGGATTTCTCCGGCATCCGCTGCGAGAATGTCCGGGGCGACCAGCTGCGCATCCAGCAGGTGCTCATCAACATCCTGAACAACGCGGTGAAGTTCACCCCCGAGGGGGGAGACATCTGCCTGCGGGTCCGGGAGACCGGCGAGCGCTACGGTCCCAGCGGTACCTATGCCTATTATGAGTTCACCATCCGGGACACCGGCATGGGGATGAGCCCGGAGTTTTTGACCCGGATCTTCCAGCCCTTCGAGCGGGCGGGGTCCGTCAACCGCATCGAGGGCACCGGCCTGGGCATGGCCATCACCCACAACCTGGTGGAGATGATGAACGGCACCATCTCCGTCTCCAGCCAGGAGGGGGTGGGCACCCAGTTCACAGTGACCCTCCCGCTGGAGCAGCTGGACCGGCCGGAGACCGGCGCGGAGGAGCTGCGGGGCCTGCGCATCCTGGCGGCGGACGAGCCCGCCCCGCTGGCGCACCTGAAGGAGATCGCCGCGGACCTGGGCCTGGTGTGCGATGGCTGCGACTCCAACATGGCGGCCATGGACATGGCCGCCCAGGCCCATATGGAGGGGCGGGACTACTTTGCCATCCTGCTGGCCTGGCGGCTGCCCGTGGTGGACGGCGTCAAGGCGTGCCGGGAGCTGCGGGCCATGATGGGCGACAGCGTGCCGATCGTGCTGACGTCCTCCTATGAGTGGACCCTCAGCGACGACGAGATGCGCAAATACGGCATCACCGCCTTCGTCTCCAAGCCCATGTTCCGCTCCCGCCTGGTCCAGACCCTGCTGTCGTTCACGGAGGCCGGCGCCAAGCAGGCCCAGGACGCGGACGAGAGCGCGCCGGATTTCACCGGCCGGCATGTGCTCCTGGCGGAGGACAACGAGATCAACCGGGAGATCGCGGTGGAGCTGATCGGGATGTTCGGCGCCGAGGTGGACTGCGCCGAGGACGGCCGCCAGGCTCTGGAGATGTTCAGCGCCAGCGTGCCGGGCTATTACGGGCTGATCTTCATGGACCTGCAGATGCCGGTGATGGACGGGCTGGCCTCCGCCATGGCCATCCGGGAGCTGCCCCGGACCGACAGCGCCACGGTTCCCATCATCGCCATGACCGCCAACGCGTTCGTGGAGGACATCCGCGCGTGCCATCAGGCGGGCATGAACGCCCATCTGGCCAAGCCCATCAGCCTCCAGCAGCTCACTGACGTGCTCAAAGAGTGGCTTCGGTAAGGAGAGAGAAATGAGACCTTATCAGGAACGGTATCTGGCCCTGCTGGGCACCATGCGCCAGGAGGCGGACCTGTCTGTCGAGCGGGTGGGCGCGGAGGCCTTCGTGGATGTGGTGCGGCAGGCCAGCGAGGAGACCCGCCAGCTGGTGGAAGAGGGCACGCAGCTGCTGCGCGAGGAGCTGTTTCCCCTCCTGGACGACATCCTGTCCGCGTCCCCGGAGGAGCTGCAGGATCTGGTGGATTTTGCCGACAAGCTGATGGGCGGCGTCGCCCAGAAGGACTCCTGCCTCAGCTACCGCATCCATCTGGCCCTGATGACCTATGCCCGGCACAAGGGCGACCGGGACCTGCTCATCCGGGAGCTGTACTGGACGGGCATGGGCCTGTTCAACATGGAGAACATGCTCGCGCCTCACAGCATCCGTCTGTATACCGTCCGGATGCGGATGTGCTTCTCCGAGTGCGCCTCCCATTTCAATACCGATTACGACGACATCACCACCCCTGCCATCCGGGGCTATATCCACCGGGCCATGGGCAACCTGGCCCTGACCTACCCCGGCACCGACCTGCGCGCCGCCACGGCCAAGCTGGCCGCCCTGAAGCGGTCCATCGCCCTGCTGTCCGACCCGGACGTGCGGGCCAAGACCCCCTCTCTGCCCTGGGATCGGTATCTGCTCGTGAGCCACCAGGAGCGGACCACCATGCTGGGCTATCTGCGCTCCGGCCACGCGGGACCGGACGTGTTCGCCCAGGTGCTGGAATCGGCCCAGATCGTCCAGGAGCATCAGCTGCGCCAGGCGCGGGAGCAGGACCTGCCGTCCCCCGTCCGGTGGCAATACGCCTACTACGCCGCTCTGTACCACAGCGGGGCCATGGGCCTGTCGGAGTTTTTGGACGTGCTTTATGCCCTGTCCACGGCCATCCCCGACGACGACATGGGCACCCAGAGCATGTTCTCCCACCTGGGCGTGCCGGCCTATTATATGGAATACTCCCGCAAGATGGATGAACGGGAGCTGGAGCGCCATGCCGGCCGCATCAGCCAGATGATCCACCGGATGTGCCGGTGGCTGGCCACGGCCATCACCGGCGACTATAACGAGCAGCTGATGCTCCACCTGCGCCAGACGCTGTACGTCTACACGGAGATGCCCGGCTGCATCAGCTTTTTCGAGCTGCTGCAAAACGTCTTTGCCGCCCGCCATCCCACCAGTTACGCCCGGATGTGGCGTGCCGGCCAGATCGCCGGGACGCTGTGCTCCTGGCTCATCGACGACTGCCCGGAGAAGCTGGTGGGCGTGCTGGGCTGCAAGGACGCCGGGGAGGTGGCCGCCCGCCGGGAGGAGCTGGAGGACTTTGCCAACACCGCCGGCCGGCTCTATGACGCGGGCATGGTCCACTGCTTCGGCATGGTGCTGTTCTCCTGCCGGGGCCTGTTCGAGGAGGAATACGGCCTGTTGCAGCTGCACACCGACTGCGGCGCGGAACTGCTCAGCCGGCACCCCTCCGTGGCCATGTACGCGGACATCGCCCACGGCCACCACTGCCGCTATGACGAAAAGGGCGGCTATCCGCTGGGCTTCTCTCCCCGGAGATCACCTCTGCAGCCCATGATCTACCTGATCGCCGTGGCCGACGCGCTCACCGCCGCCACCGATGACATCGGCAGCCTCTACAATCCCCCCAAGACCTTCGACCTGGTCTGCCGGGAGCTGGAGGCGGAGTCCGGCGGGCAGTACGCCCCCTATGTGGTGGACCTGCTGGCGTCCCCCGAGCGGCACAGGATCATGCGGGAGAACCTGGGCCGCTGGACGGTGGAAGCCTATCACGACCTTTACCGCCGCCGCTCCGCGCTGCTGGAGTGAGTGAAAAAACAATCAAGGGCGCGGTGCCGTCGGCACCGCGCCCGTTCCGTCTGTCCCGGTCATCCGAACAGCTCCTTCAGCCGCAGACTGGCGGCATAGAGCTCATTTTTTGTGTAGGTGTTGTTCTCGTCTGCCAGCACCGACCGGATGGCGTCCTTGGGCCGGCAGCCCTCCCGGACCATGGCGTCCACCAGCAGCGCCTCCGGGCTCACCACATGTTCCTCCCGGACGGCCAGGTATTCCTCCGCCAGCTCCACGATGAGGCAGAACTCCCCCTTTTCATATTCGCCCTTGGCCAGCAGCTGGTCCCGGACCTGGGCCGGCGTGCCCCGGAAGGCCGTCTCATGGAGCTTGGTCAGGTCGTTGCACAGGCACATCTGGCAGGGCACCGGGAGGAAGTACTCCACCGTGTCCATCACCCGCTTGGGGGACTCGTAAAAGACGTAGGTCCGCACCGCGCCCCGGCGCATCCGGTCCAGCAGCCGGCCCCGGTCCGCGTTCTCCCGGGGGAAGAACCCCCGGAACACGAAGCTGCTCAGATCGAACCCGGACACGCTCAGCGCCGTCACCGCCGCGCAGGGCCCCGGCACGCCCACCACCCGGACGCCCTCCGCGATGGCCGACTTGATCAGCTCGTTGCCCGGATCGGAGATGCAGGGGGTGCCCGCGTCGGTGATCACCGCCACGCTCTGACCGGCCTTCAAAAGGTCGATGAAATACCGGGCCTTGCCGTGCTCGTTGAATTTGTGGTTGCTGGCCAGCTTGTTGCGGATGCCCAGCTTGTTGAGCAGCACCATGCTCCGCCGGGTGTCCTCCGCGGCGATCACGTCCACGCTCTGGAGGATGTCGGCCCCACGGGGGGACATGTCCCGGGCGTTGCCGATAGGCGTGGCCACGATGAACAGCACGCCCAGGCCGTTTTCCGTCTGCATTTTGTCCATACGATCTCCTTGCTGTCCGTTTTTCGGGACAATGGCGCGCGTATCCTTCCGGTATCAGATAAAAACGAAGGAGGATACGGTCATGTATAAGAAAAAGAGGATCCTGTCCCATGTGGTGTTCTGGGGCATCCTGGGGCTGGCCATCACAGCGGAGGGCTGGATGGACCTGCTGTGCCGGGCGATCTTTTAGCGGTACAGCGCCGCCACCGCCTCCGCGTACCGGCCCATCTGCTCCGCCGCGGAGGCGGGCGCCAGCACCTTGGCCCGCGCGCCGAAGCCGCTGAGCCAGCCGAACAGCTGCACGTTCACCGCCGCCTTCACCGTCACGGAGAAGTGGTCCCCGTCCAGGGGGACCAGGTTCACGTCCGTGCCGAACCGGTCGATGACCGGGCCGGCCAGGGCGTTCTCGAAGCGGATGCGCACGGTCTGGACCTCGCCGGAGAACATGCCGAAATGGGCGCTGGAATAGGCCGCCATGTCCAGACTGGCGAAGTCCTCCGCGCCCCGGCGGGGCTCCTGGGTCTGGGTGATGGAGGCCATCTTGTCCACCCGGTAGTGGCGGATGGTCATGGCGTCGTGGTCATAGGCGATGAGGTAATAGTTCTCCGCGTCCCACATCAGCGCCCAGGGGCTGACGGCGTAGCGGGCGCCGTCCCGCCGCCACTGGCGCTTTTTGTCCACGCCCCAGTCGAAGTATTGGAAGCGGATGGCCCGGTCCCCGTCGATGGCGGCGTGGAGCTCGTCCACGTTATAATAGATGGACTCGTTCATGGTCTTGATCCGGCCCCGGACCAGCACCTGGTGGTTCAGCTCCCGGGCCTCATGGACGCTGGCCAGGCCCTCCAGCTTGCCGATCAGGTCCAGGGATTTTTTCTCCGTGATGAACCGGGAGGACTGGACAGAATCCACCAGCAGCTTCAGCTCCGGCAGCTGGAACTGCCGCTGGCCGATGAAATAGCCCGTGGCGGGCCCCACCCGCACGGACTGTACGTCCAGACCGAACAGCCGCAGGGCCTCCATGTCGTCATAGAGGCTCTTACGCTCGGCGGCGATGTCCTGCAGGGCCAGATAGTCGATCATCTGGGCCACCGTCACCGGGTGGTCCTCATCCGACTGGCGCAGCAGGTACTGACACAGGTACAGCAGCTTCAGCTTCTGGTTGGCCGACTTTGCCATGGCTCTCTCCTCTCAGAGCGTCGTCAGCTCCGTCTGGGCGGACATATCCCAGCCCAAAAAGGCGGACCCCACATCCACGAACGTATCCCGGCCGGCGCTGCAGTAAAACCTGCGGCCGCCGGTCTTTGCGGTATCCCCCAGGGCGCCCCGGCGCTCCAACAGGCGCAGCAGCGCCCCCACCGAGGCGGCGCCGGAGTCGATGAGCGTCACGTCCGGCCCCACCGCCCGGCGCACGGCGGCGCGGATGATGGGATAGTGGGTGCAGCCCAGGATCACCGTGTCCACCGCTGCCGCCAGCAGCGGCGCGGCGTACTCTTCCACGGCCGCCGCCAGCTCCGGGTCCTCCGGGCTCACCCGGCCGGCCTCCACCAGCGGCACCAGCTTCGGACAGGCCGCCGCCGTTACCGCCGCCCGGGGGTCCAGCCGGCGGATGGCCCGCTCATAGGCCCCGCTCGCCACCGTGGCCGCCGTGGCCATCAGGCCGATGCGGCCGCTCTCCGTGGCGGATACCGCCGCCCCCGCCGCCGGCTCGATCACGCCGGTGATGGGCAGGTCCGGGTTGTCCGCCAGCATCACCTGCATGGAGTTGGCGGTGGAGGTGTTGCACGCCACCAGCAGGGCCTTTACGCCCCTTTCCCGCAGGAAACGGACGTTTTGCCTGGCCAGGACCGCCAGCTCCGGCGGCGTCCTGTCCCCGTAAGGGGCGTGGGCCGTGTCTCCCAGGTAGATGAAGCTCTCCCAGGGCGCGGCGGCCACCAGGGCCCGCACGGCGGTGAGGCCGCCCAAGCCGGAATCGAATATCCCGATGGGACGATCGTCCATACGACTCTCCTTAAATGGTGCTTGACGGAAAGGCGCTTGGGCCTTAAAATAAGGGGGTGAAAGAGGCGGCGCGGCGGACGCCTCTTTTCTCCCTCGCTGTTTTGCGGCGCGGGACCCATGTGCTCCGCCGGCAGGTATCGTCAGTATATCATATGGGCGGATTTTCCGCAATATGGCCCGGCTTTTGCCGGCCGACACATGAGGGGAGCAAAATATGTATCGATTGGGTTTCATCGGCGTGGGGAACATGGGCGGCGCGCTGGCGCGGGCCGCTGTGGCTCACACCTCGCCGAAGCAGATCCTTCTTTCCAACCGCACGGCGGACAAGGCCGTGGCCCTGGCCACGGAGCTGGGCTGCATCGCCGCCACCGCCGAGACCGTGGCCGGGACGGCCAAGTTCGTTTTCCTGGGCGTCAAGCCCAAGGATATGGCCGAATGCCTGGCCTCCATCGAGCCGGTGCTGGCCGGCAGGGAGGGGCATTTCGTGCTGGTGTCCATGGCCGCGGGGCTGGACACCGCAGCCATCCAGCGCTTGGCCGGCCATCCCTGGCCGGTGATCAGGCTGTGCCCCAACACGCCGGTGGGCGTGGGCCGGGGGCTCATCGCCTGGTGCGAGCGGGACACCGATCCCGCCGACGCGCCGGAGCTGATCGCCGCCATGGCCGGGGCCGGCACCTGGGACGCCTGCCCGGAGGAGCTGATGGACATCGCCAGCGTCATCGGCGGGTGCACCCCCGCTTTTGCGTATATGTTCATCGAGGCGTTGGCCGACGGGGCCGTGGCCTGCGGGATGCCCCGTGCCAAGGCCATGACCTACGCCGCCGCCGCGGTGGAGGGCGCCGCCGCCCTGGCCCAGGCCGACGGCCGCCATCCCGGCGCGCTGAAGGACGCGGTCTGTTCCCCCGGCGGGTCCACCATCCGGGGGGTGCTGGCCCTGGAGGAGGGCGGCTTCCGCGCCGCCGCCGCCAAGGCCGTCATGGCCGCCGTGGAGCGGACCCGCGCCATGGGGAAGTGACGCGGCCCGGCGGGGTCATCGCACCTCTTTCAGCAGTTCCTCCGGCGGCACGCCGAAGAGCTTTGCCAGGGCCATGAGATTGGTGGTGCTGGGGTCGGACCGGCCGCTCTCCCATTTGGACACCGCCTGCCGGCTGACGCCCAGGGCCTCCGCTACGAACTCCTGGGTCATGCCGCACGCCGCCCGGTGGTTCTTCAGCGCCTCGCCCAGGGACCGCGCCGTCTCCGCCTTTTCTTTCCGGGCCGGCTCGGAGCGGATGTATTTCCGCAGCGCCCTGATCAGCAGATAGATGAGATAGCCGAACAGCGCCAGAAGGGGGATCTCAATGAGCAAATATAGCAGCACTATTACCGGAAGTACCAATGTCGCCGCCTCCTTTCGCGGGCCAGTATAGCGGAAAAGCGCCGGTTGCGCCACCAACTATCGCGCAACCGCTCCCATACACAGCAAAAAACGCTTCGGCGAGCGATCGCCGAAGCGTTTTTATGTTGGTCTTATTCCGGCAGATCGGACCCGCAGTGGGCGCACTTGACGGCCTTGTAGGGGATCTCGCTCAGGCAGTAGGGGCAGGTCTTGGTGGCGGGCTCGGCGGGGGCCTCCGGCTCCTCCTTCTTGTGGTGGGTCAGGGCGCTGGCCTTGTTCAGGGCCTTGACCATCAGGAAGATGACGAAGGCCATGATGAGAAAGTCGATGACCGCCGAGATGAACGCGCCATAGTTGAAGGTGGTCACGCCCAGCTCCGTGGCGGTGGCCAGGCTGGTGACCTGCTCCCGCGCCACGCCCTCCGGCAGCCGGAGGATGAAGAAGGCGTCGTTGAAGTTGGAGTTGCCGGTGATCAGGCCGATCAGGGGCATCACCAGATCGTTGACGGCGGAGGTGACGATTTTCTGGAAGGCGGCGCCGATGATGACGCCGACGGCCAGGTCCACCACGTTGCCGCGGGTGGCGAATTCCTTGAATTCCTGGAAGAACTTTTTCATTCGTGTGTACCTCTCTTTATTATCCCTCCGCCGGGCGGAGGACTTTTTTCTCACTATACTCCCGCCGGGGGAAAAGTGCAAGAGCGCCTGTCACAGCGCGCCCAGAAACCACCCAAAGACCTGCCGGCCGTCCGCCGTGTCGGACCGGGCGTGGGCGAAGGCCATCCGCTCCGGGTGGAACTGGACCGTCAGGATGGGCAGGGAGCCGTGCTCCGCCGCCTCGATGGTCCCGTCCGGGGCCCAGGCCGTGGCCCGCAGCCCCGCGCCCATGGCCCCCAGACCCTGGTGGTGGGAGCTGTTGACGGTGCTTTGGGCGCCATAGAGCCGGTATAGAAGGCTCCCGGGGGCGATGGAGACGGGGTGCACGCTGTCCGCATGGTCGTGGGCCATGTGGTCCTCCGCTGTGGGCAGGTCCTGGATGAGGTCGCCGCCGAAATAGACGTTGATCAGCTGGTGGCCCCGGCAGATGCCCAGCACCGGCTTCCCCGCGCGCACGAACCGGTCCAGCACGGCGAACTGCGCCTGGTCCAGGGCCGGGTCGATGTCCCGGGAGCCGCGGTCCTCCTGGCGGAACCGGGCCGGGTCCACATCCCCGCCGCCGGGCAGCAGCAGCCCCGCGCATCCCGCCGCCAGCGCCGGGTCCAGCGTCACCACCGGCGTCAGGCCCATCGCCTCCAGGGCTGCCGCGTAGTTGTCCACATGCCCCGGATATCCCGCGATGGCGACAGTTCTCATAACGTCCTCCTTACAGGTCATAGCGCGTCACGTCCTCCCATGTCTCCCGCCGGACGATGAGCCGGTCGGTCCCGCCCCGGAGGGCCGCGATGGGCGGCCTGGGCACCCGGTTATAGTTGGAGGCCATGGAATAGTTGTAGGCCCCGGTGACGAACACCGCCACCCTGTCCCCGGTATGGGGCGGCTGGATGGCCATGTCCTCGCCCAGCAGGTCCCCGCTCTCGCAGCAGCATCCCGCCAGGGTGACCCGGGCCGTTTTCGCCTCTCCCGCCCGGTCGGCCACTGCGGCGGTATAGCGGGCCCCATAGAGGGCGTAGCGGGGGTTGTCGGTCATGCCCCCGTCCACCGCCACATAGCAGCGCCCGCCGGGGACGGATTTCACGTTCTGCACGGTGTACAGCGTCACGCCCGCCGCGGCCACGATGCCCCGGCCCGGCTCCATCAGGACCGCGGGCACGGGAAGGTCCAGTGCCCGGCAGCCGGCGGCCAGCCGCTCGCCCACCCGGCGGATCATGTCCGCGCAGTCCGGGCCGCGCTGGTCCTCCGTGTAGGCCACGGCAAAGCCGCCGCCCAGATCCAGCACCCCGGCGGTATAGCCCCAGGCCCGCCGGACCTGGGCCAAAAACGCCAGCAGCACGTCCGTCTCCAGGAAGAAGGGGTCCGGCTCGAAGATCTGGGAGCCGATGTGGCAGTGGAAGCCCAGCAGGTGGATGTTCTCTTTCTCCAGCGCCCGGCCTGTCACGGCCAGGGCATCGCCGGTGGGGATGGGCACGCCGAATTTCACGTCCACCACGCCGGTGTTCACCGCGGCGAAGGTGTGGGGGTCGATGCCCGGCGTCACCCGCAGCAGTACCCCCTGGCGCGCGCCCAGCTCCCCGGCTATGCGGTCGATGCGCTCCAGCTCCTCCTCTCCGTCGGCGGCGATGATCCCCACGCCGCTGGACACGGCGTAGCGGATGTCGGCCTCGGTCTTGGCGTTGCCGTGGAAGCAGATGTCCTCCGCCGGGAAGCCCGCCGCCAGCGCGGTGTAGAGCTCTCCCGCAGACACCACGTCCAGGCCCATGCCCTGTTCATGGGCCATGGCGCACAGCGCCTTGCAGCACAGGGCCTTGCTGGCGTACAGCGGCCGGCTCCCGGCGGGAAAGGCCGCTCTCATGGCGTCCACATACAGGGCCATCCGCTCCCGGACCATGTCCTCGTCCAGCACGTACAGGGGCGTGCCGTACTTTTCGGCCAGGGCAAGGCTGTCCACGCCGCCGATGGCCAGATGGCCGGCGGCGTTCACGGTGAGATTGGGCTGCTGGAACATATCGATCTCCGTTTCCATAGACAAATCACGCTTTCACATGTTACAATATGAGACATATTACTGCACACGCCGACAGATTGCAAGTTTTTTCACAGGAGGGCCTATGAACACACCGAAACAGATCGCGGAAAATTATATTGAGACCGGTTGCGCCAAGGCGGCGCTGCCCAAGGGCCGGATGTTCCTGCTGGCGGTGCTGGCGGGCGTATTCATCGCCCTGGCGGGGGCGGCCTCCGCCGTGGGCTCCGCCGCGGCGGGGAAGCTGGCGGGGGCCTGCATCTTTCCGGCGGGGCTGGCCATGGTGGTGCTGGCGGGCAGCGAGCTCTTCACCGGCAACAATCTGATGGTGATCTCCCTGCTGGAAAAGCGCGTCGGCGCCGGGCGGCTGCTGGCCGCCTGGGCGGTGGTATACGCGGGCAACCTGGCCGGGTCGGTGCTGGTGGCGGCGCTGGCGGTGTTCGGCGGCACCTTCGACGGCTGCTACGAGTCCCTCATCGCCACGGCAACGGCCAAGACGGCGCTGGCCTTCGGTCCGGCGCTGCTGCGGGGCGTGCTGTGCAACATCCTGGTGTGCACGGCGGTGTGGATGACCATGGGGGCGAAGGACGCGGCGGGCAAGGTGCTGGCGCTGTACCTGCCGGTGGCGGCCTTCGTGCTGTGCGGCTTTGAGCACTCGGTGGCCAATATGTTCTTCCTCCCGGCGGGTATCTTCGCCGCGGGACGCTACGGCGCCGCGGCGGAGGGGCTGACCTGGGGGAGCATGTGGCTGAAAAACCTGCTGCCGGTCACCCTGGGCAACGTCCTGGGCGGCGCGGGCCTGGGGGCGCTGCTGCACGCCGTATACTTGCGGGGGAAACGGCAGGTCTGAGCCCTGACCGGATGGAGGGAGAGCCTATGAAAACCATCGCCATCGGCGTGGAGAACCTGTGCGTGCCATGCGGATGCCGCTGCCGGTACTGCCTGCTGGCCTACAGCGGCGGGACCGTGGGCGTCGACTACGCCCGGGGCAAGCGTTTCACGGAGCGCTTTTTCGACGAGCTGGAGCGCTGCCGGCCGGACCTGGGACGGAACTATTATATCGGCTACTGCATGGATACGCCCATGCTGGCCGACTACATCCGCTTCTGCCAGCGCATCGGCTCGCCCTCCGGGACGTTTTTGCAGCTGAACGGGCTGGCCATCCGGGACAGGGCGGAGGCGCGGCGCTTCATCGGCGAGATCGCCCGCGCCGGGATCCGGTCCGTCGATATGACCTTTTACGGCCAGCGGGCATACCACGACCGGTTCGCCGGCCGGCCGGGGGACTTTGAGCACCTTATGCGGCTCATGGACGCCGCGGCGGAGGCGGGACTGGCGCTGGAGGTCAGCATGCCGCTCATCCGGGAGAACATGGACCAGGCGTCCGGGCTGCTGGACGCTCTGGAGCGCTTTCCCGTCGAGCGGTATTTTGCCTTTCTCCCCCACGGAAAGGGGCGGGGCTGGACGCTGAACGGCCAGCGGCTGACGCGGACGGAGTTCGAGGCATTGCCGGAGCGGGTCCAGGCCTGCTTTTCGCCCAAGATAGAATATCTCCCCGAGGGGGAATGGCTCCGGCGGGGGGATTGGCCCCGGCCGGAGAGCCGGACGCTGACGCTGTCCCTGACACCGGACAACATCGACCGCCTGGAGCGGACGCCGGCGGAAGGGATCGTCGCCATGCTGGAGGCGCTGGACGAGCGCTATCACGCCCTGCTCCCTCCGCCGGAGGAGCTGGCCGCCCGGTATGGGGACCGGGACGGCGAGCGGATGTGCCGGCAGCGGGACCTGCTGCTGGAATACAGGCGGCGCTGGTATGGGGAGCATGGCGGCGGCGTGCCGGACATGGACGACGAGACAGGCCATTTCAGCGTCAGGAGCTGAGGCGCATTGCGCGCATAAACGAAAAAAGGCCGGACAGGTCTCCCTGTCCGGCCTTTCCCGCCGGCCACGCCCTGTAAGATCACAGGGCGGCTTTTGCTTTTTTGTCGTGGATCATCCGGGCCAGGTATACCACCGGGGTGTCCAGAAGGCTGGTCACCACATAGATGGCGTAGCCCGCGAAGATGATGCTCGCCAGCAGCGCGGGCGTGTAGCCCTCCATGCCCGCGAAGGCGGCCAGATTGAACAGCACCGTGTTCACCAGCTGGCTGATAAGCGTGGAGCCGTTGTTGCGCAGCCAAAGATACTTCCGGTGGTCGCCGAAGCGCTTCTCCGTGAAGTCCCACCACTTGTGGTACAGCCACACGTCCAAAAACTGGCTGACCGCGTACACCGACATGCTGGCCAGCACCAGCCGGGGCGTGGTGGAGAAGATGGTCCGGATGGCGGGCATGGCCCAGTCGCTCTCCGCCGGGACGTACAGCATCCAGCTGGCCGTCAGGACCGCGAAGAACGCCGACGCGCCGATGCCCAAAAATACCGCCCGATCGGCGGCTTTCTTTCCGGTGTTCTCGCTGAGGATGTCGGTGATGAGGAACGTGGCCGCGAACAGCACGTTGCCCAGCGTCTGCTCCATGCCGTAGGCCACCACCAGGATCAGCACCTCGATGTTGGACAGGATGGTCACCGCCACCGTCATGGCGTACAGACCGTTGTCGCCCCCCAGCCAGTAGGCCAGGAGCACGGACCCGAAGATGAATACCACGGAGCCCGCCAGGATGAGTTCATTCATTCAGTTTTCCTTCCCGGAGACATAAAACGGGGAGGCACTACGCCTCCCCGGAATGATCCCCTCGCCGTAGTTTTGTTTATGGACAGGATGGTCACGAACTGTCCCGGCCAATATGCGATTTCACATATTGCCTATATGGAATTTGCTTTGCCTATAATACAACAAGAATTTTAAGTTTGTCAAGAGGCATCCGCCTCGTCCGTCTCGGATTCCATCAATTCATAATACTCCGACTCGCTGGAGAACAGCATGTACCGCCCGTCCACCAGTCCGTAAAACCCCGCCGCCGTAAAATATCCGCGCATAGCCGCCGCCTCCTTGCTGTTGTCCGGTCCTCCCGGCAATGGTAGGATACCAATATGGAAGTCCCATAAACCGTACAGCAAAAACACTTTACGAACGGGAAACGGCGGTGTATAATCGATTCAAAGAATCGATATATTGAGAGAAAGAGAGACGCCATGACCAACATCCTGTTCAACCCCCTGGCCAACAACGGCCGGGGCACCGAGGGCCTGGACGCGGTGATCGCCGCCGCCAGCGAGCGGCATCCCGGCGCGGCGCCCAGACTTGTGGACGTGACGAAGGAGGACCAGGCGGAGGTGCTGATGGGCCTGCCCGCCGGGGACGAGGCCATCGTCTGCGGCGGGGACGGCACGCTCCACTACCTGGTCAACGCCCTGGACGGCAGGGTGCCGGCGGCGGACGTGTACGTCTGGCGCATGGGCACGGGCAACGACTTTCTCCGGGACGTGCTGGGCAAGGCCAAGGACCGGATGGTGCGGCTGAACGAGTACATAAAGGAGCTCCCCACGGGCCTGGCGGAGGGCGTCCGGGCGCGGTTCCTCAACAACCTCAGCTTCGGCCTGGACGGCCAGGTGTGCGAGCTGGGCGAGCAGGAGAAGGCCCGGCTGGGCCGGCCGGTGAACTATATCAAGCTGGCCCTGCGGCTGGTGCTGCGGGATTTTCGCCCGGTGAATGCCGCCGTCACCGTGGACGGGGAGACGAAGCATTATGATCGGGTGTGGCTGGCCTCGGCCTTCAACGGCCGGTATGTGGGCGGGGGGATGAAGCTGGCCCCGGACCAGGACCGGACCGGGGACAAGCTGTGCTGCGTGGTGCTGCACAGTCTGGACCGGGCCACGATCCTGCTGCACCTGGCAAAGGTCTATTGGGGCGGGCACGTGAAGATGCGCCAATGCGACGTCCGCTTTGGCCGGGAGATCGAGGTGACCGTGGACGCCCCTGCCTCCCTCAATATGGACGGGGAGCCCTTGGGCCGCTTCACCCACTATCGCGCGGAAAAGTGAATGAAAACCGCCCGGACGAGCGTCCGGGCGGTCTCTGCGAACGGCCGCGCAGGCACACCGCTTGCGAAACCGGCGGCGATATGATAAAATAAGCGGATAAGAAAGGGGGCGGGCGTATGGACGAGCTGAAGCTGGTGGTGGCCAGCAATCTCATCAAGCTACGGCAGGGCGCGGGCATGACCCAGGCGGAGCTGGGCGAGAAGCTCAACTATTCCGACAAGACCGTCTCCAAGTGGGAGCGGGGCGAGTCCATCCCCGACGCCTATGTGCTCCTGCGCCTGGCGGAGATCTACGGCCTGACCGTCAACGACCTGCTGCGGGACGACTCCCAGTGGCAGGACCCGGCGGAGAAAGCCAAGGCCGCCGAGCGCGCCGCCGCCCCTACCTTCAGCAGCGGCATGGTGACGCTGGTGGCCATCGTGGGCATTTGGACCATGGCGCTGATCATGTTCGTGATCTTTTGGCTGGTCTTGGGCCAGCTGCACTGGCTGATCTTCGCCAGCGCCGTGCCGGTGTCGCTCATCACGCTGCTCGTGCTCAACTCCGTCTGGAACAAGGGCCGGCACAATATGCTCATCGTGATGGCCCTGGTGGCGGCCATCGTCACGCTGGTGTACCTGTTCCTGCTGCGCTGGCAGCCGTGGCAGCTGTTTTTGATCCTGATCCCGGCGGAGCTGCTGGTGTTCCTGTGCTTCCATATCCGCCGCCGCAAGGGCTGAAAACGGCGGATTCTCCGTTTCGTAGAGCGATCCACCCCGGGGCGTAGAGCGATTCTATGTCCCGGGGATTGCTATTCGCGGGGATTCCCTCCCCGGGAGGTTGCCGCCGGGGGGGAGACGGCGGTAAAATGAGCGCGTACTTACCCCAGGGCCACCGCCCTCACAAGGAGGAACTATGAGCGATTACATCCTGAGCTGCTGCTCCACGGCCGACCTGTCCCGGGAACATCTGGCGTCGCGGGACATCCACTATGTCTGCTTCCACTATTTCCTGGACGACAAGGAATATCCGGACGACATGGGCCAGTCCATGCCCTTTGATAAATTCTATCAGGCCATGGCCAACGGCGCCATGACCAAGACCGCCCAGGTGAACATCACCGAGTATCTGGACTACTTCACCCCCTTCCTGGAGCAGGGCAAGGACATCCTGCACCTGACGCTGTCCAGCGGCATCTCCGGGTCATACAACTCCGCCATGAATGCCGCCGCCATCGCCCGGGAGCGCTATCCGGACCGGAAAATATACGTGGTGGACTCCCTGGCCGCCTCCTCCGGCTACGGCCTGCTGATGGACAAGCTGGCCGACAAGCGGGACGAGGGGCTCTCTGTCGACGCGCTGCGGGATTGGGCGGAGGAGAACAAGCTGCGGCTGCACCACTGGTTCTTCTCCACGGACCTGACCTTCTTCGTCCGGGGCGGCCGCATCTCCAAGGCGGCGGGGGTTTTCGGCGGGATGCTGAACATCTGCCCGCTGATGAACGTGGACTTCCAGGGCCGGCTCATCCCCCGGGAGAAGATCCGCACCAAGCAAAAGGTCATCCGGGCCATCGTGGACAAGATGGCGCAGTTCGCGGACGGCGGCACGGATTATGACGGCAAGTGCTATATCTCCAACTCCGCCTGCCTGGAGGATGCGGAAGCGGTGGCGCGCCTGGTGGAGGAGCGGTTCCCCAGGCTGAACGGGAAGGTGCTCATCAACTCCATCGGCACCACCATCGGCGCCCATACCGGGCCCGGCACCGTCGCGCTGTTCTTCTGGGGCGCCAAGCGGGAAAACTGACGCCGCCTCCGCCTTGACAGGCCGGGGAGAAAAGAATATAGTATAGGGGCCGCCGCAGTCTGCGGCGGCCCTTTATCCGGGTGTAGCGCAGTTGGTAGCGCGGGTGGTTTGGGACCACCAGGCCGCAGGTTCGAACCCTGTCACTCGGACCATGACGAGTGACCTTATGGTATCTGAATGATACTGTAAGGTCACTCGCTTTCTTTGTGAAAGCGG
>CANQOA010000026.1 GCA_947625355.1 uncultured Oscillospiraceae bacterium | reverse complement strand
AATAGGCCGGGGCGCTTGACCCCAGCCTGTAAAAGAGAATACCCACAAGGGAACTCAAGTCCCTTATGGGTACTCGTTATGGTCCGAGTGACTGGACTTGAACCAGCGGCCTCCTGAACCCCATTCAGGCGCGATACCAAACTTCGCCACACCCGGTCGTGTTTCGCTCAAGTATAGTAGCACAACGCGGCGGAAATTGCAAGAGGGAATTTGTCCTCCCCCGTTATTTTCTGCACAGAAAGCAGCCAGCGGCCACGCATTGGAGAAATCGCCGGAAACCCGCCGGGACCAGGCGGCATAATCTTGTTCAGGGTCACGAACGAAAAGCCGTTGCATTGCGATTTAAAGCGGCGTATAATATTAAAGAAACTCATCTATATTATTAGATTTGTTTGTTAACTTTCCCGGCCGCGGCCGGAAGGAGGCATCCATGGAAGAGAGAGGACTGTACCGACAGCGCTTCGAGCACGACAGCTGCGGCATCGGCGCGGTGGTGGACATCAAGGGCCGCCCCAGCCGGGCCACGGTAGACGACGCGCTGAAGATCGTGGAGAAGCTGGAGCACCGGGCCGGCAAGGACGCCGCCGGGGAGACCGGCGACGGCGTGGGCATCCTGGTGCAGGTATCCCACAGCTTTTTTAAGCCCGCCGCCGCCGCGTGCGGCATCGAGCTGGGCGGTCCCGGGGATTATGGCGTAGGCATGTTTTTCTTCCCCCAGGACGCGGTCCAGCGCCGCCGGGCCCAGAAGATGTTCGAGGTCATCGTGGGCAAGGAGGGGATGCGCCTGCTGGGCTGGCGGGAGGTGCCCACCTGCCCGGAGATCCTGGGCCGGAAGGCCCGGGAGTGCATGCCCTATATCCTGCAGTGCTTCGTGGAGCGGCCCGCGGACACCCGCACGGGCCTGCCCTTCGACCGGCGGCTGTACGTGGCCCGGCGGGTCTTTGAGCAGAGCAACGACAACACCTATGTGGCCAGCCTTTCCTGCCGGACGGTGGTCTACAAGGGCATGTTCCTCGTCCACCAGCTGCGGGGCTTCTACAAGGACCTGCAGAGCGAGGACTATACCTCCGCCATCGCCATGGTCCACTCCCGCTTCTCCACCAACACCACCCCCAGCTGGGAGCGGGCCCATCCCAACCGGTTCATCCTCCACAACGGCGAGATCAACACCATCCGCGGCAACGTGGACCGGATGCTGGCCCGGGAGGAGACCATGAGCTCGGCCGTCATGCGGGAGAACATGGACAAGATCTTCCCGGTCATCAACCCCAACGGCTCCGACTCGGCCATGCTGGACAACACCCTGGAATTTCTGGTGATGAACGGGATGCCTCTGCCCCTGGCCATGATGATCACCATCCCGGAGCCCTGGAAAAACGACAAGATGATTGACCGGAAAAAGCGGGACCTGTACCGGTACTACGCCACGATGATGGAGCCCTGGGACGGGCCGGCGGCGGTGCTGTTCTCCGACGGCGAGCTGGTGGGGGCCATCCTGGACCGGAACGGTCTGCGCCCCAGCCGGTACTATCTGACCGACGACGGCCGGCTGATCCTGTCCTCCGAGGTGGGCGTGCTGGACGTGCCGGAGGAGCACATCACCATGAAGAGCCGCCTGCAGCCCGGCAAGATGCTGCTCATCGACACCAAGCGGGGCAAGGTGATGCAGGACGAGGACCTGAAGAGCCTTTACGCCTCCCGGCAGCCCTACGGCGAGTGGCTGGACCAGAACCTGGTCCGGCTGCAGGATCTGCCCATCCCCAACAAGAAGGTGCCGATCCACACCCAGGACGAGCGGGACCGGCTGTACCGTGCCTTTGGCTATACATACGAGGAGATCCGCGACTCCATCCTCCCCATGGCCCGCACGGGGGCCGAGCCCACCGCCGCCATGGGCAGCGACGTGCCGCTGGCGGTGCTCAGCGAGAAGTACCCTCCCCTTTTCAACTACTTCAAGCAGCAGTTCGCCCAGGTCACCAATCCGCCCATCGACGCCATCCGGGAGGAATGCGTCACCGACACCACCGTGTACGTGGGCTCCGACGGCAACCTCTTGGAGGAGCGGGCGGAGAACTGCAACGTGCTGCAGGTGGATAACCCCATCCTGACGGGCATCGACCTGATCAAGATCAAGGCCATGCACCGGGACGGCTTCCACGTGGAGACGGTGAGCCTGCTCTACTACAAAAACACCCCCCTGGAGCGGGCCATGGACCGGCTGTTCATCGCCTGCGACAAGGCATACCGCCACGGGGCCAACATCCTGATCCTCTCGGACCGGGGCGTGGACGAGAACCATGTGGCCATCCCCTCCATGCTGGCGGTGTCCGCCATGGAGCAGTACCTGATCCGCACGAAAAAGCGCACCAGCGTGTCCATCATCCTGGAGAGCGCCGAGCCGCGGGACGTGCACCATTTCGCCCTGCTTCTGGGCTACGGCGCCCGGGCCATCCAGCCCTACCTGGCCCACGAGTGCATCGCCGAGTGCATCCAGCTGGGGCTGCTGGACAAGGACGAGCACACCGCCATCGACGACTACGACAAGGCCATCCTCAACGGCATCGTGAAGATCGCCTCCAAGATGGGCGTGTCCACCATCCAGTCCTACCAGTCCTCCCAGATCTTCGAGGCGGTGGGCATCCGCAAGGATGTGATCGACAAGTACTTCACCAACACCATCAGCCGCGTGGGCGGCGTGGGGCTGGAGGAACTGGGCCAGGCGGTGGAATACCACCACAGCCACGCCTTCGACCCGCTGGGTCTGGGCGTGGACACCACCCTGGACAGCATGGGCTTCCACAAGATGCGCTCCGGCGACCGGAACGAGGAGCACCTTTTCGACCCGGCGGTGATCGTGGCGCTGCGGGAGTCCACCCGTAAGGGGGACTTCGAGCGGTTCATGCAGTACTCCGACCTGGTGACGAGAAAGCAGGCGCCCCACAACCTGCGGGGCCTGATGGAATTCGTCTGGGCCCCCGACGGGGGCGTGCCCCTGGAGGAGGTGGAGAGCGCCGAGAGCATCGTCCGCCGGTTCAAGACCGGCGCCATGAGCTATGGCTCCATCTCCAAGGAGGCCCACGAGTGCCTGGCCCTGGCCATGAACCGGCTGGGGGGCAAGTCCAACTCCGGCGAGGGCGGCGAGGAGCCCGAGCGGCTGGGCTCAGAGACGAACAGCGCCATCAAGCAGGTGGCCTCCGGCCGCTTCGGCGTCACCAGCGAGTATCTCTGCTCCGCCCAGGAGATCCAGATCAAGATGGCCCAGGGAGCCAAGCCCGGCGAGGGCGGCCACCTGCCCGGCAAGAAGGTCTACCCCTGGATCGCCCGGACCCGGTATTCCACCCCCGGCGTGAGCCTGATCTCCCCCCCGCCCCACCACGACATCTACTCCATCGAGGACCTGGCGCAGCTGATCTTCGATCTGAAAAACGCCAACAAGGACGCCCGCATCAGCGTCAAGCTGGTGAGCGAGGCGGGCGTGGGCACCATCGCCTCCGGCGTGGCCAAGGCCGGCGCCCAGGTGGTGCTGATCTCCGGCTTCGACGGCGGCACCGGCGCGGCTCCCCGCAACTCCATCCAGAACGCGGGCCTGCCCTGGGAGCTGGGGCTGGCGGAGGCCCACCAGGCCCTGATCGCCAACGGTCTGCGCCGGCGGGTCATCCTGGAGGCCGACGGCAAGCTGATGACCGGCCGGGACGTGGCCGTGGCGGCCATCCTGGGCGCGGAGGAATTCGGCTTCGCCACCGCGCCGCTGGTGACGCTGGGCTGCGTGATGATGCGGGTGTGCAACCTGGACACCTGCCCAGCGGGCATCGCCACCCAGAACCCGGAGCTGCGCTGCCGGTTCCAGGGCAAGCCCGAGTACGTGATGAACTTCATGCTGTTCGTGGCCCAGGAGCTGCGGCAGATCATGGCGAAGCTGGGCGTGCGCACGGTGGATGAGCTGGTGGGCCGGACGGACCTGCTGCGGATGCGCGCCGACCTGCCCGGCGCCCGGGCCCGGTCCATCGACCTGGCCGGCATCCTCAACAAGGGCAGCGAGGCGGACAACGCCGTCCACCACGAGAGCGCCGCCGACTATGACTTCCACTTGGAGCAGACTATGGACGAGAGCGTGCTGCTGCCGGCCTTCAAAAAGACCCTGCGGGACGGCACGCCCAAGCGCATCAGCGTCAGCGTCTCCAGCACCAACCGCACCTTCGGCACCATCCTGGGCTCGGAGATCACCAAGCGCTTCGGCAATACGCTCCCGGACGACACCGTCACCATCGACGCCCGGGGCGGCGGCGGCCAGTCCTTCGGCTCCTTCCTGCCCAAGGGCATGACCATCCGCCTGACCGGCGACAGCAACGACTACTTCGGCAAGGGCCTCTCCGGCGGCAAGCTCATCGTGAAGCTGCCGGAGGAGAGCCATCTCAACCCCGGCGAGAACATCATCATCGGCAACGTGGCCCTGTACGGCGCCACCTCCGGCGAGGCGTACATCAACGGCATGGCCGGCGAGCGGTTCTGCGTGCGCAACTCCGGCGCCAAAGCGGTGGTGGAGGGCGTGGGCGACCACGGCTGCGAGTATATGACCGGCGGCTGCGCGGTGATCCTGGGCCCCACGGGCAAGAACTTCGCCGCCGGCATGTCGGGCGGCATCGCCTATGTGCTGGATGAGCAGTATGAGCTCTATCTGCGGCTGAACAAGGACATGGTCACCATGACCGGCGTCACTGCCAAGCACGACATCGCCCAGCTGCGCTCGCTGGTGGAGGCCCATGTGGCGGCCACCGGCTCCCCCCGGGGCAGGACGGTGCTGGAAAACTGGGACGACATGCTGCCGCTCTTTAAGAAGATCACCCCCAACGATTACAGCAAGATGCTCTCCGCCATCAGCAAGCTGGAGGAAAAGGGCATGCCCAGGGCCCAGGCCGAGCTGGAGGCATTCTATACCGTGCAGAAAGGCGGGATGTGACATGGGAAAACCCACCGGATTTCTCGATTACCGACGGGCGGAGCGGCCCGTGGAGGACCCCGCCCTGCGGGTGGGCTCCTTCCGGGAGTTCCACGGGGAGCTCACCGAGGACGAGCGGCAGGCCCAGGGCGCCCGGTGCATGAACTGCGGCGTGCCCTTCTGCCAGTCGGACTTCGGCTGCCCGCTGCATAACCTGGTGCCCGAATGGAATGACGAGGTGTTCCACGGCAACTGGGACCACGCCCTGTCCCGGCTGATGCGCACCAACAACTTCCCCGAGTTCACCGGCCGGGTATGCCCGGCGCTTTGCGAGTCGGCGTGTGTGTGCGGCCTCTACGGCGACGCGCCCATCTCCGTGCGGGACAACGAGCTGGCCGTCATCGAGTACGCCTACGCCCACGGGCTCGTCAAGCCCCATATCCCGGAGGTGCGCACCGAGCGGCAGGTGGCGGTGGTGGGCTCCGGGCCGGCGGGCCTGGCTGTGGCCGACCAGCTCAACCACCGGGGCCACAGCGTCACCGTCATCGAGCGGGACGACCGGCCCGGGGGCCTGCTCATGTACGGCATCCCCAACATGAAGCTGGACAAATCGGTCATCGCCCGGCGGCTGGCCCGCATGGAGACCGAGGGCGTCAGTTTCGTCACCGGCACCGACGTGACGGCCAACGGCACGGCCCAGCGGCTGCTCCAGGAATATGACGCGGTGGTGCTGTGCTGCGGGGCCCGGGCGGCCCGGGACGTGCCCGTGGAGGGCCGGGATGCCGCCGGGGTATACCAGGCCATGGACTATCTCACGGAGAGCACCCGCTCCCTGCTGGAGGGCCGGCCCCGGACCATCGACGCCGCCGGCAAAAACGTGGTGGTCATCGGCAACGGCGACACCGCCACCGACTGCGTGGCCACCGCCATTCGGCAGGGAGCCGCCTCCGTGACCCAGCTGGTGCGCAAGCCCGCCCCCGCCGGACCCGGCCCCAGCTGGCCCTATCACGTGCGCTCCGGCGCGCCGGATTACGGCCAGGAGGAGGCCATCGCCAAGTACGGCCACGACCCGCGGCTCTACTCCACCCAGGCGAAAAAGCTCGTCACCGACGAGGCCGGCGCTCTCACCGCCATCCTGGCGGAGACGGCGGGCCAGGAGGTGACCATCCCGGCGGAGCTGCTGCTGATCGCGGCGGGCTTCTCCGGCGCGGAGGCGGGTCCCGCCCAGGCCTTTGGCCTGGAGCTGGATGAAAAGGGCCGTCTGGGCGACGGCGCCTATCGCACCTCGGTGCCCAAGGTCTTTTCCGCCGGCGACATGCGCCGGGGCGCCAGCCTGGTGGCCATCGCCATCGCCGAAGGCCGGGCGTGCGCCAAGGAAGTGGACCGCTTCCTGGAGGGGTACACCAACCTCTGACAAGCACATAAAAAAGCGTCCCGGGACCGCTTGGTCCCGGGACGCTTCATTTTGTCTGCTCTTATTTACCCTTGGCGGCCCGGCGCTCGGCCAGCTTATCCAGCGCCCTGTTGCGGAAGTAGATCAGGATGCCGCAGCTGACCATCAGGATGTTCAGCACATAGAAGAACATCACATACCACTTCACCGTCACATACCAGGGCTGGGGCGCGTTGAGGGCGATGACGCGGCTCTTGCCGATCAGGGCGAAGATATAGCCGATCCAAATGAAGAAGTAGAAAAGCACGCTGGTGCCCTTGGCCGTGCGGGCCTTCCAGGCCTTGGCGATGTTCAGCGGCCAGGAAAGGCCGAAGCACACCACCATCAGCATCTCCATCACACTTGCGAGAGTATCCATCACTGTCTCCTTTCCTCTTCCCCGGTCTCCAGCATGGAGCCGGTCAGTTGATAGCGCAGATGCATCCCGAAGCACCCGTCCAGCATCTGCGGCGTCTGTGCCCCGCCGGTGGCGGCGCACGCCTTCTCGAAATACCGCCGCAGCTGGGGCCGGTAATCCGGATGGGCGCAGCGCTCGATGATGAGCGCGGCCCGCTCCTTGGGGGAACGGCCCCGCAGGTCCGCCCAGCCCTGCTCCGTCACCAGCACGTCCACGTCGTGCTCGGTGTGGTCCACATGGGTCACCATGGGCACGATGGAGCTGATCTTCCCGCCCTTGGCGCTGGAGGCGGTCATAAAGATGGTCACCGCCGCGTTGCGGGCATAGTCCCCGGACCCGCCGATGCCGTTATAAATGGTGGTGCCGTTCATCTGGGAGGAATTTACATTTCCGTAGATATCCGCCTCCACGGCGGTGTTCATGGCGATGACGCCCAGCCGGCGGATGACCTCGGCGCTGTTGGAGATCTCCGAATCCCGGAGGACGATCTTCCCCCGGTAGTCCGGCAGGTGCTCCACGAAATGGTTCATGCCCTCCCGGGACATGCTCAGACTGGTGGCGGAGGCCATATCGCAGCAGCCGGCGTCTATCAGCCGGATGACCCCGTCCTGGATCACCTCGGAATAGAACGTCAGGTGCTCGAAGCCGGCCTTCTCCAGCCCCAGCAGCACCGCGTTGGCCACGGAGCCCACCCCGGACTGGAGGGGCACCTGCCCGGCGGAGAGCCGGCCGGCGGCCTTCTCCGCCTTCAGGAAATCCACGATGTTGTCGGCGATGGCCTGGCTCACGGCGTCGGCGGGGGCCAGGGGCCGGGGGTTGACCGCCATATCGCACCAGACCACCGCGGCGATCTTGTCCGCGCCGCATTTGATGCAGGGCGCGCCGATGCGCTGGTCCACCGCCGTCAGGGGGATGGGCTGGCGATGGGGCGGGTCGGCGGGCAGATAGATGTCGTGGAACCCCTCCAGGCCCTCCGGCTGGACGGTGTTCACCTCCACGATGACCTTCTTCGCCAGGGCCACATAGGTCTGGGTGCATCCCACGGCGGTGGAGGGGATGATGTCCCCTTCCTCCGTGATGGCCACGGCCTCCACGATGGCCACGTCGATGGGGCCGTAAAAGCCGTAGCGGGCGTTCTGGGCGGTCATGCCCAGGTGCTGGTCGAAGTATGCCACCCCGGCGGGGCTGGCTCCGTTCACCGCCTTGCGCAGGGCGGTGCTGGTGATATAGGGCGTGCGCCGGGCGATCATGTCCAGCTCCGCCCAGGTGTTGTCGATCTCCGGACCGGTGGACGCGCCGGACAGCAGGCTCACCCGCACCTGCCGCTGGCCGGAACGGACCTGGTCCGCCAGGGCCAGGGGCACCGCCTTGGGGTTGCCGGAGGGGGTAAAGCCGCTGACGGCCACGGTCATGCCGTCCTCGATGAGCCGGGCGGCCTGGTCCGCGCTCATGACCCGGTCCCGCAGCGCGGCGCAGCGGATGCGCTCACCCATGGGCGCCCTCCTCACAGGCTCCGGCGGAACAGCGCCGCCTGCTCGTCGGTGACGAGGGCGGCCCCCTCCGCCAGGGCCTTCCAGTTCAGTTCCTCCGTGCCCGCCGGGATATGGCGGCGCACGCCCTCGGTGAGGGCCGCCTCATCGAACAGGCCCAGGGCCTTGTTGACGGCGCCCACCGCCACGATGTTGGCGGTCATGACCTTGCCCACTTTGTCCCGCGCGGTGGCCAGGATTGGCAGCATAAGCGCCCGCGCCGGGTCCACACAGGCCGGGAGCGAAAGGCCCGCGTCCGCCATCACCATCGCGTCCGGGGCCAGGTTCTGGGCGTACTTGTCCAGGGAGTCCTGGGTCAGCGCCAGCAGGAAGCTGGGCCGGATGACCTTTGTGTACCATATCTTCTCCCGGCTCAGGATCGTCTCCGCCCGGCACAGCCCGCCCCGGGCCTCCGGGCCGTACGCCTGGGACTGGACCGCCTCCAGGCCGGCCGCCACGGCCGCCTCGGCCACGATCACGCTGGCCAGGATCACGCCCTGGCCGCCGGAGCCGGAAAATCGCATCTCATACCGCATCGCTCATCCTCACTTTCCGGTCTGGACCTTCTCCAGGAGCTTGGCGTACTCCTGGGTGTACTCGGGATACTCGTTGTGGGTCAGGATGCCCACCAGGATCTTCTCCCGGCGTTTCTCCTCGCTCATGGCGTAATAGCGGCTGGCGGGGACCATGTTGTCCCGCTGCCACTGGAGCATCTCCACCGCGCCGCCCTTATGGTTCTTCCGGCCGTAATAGGTGGGGCAGACGGAGAACACGTCGATGAGGGAAAAGCCCTTGTGAAGGATGCCCTGCTTGATGAGCTCGGTGGTCTCCCGGGTGTGGTAGGCCGAGCCCCGGGCAGTGAAGGACGCGCCCGCGCCCGCCGCCAGCTGGGCGATGTCGAAGGGCCGGTCATAGTTGCCGTAAGGAGCGGTGGTGGCCCGGTCCCCGGTGGGGGTGGTGGGGGAATACTGGCCGCCGGTCATGCCGTAGATGTCGTTATTGAACGTGATGACCGTCAGACCGATGTTCCGCCGGGCGGCGTGGATCAGGTGGTTGCCGCCGATGGCGGAGCAGTCCCCGTCGCCGGTGAGCACGATGACCTCCAGCTCGGGATGGGCGAACTTGATGCCGGTGGCAAAGGCGATGGCCCGGCCATGGGTGGTGTGGATGGAGTTGAAGTCCATATAGCCCGCCGCCCGGCTGGAGCAGCCGATGCCGGACACGATCACCGTCTTTTCCCGGCTCACGTTCACCTCCGGGTCGTCGATCAGCTCTTCCAGCGCCACGGCCACGTCCCGCATGATGATGCCGTTGCCGCAGCCGGGGCACCAGATATGGGGCAGGTGGTCGATGCGCATATATTTATGAATGAGTTCACTGGGCATTTTCCCGTCCCTCCATTTCCCGCAGCTTGTTGAGGATGTCCGCCGGGGGGATCACGGTGCCGTCGATCCGGCCCAGGAAACCCACCGGCAGCCGCTCCGCCGCCACGCGCTGGACCTCCAGGAGCATCTGGCCGTAGTTGTGCTCCACCATCAGCACCCGCTTCAGGCCCGGCAGACGGGCCCGCAGCTGGGCCTCCGGGAAGGGCCAGACGGTGATGGGCCGGAACATTCCCACCTTCATGCCCTCCGCCCGGGCCTGCTCCACGGCGCTCATCACCGCCCGGGCGGTGCCGCCGAAGCACACCACCGCGGTGTCCGCGTCGTCCATCATGTACTCCTCCACCCGGACGATGTCGTCCAGGTTCCGGCCGATCTTCTCCATCAGCCGGGTGTACAGGGCCCCGGCGACGGCGTTGTTGTTGGTGGGGAAGCCGGACACATCGTGGGCCAGGCCCGTGATGTTGTAGCGCTCGCCCTGGCCGAAAGCCTTCATGGCGGGCACGAATTTCCCCTCCGGCACGGCGTAGCACTGCTTGTTGGCCCCGTCGTGGTAGGAGATGTGGCGCTTGTTGATGATGAGCTCGTCCGGCCGGGGCAGCGTGACGCCCTCCCGCATGTGGCCCACGATCTCGTCCATCAGGAAGATCACCGGCGTGCGGTATTTCTCCGAGAGGTTGAAGGCCCGGATGATGAGCCGGTAGGTCTCCTGGACCGACGAGGGGCTCAGGGCGATCACCGGATGGTCCCCATGGGTGCCCCAGCGGGCCTGCATATAGTCGCCCTGGGAGGGGCTGGTGGGCAGGCCCGTGGAGGGCCCGGACCGCTGCACGTCCACCACCACGCAGGGGATCTCCGCCAGGCAGCCGTAGCCGATGTTCTCCTGCTTGAGGGAGAAGCCCGGCCCGGAGGTGGCGGTCATGGCCTTCACGCCGGTGGCCGAGGCACCCAGCACCGCCGCCATGGACGCCAGCTCATCCTCCATCTGGATGAATCTGCCCCCCACCTGGGGCAGCCGCAGGGCGCACTGCTCGGCGATCTCGGTGGAGGGGGTGATGGGGTATCCGGCGTAAAACCGCATCCCCGCGGCGATGGCTCCCTCCACGCAGGCCTCGTTGCCCTGCATCAGAACTCTCTTTCCCGACATCTTTTCCATACTTCCTTTCGGCGGCGCGAGCCGCCTTTTTTCACTCCTCCAGCTCCTCCAGATACAGCGCGTAGTCCGGGCAGCGCTCCTCGCACTGGCCGCACAGCACGCACTCGTTGTCCTCCTTGAGTCTGACCTTCTCCCCCACCAGCTCCAAGGCGTTCTTGGGGCAGAAGGCCACGCAGATGCCGCAGCCCTTGCACCACTCCGGCTCCAGCACCAGCTTTTTCCTTCCCGGCATGACGGTCCCTCCTTCTATAGATTGCGTCCACACGCTCTGAGACGGCGCCCGGGATCACCGGCCGCCGTCCTGCAGCAAATGGATATCAAAGCGCCTTGTCCCCCGGCATGACCGGCTGGATGGGCTTGGTTTTCAGATTCTCCGTGATGGTGAAGCTCCACAGCAGCAGCTGCAGCGCCAGGGCGGCGAAGGCCATGCTCTGGCCCAGGCCGTTGTCGTCGATCGCGCACATGATGCACAGGAACGCGCCCAGGTTGCAGGTATACAGCGCCCACCAGGGATGGGGCGAGCGGAAGAAGTACCCCGACACGTAATACACCGCCAGCAGCATCGCGCTCTGGGCCAGGATCTCCGTCACGAACCGCCACACCTGGGGGTCCGTGGCCGCGTCCCGGTAGCCGGAGACGATCCAAAACAGCCCGAACAGGATCATCAGCACCGTACCCTTCCGGCAGGTGGAGACCTGCTCGGCCTTGGGCACGTTCATGGCGATGATGCCCCCGCCGATGGCGCCCAGGATCATCATCCCTCCGCCGACCCTGTGGAGGGTCGGCCATATCAGGTCATCGCCGGGATGGATGATCTGCACCGCGCCGGCCAGGGCCAGCAGCACCGGCGGGATCATGCTGATCATGCCGGACAGGGCCATCGAGCCCACCAGCGCCTTATCCGCCTCCATCGGGGCGTCGAACCGGCGCAGATAGATCACATACACCGCCAGCACCGCGGCCATCAGCACGATGATCCCGGCCACCAGCCAGCTGATGGGCGCGTTGGCGGCCAGACCCGCTTCCTCGTCGGCGATGCGCATATCCTGCAGCCAGCGAAGAAGGAACCCCGCCGCGCTGACGACGGCGGTAAAGCTGGTCAATTTAAATGCTTCGCTACGCATGTTTTGCTCCATTCCCCCATAGTATTGTCTACCGGCGATTATATACCCTGGCGCCGGTCACGTCAAGGGATGCCGCCCCTGACCGGCGGCATGAAAGGAATGCTGCGCCATGAAATTTTTCCCCCGCTTCCTGCTGTGGCTGGCCCTCACCGCCGGGCTCTCCGGGCAGTTCTATCTGGCCGACGCCCCCCGCGCCGAGTCCGCCGACGGGAGGACCGCGCTGATCCTTCTGACGGAGGACGGGCCCCGGACCATGACCATGGCGGAATATCTGCCCGGGGCCGTGGCGGCGGAGATGCCCGCCGGCTTCCGGCCGGAGGCGCTGCGGGCCCAGGCCGTGGCCATCCGCACCTTCGCCCTGGCCAGTACCCGCCATCCGGGCGCCGATCTGTGCGCCGATCCGGGGTGCTGCCTGGCCTGGCTGGACGAGCCGTCCCTGCGGGAGCGCTGGGGCGCGGACTATGACGCCTTTTACGCCGCCGTGGCCGCGGCCGCCGCCGACACGGACGGGCTGTATCTCACCTACGGCGGCCAGGCCATCCAGGCGGCCTTCCACGCCAGCTCCGCCGGCGCCACCGAGGACAGCGCCAATCTCTGGTCGCCGCTGCCCTATCTCGTCAGCGTGTCCAGCCCCGAGACGGTCCGGGACGCGCCCGGCCTTGTGACCACCGTCACCATGACGGTCCGGGAGCTGGCCGAGGCCCTGTCCGTCGCCCCCGCGGAGGACCCGGCCGGATGGCTGGGCGAGCCAGAGCTGGACAGCGCCGGCCGGGTGAAGTCCATGACCGTGGGCGGGAAGGCGTTCTCCGGCTCCCAGCTGCGCTCCCTGCTGGGGCTGCGCTCCACCGCCTTCACGGTGCGCCGGGACGGCGACGCCGTCTGCTTCACCGTGTCCGGCTACGGCCACGGGGTGGGCATGAGCCAGTGGGGCGCCAACACCTACGCCGCCCAGGGCATGCGCTGGCAGGACATCCTGGCCCACTACTATCCGGGCACAGAGCTGGCCGCTTACGTGCCCTGAGGCACGTTCCCCAGGAAATACAGCTCAAAGCTGCCGGTGACGATCAGCTGGTCATGGTCGTCGAACAGCTCTACCTGGCACAGCCCCATGGTGCGGCCCGCCTCCGTCACTCGGCCCCGGGCGGTCACATACGCGCCCGTGCCGGGGCGGAGAAAGTGGATGTCCGCCGTGCGGCCCACCACGCCCCGTCCCAGGGTCGTGCCGGCGACGCCTGCGGCGGTGTCGCACACGGTGAAGAGAAACCCGCCGTGGGCGATGCCGTGAGGATTGTTCTTCTCTGGCCCCAGAGGCGCCCGGCACTCGCAGTATCCCGGCTCCAGAGCCGTCACCTCGATGCCCAGCATGCGCATGAAGCCCTCGCCGGCGTTGATGCTCGCTTTCAGTCGTTGCAGATCTTGCATGGCTCTTCCTCCCCAGAAAAAACGCCGGGACGGGCCTTGACCCGTCCCGCCGCGAGGAATTTTAGCATCATTTGCCCTCGCCGTCAACTTTTTCTACCGCCGCGCGGCCCTCCCGCACCGTGACGCGCGCCCGGTCCCCGGCGGCCAGCTCCCCCGCCAGCAGCATCTCCGCCAGCGGGTCCTCCACCCACCGGCGCACGCACCGGCGCAGCGGCCGGGCCCCATAGGCGGGGTCGTATCCCTCCGCCCCCAGCGCGTCCAGGGCCTGCTCCGTCACCTCCAGCTCCACGCCCCGCGCCCGCAGCCGGTCCGCCACCTTGTCCATCAGGCCGGCCGCGATGGCGCGCAGCTCCTCCCGCGCCAGAGGCCGAAACACCACGATGGCGTCCATGCGGTTGAGCAGCTCCGGCCGGAACACCCGGCGGGCCTCCGCCATGACATATCCGCGCATGTCCTCATACCGGCTCCGGTCCGTCTCCTCCCGGCCGGAGAATCCCAGCGCCCGGCTGCCGCCGACGATCTGCTGCGCCCCCACGTTGGAGGTCATGACGACGACCGTGTTCTTGAAATCCGTTTTCCGGGAACGGGAGTCGGTGAGCACCCCGTCCTCCAGGATCTGCAGCAGCAGGCCCCACACGTCCTCGTGGGCCTTCTCCATCTCGTCGAACAGGACCACGCTCCAGGGCTTGCGCCGGACCTTCTCGGTGAGGTATCCGCCCTCGTCGTGGCCCACATATCCCGGCGGCGCGCCGATGAGCCGGCTGACGGCGTGCTTTTCCATATACTCGGACATATCCACCCGGATGACGGCCTGCTCGTCGCCGTATACCGCCTCGGCCAGCGCCCGGCACAGCTCCGTCTTGCCCACGCCCGTGGGTCCCAGAAACAGGAAGCTTCCCACCGGCCGGCCCGGGTCCGCCAGCCCCACCCGGCCCAGCCGGATGGCCCGGCAGACGGCGGATACCGCCTCCTCCTGGCCGACGATGCGCCGGTGGATGATCTCCTCCAGATGGCTGAGCCGTTCGCTCTCCTCCCGGGTGAGGCTCTCCACCGGCACGCCGGTCCACCCGGACACCACCGCGGCCACGTCCTCCGCCCCCACCTGCAGATGCGCGGCCCCGGCGCGGGCCGTCCAGGCGCCCCGGACCGCGTCCAGTTCCGCCCGGCCCTGGCGCTCCTGATCCCGGAGGGAGGCCGCCCCCTCGAAATCCTGGGCCTTCACCGCCTGCTCCTTGGCGGCCCGCAGGCTCAGCACCCGCTCCTCCGCGGCCTTCACGCCCTCCGGCACCCGGGACCCCGCCATCCGCACCCGGCTGGCCGCTTCGTCGATCAGGTCCACCGCCTTGTCCGGCAGGAACCGGTCCGTGATATACCGGCTGGACAGGTCCACCGCCGCGCGGATGGCCTCGTCGGTGATCGTCAGGCCGTGATGGGCCTCATACCGGTCCCGCAGCCCCGTCAGGATGCGCACGCTCTCCTCCCTGGTGGGCTCCGACACCGTCACCGGCTGGAACCGCCGCTCCAGAGCCGCGTCCTTTTCCACATGGGTCCGGTATTCCTCCAGGGTGGTGGCGCCGATCATCTGAATCTGCCCCCGGCCCAGGGCGGGCTTGAGGATGTTGGCCGCGTCGATGGCCCCCTCTGCCGCGCCGGCGCCGATGATGGTGTGCATCTCGTCCACGAACAGGATCACGTCCCCCGCCCGGGCCACCTCCCGCAGCACCGTCTTGACCCGGTCCTCGAAATCGCCCCGGTACTTGGTGCCCGCCAGCATGGAGGGGATATCCAGCGCGGCGATGCGCTTGCGGCGCAGATGCTCCGGCACGTCTCCCGCCGCCATCCGCCGGGCCAGAGCCTCCGCCACCGCCGTCTTGCCCACGCCGGGCTCCCCGATGAGGATGGGATTGTTTTTCGTGCGCCGGGACAGGATCTGGATCACCCGGTCCAGCTCCTTTTCCCGGCCCACCACCGGGTCCAGCTGCCCCCGGGCGGCCATCTCCGTCAGGTCCCGGCTGTACTGATCCAGCACCCGCGTCTCGCTCCGGCGGGGCACCGTCCGGGCGCCGCCGTCCTCCTGCCGGGCGCGGTAATCCGGCCGGTCAAAGATGTCCATCACGTCCGTATAGAGCTTATTGGGGTCCACCCCCGCCTCCTCCACGGCCTTCGTCCCCGCGCAGTCGGCCTGGCGCAGGATGCCCATCAGCAGGTGCTCCGTGCCCACGAAGCTGTGGCCCAGCCGGGCCGCGTCGCAGCATGCCAGCTCGATGCTGCGCCTGGCCTTGGGCGTGAGCCCCTGGGCCGGCGGGCCCGGCGTCCCCCGGCCGGCGGAGCTGGTGACCAGCTCCGTCATCCGCACCGCCTCCAGGCCGCTCCGGCGCAGACACCGGCAGGCCAGGCCCTCCCCCTCCCGCATCAGTCCGATCAGCAGATGCTCCGTGCCCACATAGCTGTGGCCCAGCTCCCGGCTGGCCTCATACGCCTCTTCGATGGCCTTGCGCGCCCGCTCGGTGAACCGATCCGTTTTCATATCATCGCCTCCGGGAGGATTATAGCCCATCCCGGCGGAATAAAAGCGCGAGCGGCGTTGTTTTTTCCGACCGGGCTCCCGGTCCGGAAAAACGGCCCGCCTGCCGTTCGGCGGTCCCCAGCTCTAGGGCCCCAACGGTTTGCAGACCCTGGCTTTATTTTGGAAATCGTGAAAAAACTATTGAAAACGCCCTGCCGTTGTGCTAGTATGTGGGCGTACATAAAAAAAGGAGGTACTTACTATGGCTTATAAGATCTCTGATGCTTGCATCTCCTGCGGCTCCTGCGCCGATCAGTGCCCTGTCGAGGCCATTTCCGAGGGCGACGCCCACTACGTCATCGACCCTGACAAGTGCGTCAGCTGCGGCTCCTGCGCTGCGCAGTGCCCCATGTCCGCCATCGCGGAAGAGTAAGGAACAAGCAAAACTGCGGGCGATATGCCACAGGGCATATCGCCCGTATCCTTTTTATGAAGCGAGGACGCTCCTATGAAACAGCTCTGGCCGGGCGGCCCCATCTATGCCGACGACACGGTGTTCAGGATCACCACCGATTCCGTGCTGCTGGCCCATTTTGCCGCGAGCCTGGGCGGCTTCGGCCGGTGCATGGACATCGGCTGCGGCGGCGGGCTGCTGTCGGTGCTGCTCCATGCCCGGGAGCCCCGCGCCGTTTTCGACAGCGTGGACATCCGCCCCGAAGCGGTGGCCCTCTGCCGGGAGAATTACCGGGTCAACGCCATCGAGGGAGAGGTCACCGCGCTGGACGCCAGGCAGTACCGGGCCCTGGGCCGCGCGGGGGAATATGACCTAGTGGTCTGCAATCCCCCCTATTATTATGCGGGGAAGTCCTCGCCGGACGCGGCCCGCGCCGCCGCCAGAGGCGACGGGCTCTCTCCCGCCCAATTCTCCGGCGCGGCCAGCTATCTGCTGCGCCGGAGCGGCTGCTTCTGCCTGGTCCACAAGCCGGAGTTCCTCACGGACATCTTCGCGGCCATGCGTCTGGCAGACATCGAGCCCAAGGCCCTGCGCCTGGTGAGCCATACGGCGGACAGCGCCCCCGCCCTGGCGCTGATCCTGGGCCGCCGGGGCGGCCGGCCGGGGCTCTCCGCCCAGCCGGGACTGTTCCTATGCAAGGCGGACGGCTCCCCCACCGACGAGGTCCGCCAGATCTATCACCTGCGCTGAAAAAATATCCCCGCCCCCGGCACGGACCTGTCGGGGGCAGGGTTTGTTCGCGGCGGCAAAGCTGACGCGCCGCGAATGATCGGACCGGGAGTATTTGCTCCCGGTCCGGTTTATATTATGTAAATCGAATTATGTCTACTTCTTCACGCCCCACAGCATCACCGCCGCGCCGACCGCGGCACAGGCCGCCGCCGCAGCCAGCGCCCATTTCACCCCCGCCGCGTCGATGAGCACGCCGCCGGCCAGGCTGGCGCAGATGTTGCCCACGGTGACCATGGCGGTGATATAGGCCTGGGCGCGGTTGGTCTCCCCCGGCCTGGCCCTCTCCCCGGCCCAGCGGACCGAGGCGGGGATGAACAGCGCGTAGGACACCGCCTGGAAGAACATGGCCCCATAGAGCCCCGCCATGGACCCGGCCGCCAGGGCCAGCACTGTCTTTACCGCGAAGAACACCGCCGCGAACCGCAGCATCCCGCCGGCGGAGAACCGCCGCCGCAGCCGCTCGAAGCAGAACATGGCCGGCAGCTCCAGCACCGCGATATAGCCGGTGAGCAGGCCCATGTCCCCGCTGTCGCCCCCCACGCCCCGGACGATCTGGATGGTGAAGCTGGAGAGGATGGCGTGGGCGAAGAAGAGCAGCGCCGTGGCGGCCAGCATCCGCCGGAACCGCCGGTCCGCCAGCACCCGGCCGCCGGAGGCGGACGAGCTTTCCGCCGGCTCCTTCCGCCGTGCCGGGGGCTCCATCCGGGCGAACCACCTGGTCAGCGCCAGCATGGCCGCCGCCGCGGCGACGCCCGATACCGGCACCGCGCCCTCTCCGGTCCGCAGGACCAGCCGGCCCAATACCGCCGCCAGCGCCCCATAGGCCAGCGAGCCCACCGCCCGGCAGGCCCCGAAGGACACCGCTGTGCCCAGCGCCTCGATATAGTAGGCAAAGGCGTTCACCAGCGGCTGCAGCACGATGACGAGCGTGATGAACCCCACGCTCAGTCCCGTCACCGCCCAGCTTTGGCCCGGCAGGAGCGCCAGACCCAGCCCGGCCAGTCCCACCGCCGCCGTCACCGCGCCCATCACCGCCAGCGGCGCTTTGGGCGTTCGATCCGCCAACGCCGCCGCGGCCGGCTGGAGTGCCAGCGCCAAGACCTGTCCCGCCGCCACCACGGCGCCCATGGCGCTGTTGGAGTAGCCCCTCCCCAGCAGGAACACGCCCATGAAGGAGTAGGCCAGGCAGCACAGCATCCAATATACGCCGTTCAGGGCCCCATAGGCCCCGTTCCGGCACCGGTCCCCCCTCACGCCCGGCCCATCCTGGCCCGCAGGCCGTCGGTGATGGCGGCCTCGAACACCTGCACCGCCGCCGCGTGATAGTCGTCCAGCTTCCCCGCCACGGCCGCCGGCCCCATCTCCGCCTGGCTGAAGGCGTCCACATCCAGCACGAACTCCCGCCGCCGGTTGGGCCGGGGATACTCGCCGTTGAAGATGCCGTAGCGGATGGTGGCGCGATCCGCGCCGTAATTCAGCTCCGTGGTGCACATGTGCCGCGCCAGGGCCCCGTCATTGGCGGCAAAGCGCAGTCCGCCCACCAACAGCGGGTTAACATAATGTTCCCAGAATTCCGCGCCAAGACCCGGGCCAGCATCGGCTTTCGGCAGCTTTATCTCATTTACATAACGCATTCCCAGCCGCCGGATGCGCAATCCGGGAAAGCTCTCGCCCATGGCCTCGCTCAGCTCCAGAAAGGCCTCCCGCACAGCGGCGTAGCCCTCATACCGCCGCCGGGACAGGTAGATATACTCGCTGCTGACCGCCGCGTGCGCCTCCCGTCCCTGGGTCCAGAAGTTATGCTCGGTGATCTGGATGGTGCGGGTATCCCGGACCGGGCCCTGGGGCGTTTTCTGCACCCGCACCTCCGTCCGCGGCCGGTTCAGCAGCACCCTCTCCGGATACCCCTCCAGCGCCGCCGTCACGCCCTCCGGCAAGGGGCCATGGATGGTGACCGTGCCGGGGACGAAGTCCGCCCGGAGCACCACCTGGGTGATGAAATCTATGGCATATCGGGGCATATCCACCGCCCGCCTTTCCAGTCGTTTTCTTATATTATAGGACATCGGCCCGAAAATGTAAAGCGGCGCCCGGTTGACACCGGACGGCCGAAATGGTATAGTATGGGAGCCGAGGAAGCGTATCGAAGTGGTCATAACGGGCCTGACTCGAAATCAGGTAGACCGCAAGGTCTCGTGGGTTCGAATCCCACCGCTTCCGCCACAGAAAAGCCTTGAAAGCCTTGGCTTGATGGTGATAAGGAAGTAATCCACAAATCATTGTCAGCTGACGGTTTCAGGGTGCTAAAGTCCTTCTATTCTTACTAAGAGTAGAAGGACTTTTCCAACTTGTCTTCCCGGACAGAATGTGCTATCCTATTCACAGCGGAAACATATCGCATAATTGCGGAGACGAATTATCACCCCACGCTTACAATGCCCGCAACACATCATAATGGAGGTTTCCCATGAAAAAGCTGATTTCCTGTGAGTTCAACATGGACAGCGCGTGTGTGGAGCTGTTGTATTCGGATAACAGCATGATCTCCATCGACTGTACCGCCGTGGAGAATGAAGTGGCCGATAACCTGTATCAGCGGTCGGAGTTGGACTATTTGATCTACAATGACCCACTGGCATACGCTGACTTGATCCTAAACGGCGACCCGGAAAAGTATTTGGGCGCTGTGACCGAGCGGCAAATCGAATGAACAACGAGCCGACGCAAAGCATCCCCTGGATCATGTGCCTATGATTCGGGGGACTTTTTGTATCCTGAATCAGATAATCCCCGGTTTTTTCGTTATCAGGCGCACGTAAATTTTGGTGATACTGCTGCATTGAGAACCCCTGATTCACACTTGACAGCCCGAAGTGAATATGATATATTGCCAAAGGTTAGCAATAGCTAACTAAATTTTAAGGCGTGTAGTTAGCCATAACTAATCAGCGGTGTAAGAGGTGCTTGCCGTGGGCGTGGATATGTTGGTGAGGAATTGCTCCCCCACTTTAGCGGGGCTGAAAGCTGGGAACATCTTTAGCTGCGCCTATGAGAATGAAACGGCCATGAGGGAGAGCGTGCGCCTTTGGAACACAAAGCTGGTAAAAAAAGGCTTGCGGGTCATACCTCTGCGCTGGCAGGACGGCAGGGCTCTCATCTATGTCTACCGGGTATCGCGGTTGGACTGTGATCTTCGGAAGGAGGACGCGCGGTGTCTCCTGCGGGAGCGGGGATATGCCTGTGATTCGCCGGAGCGGTGTATCGTTCAGTTGATTCAGCGCCTGCGCCAAGATGAGGACTTTCCCCATGAGATCGGTCTTTTCCTGGGCTATCCGCCGGAGGACGTAAAGGGCTTCATTCAGAATGAGGCCGGAGGCTGCAAACTGTGCGGCTATTGGAAGGTCTATGGGGATGTGGAAGCGGCAGCGGAGTTGTTCCGGCAGTACAGAACGTGTACGGAGGCGTATAAGGAGCAGCTCTCCAAGGGTACGAATATCGAGCGGCTGGTCATAGCCGGTTGATAAATATATATTTCAGAAAGGACAACAGTATGAGCAAAGTAGCAGTCGTGTATTGGAGCGGCACAGGCAACACGGAGGCCATGGCCAAGGCCGTGGCAGAAGGAGCCAAAGAGAACGGCGCGGAAGCAGATGTTCTTCAGGCGTCTGAATTTGGAGCTGACAAGCTGGGCGATTATAGCGCGGTGGCTTTCGGCTGCCCGGCCATGGGGTCTGAGGAGTTGGAGGAATATGACTTCGCGCCAATGTTCGAGGCGTGCGAAGCCCAGCTTTCCGGCAAGCGCATCGCCCTGTTCGGTTCCTATGGCTGGGGCAGCGGCGAATGGATGAATGCCTGGGAGGAACGGTGCGACAACGCCGGGGCCAACCGGGTCTGTGACAGTGTGATATGCAAAGAAGCACCGGACGAGAATGCGGTAGCCGCTTGTAAGGCTTTGGGCGCTGCGCTGGTGTAAAGGAGGAAAAAGCTATGAAAAAAGTATCTGTTCTTGCGGTGGTTCTGGCTCTGGTGATGGTGTGTTCGCTCTCCGTAAGCGCGTTTGCCGCAGAGACACCCGAAAGTGGAGAGAAGTTCGGGGTATTCACAGCTATTGCTGGTGATGGTACGGAATACGCCAATTTGTTCGAGGTCATTCTGGCTGACGAATATGCAGACTATTGGGTGGAAAAGTGCGCCTCCATTGTGGGGGAGGAAGCCGCCCAGAAGACGGCGGACGATCTTCGGGCATCCATCAGCAGCGACATCTACGGCCAGGAAGCTGTTGACGCTTATGCCGATTCTGAGATGTTCAACTTTGACTGCTGGTACATCAACGATGCAGCGTCGTTTGAGTTCAACGATGACACGATCACCATAACAATGACGGATGGCACCGAGCAGACGCATACCTATGAATACATGGGTGTATATAAGATCGGAGAGGGCGAGACCATGGTCTATAACGGGATGGAAGCGGACCCCTCTTTTGAGTGTGACGCATATAAGAGCACAGACGACGCCGGGGAATTTACATACTTCCTCCTGCGGGATGACACGATGGAGACCACCTATCATATTGAGTTCCGCTATGGCAGCGATCTGGACGAGCTGCAGGAGTACATGGCTGGTCCTTACGCATACTGGCTGACCGCAGGCATTGATGCCGATGTGGATGAGGATACGATCCATAATGTGATCGACCTGTTTGTAGAGGAAAACACGGCGGGATAAAGCATAACTGTAAAGGATTTGACTTCTCAATCCAGATTTCCTGGCTGGCTCGAAATGAGCCATACATATGGCAAGACTTTACGCACCAGACAAGTCCAGCGGCCACCGCATGCAGGAGTTGAAGATATACTTCAACTTCCTGGATGAAACGGAGATGCCTTTGGTAAGCGAGCCCATTATCTGTAAGAGGACCTACAAAATGCAGAAAACGGCATGACCTTTACGGTCATACCGTCTTCTGCGGCAAAATAGTTACTTATCACTATTATGCCTTGTCTTTCAAGGCTTTTTTCATTTCACGGATGGCGCACTGAAGATCGACTTCTCAGCGCCAATTTTCGTTTTGTTGAAATTTTTTCACTAAAATGTTGATAACACGGCCTTGGTCTTGTGCTGAATTTGTCGTTTCTTAGTGTGAAAAGCGTGAAATCGGACCCCAAGAAGCGTATATGAAGCTACATCAAGATATATCGCCGTATATCAGTTTACATTATTTTAAGGAGGACATCATCATGCCGAAAGCAAACATCACCAGCAGCACCATCGAGAAGAAGGACAACACCATGCCGTCCGCCGCCAACCTCATCAACATGATCTCTGGCATCTACACGTCCCCGCTCTGGGAGGAAGTCCGCTATTATGCGAGTTCTCTGGGGACGCTCCGCAAGATACAGAAGTCCATCGACGCTCTCCAGGAATGCGGAAAAGTACTGCGGCATTCGGCCTCGTCATCGCTCTCCACGACCTCACCGACCTTGATGTGCCGGAAGCCATCACGGGCCTGGAGCCTTTCCCGGACGGTATAAATTGGAAGTCGCCCCGAAATGGGCGGCTAAACCACGCCGGGGACCCAGCGCCAAAACACGGGCGCTTATCGCCCTGTTCTCCGCAACCTTTCTTGCCGGTCTCACGATTTTTCTCTGGCCGGAGCTGGTGGGCGCTCACCTGAACTATCAAGCCCACGTTGCGGTCAGCGAGTTTTTTGATATGTCCGCCGCAGCCGAAAGCGATAACGACGTGAGCTTTGAATATGTGGAGGGTCCGGTGGTATCTCCTACGCCCCGTCCCTACGCAGAACTGTACGAGGCCATGCAGCAGTATAACGCCCAGATCTATGAAAGTGGACAAGCTAGCCTGACAGACGCCTGGGCCTACCAGCAAGCCTCTTTTGACCTCACCGCCTACGGTGTGGAGGACGGAGCGATGGGCGTGATCTCCATTCCCAAGATGGATGTGGAACTGCCCATATACCTGGGGGCCACCTACGACAACATGGCAAAAGGCGCTGTCCATCTCTCACAGACCAGCCTCCCCATCGGCGGCCCGGACACCAACTGCGTGATCGCCGCCCACCGGGGATGGTACGGCGCGCCTTACTTCCGCTACATTGACGCGCTGGAAGTGGGCGACCGGGTGTATATCACAAATCTTTGGGAAACGCTGACGTATGAGGTCACGTCCATCAAGGTCATAAAGCCCAACGACATCAACGAGATACTGATCCAGCCGGGACGGGATATGCTGACGCTGCTCACCTGCCACCCCTACGCCTCAGGAGGCAAGTACAGATATGTGGTCTACTGTGACCGCGTGGCCGGCTGACAAAAGAGCATGGGCCTCGATCAGAGGCCCATGCGTTACGTCATACCGTTACATACTTTTGGTTCTTACTGTTCGGCTTATCAGGAATGGTCATTTTTAGTTTTCCCGATTCCAACAGCGGCTTCAGATATTTGGTTGAAAAGCTCTTTACATCCCTATACCCACAATGTTCTGCAATTTCCTTTTTGCTGTGTGGTGATTCGCAGAATTTCAGAATGGCATCTTGGGGGGTAACTTGGGGGGTGTTCCCCTCAAGATGAACGTCCCGATAAAACGCCACCACAAAGCCGGATTTCAATATTTTGAACTCATATCGGCATCCGCTCTCGTTGCAAGCGTCAACGATCCGTTTCAACCCGGTCCCAAAGCTCTCAACGTCCTTTGAATAATAGAGGGCAGACGTAATGAGCGGATTTCTGCGAATGGGCCGCTCCCCTCCGCTGATGAAATCCTCCGGCAAAAAGCCTTCTGGAAACGCGCCGGGATTATAAATCTCCACCCGATCCTTATAAATTGCCACCTCATTGCTCTGGCAAGCGCCGTAATCCTTGTGGCAGAACGAATTGAAAAGCGCCTCACGAACCGCGTCGATCGGTATTTCCGGGATCTCCCTCCGTTGGAGGGAACCGTCAAACTTCACTCTCCAATGTATATTGCTCGTGATGTATTTCTCCGCAAGGTCTACCAGTTCAAAGACTGTACCCCTATGCCTCTGAATATCGAGGAAGGTCAGCCGCTCCGTTCCCGCAAAAATCGCCATTTGCAGTTCCGCATACAGGCTTTCCCCAAAAAGGACCATGCCAGCGTTCAACAGCTTGTCGCCGCTGATGAGCCCGATCTTATTCAGCGCGGTCTCTTTATCCGTATAATCAAATCCGATGCGCCCAACGGCCTTCCCACGCTCAATATACCCTTTGACCCGTTCTTCGCGCACGTCAGACACTGGGTAATCTGATACAGTCCGTTCCCATGTTGATTCCGCACTATCTTTCTGCTGCAAATAACGGACAAGCTCCGGCTGCGACATGACCCTGAACGTGCGGAGGCGATCCGTCACGGAAATGTAGACCCCACCGTGGACAATATGCTGAAGATCACCAACGATGGACGGAAGCTGGCGTTGGATATGCGGCTGGTCCAGCCTCTCGCCCCGGACGATCCCAATGCTCAAAGCCGCCTATCTGGATCAGCGGTATTCCATGGAAAGCATGGTCCTGCGGAGGTATCCGCCCAAGATCGCGGAGGCGAGAGAAAAAATAGCCCTGTTCAAAACGAACATGGAGACCCTTGAGGCTCATCCGAAGCCGGACGACGGTTTCGTGGGAATGGTCCTTGCCGGTGAAGCCTATACAGAGAGGCTAAAAGCCGGCCAAGCCATCCTGAAGAAATGCGGAGAGCTGTCCGGCGAAGGGCTTGAGGAAGTCGGGCAGTACCGAGGCTTTTCGCTCCTCTTGATCTACGCCCCCCGTGATAATGAGTTCCGAGTGGTGCTCAAGGGCGCTTGCAGCTATACGATCAAATTAGGCTCTGACGCATCCGGCAACATCACCCGTATGGACAATGCGCTCGAAAAGATCCCGACATGGCTGAAAGACGAGAAGCGCGACTTGCAGAAGATCCAGCAGCAGTTGGAAGCTACCCGTACAGAGCTGGAGACGCCTTTCGCCAGGGCGGAGGAATTGGAGAAAAAGTCAAAGCGGCTCAATGAGCTGAATATCCTTCTGAACCTGGACAAAAAGGACAAGACGCTCATCGACGACGGCCCGGACGAGGACGCGCCGGTGGTGGTGTCCCGGTCACGGGACTACGAGCGGTGACCCATAGGGCAGGTCTGCCTTGGCCCAAAATGTACTGTGAACAGATCCCCCTTGACATTATGTGTTATAACACATAATGTGCATGGAAGGTGGTGAGCACCAGGATGACCTTTTCCGTGGAATACTATGAGAAAGAAGATGGGACCCGGCCAGCGGAAGATTTTATACTCTCCCAAGATATAAATTGCGAGCAAGGATATTTATGATCCTTGAATTTTTGGAAGAAATGGTAGGCCGACGGATCATCCTGACAAACGGTTTTGTGAAAAAGACGGATAAGACCCCGCCCCGTGAGATAGACAAGGCAAAACGCTACCGCGCAGACTTCCAGCAGCGAGAGGAGGATTGACAGATGGGTAAAAATTTCCGTGAAACGCTTAATGAGCAGATGAAAGACCCGGCATTTCGCGCAGAATGGAACGCTATGGAGCCGGAACGTCAAATCATCAAGGCTCTGATCGAAGGACGCGAAGCCAAGGACATGACCCAAAAGCAGCTATCCGAGGCGACCGGCATCCCCCAAGCTGATATAAGCAGGCTGGAAAATGGCACCGCCAACCCTTCCCTGCGCACACTGAAGCGTCTGGCGGACGGTCTGGGGATGACGCTCAATGTGGAGTTTCGTCCCAGGGCTTAATTCTTGCCCAGATGTAACTGAAGGAATTTATGACTAAACGAAATGTATTTCCTTACATTTCGATGGAAAATTAAAAGTGAAATACAAGTCACTCTTTACGACAGTGGCGGCCATGTTCATCATGGCCGCCATTTTTATATCCTCATCGTTTGCCATACCAGGCCGGCCCGCCGCCGCTCTTCCCACGCCTGAGCCCGCCGCAACGTCGGAGCCCATCGACTGGAAAGAGAACATGGTCAACGCCGCGTGCCACGCTGATGACCGTGCCGGCCTGGAGGCAGAATATGCCCTGGGCGCGGCTCCCTTCGCCGCCCTGGGCTTTATCAGCTACCACGGCATGACCGCCGTGCAGTTCGTGATCACATGGCTCCGCTCTGAACTCATTGAACCGCGCCAGCTCGCCGCTTCGGCGGTGAACAACATCTATTACGAGGCCACGAAAGACACCATCGCGGCCTTTGAGAAGGAGGGATACAGGCGGAA
>CANQOA010000025.1 GCA_947625355.1 uncultured Oscillospiraceae bacterium | reverse complement strand
TCCTTTTTCCCATAGCAATGCTCCCCCTATGTTCGGCAGTGTCTTTTTTCACTGTCTTCCATAGAGGGAGCATATCATTGGCCGATCCGGCGGATGTTTTTTGTTTTAGATGGGCTTTTTGGACCGGGGGTCCTTTTTTAGCTTCCGCCCCCCGACGGCCACCATGGGCAGCGCGGCGGCCAGGGCCAGGAGCCCCGGCAGCTTGGGATACTGGTCGTCCCGGTACACATCGCCCTCGCCCACGGCCGGGAGCGGGACCGGGTCGATGGGCAGACCGTAATCCGTCGCCAGCTGCTTCACATTCAGCAGGTGGATCACCGGGACCTTGTCGGCCAGGAACAGCTGGATGAGGCCCACGGTGTGGTCGTTCACCGCCAACTCCGTCAGGATGCCCCCGTCGGTGTGGACCATGGAGCTGCTGTCGCCGAAGGAGACGTCGTTGCCGCCCACGTTGATGAAGCAGCGGATGTCCCCCTGGGCGCGGTAGAATTCGTGGCGGGCCCGGACGTTGTGGACGATGTCCTCGTCGTACCACAGCTCGTACCCCAGATCGGTGAGCCGCTGGATGATGCCGTCCTTGACGGTGGGGTCCATCTCGGTGCCGATGTCCAGATTGCCGCCGATGGAATAGTACCGGCTGCGGGTGGAGATGAGGCCCTGGTCATAGAGGTATGCCTCCATGTCCTGATAGGTCAGGGCCGGGTCATTGGCCCCGTGGGTGGAGGCGCCGAAGGAGCTCATCAGCACCGGCTCCAGCCCCATGGCCTCCATGGCGCAGACGGCGGCGATGTTCAGCGCCGGGAAGGAGCCGGAGAAGTTGGCCGCCACGGTATCGCCGGGGCGCAGGCCCAGCTCGGTCATCATATCCACCAGCATGGCCGCCATGTTGGGGTTGGTGCTGGTCCGCTTGGCCTCCAGATTCCCCAGAGTGGTGGTGATGAAGGAGAAATCCGGGCCGATGAGGCCGGTGCCGTTGACGTCGCTGGTGCGGTCGATGGTCTCGCCCCGGTCCAGCCGCAGCTGGCGGATGGCGTCATAGCACCGCTGGGCCCGCTCCGCGGCGTCGATCTTCAGCGCGTAGTCCTCCGTGGGCACGGAGGCGCGGCCGGCCTCCGTCGCCAGCCAGCCGGCCAGCAGGCAGCACAGCGCCGCCGCCAGCCACAGAAGCCCCGCCCAGGGCAGGTCCCTCGTCCTTTTCATAGCGCCGCCCTCATCCCATCAGCAATACCTGCAGCAGCCGCACCGTCACTGTCACCGCCGCCAGGGCGAGGGTGGTCTTGACCACGCCCTGCCGCTCCATGGTGCTGCCCAGGATGCCCGGCACCAGGTGGCCGATGGTCATGGACAGGTCGAAGAACATGTAGGACGGCCCGGTGTAGAGGTAGGTGAACAGCAGCTTCAGGAGGATGCCCACCACGATATACAGCGCGAAGCGCCGCCGGCCGTAGAGGATCGTCACGTTGGACAGCAGCCGCACGATGCCCACCGAGAGGGCCGCCGATATCACCGTGGCCGCCATTTTCAGGGGCTCGTCCAGGTACAGCACGAAGTAGAAGGGCACGATGATGCCGCCGGGGGCGATGCCCGTCAGCTCCACGAACAGCAGGCTGACCAGCAGGGAGATGATGGCCAGTTCATTCATCGCGCTTTTCCTCCTCCAGCCTTTGCAGGATGTCGTATACCTCGCCCTTGATGTTGCCCACGCCCACCACCGGGCCGGTCTCGCCGGGGCGGAAAACGTCGTCCCAGCGGCTGACGGCCTCTACATTGATCACGCCGCCCTTTCGCAGCAGCCGGCAGGCCAGCGCCCGGCTCTCGCCGATGACCGCCACCCGGCGGTAGGCAAGGCCGGGGAAGAAGTATTTGGCGAACAGCTCCACCCGGTCCGGCCGGTCCATGCGGTTGTTGTAGACGATGGTGGTGTCCCCGTCGCTGCCGCCGTACCGGTCCAGCAGCAGCCGGGTGGACTGGGGGTCGTTGGCGGAGAACAGGTTCAAAAACGGCCGCCCGTGGACGGTATAGCGCTTGTTGGCGCCGAAGTCCTCCTGATAGCCCTCCAGGCTTTGGCGGAAGTCCTCCGCCTTCGCGCCCAGACGCAGCCCCACCGCCAGGGCGATGGCCTCGTTCTCGTCCCGGGCCGGCGCTTCGGTCCGGCACAGCACCGCCTGGCTGCCCAGAGCCTGGCATCGGCGGGAGAAGAAATCGAAATACGCCTCGTCGGCGGTGAACAGCACCCCGTTTTTGGGGATGGTGCCGGCCAGACTCTCGGCGATCTCGTCCAGCGTCCCGCCCATGGCGTAGACGTGGTCGTAGCGCACGTTGGTGATCACGTTCATGTCGCCCCGGACGATGCGCTCCTGGGCGGCCTTTTGCAGCTCCGGCGCCACGGCCATGCACTCCAGGATCAGGATCTCGGCCCCCTCCCGGTGGGCCTGGCGGATCACGCGCAGCTGCTCGTGGATGTTGGGCGGGCCCCACCGGCGCAGCGCACGCTCCTGGCCGGCGGTGTCGATGATGAGCGGGGTGGAGCCGGTGGTCTTGGTGAACACCTTATACCCGGCGCCCCGGAGGGTAGCGTCGATGAGGCGGCACACGCCGGTCTTGCCGCGGATGCCGTTGACATGGATCACGTGGCGGAAGCCGGCCAGATACCGGTCGTTGGCCCACTTTTCCCAGACCAGGTACAGGATGTAGCCCGCCGCGAGGGCCAGGGCGAAGATCAGCATGGCGCGCCTCTTTTCTCGGGGAAAAGCCCCCGGAGGCCTCCGGGAAACCGGGGCGTCCAGGGGCTCTCGCGTTTATGGGGTCAGGCTCGTCCGATCATCAGTCGTAATAGATGCGGCTGGGATCGGCGGTCGCCGGGTCGTGATAGTAGCTGCCCAGGCCCTCCAGCATCTCCTGATAGGTGGGCAGGCCCTCCACGGTGATGACGGCCTCGGGATGGAGCTGGCCGAAGAAGTCCATCAGAGAGGTGGTGACCGCCACATGACGGGCCACGCGCTTCTCGATGGGCCAGCCGTTCTCGTCGATGGGGGCGTACAGCAGGCCATGCTTGCCGGCCTCGATGACGAACACGTCCTTGCCGCTCATCAGCAGCTGCTCATCGGTGATGCCGCGGATACGGTCCAGCATGGGCTCCGCCACCTCCACCAGGAAGGGGATGCAGTCGGAGTAGTCGCCCACCTCGCGGTGGCACAGGCCATGCAGGCTCAGCGGAGAGAACTCCGCGCCCACGGGCACGTCAAAGGTGGTGGCGGTCAGGGTCATGGACACCATGGCGGCCACATCGGTGCCCCTCTGGTGGGCCACGATGGTGTTCTCTACGGTGTACTCCAGCTCCGCCTCATGCAGGTCCAGGGACAGATCCACGCCCTCCTGCTCGATCAGCTGCATCATCGCGTAAGCGGTGCGCTCGGTCAGCAGGCCGCCCTCTTTGCCGGGCCAGTTACGGTTGGCGTTGCGGATGTCCATGTAGGCCAGGCTCTGGCCGCTGGGATAGTGCAGATACACCTCGGGATCGGGCCAGGAGTCCAGGGGGCTGGCGGTACGGTCGCCGTAGCGCCACTTCTTGACGCCCCAGTCGGTCTCATAGGTGAAGAAGCGGGGATAAGCCTCGCCGTTGCGGGTATAGGTGGTGCCGCTGGTGTTCAGGGAGTTGACGATGATGACCTTGCCCTGGGTGACCTTCATGTTCTCGATCATCAGGTTGGTGACCATGGGACCGGTAGGCTCCTCGGGGTGGGTCCGGGCAAACACCAGCATGGTGCCGCCCTCGACGCCGCTGTCCATGATATAGACGTTGCAGTCGTTGATGGTGCCCTTGACCACATCGCTGTAGTCGCTGAGCTTCTTGACCTCAGTGACGCCGTCGCCCAGGACCACGGGCTCTTTATAGTTCCGGTGCTCCCAGAACAAGTACCCGGCGGTCGCCATGCAGGCCACGACCACGATGACGGCGATGATCTTGATGCAAACAGTTTTTTTGTCCATGTGCTCCTCCTTACTTCAAGCGCAACAGGCGCAGCACGAACGGGATCATGATCACGCAGTACACCAGCGCGTCCTGAACGTTCTTGGTCTTGATGAAGGTGCGCACGATAGCTACCAGGAAGAACAGCGTGACGGCGTAGGTGCAGATCGTGATGAACGTATTGATAAGTACCAGAATATTCATATCTTACACCCCCAGGAAGTTGCCGAACGGCTTATTGAAGATCATGGCGATGGTGCAGATAGCCAGCACGAACAGCATCGGGATCAGCGCGTTCTTCACGAAGCCCTTGTAGTAGTCGCCCTTATAATCCAGCTCCAGGACGGCGGCGCGGCCGACCACAGCGGTGGGAGGCAGGCAGTCGCCCACGGGCCACATGACGGACCAGGTGGCCAACGCGATGACCGGGTTATAGCCCAGCATGTTGAACAGCATGATCAGCGGCACGCCGAACAGCGGGGCCACAGCATACTGCAGCACGCCCTCAGACACGGGCAGGATCAGCCACAGGGCCGCGAACAGCAGCCAGATGGGCAGCACCACCACGGCCAGAGACAGCAGGCCGCGGGCGCCGGTCAGGGTCATGATCTGGTTCAGGATGCCGACCACCATCATGATGCCGACCAGCTCCTTCAGGTTGACCACCACGGTGCAGGCGACCTGGAAGATCTTGACCTTCTTGGGGCTGCAGATGAGTACGGCGATGGCGGAGAAGATGAAGATCATGGGCAGGCCGATCACGGGCCAGATCTTGGGGAAGATGCGGGCGCCGACGATCAGCACGATCATGACGATGAACGGGACCAGGGCCCGGAGCATGTTCCAGCCCTCGGGGGGCTCGGGAAGGGTCTGGAGGACCTCCTCCACGGGCCGGTCGTTTTTCAGGCCGCGGGTCAGATAGAAGGTGGCGAACAGCGCGCCCGCGATGGACAGGATGGCCAGGGGATAGGTGAAGCCCACATAGGGCATGTTGGCGCCGGCGGCGGCCATCATGGCCCACAGGTTGATGGGCGGGCTGGCCGCGGACATGGCGGCCAGCAGGAAGATCAGCGCCACGCGCCGGTCCTCCTTCATCCCCATGGCGGCCAGCACCGCGCCCACCAGGCCGCCGACGGTCAGCACCGTGGTGGCGCCGGAGCCGGTGACGGCGCCGGGGATCAGCATCAGGACCATCAGCAGCAGCATGCACACGATGCGGTGCTTGTAGAATTTGCTGACGATCAGCCGGACCATGTAGTTGACGCCGCCGGCTTCCTTATAGAGCGTCATGAAGAACGTGGCGGTCAGGAAGGTCAGGCAGACGTCGAAGTAGGTAAAGGTGCCCTCCACAAAGTGCCGAATGATCTCGGTAAAGGGCAGAGGGGAGCGGGGATCCACTCCCATGGGGACAAGCAGATGAGCAATAATCGCACCAACAGAACCCAGCAGCAGCGACAGTTCCGTGGACAGCTTGCATTTCTTGGCGATGGCAAAGACCACCACGATCACCGCAAGCACTGCCAGGGCATGGTGAAACATTGTCACAAAAAGCACCTCCTCTTAAGATGAGCTATGCGGCGGGACCCCACAGCATAGCTCATCTTCAACACTCTTTGCTTTTTATCAGGCAAAATAGTCCACCAGGTTCAGGGCCTGGGGCACGATGATGATGGGGATGTCATGCTCGGCGGCGTAGTCGGAGAACAGGCCATCGCTGTCGCTCTCCTCCACCACCACGATGATGTCCGCGTAGGGCAGGATGTTGTCGATGGACGCCTGGTCGGCGTTGTCGGTCCGGCGGGACATGCCCTCGATGTGGGCGCAGATCACGGTGATGCCGGCGTCCTTGGCAGCCTGGGCCAGGGCGGTGCAGCGCTCGATCTCGGCGTCGATGTCGGTGCCGGCGGCGCCCATGCCCTTGCCGCTGGTGCCGGTGGTGATGACCAGAGTCTTGACGGCCGAGGGATCCAGGTCCTTCGCCTCAAGGGCGTGGTCGTCGGTGGTCTCCTGGCCGGCCTGCTTGGCCAGCATGTGGAACATGACGGAGCCGGTGCTCTGGCCGCAGGTGGTCATGATGAAGGGACCTTCCAGCTTGATCTCGCCGTCGGCGGCGGGCTCGCCCGCCGGTTCGCCTTCGGGCTCGGTCTCAGGCTCGGTCTCGGGCTCGGTCTCAGGCTCATCTTCGGGCTCAGTCTCGGGCTCCTCCTCGGGCACCTCGGTGGGCTCGGGTTCAGGCTCCTCGGTGGGTTCGGGTTCAGCGGTGGGCTCGGCGGTGGCTTCTGCCTCGGGCTCCGGCGTGGCCTCGGGGGCCTTGCTCCCGCCGCAGGCGGGGAGCAGGAGCATGGAGAGGACCAGGAGCATCGCGATCAGCAATTTAGTAGTTTTCACTTTTAAATTACTCCTTTGCCAAGTATGGCGCCCTGGCGTGGCCAAGGCGCCATACCGATTAGATTTTGCGGGTCAGAACGGTGAGGGAAACCCAGAGTTTACTTCTTCACGTTCTTAAGGCAGGGACAGGAATCACTCCTGGGTAGCCAGCCAAGCCTGACCAGCCTCGGTCTCGAGCCAGGCGTTGTGGTCAGCCAGCTGATCCTGGCCGTAGCCGACAGCCTCCAGCCACTCGGTGGGATAGCCCGGGTTGAGGTTGTTGGCGCCAAACTCAGTGGAATCGAAGCAGTTGCCGTCGTGATAACGGGCGATCAGCTCCCAAGCGAAGTCCCACCAAGTATCCAGGGTCTCGTCCATGGTCTTGCAGACATAGTCGGTCAGAACAGCCTTGGCGCCGTCCACGTCGCCGGCGTTATACAGCTCCAGAGCCTGGGCGTCGATCTCGGGGATCTCCTCGAAGAACCGGTTCTCCAGCGACTCACGCTTGGCGTCGATGTCGGCATACATGGCGTTCCAACGCAGGGTGGCCCAGTTGTTCACCAGGTTGAAGGCCCACCAAGCGCTGTTCAGGTCGAAGCTGAAACGGTCGCTGGTGTACCACTCCTCGGGGACCTCGGTGGTGCCGGCATAGAGGGGAACATGCACGGTGGTGTCGGGGGCGTCCTCGCCGAACCACAGGATGGTGCCGATCTCAGCGGGCAGGTCGGGGCGGCACTGCGCCACGAAGTTATAAGAGCACTGCTTCACAGCGATGAAGCGGGGCCAGCTGAAGCGGGCGACATCCTCGGGGGAATCGCCGCGGGCCAGGTTGTAGCGGACGGGGCAGCCGAAGGGGCCGGCGGCCAGGCCGACGGTGCCGTCATAGGGGGTGCCCTCATAGTGGTCGCGGTTGATGGCCATCAGGTCCTGGATGCTGACCTTCTCGTCGGGCTTGACGGAGAAGGCATAGGGCTCAGAACCGTTCTGGATGGGCAGCTCCAGGGAGGGAGCCAGCAGATCGAACACACGCCAGACACGAGCGCTGCAGGTGTAGGAGGTGTCGCCGACCTGGGTATCGAAGATCTTGGAGAAGTCGAAAGGCTCGCCCTCGGTGTAGTAGCCGAAATCGGTGGCGATCTTGACGATGTCGGTGGACCACATGAAGTTGTCGGGATCGTCAAAGTCGATGACGTTCAGGCGGGAGCGGTTGGCAGCGGCAAAGACCTCGTCGTCAGCCAGACGGCGGGCGGCCCAGATGGCGCCGGGAGCGCCGCTATCGGGAGTCCACAGGGGGCCCGGGCCGATGACTTCGAAGATCCAGACCTCGTTGGGGTCAGCAACGGCCAGCTCTTCGCCGAAGTCGCAGTAGCCATAGGTCTCAGCCAGCTCGCCCATGATCTGGACGCACTCCTTGGCGGTGGCGGCACGCTGCAGGCCCAGAGCACCCAGATTGTGGATGTACATCATGCCCTGGTTGTTGTACAGATCGTACTTGCCGACCCAGGTGTGCTCGCCGATGGCGAGGCCCTTCTCATTCATGAACGGATAGCCGATGCGGAAGTAGGTGTAGGTCTCCTCGACCTGGGGGATCTCACCCTTCTTCTCGACGGAGTAGATGGTGTCCTGGCACAGGTCGCCCCAGATCTCGACCATCTCACCGGCCTCATGCGTGCCGCCCTCGACGATCTGGATGCGGTTGTCATAACGTCCGTCGCAGGTGTGGGTGACCATCGTGGAGCCGTCCACGGAGGCGTCCTTGCCGACGGCGACGACGGTGCACGCATAGGCGCTGCTGCCCAGCGAGACCACCAGAGCCACGACAACGAGCACGGTGATGAGCTTCTTCAGGTGTTTCATTTGTTTCCTCCTCATGATTTTTTGGCCCGGTATGGAACCGGAATGGTTTCTGCCATGTACCATCGTCAGATGGGGGGGACCAGCCGGAGAGGCCGCCATGGCAACGCGGCTCCCCCGGCTATTAATAAAGGCGTGTCCGCATCCCGGCCGGTTCCCTCATGCGACCGGGCAACGGAGACACTTTATTAAACAAAAATTGAACAAAAAATGAACAGGAGATCGTTTGACATAAGTCAAAGTTGTAATTTTGATAAACTATTACACTAAAGCGTGACGATTCTTGTAGAATATTACCAATATGTAATATAGCACAGATAGAAAAGAAAAGCAACCCTCAAAACGATTATAGAAAAATATTATAATCAGACTTTTTCCGGGAAATGTCCGGAAAAGCGGCCGCCGGGGGAGAAATGGAACGGAAAAATAGATTGTATATAATGTCGTTCCGTGCTATGATGGCGTCAGGACGAGCTGTTCGGATTGCAGAGAGCGGATGAAAGGAAAGGAGCGACTGCGATGAAAAAACGTCTTTGCGCGCTGCTGGCGCTGATGCTGGCGGCGGTCCTGTGTGCCGGCGCGGGGGCGCCCGCCCTGGCCGCGGAGGAGAGGCCCGCCATTTATGAGGGGATCACGGACATCGCCCCGGACGCGGAGGTCATGGTGATCGACGGGAACCCCGTCCCGGCGGAGATATACTTCTACTGGCTCAACTACAACTATAATAGCATGCAGCAGGACCTGATCATGTACAACGTCTATTACGGCGTGTACGACGAGATGTTCGACGAGAACAACAAGATCCTCTGGGACAGCGAGCTGACCGACGGCCTGACGATCCGGGAGTATGTGGAGGCCCAGACCAAGTCCGCCCTGATCTTCTATTTCACCGTGGAGAACATGGCCGCCGAGCTTGGCGTGGACCTGACGGACGAGGACATCGCCTCCCTCGAGGGGGATTACATGGCCGGCGTGGAGCAGGCGGGGGATGAGGCCACCTTCCAGGACGCGCTGTATCAGATGGGGCTGAGCCGGGAGAACTTCGACCGGATCAACGGCTCGCTGTATCTGTTCGAGCGGATGCGTGATCTGGTGCTGGAGGAGGGCAGCCCCCTGTATCTGGACCCGGCGAAGTATGACGATTACGCCGTCTATGCCGACCACATCCTGCTGTCGGCCATCGACCCGGTCACGGAGGAGCAATACGACGAGAAGAAGCTGACCGAGCAGTACGCCACGGCCAATCAGCTGCTCACCATGCTCCGGTCCACCGAGGACAACGTCGCCCTGATGTTCAACCAGCTGGCGGAGACCTACGGCCAGGACACCGGCCGGGCGGAGCACCAGGGCTACGTCTACACCCCCGGCACCATGGTGGAGGGCTTCGAGACGGCGGCGGCCGCGCTGGAGCCGGGCCAGATCAGCGACATCGTGCAGACCGACCTGGGCTACCACATCATCATGCGCAAGGACCTGCAGACCGGGCTGAAGCTGGACCCGGAGAAAAAGACCGACATCGCCGAGGAGTACCTCTATGAGCTGCTCCAGGAGCGGATCGCCAAGGCGGAGGTCGTGGAGAGCGACGTCCTGGCGGACTTCGACTCCGGCGCGTTCTTCAACGATTACAACGACATCCTCGTGCAGCTGAACAGCGAGAACGCCAACTAAGCCGCCGGGCGGCCTTCCCGGTCAAAGGACGCAAAAAAGCTCCCCCTTGTCGGGGGAGCTTTTTGCTGTCCGGGGGTTCAGCGGGCTTTCAGGGTGTCCCACGCCTCGGGGGTGATGTGGCGGCGTAGCCAGTTCATGCGCAGGTGGTAGATGATGAACACCACGCCGGTGATGCCCCAGGTGACGGGGTAGCTGGCCGCCACCATGGCCGGAGTGCGGTAGAAGGGCAGCACCACCCAGATCCAGACCAGCCGCAGCACGCACACGCCGAAGATGGTGATGATCATGGGGGTCATGGCCTCGCCCACGCCGCGGGCCGCGCCGGAGAAGATCTCGATGAACACATAGGCGATGTAGGCCGGGGCCCACACCCGCACGAAGGTGGTGCCCAGGGCCACAACGGCGTCGTCGCCGGTGAAGATGCGCAGGATGGGCCCGGCAAAGACGATCTCCGCCGCGCTCAGCACCAGGATGGTCCCCGCCGTCATGGCCAGGCACACCCGGGTGCCCCGCAGCACCCGGTCGTACCGGGCCGCGCCGTAGTTCTGGCCCACGAAGGTGGTCACGGAGATGCCGAAGGCGCCCATGATCATCCACACGAAGCCGTCGATGCGGCTGATGGCGGACCAGCTGGCCATGGCGTCGGTGCCGAAGGAGTTGACGGCGGCCTGGATCACCAGGTTGGAGACGGTATACAGCACCGACTGCATGCCCGAGGGCAGGCCCAGGCGCATGACGCGCCGGAGCATGGCCCCGTGGAAGCGGATCTTCCGCAGCTCCACCCGGTAGCTGTCGGTGGTGGACATGAGCCGCACCATGATCAGCACGGCGCTCACCACCTGGGACAGCACCGTGGCCAGGGCCACGCCGAACACGTCCCAGTGGAACACCACCACGAACAGCAGGTCCAGCACGATGTTGACCACGCAGCAGGCGATGAGGATGTACAGCGGCCGCCTGGAGTCGCCGATGGCCCGCAGGATGCCGGTGCCCACGTTGTAGATGACGGTGGCCACCATGCCGCAGTAGAATACCTTTATATAAGTCATGGCCTCGTCCATGACTTCCTCCGCCACGTCCAGGATCTGCAGGGAGACGCGGGCTGTCAGCAGGCCGATGACCATGATGACCACGCCGCCGGCCAGACTCAGGGCGATGGAGGTGTGCACCGCCTTGGACAGGTCCTCCGCGTCCCGGGCGCCGTAAAAGTGGGAGATGATCACCGACGCGCCGCCGGCCAGACCGATGAAGAACCCCAGCCAGAGGTTGACCACGTTGCCGGTGGCGCCCACCCCCGCCAGGGCCTCCTTGCCCACGTACTGGCCCACGATGATGGTGTCCACGGTGTTATAGAGCTGCTGGAAAAAGGAGCCGATCAGGATGGGGAAGAAGAACACGAGGAGCTGTTTCCAGATCACGCCCTCGGTGATCTCGTTGCGCTGGACGGTCTGCATGGATACGCCTCCTTATATGATGGCCCGGCGGCACACAGGGCGCCGCCGGGCTATCATAGCATATATTTGGTTTTAGTCAAGTCATTTTTACGCGCGTCTCACTGGGCGGGCCGGAAGCGGATCTCCGCCCGGAACGTGCCCTCCGTTTCCCGCACCTCCAGCGCCGCGCCGCTGCGGGACAGGAGTTTGCGGACCGTGGGCAGGCCGATGCCGCTGCTGGGGGCGTCTGCGCCGGGCAGGACGCGGTTGGTCACCGTCAGCGTCGGAGCGCCGCTCCCCCCGTCCAGCCGCAGCTGCACCGGCTGGGCCGGGTCCGCGTATTTGGTGATGTTGGAGAAGAGGTTGTCCAGCACCCGCCGCAGATCCCGCTCGCCGATGGCCACGGGGCCGATGTCCGCGGCCGTCTCCGCCGCGGCGTCGAAGCCCGCCGCCCGCAGGTCCCGGCACTGGTCCGCCAGCATCTGCTCCAGCCGCTGGCCGCTGACCGGCGGGGCGTCGGGATGGGCGACGGCCTCCTCCGGCTGCACCTGGAAGTGGCGGAACATCTCGTCGGAGAGGGTGTGCATCTGGCGGGCGTTGTCCATGGCCCGCTCCAGATAGGCGTCGTGCTCGGCCTGATCGGCGTATTTTCCCAGCCGCAGGATCTCCAGATAGCCGGTCAGCTTCGTCAGGGGCGTGCGCAGATCGTGGGACAGGGACGTGATGAGCCGGCTGTTGGCCAGGACGGCCTCGTTCTCCCGCGAGATCTGCTCCAGCACGGACCGGCGCATCCCCTCGATATCCCGGCCCAGATCGGCCAGCTCGTCCCGGCCGGGGGAGGCGATCTCATAGGCCAGGTCGCCGCCGGCCAGGATCTCCATCTCCCGGCTCAGGTGGGTGATGCGGTGGATGAGCTTGTATATATAAGGGATCAGGATCAGCAAAAAGCACACCACCGCCGAGATGAGGGCGATGCCGGCGCCCAGCCGGCGGTAATGGCCCTCGGCGGGGAAGGTGTAGGCGGACAGCTGTCCGTCGGCGCACGCGATGGTCCGGCCGTCCCCGGCCGCTTCCGGGTCGGATTCCTCCAGGATCAGGACCATGTTCAAGGCCCGGCCGCTGCTGGTCCAGTATTCATATTCCATGGCCTGGCGGGTGGACAGCCGGTGGGCGGTCACGTATTCCTGGAAGCTGTCCAGGGCGGCCTGCTCCCGGACGCTCCAGAAGCCGGCGGCCCGCTCGGAGTGGAGCAGCTGGTCCACCACCACGTCCGTCAGGAAGATGTATACCCCCAGCGCCAGCGCCAGGGCCGCCACGGCCACCAGCGTGAACTTCAGTCCCAGGCGGGGGACGATGCGGGGCTTATTCAATGCGATACCCCTTTCCCCAGACGGTCTTTAAGATCCTGGGATTCTGCGGGTCCACCTCGATCTTTTCCCGCAGACGGCGGATATGGACCATGACGGTGTTGCTGGTGGAGGCGAAATAGGGCGCCTCCCATACGCTCTCGTATATGGCCTGGGCGGAGATGGTCTGGCCCTGGTGGAGCATGAGCAGCCGCAGGATCTGATAGGCGGTCTCCGTCAGACCGACCTCCCTGCCCCGGACCCGGACGTTGTTCTGCTCCCGGTCCAGGCGGATGTCCCGCCACTCGATGAACCGGTCGTCCTTGTCCCGCGCGTCGCCCTTGTAGACCTTGTACCGGCGCAGCAGCCCCTTCACCCGGGCGATGAGCTCGGCGTAGGAGAAGGGCTTGGAAAGATAGTCGTCCCCGCCGGAGGCGAAGCCGTAGGTCAGATCCGCGTCCTGGCTCTTGGCGGTCAGAAACAGGATGGGCACGTTGGACCGCTGCCGCAGCCGGATGCACACCTGGTAGCCGTCCATGCCCGGCATCAGCACGTCCAGGATCACCAGGTCCACGTCGTCGGAGAACACGTCCAGCGCCTGCTGGCCGTCGGCGGCCTCCAGCACATGGTAGCCCTCGTTTTGGAGCAGCACGCGGGCGATCTGGCGGATCTCCTCGTCGTCGTCCACCAGAAGGATCAGGCTCCGGCGATCCGGCTCCATGGCGGCGTCCCCCTCTCGAAAAAACTGCCTTTTCATTTTGCGCCCCGTGGGGGCAGATTGCAAGGAAATTTAAGAATTGTTCAGATTTTTGCCGCCGGGGACCGCCGCCCGGCGGCGCAGGAACTCTTTGCAAAGGTGCGGGAGTGTGGTATGATGAACAGAGAAAGCGAGGGGACCGATATGCAGACCGACCGTACCTTTACCAGCGAAGAGCTGCGCTACCTCACGCTGCTGTCCCGGCAGTTCCCCACCGTCCAGGACGCCAGCCGCGAGATCATCCACCTGCAGGCGCTGATGAGCCTGCCCAAGGGCTGCGAGCACTTCATCTCCGATGTGCACGGGGAATATGAGGCGTTTTTGCATGTGCTCAACTCCTGCTCCGGGGTGGTGAAGGAGAAGCTGCGGGACCTGTTCGGCACCGCCATGACCCGGGCGGAGCTGGAGGAGCTGGCCACGCTCATCTACTATCCGGAGGAGAAGCTGGCGGATGTGCGCGAGCGGGTGGAGGACATGGACGAGTGGTGCGCCATCGCCATCCACCGGCTGGTGGAGCTGTGCCGCCAGACCGCCGGGCGCTATACCAGGGCGAAGGTCCGGGAGGCGCTGCCGGCGGATTACGCCTACATGATCGAGGAGCTGATCCACACCGACCGGTCCGAGCCCGACAAAAAGGAGTATTTTGAGAGCATCATCCGCGCCGTCATCGACACCGGCCAGGCGGATGGCTTCATCGAGGCCATCAGCGCCGTCATCAAGCGCCTGGCGGTCCAGCGGCTGCACCTGGTGGGGGACATCTTCGACCGGGGGCCCCGGGCGGACATCATCATGGACTCGCTGCTCACCCACCACAGCGTGGATATCCAGTGGGGCAACCACGACGTGCTGTGGATGGGCGCCGCCTCCGGGTCCCGGACGCTGGTGGCCACGGTGCTCTCCAACTCCATCCACTATAACAACCTGGCGGTGGTGGAGACCGGCTACGGCATCTCCCTGCGGCCGCTTTCCGTGTTCGCCAACGAGGTCTACAGGGACTGCGACGTGTCCCGGTTCGCCGTGAAGCTCACCGGGGAGGACGCGGCCAAATACACGGAGAAGGACAAGCTCCTCTCCGCCCGGATGCACAAGGCCATCACCGTCATCCTCTTCAAGCTGGAGGGGCAGAAGATCATGCGCCATCCCTCCTATGGCATGGCCGACCGGCTGCTGCTGGACAAGATCGACTACGCCGACCGGTCCGTCACCATCGGCGGGAAGAAGTATCACCTGGAGGACTGCGACTTCCCCACGGTGGACCCGGCGGACCCCTATAAGCTCACGGAGGAAGAGGACGCGGTCATCGACCAGCTGACCGACTCGTTCCTGCACAGCGAGAAGCTCCAGCGCCACGTGCGGTTTTTGTACTCCAAGGGCAGCCTCTATAAGCTCTATAACGGCAACCTTCTGTACCACGGCTGCATCCCCCTGAACGAGGACGGCTCGTTCATGACCTTCTCCATCGGCGGGAAGGAGCGCGGCGGCAAGGCCTTTTTGGACTACGCGGACGCCGCCGCCCGCCGGGCCTATTATCTGCCCCTGGGCTCGAAGGAACGGCAGCTGGGGATGGACTTTCTGTGGTTTTTGTGGGCCGGGCGCAACAGCCCCATCTTCGGCCGGGACCGGATGACCACCTTCGAGCGGCGGCTCATCGCCGACGAGTCCGCCTGGGCCGAGCCGAAGAACCCCTACTATTCCCTTTATAACGACCCGGCGGTGTGCGAGGCCATCCTGCGGGAATTCGGCCTGGAGGGGCCGGGCTGCCACATCATCAACGGCCACGTGCCCGTGAAGGCCGGCAAGGGCGAGAGCCCCGTCAAGTGCGGCGGCAAGCTGATCGTCATCGACGGCGGCTTCTGCAAGGCCTATCAGGCCACCAGCGGCATCGCCGGCTATACCCTCACCTTCAACTCCAACTGTCTGCGCATCATCGCCCACCAGCCCTTCGCCGGCAAGGAAAAGGCGGTGAAGGAGAACTTCGACATCTCCTCCACCTCCACGGTGGTGGAGAACCTGGACCGGCGCATGATGGTGCGGGACACGGACGCGGGCCGGGACCTCCAGGCGGAGATCGACGATCTGCAGCTGCTGCTGGAGGCGTACCGCGCCGGCGCCATCCTGGAGGACCACAGAAAATGACCGGATCGGCGGCGGACGATTTTGATTCAATATAAACAATTGCAATTTCTGTAAGAAGGACATATAATACTCTTACTGTTCAGATACCATGGCGTAGGAGGACCCGCATTTGAGCGAGCGCGTCGTCAACATACTTCTCATATCTTTCCCCCGCATCCTGGGGCAGGGCCTGCTGGTCACCATTCCGCTGACCGTCATCTCCTTTTCCCTGGCGCTGGTGATCGCGGTGATCTGCGCCATGATCCAGATCGCCGACGTCAAGGGCCTGAAGCAGCTGGTGCGGTTCTATATCTGGGTCATCCGGGGCACGCCCCTGATGGTCCAGCTGTATCTTGTCTATTTCGGCCTGCCGGACCTGGGGATCATGCTGCCGGCGTTCCCCTGCGCGGTGGCGGTGTTCGCCCTGAACGAGGGCGCCTATTGCGCCGAGACCGTCCGGGCGGCCATCGAGGCGGTGCCCCATGGCCAGATGGAGGCGGGCTACTGCGTGGGCATGAGCTATACCCAGATCATGCGGCGTATCGTGCTGCCCCAGGCCTTCCGCACAGCCTTCCCGCCCCTTTCCAACTCCCTCATCAGCATGGTGAAGGACACCTCCCTGGCCGCCAACATCACCGTCACGGAGATGTTCATGACCACCCAGCGGGTGGTGGGACGGACCTATGAGGCCCTGGCGCTGTACAGCGAGGTGGCGGTCATATATCTGCTTTTCTGCACGGTCATCACCTGGCTGCAGCGGATGGGAGAACGCAGGCTCAACGCCATGAACGGGGGGAATGTGATCCGTGCTTGAGATACAAGGCCTGCATAAATCCATCGGCGGCAACGAGATCCTCCGGGGCGTGGACCTGTCCATCGAAAAGGGCGACGTGCTGGCGGTGCTGGGCCCCTCCGGCGGCGGCAAGACCACGCTGCTGCGGTGCCTGAACTATCTGGAACGGGCCGACGCCGGGACCATGACGTTCCTGGGCAGGAAGATGGATATGCCCGCTCTCAGCCGGCGGGAGATCGCCGAATACCGGCGGCACACCGCGTTCGTGTTCCAGAGCTTCAACCTCTTTTCCAATAAGACCGCTCTGCAAAACGTCACCGAGGGGCTCATTGTGGCCCGGAAAATGGCGAAGGCCGAGGCGGAGGAGCGGGCCATGGCGGCCCTGGAGCGGGTCGGTTTGGCGGACAAGCGGGACGCCTACCCCTCCCAGCTGTCCGGCGGCCAGCGGCAGCGGGTGGCCATCGCCCGGGCCGTGGCCGGGGAGCCGGACGTGATCTTCTTTGACGAGCCCACCAGCGCCCTGGACCCGGAGCTCATCGGCGGGGTGCTGGATGTGATCCAGGACCTGGCGGAGGACGGCATGACCATGATCGTGGTGACCCACGAGGTGCATTTCGCCCGGAACGTGTCCGGCAAGGTGCTGTTCATGGAGGACGGCCGGGCGCTGGCCTTCGCCCCCACCAAGACGTTTTTCGAGGAGCAGAAGCTGGAACGGATCCAGAGCTTTTTCCGCTCCCTGGACAGGAAGGAATAATTTTTATTTAATAGAAAGGATGCGTGACATGAAAAGAATCATTGCCCTTGTCCTGGCCGCGATGCTGTGCCTGGGACTGCTGGCCGGGTGCGGCGGCTCCGGCGGCGACCAGCTGGAACAGGTGAAGAAGAACGGCAAGATCACCATCGCCATGGAGGGCACATGGTCCCCCTGGACCTATCACGACGAGACCACCAACGAGCTGGTGGGCTTCGACGTGGAGGTGGGCCGCTATATCGCCGAGCATATCGGCGTGGAGGCGGAGTTCGTGGAGACCCCCTGGGAGGGGCTGTTCGCGGGCATGGACTCCAAGCGGTATGACCTGGTCATCAACGGCGTGGACGTGACCGAGGACCGCAGCGAGAAGTATGACTTCTCCGACGCCTACGCGTACATCCGCACGGCCCTGGTGGTCCGCTCCGATAACGAGGACATCACCTCCTTCGAGGACCTGAACGGCCGCACCACCTCCAACAGCGTGGGCAGCACCTATATGGAGCTGGCCGAGCAGTACGGCGCCACCTGCGAGGGCGTGGACTCCCTGGGCGAGACCATGCAGATGGTGGAGTCCGGCCGGGTGGACGCCACGCTGAACGCCGAGGAGTCCATCCTGGACTACTTCAACGAGCACCCCGAAGCGGAGCTGAAGATCGTGGCCTATACCCCCGACGCCAACCAGATCGCCATCCCCATGCGCAAGGGCGAGGAGACCGCCAGCCTGCGGCAGGCGGTGAACGAGGCCATCGCCGCCATGCGCGCCGACGGTACGCTCTCGGAGCTGTCCGTGAAGTACTTCGGCGGGGACATCACCCAGAACTGAGCTGACGGCACAGGAAAAGAGCGGTCCGCGCGGGACCGCTCTTTTTTATGCCGTTTTCAGTTCCCGGCGGCCCGGAGGATGTCCCGGGCCACGGGGGTATAGAAAAGCCGCACCACTTCCCGCGGCTCCTTGGTCCGGGCCAGGATCCACATGATCTTGGCCAGCACCGCCTCGGTGGACATGTCGTAGGCCTCCAGCACGCCCAGGTCCTTTTTTAGGCGGTGCCCCACGTGGTAGATGCCCAGATCGCTGCCCTCGTTCTCCACCTGGGTGGTGAGCACGACGAATTTGCCCCGGGCCATCCACCGCTCGATGCAGGGATAGTAGTCCCCGTCCTCCGGCACGCCGCCCACGCCGAAGCTCTCGATGATCAGCGCGTCGCTGCGCTCGAAGAGAAAATCCAGATACTCGCTCTTCATCCCCGGCACCAGCTTCACCAGCGCCACGTCGCTGTCCAGCGCGTCGAAGAACACCGGCGCGGGACCGCAGTCCGGCGTGATGTAGCGCATCAGGACCCCGTCCCGGAGCACGCCCAGATAGGGGTAGTTGATGCTGGTGAAGGCGTTGAAGCTCTTGGAATGGGTCTTTTTGGCCCGGGTGCCCAGGATGACCCGGTGGTCAAACACCACCGACACCCCCGGCAGACCCTGGGCCGCGCAGGTGAACGCGTCGGTCAGGTTGATCTTGGAGTCGGTGGACTCAAAGCCGATGGGCTGCTGGGCGCCGGTGAGGATGATGGGCTTGGGAGAGCCCTGGATGAGGTAGCTGAGGGCCGCGGCGGTATAGGCCATGGTGTCGGTGCCGTGGGTGATCACGAAGCCGTCATAGGCGTCGTAATTGTCCCGGACGCACCGGGCGATGGCCAGCCAGTGGGCGGGGGTGATATTGGTGCTGTCCAGATTCATCAGCTGCAGACAGCTGACCCGGCAGATCCTGCAGATGGCTGGCACCCGGCTGAGAAGCTGTTCGGTGGTCAGCTCCGGGGAGAGCCCCGCCTCCGTGATCTCCGAGGCGATGGTGCCGCCGGTGCCGATGAGAAGGATGTCCTTCATGGCCGCGCCGTCCTTTCCGGTCGTGTGTTCGTACCGCAGACATGATACCATGTCCGGCGTCCCGGCGCAAGAGGATGAAATAATTATAAAAACTTCATCATTCAGTCACAAACCCCGGCCCGATGTGGTGTAGAATAGGACCGGCAAAAGGAGGCAAGTGCCTTGATCGAAGTGAACCATCTGACAAAGCGATATGGCTCCCATACGGCGGTGGAGGACCTGACCTTCACCGTGGAGAAGGGGTACGTATACGGCTTTTTGGGCCCCAACGGGGCGGGGAAGAGCACCACCATGAACATCCTCACGGGCTGCCTGGCCGCCACGGAGGGACAGGTCACCATAGGGGGATACGACATCTTTGAGGAGCCCATCAAGGCCAAGCGCCTGGTGGGCTATCTTCCCGAGCAGCCGCCCCTCTATGGCGGCATGACCGTGCAGGAGTATCTGTCCTTCGTGGCCAGGGCCAAGGGCGTGCCCGTGCGGAGGCTGGACGAGCAGCTGGAGCGTGTCGCGGCGGTCACCGGCGTGAAGGATGTGGCCGCGCGGCTGATCCGGAACCTGTCCAAGGGCTACCGCCAGCGGGTGGGCATCGCCCAGGCGCTGCTGGGGGAGCCGGAGATCATCATCCTGGACGAGCCCACCGTGGGGCTGGACCCGCTGCAGATCGTGGAGATCCGCCAGCTGATCCGGGATCTGGGCCGGGAGCGGACCGTGATCCTCTCCAGTCATATCCTCAGCGAGGTCCAGGCGGTGTGCGACCGGGTTCTGATGATCCACCGGGGCTGCCTGGTGGCCAGCGGCACGCCCGCCGAGCTGGAGAGACAGTGCGCCGGGAAGGTGACCTACCGTGTGACCGTGAAGGCGCTGCCCGGGGAGGCCCGGGCGGCCCTGGAGCCGGTGAAGGGCATCGTGGACGTCGACGCCGCGGCCGGCGAGGGCGGGCGCACGGACCTCACGGTGACCGCCTCGGAGACCGGCGCGGACATGGACGAGCGGCTCTCCTTCGCCCTCAGCGACCGGCACATCCCCGTGCTGCGGCTGGAGCGGGAGCAGGCCAGTCTGGAGAATGTGTTCCTGGCGCTGGCCCAGGACGCGCCCGAAGCGGCGCCGGCGGAGGAAAAACACCGCCGGCGGGGAAGGAGGGACCGGGCATGACCGCCATCTATGAGAGGGAGCTGGACAGCCAGCTCAACGGCCTGACCGGCTATGTATACGGGGCGCTGATGCTGCTGTTCGCGGGCATCTATGTGATGGTCTACAACCTGTCCGGGTCCCCGGATTTCACCTCGGTCATGTACAGCATGACCTTCATCTACCTGATCGCCATCCCCCTGCTGACCATGCGCGCCATCGCCGAGGAGCGCCACCAGAAAACGGACCAGCTGCTGTACAGCCTGCCCCTGAGCATGGCGAAGATCGTGCTGGGCAAGTATCTGGCGCTGGTGACGGTGATGGTCATGCCCATCCTGCTGATGGCCCTCTATCCGCTGGTGCTGAACGCCCTGGCCACCGCCGGGAGCATGTCCTTCAAGAGCGCCTACGGGGCCATCGCGGGCTATATCCTGCTGGGACTGGCCCTGACGGCCATCGGCCTGTTCGTGTCCAGCCTGATGGAGAGCGCGGCCCTGGCGGCGGGCGCCTGCTTCATCCTGATGCTGCTCATCTATTTCATGGGACCGCTGACGGAGTATATCCCCGAGACGGCGGGGGCGTCCCTGGCGGCGCTGGCCGTGACGGCGGGGCTGTTCGGGCTCATCCTGTGGCGGCTGACGAAAAACGGGCCCTTTGCCGGCGTGGTCACCCTGGCGCTGGAGGGGGCTCTGGGCGGGTGCTGGCTGGCCTGGCCGGACAGCTTCCGGGGCCTTTTTGCCAAGGTGGCGGGACAGCTTGCCGTTTTCGACAAGTTCGACAACTTCGCCTATGATATATTCGATCTGCGGGCGGCGGTGTATTTCCTGTCCGTGGCGGCGGTATTCCTGTTCCTCACGGTCCAGGTCATGGAGCGCAGGAGGTGGGCCCAATGAAGCGTTTCGGCGAGAAGCTGCGGGCGGCGTTCACCACGCGGGCCTGGCGGGCGGGGGGCTACAGCGTGTTCGCGGCGGTGCTGGTCGTCGCCATGGCGGTGGTGGCCAACCTGGCCGTGTCGGCGCTGCCGGCGTCGGCCACCCAGCTGGACATGACCCGCAACCGGCTCTATTCCATCTCCCAGGGCACGGAGCAGGCCCTGGCGGCCCTGGACAGGGACGTGGAGATCTACTGGCTGGTGCCGGAGGGGCGGGAGAACCCCACCATGGAGCAGGTGCTGATGCGATACGCCGAGTTCGACCGGGTGACCGTCACCCAGGTGGACCCAGTCCGCTATCCCGGCTTTGCCGCCGGGTACACGGACGAGACCGTCACGGAGAACAGCGTGCTGGTGGTCTGCGGCGAGCGGAGCATGTACATCCCCTACGGGGACATGTGGACCTATTCGGACTATGACACCTACGCCTACTACATGACCTATTATGAGACGGAGTATCTGGACGTGTTCGCCGGGGAGGGGAAGATCACCGGCGCCATCCGGTATGTGACCAGCGACTCGCTGCCGGTGATGTACTACCTCACCGGCCACGGGGAGACCGGGGTGTCCGACAGCGTGCTGGACGCCATCGCCCTGGAGAACATCCGCGCGGAGAGCCTGAACCTGCTGACGGAGCAGGCCGTACCCGAGGACTGCGCGCTGCTGGCGCTGTTCGGGCCGGTCAGCGACCTGACCGTCCGGGAGCGGGAGATGGTGGAGGACTATCTGGCCGCCGGCGGGCAGATGCTGCTGACCACCGCGTATACGGCGGAGCCCCTGGAAAATCTGGAGTCCCTGCTGGAGGACTTCGGCCTGCGGCTCACCGGCGGGTATGTCATGGAGTCCGACAGCCGGTATTACAGCTATGGCTACATCGACCTGGTGCTGCCCTCCATCGGCTCCCATGCCATCTCCGATCCCCTGCGGGAGGGGGGCTATACCGTCGTCATGCCCGACGCCCAGGCTCTGGAGCTGGGCCCCGAGCGGGCGGGCGTGACGGTGACGCCGCTGCTGGAGAGCTCCCTGACCAGCTACATCAAGCAGTCGGTGGAGGGCCTGGACAGCTATGACCAGACGGCGGATGACCGGGAGGGCTCCTTCATGCTGGCGGCGGCGGCGGAGAACGAGGACACCGGCGCGCGGCTGACGGTGTTCGGCTCCACCCGGTTCATGGAGGCGGATTTCAGCGACATGGTGTCCGGGGCCAACTTGGACCTGTTTTTGAACGCGGTCAACTGGCTGTGCCGGATAGAGGGCGGGGTGTCCATCCATCCCAAGCTCCTCACCGGGGACTACCTGACCTTTGACGACGGCGCGGCCCGTGTGCTGCAGCTGGCGCTGACGGTGGGGATGCCGCTGCTGTTCCTGGCGGCGGGCCTGGGGATATTCATTCGAAGGAGGCGGCGCTGATGAAGCGCGGAGCGAAGCTGGGCGTTCTGGCGGCGGCGCTGCTGGTGCTGGTGGGGGCGTGGCTGCTGGCCGAGTCCGTCACCGGCCGGCGGCAGCAGACCCTGGCGGACCAGGCCCATGAGCAGCCCCTGGACATCTCTGTGGGGCCGGCGGAGGAAGTGACCGCCGTGTCCTGGGATTATTTTGGCGACGCGGTGAGCCTGCGGTACGACGATGCCGCGGCGGCGTGGGTCAACGCCGACGACCCGGACTGCCCCATCGACCAGACCCAGGCCGAGGCCCTGGCCCAGGCGGTGGGGTCCCTGACGGCCGCCGGCGCGGTGGAGGACGTGGCGGATTTTGACCAATACGGCCTGGCGGACCCGGCCTTCGTGGTCATGGCCGCCGCCGGGGACACCATCCGCACCTACTATGTGGGCGGCAGCGCCGCGGACGGCAGCTGGTATGTGCGCCTGGACGGGGAGGACACGGTCTATCTGGAGACCGGCACCCTGGCGGAGCACTTCCAGATCGGCCTGGACGACGTGCTGGAGCGGGACGCCGTGCCCCAGGATATCGCCGCGGTGACGGCCCTGGCGGTCACCTCCGGCGGAGGGGACTATGTGCTGCGGTATTTGGATGACCCGGGGGAGGCCTGGTATACCGACGCGTTCCCCTGGTTTTTGACGGACGCGGACGGGGCGCCGGCCCGGCCGCTGGACACGGATCAGGTGGAGAAGCTCTACAAGCTGGCCACGGACCTCATCCTCTATGACTGCCAGACCTGGCGGGCGGAGGACCCGGCGGAGTACGGCCTGGACGAGCCCCAGTGCCGTGTGCAGGTGGACTATACCGACGACGAGCAGCGGCAGGCGTCCTTCGGACTGGAGTTCGGCAGCTATGCCGACGGGGACGTCTATGTGCGCCTGAGCGGCTCGGAGATGGTGTTCCGGGTGGACGGCAAGACGCTGGACGGGCTCATGTACCCGGACTTTGACGCCATGGCGCCCATGACGCCCCTGGCCATGGACTGGACCCGGCTGAAGAGCGTGGCCATGGAGCTGCCCCAGGGCAGCTACACCGTGACCCGTTCCGTCACCACGCCCATGGACGAGCGGGAGGACCCGGAGGACATCTTCGTGTGCGACGAGCGGAGCCTGGACCCGGACGCGGCGGCCCGGTGGCTGCGGCAGGCGGAGGAGCTGCCCATGGACAGCCTGGTCGCGCCGACGGAGGGGCGGGGGGACCTGTTCACCTTCGTGTTCTCGATGGACAGCGAGCGCTGGCCCCAGGTGCGGGTGGAGTTCCGCAGCTATGACAGCACCCATTATCTGTGCGTGGTGGATTGGCGGGAGTACTACCTGGTGTCCCGCACGGCGGCCCAGTCCCTGGCGGACAAGGCGGCGGAGCTGGTTATCGAGCTGCCGGAATAAAAGAGGAAATAGGAGACATAAGCGGACACGGCGGTGTCCGCTTTATTTTGTGGTTTATGACCCTTTTCCCGATAGGCCGTTTGTGATACAATGAAGCATCATGCGACGGGAAGGGGGCGGCGGCCATGGCGCGGACGGGCCTGCGGGGCAGGACCATGGACATGACCCAGGGGGCCATCTGGCCGGTGCTGGTGTCCTTCTCCATCCCCCTGCTGCTGGGGGATCTGTTCCAACTTCTGTACAACACCGTGGACAGCATCGTGGTGGGCCAGTTCGTGGGGCTGTCGGCGCTGGCGGCGGTGGGCAGCACCGGCCACATCTGCAAGCTGCTGGTGAACTTCTTTTCCGGCTTTTCCATGGGCGCCAGCGCCGTCATCAGCCAGTGTTTCGGCGCCCACGACACCGACCGGCTCCACCGGGCCATCCAGACCACCATGGCGCTCACCTTCGCCGCCTGCGCCGTGCTCACGGCGGTGGGCGTGCTGGGCTGCGACTGGCTCCTGGAGCAGACGGACACGCCCCCGGACGTGTTCTCCGAGGCCAGCCTCTATCTGCACATCTACTTCGCGGGCCTGCCGGGGCTGCTCATCTATAATATGGGCAGCGCCATCCTCCGGGCCCTGGGGGACACCCGCCGGCCCACCCTCTTTCTGCTGGTCTCCAGCGGGCTCAACGTGGCGCTGGACCTTCTGTTCGTGATCGCGTTCCACTGGGGCATTGCGGGGGTGGCGGCGGCCACCATCCTGGCCCAGGCGGTGTCCGCCGTGCTGGTGCTCGTGGTGCTGACCCGTCTGCCTGAGCCGGGCTGCGCTTATGTGTGGCGGGAGGTGACGGTGGACCGGGCTCTGGCTAGCCGCATCGTGAACATCGGCCTGCCCGTGGCGGTGCAGAAAGCCATCGTGGCCTTCTCCAATGTGTTCATCCAGGCGTACATCAACGCCTTTGACACCGCCGCCATCGCCGGCTGGGCATGCTACCGGAAGCTGGACCAGTACCTGATGCTGCCCATGCAGAGCATGGGCCAGGCGGCGTCCACCTTCGTGGCCCAGAACCTGGGGGCCGGGCAGCCGGACCGGGCGAAAAAGGGCGTCTGGGCGGCGCTGGGGATGTCCTTCGGCGTGTCGGCCCTGGCGGCGGCGGTCATCTGCGCCGTGCCCACGCCGCTGGTGAAGCTGTTCATCGACGACGGCGACACCATCCGCTTCGGCACGCTGTTCATCCGCCTTTGTGTGCCCTTCGCCACGCTGTGCTCGCTCAACCAGGTGTTCTCCGGGGCCATGCGGGGCGCCGGCAGCAGCCGCATCCCCATGATCGTCACCCTGTGCACCCACGTGTTCTTCCGCCAGGCGTTCCTGTTCGTGATCAGCCGCCTGCTGCCGGGGAACCTGCGGGCGGTGGCCTTCGCCTATCCCCTGGGCTGGGTCATCTGCGGCGTGGTCATTTCCCTGTGCTACCGCTTCTCCGGCTGGGACAAAAAATGGCGGGAGAGGCCGGCGTGAGGGAATGTTCCGTTTTCCCGGCTGCCGGTGCATGAGTGCTTGCCACTAACGTATCAGGGGCAGGCACTCCGGCGTTTTTTATGTGCCAATTTGATCTGCGCAATATTAATGCCCCGCCGGTCAGAATAACCGACGGAGCGCTGGTGCACTTTTGCGGATATCAGGACATGATGCTGAAAGCAACAGTCATATAGAGGGTCTTCCATATATTTGCTTCTTTGCCCACGGACTGGGGATTGTTGCCCAGCGAGCGGCTCATGGAGACCGTAGATTCTACCAAATCGGGGCCGACCTTTTCCAGAATGTCGAAGGGATCTGCCTTCCAGCAGTATCTGCTATCCTGGCTCTCTACTAGGGCACGGAAAGCGCCCAGAATGGGATAAATGAAGCCATTTGGGGAGGCGTAATCCATTCTGTTCTGAAAGAATTTAGAGCGAAATTCCTGCCCATCCTTCGGCTTTTGAACGCCCTTGGTGGCGCCATAACGCCCGCCGGGATTCTTGAGCATGTAATAACGACCGATGTTGACTTCGATGGCGTCGTAGAGACGAAAGATATCTGGCATAATGTCATGCATCTTAACGTATGGGTTTTCCTGGGAACTGCCGTATTTTTTGTGATCCTCAATATAATAATCAATGCACTTTTTCTTAAAGCTGTAAGAGGCAATGGGGAAGGATGCCATGCCACTATAACGGTCGATGTTAAACAGGTTCAGCAGGGCCAGCAGATCGGTGACGTCGATGTCACCGGTGTCGTTTTCCTTGAAAAAAACGCGGCCGCTATGCATGTACGGTTCGTTACTGAGCGTGTTTTTCAGAATGTCAAACCGGTTCTCTAGTTCGGCAATAGACTTGTCCTGCACTTGGACAGAGGTGTTTCGGGCTGCAGCCAGGCTCTGAAATATACCCTCAATACCAGTCAGTATTTCCATCTTGACAAACTGTTTGCCGTAGTCCAGTTCCTTCCGATTCTCCAAAATCGTCCGATAAGTATGCCCACCATCCACATTGCCGTGGACATCAGGGTTTTCAAACACGATGGTTACTTCACTGGAATAATTGTTATAGGCAACGCTTTTGGCCGACAGAAGGATACCGCGGTTGAGAAGGAAAAAGTCGGCCTCGGCCGTGTCCAGCAGAGAAGCTTTGATTTTCTTCGCCACACCAGTGGTCATCTTTTGCTCCCGAGGGTTTGTTTCCATGGGAATGTCATCGGGGATGTCCTTCACATCACAGACGGCAACATACATCTCGGCAGAGCGCTCGCCATCGGCTGTTTTCAGGTGGGGATTGGGAATACGCCGGAAGGACTGGACCTTAAAAGTCATGGTTTTAGAGGTGGTTTCGTTCATGTTTTGATCTCCTTCAAGAGAGTGTATTTGGATACGCGGCCGCCGCCATCCATGGGCCTATTGTAACAGGAAAAAACCTACATATCGACGCTATATATGACGTTTTTACACGATGTCTTCAAATAATTCCGCCAGGGAAACGCCTGTGGCGTCCGAAATCCGCTGGCACTGGTCTAGCGTAGTGCTGTGTTCTCCACGTTCAATCCGCCCATAATAGGCGCGGCTGATACCGCACAGAGCGGCGAATTGCTCCTGTGTCTGCCCACGCGCTTCGCGAAGCCGACGCAGGATGTCCCCGAATTGCACGTTTATATTTCTCCAGTCGTTTTGCATTACAGTATTCCCACCCAAAGTTGTTATAAATATACTATACCATTTTTGGCGTATTGGTGCAAATCCAATAGGAATGCGATAATTCTGCTTCTGCCTTGTTGCAATCGGGCGCGGCGCGTGATACAATACCAAATCGTGTCAAAGACTAGTTGATAAGAAGAGAGCTTTTACTATGCAGGAACTGAGAAACATCGCCATCATCGCCCACGTGGACCACGGCAAGACCACCCTGGTGGACGCCATG
>CANQOA010000024.1 GCA_947625355.1 uncultured Oscillospiraceae bacterium | reverse complement strand
GCCAGCGCCGATTTCCGGCTGGATATGCGCTGCTCCGACGCCATCTTCAAGCAGCTGAGCGACAAGTATCTGAAGATCCGCAACACCGCCCGGTTCATCCTGGGCAACCTGGACGGGTTCGATCCCGACCGGGACCTGGTGCCCTATGCCGCGCTGCAGCCCATCGACCGGTGGGCCCTGGGCCGGGCCGCCGCGCTCATCGACAAGTGCCTGGCCAGCTACGAGAAATACGAGTTCTGGTCCGTCACCTATGCCATCCACAATTTCTGCGTGGTGGACATGTCCAACGTGTACATGGACATCGTGAAGGACCGGCTGTACTGCGACGCCGCCGCAGGCCCCGCCCGCCGGGCCGCCCAGAGCGCGCTCTGGCTCATCCTGGACGCCATGGTGCGGCTGCTGGCCCCCATCCTGTCTTTCACCGCCAACGAGATCTGGCTGGCCATGCCCCACCGCGCCGGTGACGACGCCCGCCACGTGATGCTCAACGACATGCCCTCCGGCCACGCCGAATGGGCCCTCAGCGAGGAGGACGCCGCCTTCTGGGAGGACTGCCTGCGCCTGCGCACGGACGTGAACAAGGCGCTGGAGCTGGCCCGTGCCGACAAGATCATCGGCAAGCCCCTGGAGGCCAAGGTCACCCTCCATGTGGGGCCCCAGGCCAAGGCCGCCATGGACCGGATCGCCGCCCAGCCCCTGGAGAGCTTCTTCATCGTCTCCGAGGCGGAGATCGCCGACGGCGAGGGCGCCGGCTGGGCCGGTACGGAGCTGCCCGGCGTGACCGTGGAGGTAGAGCCCTCCCGGCTGCCCAAGTGCCCCCGCTGCTGGACCCACAGCGCCACGGTGGGCAGCGACGGCGATTACCCCGAACTCTGCGCCCGGTGCGCCGGCGCGCTGAAATACGTTCCCGTGCCCTGAGCCGCCGGCCCGGGCCGCCGGGAGATACACTTAGGAGGAACGACCGATGATCTACTCGATCGTGGCCGCCCTGGTCCTGATCCTGGACCAGGCGGTGAAACTATGGACGACCAACAACATCCCCCTCGGGGCCACCGGAGAGGACTGCGTGCAGCTGATCCCCGGCGTGCTCCATATGACCAACGTCCACAACACGGGCGCCGCTTTCAGCATCCTGGCCAACGCCACCTGGTTTTTGGTGGCAGTATCCGTGCTGTTCATCATCGGCATCATCGTGCTCATCAATATGGAGATCATCAACACCAAGTTCGGCCGCTGGACGGCCGTGCTGGTGATGGCCGGCGCGCTGGGCAACGCCATCGACCGCGTGTTCTACCACTACGTGGTGGACATGTTCGAGATCGAGCTGTTCAGCTTCGCGGTGTTCAATGTGGCGGACATCTTCATCACCGTCTGCGGCATCCTGTTCTGCATCCATGTGATCGTCTACCGGGACCCGGCGGCGGCCGCGGCCGCGCCAAAGAAGGCCAAGCAGCCCAAACAGCCTAATCAGGCCAGGGTCCGGGAGGCCGAGCCCGAGGAGGACCTCCCCGCCGAGCCCGCCCGCGGTCCCCGCAGGAGCCATACCGTCAAGCCCAGGGAGAAGGACGATCCCTACGCCAACATCCCCCGCCGGGGCGAGCATCGCACCCTGGCCGACGAGCTGCGGCTGGCTGACCCGGGCGACCCCTTCGCGGAGTGGGATCTTGACGGGACAGACGAGGCCCCGAAGGCCAAGGCCGCGTCCCGGCGGGCCCCGGCCAAACCGGAGGCTCCCGCGCCCCGGCGCCAGAAGGCGGTGCCTGTGGAGCCCGACGACTGGGACGAGCCGGAGATCCCCGCCCCGCGCAAGGCGGCGCCCAAGACGCCGGCCAAGCCCGCCGCTCCCGCCCCCAAGGCGCCGGCGCTGGACCTGGAGGAGTATTCCCTGGAGGACATCCTGTCCGAGTTCCGGGACATCTGATGGACAAGACCATACTGATAACGGCACAGGAGAGCGGCGAGAGGATCGACGCTCTCCTTGCGCGCCAGGAGGATATCCGCAGCCGCAGCGCCGCGGCGAAGCTGCTGGAGGCCGGGCTCGTGACCCGGCGCGGCACGCCCTTGCGGAAAAACTACCGCACCGCCGCCGGGGAGGTATACACCGTCACCGTGCCCCAGGCGGCGCCCGCCGCCGCCCTGGCCCAGGACATCCCCCTGGACGTGGTCTATGAGGACGGGGACGTGATCGTGGTGAACAAGCCCCGGGGCCTGGTGGTCCATCCCGCCCCCGGCCATCCGGACGGGACGCTGGTGAACGCCCTGCTGGCCCACTGCGGGGACTCCCTCTCCGGCGTGGGCGGCGAGCTGCGTCCCGGCATCGTCCACCGCATCGACAAGGACACCAGCGGCCTGATCATCGCCGCGAAAAACGACCGTGCCCACGAGGCCCTGTCCGCCCAGCTGAAGGACCGGAGCCTGTCCCGCGTCTACGACGCGGTGTGCCACGGCGGCTTCCACGACGACGCCGGCACCGTGGACGCGCCCATCGGCCGGGACCCGAGGAACCGCCAGCGCATGGCCGTGACGGACAAGAACTCCCGGCCTGCCGTCACCCACTGGCAGGTGCTGGGCCGCTACGCCCGCCACACCTACATCCGCTGCCATCTGGAGACCGGCCGCACCCACCAGATCCGGGTCCATATGGCCTACACCGGCCACCCCCTGCTGGGGGACACGGTCTATGGCGGCCGCCGGGACAAGGGACTGGAAAGCCAGTGCCTGCACGCCCGGGGCCTGCGGTTCATCCACCCCGCCACCGGGGAGCCCATCGAGCTGTGGACCGACCTGCCGGACTGGTTCCGGGAGGTCCTGGACAAGCTGGGTCCCCCGCTCTGAGGGCCCGACAGAACAAGACCGCTCCCATCTCAACCGATGCTGTGAGGAACGCCTATGCCCGCTCTGCTTCTCTATCTGCTGTTCGGCCAGCTTCTGGCCTGGCGCATACTGCCCGCCTTTCGGCCGGCGGTAAAGTGCTGGCTGGGGCTGGTATTCGGCTGTGTGGCCCTGATGTGGATGCCCTGCCTGTTCGCGTTTTTCACCGGCTTCACCGTCACGGCCCAGTACCTGGCCCTGGCTCTGGCAGCCGTCTGCTCGGCGGCGCTGGTCCCCTGGAAAAAGGCCCCCGCCCTGCGCTCGGCGCGGCCCCGGCTGCCCCGGCCGGGCCGGAGCGACCTGGCCGGGCTGCTGGCGGCGCTGCTGGCCACGGCCTTTTGCGGCTATCTGCTGCTGACCCATGTGCTGATGCCCCATGAGGACGGCAGCCTCTGGGTGGGCCAGAGCACCTATGGGGACCTGGCCATGCACCTGGGATTCGTGGAGAGCCTCTATCGGCAGGGGCAGTTCCCGCCGGAGTACAGCATCTTCCCCGGCCAGATCCTGGACTATCCCTTCCTGGTGGACGCCGCCTCCGCCAGCCTGCGGTTTTTCGGGCTGAGCCTGCGCATGGCGGTGATCGTGCCCAGCCTGGCGATGCTGCTGGGGGTGTTCTGGGGCTTCTGGCTGCTGGCGGACAAGCTCATCGGCAGGCTGACGCCCACCATAGCGGCCTGGCTGCTGTTCGTGTTCAACGGCGGCTTTGGCTTTTTCTGGTTCCTCTCCGGAAAATACAGCTTCCACGATCTGCTCACCGGCTTTTACGTCACGCCCACCAACCTGGTGGAGGAGGACCTGCGCTGGGTGAACGTGATCTGTGACATGCTGATCCCCCAGCGGACCACCATGGCCGGCTGGTTCGTGGGGATCGCCGCCATCTATCTGCTCATCACCGTGCTGGAAAAGACCATGCATGGGGAGAGCTGCCGCCGGGAGACGGTCTGTCTGGCCGTCACCGCCGGGTCCATGCCCATGATCCACACCCACAGCTTCCTGGCGCTGGGGGTGCTGTCCGGGGTATGGTTCTTCGCCTGGCTGGGCAAGGCCCGCCGGGAGGGGCGGGCTGCGGCGCTGGTGAAAAACTATGTGCTCTACGGCGTGATCTGCTTCGCGCTGGCCCTGCCCCAGCTCATCACCTGGACCTTCGACGCCGCCGGCACCGGCCGGCTGATCTGGTTCAACCCCGGCTGGGTCCACGGGGACACGCCCTGGCTGCTGTTTTGGATCATCAACTGCGGCGTGGTGTTCTGCGCCATGCTGCCCATGCTCTTCTTCCTGCGGGGGGACAGGCTGCGGCTGTTTTTGGGGGCGGCGGCTCTGTTCGCCCTGGGCAACCTGGTGGCGTTCCAGCCCAACCCCTATGACGACAACAAGCTGCTGTACATCTGGTTCATGATCGCCGACATCCAGGTCTGCGCCTGGCTGTGGGAGCTGCTGGACCGGATAAAGCCCCGGGCCCTGGCCGCGGCGGCCGGGGCGGCGCTGGTGGTGCTGGGGACCCTCTCGGGGGCCATGTCCCTGCTGCGGGAGGCCGTCAGCGAGTATCAGCTGTTCTCCCGGGCCCAGGTGGAGGCGGCGGATTTCATCACGGAGAACACCCCGGCGGACAGCCTGTTCCTCACCGCCGTCACCCACGTCAACCCGCCCGCGGTGCTGTCGGGCCGGAACATCCTGTGCGGGCCGGGCCTGTATCTCTATTACCACGGCGTCGACTACACCGAACGGGAGAGCCAGGTGGGCCGGATGTTCCAGGACGGAGAGGCCTTTGAGACCTACGCCCGCGTGTACGGCGTCGATTACGTGTACATCAGCCAGACGGAGCGGAGCGCCTACGCGGTGGATATGGACTATTTCACCCAAAACTATCCCCTTATCTACGACCGGGACGGCATCAGCATCTTCCAAATCCCGACATGATGTGCTATACTAATGGGCGTTGAAACGTGCCATCCCTTCGGCGAAAAAAGGAGATACATATGAAAAAACTGATCGCTGTTTTGATGCTGTTTGCCCTGCTGGCCGGCATAGCCGCCTGCAACAAGGCCCCCGCCGAGCCCGAACCTACCCCCGAGCCCACGCCGGACGACGCAGCCATCCAGGCCGTCTCCGACACGGACGCCGAGACCGCCAACGCGGAGCACACGCCCCCCGCCTCCAGCACCGACGCCCAGACCGCCGAGGGCGACTACGGCAAGGCTCTGGCCTGCAAGGGCCGGCCGGTGGAAGAGCTCTACGCCGCCGTTGGCCAGCCTCTGTCGGATCCGACCTACGGTCCCTCCTGCCTGGTGGAGGGCGGCGAGGACGGCATGCTGCTCTATGATGGGTTCTACGTCTGGACCGTGCGCACCGCCGACGGCGAGACCGTTCATGAGGTAGGATTGGACGAATGATCGAAAAGCTGAAAGGGCTCTATCTGCGATACCGGGAGCCGGTGAATTACCTGATCTTCGGCGGCCTGACCACGCTGATGAACCTGGTCTGCTACGCCCTGGCCGTGGGCCCGCTGGGCATGGAGGTCACTCCGGGCAACCTTCTCAGCTGGTTTGTCGCGGTCACCTTCGCTTTCGTGACCAACAAGCAGTGGGTGTTCGCCTCCAAGAGCTGGGCCTTTCCACTGTGGCTGAAGGAGGCCGGCGCCTTTTATGCCGGGCGCATCTTCTCCGGTCTGGTGGAGCTGGGCGGTCTGCCGCTGCTCATGTGGCTGGGCCTGGACCAGACCCTCTTCGGCATAGACGGCTTCGCCGCGAAGATCGTCGTCACTGTGGTGGTCATCATCCTGAACTACTTCCTGTCGAAATTCATCGCTTTCCGCAAGAAAAAAGACGCCTGACACAGAAAAAGACCGCCGCAGAGAAATCTGCGGCGGTCTTATTTCTTTCGCTCTCAATCCCAGTGGGGCTCTTCCACGATGGGCTCCTCCACGGCGGGCTCTTCCGCGATGGGCTCCTCCACGGCGGGCTCCTCCGCGACAGGCTCCTCCGCGACGGGCTCTTCCACGGCGGGCTCTTCCACGATGGGCTCCTCGGCGGGCTCTTCCACAGCGGGCTCCTCGGCGACGGGCTCCTCGGCGGGCTCCTCTTGGATCTCCACCTCCACGTCGGCCTCCGTCTCGTCCACGACAGCGGCAAAGTCCGCGTCCACGGCCTCTTCGTCCTCCGCCGCCTTGAGGCTGGCGATCTCCTCCTCCAGCGCCGCGATAGCGGCGTTGGCCATGTCGATCTGCTGGCAGACCTGGGCCATGGCCTGCTCGGGATCGTCATGGTGGGCCTCATAGTACAGCTTTCCCAGCTCGGCATAGGCCTTCCTGACCGTGTCCTTCTGACCGGAGATATCCATGTTCAGCTTTGCGATACGGCTGAGCTGCTTGGTCTTGGCCGCGGCCGCAACAGCCGCGTCCTTGGCTTTTTCCGCCGCCTTGGACGCGAATGCGCCGGCCTTGTTCATGAAATCGTTGAAACCAGACATTGCGATAGCCTCCTTTTTCTTTTTCTAGTTTGCTTCCTTCCGCTTTTTCTTCGCTGGTAGATTTTTATGCGTCATCCCGGGGCGTCTCCCCGGAGGATATCTCCGTTTCCCGCTCGGCGGCCCGCTCCGCCCACAGCGGGGCCGGCGCGCGCTTTCTGCGGCGCAGCATCACCGCCAGCGTCACCGCCGCCGCCAGGCATGTGAGCCCCGCCAGCAGCTGGCTCACCCGGATGCCAGTGGCGCCCAGATACAGCGAGTCGGTGCGCAGTCCCTCGATCCACGCCCGGCCCAGGCCGTACCAGAACACATAGTACAGGAAAAACTGTCCGTCGAACCGCCGCCGGGTCTTTTTTGAGAGGATGTGCAGCAAAAGAAATCCCGCCAGGCTCCACAGGGACTCATACAAAAACGTGGGGTGTACATAGATGGTCTCGCCGTTCAGCGTCAGGCCCATGCGGCAGAAGACGTCCGTCTCGTAGCCGTAGGCCTCCCGGTTCATGAAGTTGCCCCAGCGGCCGATGCACTGGCCGATGGGCAGGCCGAAGGACGCCAGGTCCAGCATGGCCAGCGGGGAGATGCGCTTGAACCGGCACACGGCGAACACCGTCAGCACCGTGGCGATGACCGCCCCGTAGATGGCCAGGCCGCCCTCCCAGACCTTTATCATGTCCCACAGGCTGGTATATCCCCCGTAGAATATCACATAGTACGCTCTCGCGCCAATGATGGCCAGGGGCACGGCGAACAGCAGGTTATCGATCAGGTCGTCCTGCTTGATGCCGAACTCCCGGCACCGGCGGTAGCAGTAGCCCACCGCCAGCAGAAAGCCGCAGGCGATGATCACGCCGTACCAGTAAAAGGTGTGGCCGAACAGCGTGAAGGAATTGGGCGGACAGATGGACCAGTCCCCCAGCATGGGGAAGGAAATGGACGCGGATGACATACTTATGAACGTTCCTCCTTGGGACGGATGATAGACATGGCCACGCGCTCCGGCGTCAGGCGCTCCGCCGCCCAGGCGGCGATGTCGGCGCATGTCAGGCTCTCCAGCACGGCCGGGGCGTCGAACAGATCGAATCCATGAAAGCAGCCGTCCGCCAGGCTCTCCGTCAGCTCCCAGAAGTCGTCCAGCAGACGGATGAAGCCGCCGTACAGCGCCTTTTTCTGTCGGTCAAAGAAGGCCGGGTCGATGTCTCTTTGCGCCGCCGCCAGAAGCGCCGCCAGCGCGGCCTCCGGATCGGGAGACTCGCCCTCCAGCGTGATATGCCCCACGCCGGCGGCGTAGGACGCCTCAAAGCGGAAATTGTCATTCAAGAGGCCCTTTTCGTATAGGTCCAGATACGCCGGGGCGCTCCGGCCCCACAGGCAGCGCATGGCAAGCTCCGCCGTGAGCCGCTGCCGCAGCCCGTCGGCCCCCGTGGCCGCCGGGCCCAGCTTTGCCCCGGCGCAGAACAGCGGCGCGGACACGTCCATGGTCCGCTCTTCCCGCGTTTCGGCCGGCTCCAGGCCCGGGTCCGGGCCCCAGTCCCGCTCCGGCAGCGGGACCTTCGCTCCCGGCAGCACCTCCAGGGCGATGCGCTCCACCGCCTCCGGGTCCACGTCCCCCGCCACGCACAGGACCATGTTAGCCGGGGCATAAAAGGCCTTATGGCAGGCGTAGAGCGTCTGGTCCGTGATGTCCGCGATGGACGCGGCCGTACCCAGCACGGAACTTCCCAGGACCCCGTCCCCGTACAGCAGCCGCAGGCAGCGCAGATAGCACGCCCAGGACGGGTCGTCCTCGTCCTCGGCGATCTCCTGGCCGATGATCCCCCGCTCCTTCTCCACCGTCTCGGGGGTGAAATAGGGGGTAGACACGAACTCCAGCAGCGTGCGCAGATTTTCTTCAAACTTATCCGTGCAGGTGAAATGATAGCTGGTGACCGCCTCGGAGGTATAGGCGTTGGCGCTGGCGCCCCTGGCGGAGAATTGATCGTCCGCGCTGCCGTAGGGCATATCGAACATCTTATGCTCCAGGTAATGCGCCACCCCCGCCGGGGTGTCGTATGTCTCGCCGTCCAGGGCAAAACGCCGGTCCGCGCCGCCGTAATCCGTCACGAACGCCGCCCGGCACTTGCGCCAGCCGGGCTTTGGCACGACGAATATAGAGAGCCCGTTGGGCAGCGTTCCCTGCCAGAGCTCGATCCCCAGTTCGGGATGTTCAATCCTCCGCATCTTCTTCCTCCCCGCCGTACAGGAAATACACCGCGTCGCATTGGATGTCCGCCGCGGCACGGACCACGTCCTCCCGGGACACGTCCTCCGCCAGGGCGGCCAGCTCCTCCGGACCGTAGTCCAGCCCCAGCAGGTTCTGCTCCAGCCAGAACTTCTCCAGCGCCGCCGGATCGTCCGTGAGGGACAGCATGCGGCTGGACACGGCCGCCCGGGCGACGGTCATCTCCCCGTCGGTGATGTCCCCGTCCTTCACGGCCTGCAGCTGGCGGCCGATCTCCGCCAGGGTCTTTTCATAGTCCGCCGGGTCGATGCCGCTGGCCACGGTCATGATCCCCTTCATCAGGTCCAGCTCCGAATAGGCGTAGTAGCACAGGCTCAGCTTTTCCCGCACGTTGGCGGAGAGCTTGCAGGGCCATCCGCCGCCGAACAGCGCGTCCGTCACCCGCAGCACCGCCATGTCCGGGTCCTCCATGGCCCGGCCCACCCGGTAGCCGATCACCAGCTTGCCCTGGCTCACGTCCATCTGCTCGGTGAACGTCCGGGGCGTTTCATCCACGGTGTTCAGCCGGATGTCCGTGCCGATGCCGAAGTCGATCTCCCCCCGGGGCAGGGGCACCAGCGCGTCGGTCATGACGGCGCACACCCGCGCCGGGTCCGCCGAGCCGCAGTAGAAGATCTCGATGGGGCTGGCCGCCAGCAGGGCCTTGTAGTGCCGTGTCAGGGCCACATAGCCGATGGCCTCCGCCGTCGCCTCGTCGCCCAGCGCGTCCACGGCGTATGTCTCTCCGGGGCACATCCGCTCGATGAGCCGGGCCTGGGCATACTCGGCCCGGTCGTTCATCCGGGCGCGGATGAGGTCGATGAGCTTGCGCTTCTCCCCCTCCACATAGCCGGGCAGCAGCAGTCCGCCCCGGGTGTTGGGCGCCAGCAGCAGCTCGCCCACGAGCTCCGCCATCGGGCCCAGCAGGTCCCGGCCGGGCACATCCACGAAGTCCGCCGTGAAGCCCACGGCCTGGATCTCCCCCAGCTTACGCACCGAGGGCTCGATGTGCGCCCCGTACATCCCGTCCAGCCGCGCGGCCAGCGCCGCCATATCCGGCGCGCTGACGGTGCCCCGGCGCAGCACGCCCGGCAGCGCCGCGTTTTGGGCGGCGGTCTGCCGGTCCAGCGCCGTCAGCAGATGCAGACTCAGTATGCCGGTCCGGAATTTGTCCGTCCGGATGCAGGTCACGAACACCCCCGGCATGATCTCCCTGCGCGTTCTCTCCATCCCGTTCACCGCCCGTATCTGGAATATACTGCCATCTCGGCGAAAATATCACCAATTTTTCCCTACTCTGGTATTATTATACCATATCATTCCCCCTTTGGAAATGACAAGATTGTGAACAATGGGGAGGCGGCCGCCTCCCCATCGTCACTTTATGACCGCCTTTCCGTCTCTGACCACGATATGGCGGCCGCAGATATCCGCCTCATAGCCGTCCCAGCCGGCGGGCAGCCGGGGGGACACGGTGAGCCGGCCGTTCTCCAGCCGGATGCCCAGCAGATCCTCCAGCACCACCCGGAAAAACCACCCGGCCGAGCCGGTATACCAGCTCCACAGAGCCTGGCCGTAATGGCCCGGCTCGGCGGACACGTCCGCCGCCAGCACGTACGGCTCCGCGCCCCAGACGTCGGCGTCATGCCTGGCCGGCAGCAGGTCCAGCAGCATGGCCGCGCCCATGTCCGTGGAGCCCTCTTTCAAGAGCGCCGAGGCCAGCCAGACCGCCCCGTGGGTATACTGGCCGCCATTCTCCCGGAAGCCGGGGCCGCAGGAGCGGATATATCCCGGGTCCCGCCCCTCCCCGGCAAAGGGGGGCGCGAACAGCTTCACCAGCCCGTGGGCCCGGTCATAGAGCTGTTCCGCCGCCGCGGCCAAGGCCGCGCGGACCCGCTCCCGGTCCGCCTCGGGACAGAAGGCCGCCCAGCTCTGGGCCACCGAGTCGATGGCGCACTCCGGCGCTCCCGCGCCGCCCAAAGGCGCGCCGTCGTCCCACCAGCCCCGCAGGTACCAGCTGCCGTTCCAGCTGCGCTCCGCCGCGGCGGCATAGCTTTTCCCCGCCGCCGCATAGCGAGCCGCGTCCGGCTGGCCCAGCGCCTGGAGCAGGGCGGCGAACCGCCGGGCGATGTGGGCGAAAAACCACGTGAGCCAGACGCTCTCGCCGCCGACCTTGTCCATGCCGTCGTTCCAGTCCCCGGAGCCGGTGAGCAGCAGCCCATGGGGCCCGTGCCCCCGCTCCAGCACCCGGTCCATGGCCCGGCGGGCATGGTCCAGCACCGGGCTCTTCGTCTTGGAGCTGTCCGGTCGAAAATACCGGTCCCGTTCCTCTGCCCCCAGGGGCGGCGCCTCCAGCCAGGGGGCCGTCAGGCCGCAGATGTCCCTGTCGCCGGTCTTTTCCGTGTACTCGCACAGCGCCCACACCAGCCACAGCAGGTCGTCGGAGCACCGTGTCCGCACGCCCCGCGGCCCTTCGGGGCCGTCGTGCCACCAGTGGAGCACGTCGCCCTCACGGAATTGCCGGGCGCAGCAGATCAGCAGCTGCTCCTTCGCCCGGCCCGGCGCGATGAGGATCAGATTCGCCGTGTCCTGCAGCTGGTCCCGGAAGCCCCAGGCCCCGCCGCTCTGGTACATGCTGGTCCGGCCCATGATCCGGCAGGCCATGGTCTGATAGGCCGCCCAGCCGTTCATCATCCGGTCCAGATCCGCGTCCGGGGTGTGGATGCGCACCCGGCCCGCGAGGGCTCGCCAGCTGTCCCGGACCTTTGCCAGCTCCCGTGCGGCCCGCTCCGGGTCCGCCAGCTGGCGCAGGGTCTCGGCGCTCTCATAGCCGCAGACCAGCGCCATCGTCCCGCCGCCCTTCCACAGCGCGCCGAAGCAGGGGCGCAGTCCCGGCCCCGTTTTCCCGTCCATCCGGCCCGCCAGCCAGGCGGCCTCGTCGCCGGTGAAGCCGGACAGCCTGCGGCTGCACACCGCCCGGAACACCGCCTCCGGCTCCCCGCAGCGGGGGTTGACCGCCGTCAGGCAGCCGTCCTCGGACCCGGTGATGACGCAGGGCGCGTCGGCGGCGCTGGCCGTCAGCGCCAGGGGCAGATACCAGCCCACATAGGCGTCCTCCCCGCCGGTGATGAGCATGATCCGGGCCTTATAGCCGTTGGGCACGAAGGCGGTGAGGGTGGTGTCCTCCCGCTCCCAGCTGGTCCAGCCGAAGCCATTGGTCACCCGGCAGGTCCCGTCCCCGGCGAAGAGGCTCCGCCGGCCCCGGGCTGTCACCAGCTCCAGCGCTTCTCCGCCGGAGGTGGCCATGGGATCGTTGCGCCAGGGGTCCACCGGCCGCTCCCGGGCGTTTTCCAGCCACATGAAGCCGGTGCCGCAGTCGGCGGCCAGGTATCCGAACATGCCGTTGGTGAGCACGTTGCACCAGGCCCTGGGCGGCAGAGGCGGCGTCTCATAGCGCACCGCGCCGCCGGCGAGGTATTCCACGGCGGGCGCCCTGTCTCCCCGGACCGGCGCGGCGCGCAGCGCCGGCAGGCAGGCATACCGCCGCTCCTGTGCCGGCCGGATCACCGCCGACGCGGCGGCGACGGCGTCGCTATCGGTGAACCAAATGCCGCCCCGGACCCCCTCAAAGGCCGCGAGACCGTATTTGTCCAGATACCGGCGCAGCGCGTCCCGCTTCGGGTGCAGATACGCCCCGTCCTCTCCGGTGCGGATCACCAGGTCGGACTGCGCGCCGCAGGCCGTGAGCAGGGCGTGGCGCTTGATCATGCGCCGCGCCGGGTCCAGGTCCTCCCCGGCGGCCACGCACAGGATGGGCAGATCCCCGCTCAGTCCCTTTTCCCACAGGACCTCCCTGGTGGAATCGGGCCGGGCCGCGATCCGCGGCTGGCACACCGCTGCCGCCAGCTCGAAGGCGGCCCGCAGGCCCTCCCCGTTCATGCCCACCAGGGCCCCCATGGCCCCGGCCATATCCGCCGCGCCGCCGGTGAGGATGCGCCGGGCGCCCTCCTCCGCCTCCCGGCGGCTGCCGCCGAAGCACAGCGCCAGCGCCGCGCATCCCCCTTCGGGCAGCGTCGCCTCCGCCGTCACCGGCTCGTGCATCTGCCATCCGGCGCCCCGGCGCAGGCGCAGGTCCACCGTGGCCGCCAGGCACAGCCACACCTCGGGCGTCTCCCCCCGGGCCAGGCGGCGCACCGCCACCGTCCCCCGATGGACGCTCACCTCCAGCCCCAGCCGCCAGAAGGCGGGATGGGACTCATAGTCCGCCCGGCGGGCCAGCACCGGCTCGAAGCGGACGGTGAGCCGGCCCCGGCTGGGGCCTGTGACGCGCCGCAGCTCGCCCCGCTCCCCGTTGGCCACGGCCATGGACGCGCTCATGACGCCCTCGCTCCGCCGGGCCGTATAGGTCAGGCACCCCGCCTCATACCGCCAGGGATAGAACGCCGCCTCCCGCCGGGAGGGGGTCACGGGGATGCCGTCGATGGCCAGGGAAAACCCCTCGGGCCGGTACAGAAGCAGCCCCTCCGTCTCGGCCCGGCACTGGCCGTCGTCGCAGGCCAGCAGACTGTAGACGCCGTTGGACATGGGGAACCACGCCGGCGCCGACGGCACGTGGCCCGGCCCCTCCCACTGGAACACCGGCCGGTCCGGCCGGCTCTCCGGCGGGCGGCTGATGGGGCTGCGGCTGCGCCGGAGCACCGCCCCGCCCAAGGGCACCCGCTCGCACAGCAGCGGCCGGAAGGCGGCAAAGGCGGCGTCCGCCATGAAATACCGCCGCAGCGCGCCCCCCGTCAGGCAGTTGGCGGCGGCGCACAGGCTCATGCCCAGGTGGTGGCTCATAAAGCAGGCCACCGGCTGGCCGCCCTTGCCGGTCCGGCCGGGAGTCAGATCCAGGGCCTCGTAAAAGCCGTATTTGCCCCACATGCCCATGCGCCTGAGGCGGCGCAGGTTCTTCACCGCCGCCTTGGGGTGCACGCACAGGGCCAGGAAGCTGGCATAGGGCGCCGCCACCAGCTCGCTGTCCATGCCCCGCCGCAGCGCCAGAGCGCCGGTGCCGTGGGCCTTGTAGCGGTAGTCCATCCCCGCGTCCAGGGAGAAAAAGGCGCTCTCGGAGTTGCCCCAGGGGGCGCGGGCCCGCTCGCCCCGCCGCCGCTGAGCATACAGGCAGAACCGGGCCGTCTCCCACAGCATAGACCCTCGCGCCAGGGGCAGAAACAGCTCTGGCATCAGGTACTCGAACATGGACCCGGACCAGCTGGCCAGACCTCGCCAGCCATCCAGCGCCAGCTGCGCCCGGCTCAGGCTCTGCCAGTGGCGCACGGGCACCTCCCCGCGGGCGCAGGCGATGAAGCTGGTCAGCCGCGCCTCCGACGCCATCAGGTCATAGTGGCCGGGGCTGGGCTCCTGGTCGGCCGGGTCCAGGCCGATGCGGAACAGCCGCTTTTTTTCGTCATAGAGCGCCCCCAGGTCCATCCCGTCCGCCAGCGCTTTGGCCCGCTCGGCGATGTCCGGCCGGCCGTGGGCGGCCATGCCGTTCGCCAGACAGATGAGGCAGGCGCACAGGTTGCCGCTGTCCACCGCCGACACGTAGGCCGGCTGCAGCGGCGCGCAGGTGCGGGTGTCATACCAGTTATAGAGGTGGCCCCGCCACTTGGGCAGCCGCTCCACCGTGTCCAGGATATGGCCGGCCAGCTCCGCCGCCTCGCCCTCCGGCGCCACGCCCAGCTCCACGGCCGCCAGGGCCGACGCCAGGGCCATGCCGATGTTGGTGGGCGAGGTGCGGTGGGCCACGCCCTTGGGCGGCTGGATCTGGATGTTGTCCGGGGGCAGCCAGTGGTCCGGCCGGACGCAGAGCTCGGCAAAATAGGACCAGATGGCCTCCGCGGACCGGGTCAGGAATGCCCGGTCGGCGTCGGTCAGCTCGTTTTTCGGCTTTTCCTCCCGACCCAGGGCCCATGCCGCTGCCGGGGCGGCCAGCCATACCACCCCCGCCGCTTTGCCCGCCGGGCCGGGGGCCAGCAGCGCCAATGCCAGCCCCAGGCCCAGATCGAACCACATGGCCGCGGGCCGGGCCTGGCTGCGCTCGGACTGGGCCGCCGTCACCCATTGGAGCATGTTCCGGTGGCTGACGGTCATGCGCCACAGGGCCGTGACCGCCGCCGAGGCGCAGGTATACCCCTCCCAGGGCAGGAAGATCAGCCGCGCGAAGAAGCGGGTCAGCGAACCGCCCAGGCCCCGCAGCACGCCGCTGCGGCACCGCAGCCGGGCGTCCCGCGTCCGGACGAACAGCCCCGCGAAAGCGTCATGGACCGCGTCCGCCCCCAGGCAGACCAGCGCGATGACCGCCGCCCAGCGCAGCTCCGGCCGGAAGAAGCTCCCCACCGCCGCCGCCAGCACCGCCGGGGCCACCATGCTCCGCCGCACACTGTCCAGCAGCCGGAACCGCTCCAAAAGGGGCAGGTCCCTTCCGTCCCCGAAAACCCACGGCAGGTTCTGCCAGTCGCCCCGGGTCCACCGGTGCAGCCGGCGGAACCAGGCCGCCGCCGTCACCGGCGCGCCGTCGGTCAGCTCCACGTCGCCTATATAGGCCCCCCGCAGATAGGCCCCCTCCAGCGCGTCGTGGCTCAGGACCCGATTTTCCCCCAGCCGTTCCTCCAGGCAGGCCAGATAGGCCTCCGCGTCCACGATGCCCTTCCCGGCGAAGCCGCCCCGGTCGAAGAGGTCCGTATACAGCTCTCCCGTGGGCGCGCCATAGGGGTCCGTGCCCCCCTGGCCGGCCCATATCCGGGCAAAATCCGTGGCCATGGCTCGGTCCAGCTCCACCGCCATCCGGGGATGGAGCACCCCGTGGCCCCGGACCACCACGCCCTTTTCCACCGACGGCGCGTTCAGCGGATGCATGGCCGCGCCGATCAGCTGCCGGGCCGTCCCCGGCGCCAGGCGGGTGTCCCCGTCCAGGCACAGGATATACCGGGCGTGCAGCGCCCGGCAGTCCCCCTCCAGACATTTCAGCCGGGTGGGCCGGCCCCGGACCATCCGGGCCAGCTCCAGGATGGCCCCCCGCTTGCGCTCCCACGGGGCATAGACCCGGTCCGCCTTGTTCCAGACCGGGTCCCGGCTCAAGAGAAAGAAGCCGCCGCCATATGTCCCGTTCAGCGCCCGCACCGCGCCGCGCACCGCCTCCAACCGGGACGCCGCCGCCGGGGGATACTCCGTCCCGTCCGGCAGGTCGGCCAGCAGCGTGAACAGCAGCTGGTCCCCGCAGTCCCGATTGGCCAGCTTGTATTCCTCCATCCGCCGCACCAGCCGGGGCCCGGTCTCGTCGTCGGTCAGCAGCGCCGATATGGCGCACACCGTCCGCCCCTCCGGCCCCACGCCGTCCTTCAGCTCCAGGCGCATCAGCCGCCGGGGCCGCACCAAGCGCAGCAGCGCCGAGTCCAGCCCCACCCGCACCATCTCCGACAGGGGCAGCACCGCCAGCAGACCCGTCCAGACGCTGTCCGCCGCCGCCCCGGCCAATACCGCCAGCGCCGCCGGCAGAAGTACCCGCGCGGCGATATACCCCGCGCCCGTGCGCCGGGTCTGGGGGAACAGGGCGTCATGCACCCCCTCGTCCATGGCCAGCCGGGCCATCTCCAGCGCGGGGATGCCTCGCTTCTTTGCAAGGCGCTGGACCCGCTCCCGATAGCCGGCGCGGCTGCGCTCATCCATGGCCGGGTACACCGGGTCCTGCCGCAGCAGCGCGTCCACCGGGTCCGAGCCCTCCAGCGCGTCGGTCAGGTCCATATCCGCCATGGCCCGCAGCCCGCCGAACAGCTCCGCCGCCCGGGCCTCGTCCACCCCCGGTTCCGCCAGCGCCGCCACCAGCGCCGCCCGCAGGGCCGCGCCGATGAGCGCCGCCTCGTCCTCCAGCAGCGGCTTGGCCCTTCGGGCGCCGGTAAAGAACGCCTGGACGCGCTCCTCCGTCACCGGGCCGGCGTCCGCCAACGCCCGGCACAGCGCCGTCAGCGCCGGGCCGTCCGGTCCCCGGCGCAGGCTTCCCGCTGCCCGAAAGGCCGCCAGCGCCAGCAGCGTCTCCCGCCGGGCCAGATACTCGTTGTCGGCAAACCACGCCGGCTGCTTGGGGTCCCGGGCCTTCTCCGCCACCGCGTCCATGGCGCGGGACAGCCGCCGGGCGGCCCGGCGGCCGGAGATATGTCCTTTGATGGGGATGCTCCTGGCCGCTTCGTCGCCCCATCCGGCCAGGCGTTCAGTGCTTATCTTTTCCATACCGGGGATTTTTCCCGCCCGGACAAAAAATATACCGTCCCGGTTGGACCGGGACGGTATAGGAAGCTTAAAGGGCAGACGCCCGCCCGCATATCACGTGTGGCCTGTGCCGCCGCACCAGCGGCAGCGGCCGGTGCCGTTGCAGTCGGAGCAGATCTTGTCGTTCCGGCCGGTGACGTAGTCGTATGTATAGCCCCAGCCGCCGCAGTTGTCGCATTTGCCGGAGCCGTCGCACATGCTGCAGGGAGGGCTGTAGTCGGTACCGCCGCCGGAAAGGTCCAGATCCCCGCCGGAGGAGGCGCCGCCGCTCAGGTCCGTCACATCCCCGCCCCACCGGTCGCCGTCGTCCACAAGGGTGAACTCGTTGGCATAGCAGACCGTCATGCCGCAGGCGCCCCGGACAAAGTCCTCGCTGTACGCCACCACCACGGCACAGGGTCCGTGATCATCGGGATAATCGACGGTCCCTGTGGAGGCGCTGCCGGTATAGTCGAAAAACCCGCGATGGAATATCTGACCGGTGTACTTGGTGTAATCAGCCTCCGTGCTTTCCGCTTCCTTCAGCTGGAACCGGCTGTCTTCCTCCAGAAGCTGCACATACGCCTCTATGGCGGGCAGATCCTCCAGAGCCATGTAGTAGGACACCAGGTGCCCCCCATAAGCGTCCATATCCTCGCCCCGGGCGAGCTGACCGTCGAACCAGGCGTCCGGGCTGGGCAGATAGGTGCTGTATGCGTCATAGGTCACGTTTCCGCCGCCCGCCGCCGGGGCCGACGGGTCGGAGGCGGTCCCCTCATCCGGGAGCTGGACGTTGACCAGATCGTCCGGGTCCACCTCTATGGGGAAGCCGTCGCCCCAGGCCAGGGCCACCACCAAAAGGTCCTCTTCCAGCCACAGCTGATGCACCGCGAAGTCGCAGTATTCGCCGCTGCACAGGGCGGTGATGGAGTCCACATCCTTCCGGCTCAGATACCGGTACCGCGACTCTCGGTCCGTGTCGTTGTAGTTGCCGGAGAAACCGCTGTCGAAATCCTCCTTGCCGACCCGGAGCACATCGCCGCACATGTCCAGCCGGCGGGTATAGGCATCGAACAGATCCACGCCGACCTGTGGGTCCGTGTAGAAATACAGCAGCAGGCCGGTGGCGTTCTCGTTGTCATTGATATCCCAGATCACCAGCTCCGAACCGTCCGGCCAATCCTCGAACCACTCCAGCGGCTCGAACAGATGGTCGTCGTCCATGCCGGCCATGGCCGTTCCGCCCAGGCCCAAGCACAGCGCCATGGCAATAAGCAGCGCGATCAGTTTTTTCATGTGGTACCTCCTCTTTCATTGCGTCCCGATCGGCCGCGGACGCGTGTTTGCTTTGTTTCCCTATCCCCGCCCCGGACCGTCGGACCGGCGGACCGGGCGCTGTATGCGTCAATGGCTCACTGCCCCGCCCCCAAGCCGGCCAGCTTTTCCAGAGCCTCCTTGGCCGATTTGGCAGAGGAAGGGGTCGGGATCGGCGTCGGCGCCGGCTTCTGTGCAGGGGCTGGGGTCGGCGCCGGGGTCGGTGTGACCGGCGCGGCGGTGGGCTCCGGCGCGGAAGCCGCCCCCGCAAATCGGTCGCCGTGATCCACCAGCGCCAGCTGCCGGCAATAGGTCACGTCCATAGACTCCGGCCGGGAGACGCCGTCCTCCCCCCGCCCGTAATACATCGTGACGGACACCGCCAGCGCCTGGCCGTCCTTCTCGATCAGGTTCCCGAGCAGCGGCCGGCCCGTATAGGCAAGATCGTATCTGACGGTAGCGTAGTCCCCCGTCTCCTCCGTTCGCTCCAGCAGCGTGAAGGGGCCGTTCTGCAGCAGCGCCAGGTAGCCCTCGAAGGCGGCGGCGCCCTCCCCGGAGATATCATAGATGTTCATCAGATACATGCCGTTGGGGCCGTGCATGGCCTGCTTCTGGTACCCGAACCAGGCGTCCGGGCTGGGGAGCCCGTCCACGTCCTGGGGCAGGGCGTCCCCCATGCGGATGCCGTCGCCCATGACGATCACAAGCTCGAAGGTCCGCTCGCCGGTCCACCAAATGTGCACGCCCACGTTGCACATCATGCCGCTCGCGCAGAGCACGCCGCCCACGGTCCCGCCGCCGGTATATCGGTAATAGAGGATCTGATGGTCGTGGGCAAAGCCGCTCTGCTGATCCTCTTCGCCGATGCGCTCCAGGTCCGGGGTCTTTTCCAGCTCGGCAATGTACCCCAGGACGGCGGACAGGGCGGCGTCGGGGAGGATCAGGTTTTCAAAGCTGACCGTCACCTGCCGCCCGCTGGTATTCCCAAAGACCGACGCGTCCTCCCGTTTCACAGCGGCGGCCGCGTCCGCGAGCCACTCATACAGGGACAGATATCCCTCCAGACCGGGCAGCTCCAGCACCGCGTCCTCCCCTTCCGCCAGGGCGGGCACGCGCAGGCCCAGGCACAGCGCCATGGAAAGGAGCAGAGCAAGCAGCTTTTTCATTTCACGCCTCCCATTCCTGCCCGGCTCAGCCGGGCACGTACACATATTCCTGCTGGGTGATGGTCCCCAGGCCGTTGCAGGAGGAACAGTATATCCTGCAGGGCACCGCCTCGCCGTACAGCCGGTAGACGCCCGTGCCGTTGCACACCGGGCACCGGCCGCCCACGCAGGAGGGGCAGTCCTTCTCCACCGTCCGCCACTCCCAGTGGCCGCCGGAGGACGAGGGCCCCGAGGAAGTGCTGCCGCCGCCGGATGAGCTCCCCCCGCCGGAGCCGGACGAGCTCCCCCCGTCGGAACGGAAAGAACTTCCGCCGGAGCTGGACGCGCTGCCGCCGAGGCGGTCCGTCACATCCAGGCCACACCGGTCGCCGTCGTCCACGAGGGTGAACTCGCTGGCATAGCAGACCGTCATGCTGCAGGTGCCCTGGTCAAAGTCCTCGCTGTACGCCACCGCCACGGCGCAGTCCGGCACGCGCTCGTTGTAATCGACGGTCCCTGTGGAGGCGCTGCCTGTATAGCGGAAATAGCTGCTGTAATACTTCTGGCCGGCGTGCTCGGTGAAATCTTCCTCCGAACTGTCTGCCATCTCCAGCTGGAATCGGCGGTCCTCCGCCAGCAGCTTCACATACGCCTCCACGGCGGGCAGGTCCTCCAGATCCATCTTGTATGACACCAGGTGTCCACCGTAGGCGTCCGTATCCTCGTCCCGGGCGAGCTGACCGTCGAACCAGGCGTCCGGGCTGGGCAGATAGGTGCTGTTGGCGTCATAGGTCACGTTTCCGCTGCCCCCGCCCGTGGTCCCGGGGTCCCCGGGCAGATAGTCCAGCCCGTCCATGTCGACGCGCATGGGGAACCCGTCACCCCAGGTCACTACCACGGCGAGGAGGTCCTCGTCCATCCACAGGCTGTCGAGGAACAGCTCGCACTGCTTCTCGCCCAGCAGACTGGTCACCGGCCCCACGTCCTCCGGGCCGACATAGGTATAGCAGACCTCCTGGTCATAGTCGCCGCAGTCGCTGTCATACATCAGCCGGGAGTCCTCCCGCAGTTCGCCGTTCTCCCGCAGCCGGTCGGCATAGACCTGAAACAGCTGCAGTCCGGCCTCCGGCTGGGACGAAAAGTGCAGGATCAGACCGGTGCTGTTCTCGTCGCCGGCATAGTCCCAATAGGCCAGCTCATAGGCGTCCGCCCAGTCCCCGAACCATGCCTGGGGCTCATAGAGGTCGCCGTCATCGGTGCTGGCCAGCGCCGCGCCGCCCAGGCCCAGGCACACCGCCAGGGCCAGCAGGAGGGAGATCCATCTCTTCACTGTACGCGCTCCTTTCACTGTCCGCCGCCCGCATTCCCGGCGGCCTTTTCGGCCAGCATGTCATGGAGGTCCGAGATGTCGGGCAGACCGCCCTCCTTCTGGTCCGGGAGGTCGTCGGAGGGCTCCCTTTCCTCCGTGAAGCGGATGCCCTTGGCGCAGAACACGTTGATATCCGCCGTGTCCTCATACACATTGATCTGGACGCCCACCGCGGAGCCGCCGCCCACCGGCGCCATGCCCCCCGGTATCAAGCTGACGTCGGCGTCGCCGACATAATCAAAGACCGCCGCGAAGCCCTTGACGTCCGGCTCGTAGCGCAGCTCGCCGCAGTGCTCCGCCGGCACGTCCTCATAGCTCTCCCCTTCCTGCACCAACGCCAGGCAGGCGGTCAGCTCCAGATCGAAGGGGCCCTCCTCCAGCAGCGTCATATAGCCCAGGGCCTTGTCGATGTCCTCCAGGGCGACGGTGGCCACCTCCCAGGAGAAGGGGTCGATCTCCAGTCCCCCGAGGTCATAGTCGGATGAGTCGTTGACGCCCTCCTCATAGTCCTCGTACTCTTCCAGGTACACATCCAGACGGGGCAGCGCCGGCCCATCGTCCTCCCCGCCCGCCAGGGCGGCTCCGCCCAGACCCAGGCACAGCGCCAGGGCCAGCAGTACGCAAACCAGTCTTTTCATCCGTATCTCCTTTCAAATGCCGCTTGTCTTATCCCGTGATCTCAATGATGAAATAATAGGTCGGGGCGGCAAAGCCGTAGGTGTCGTTGCCGGTCAGCACGTCCGTGGTGTCGTAGGAGTGGTCGTAGACCACCGACACCACCACCCGGCCGGGGGCCAGAGCCGTAACAGTGGCGGAGGCGCTGATCTCCCCTTCCAGGGACACCAGGTCCGCCCCCTCGTCCACGGCCCAGCGGAACTGCTCCGTGTTGGCGCCGAATCTGCGGGGGCAGTCCAGCCGCAGGCTCTCTCCCACGCGCATGGTATAGTCCGCGTCTCCGGTCCGGGGCCCCTTTCCGCCCATAGGACCCGATTTATACTCCCTCAAGTCCACAAGACCGGTGACGGAGCTGCGGTCGCCCGTGTCCACCACAGTCAGGCCCGCCGAAAACCGGATGGCCAACTCGCATAAGCCCGAGTCCGGCCAGTCGTTGATGTGCACATGCACCGCGCAGGTCTCGGGAGCGCCCCTAGCAGACGGTTCGAGCAGTCCCTCGTCCAGTCCGTCGCTGTCGAAGTAATAATCGTAATAGCCGCCTCCCTTGCTGCGGTCTTTGATCATGGTGCCCGTCAGCGTCAGGCCGAAGCCGCCGTTTTCCAGCAGGTCCACATACTCGTAGGCCGCCGCCACGTGGTCCTGGTCGAATACAAAAACGGCCTGCATCCCGTTTTCGATGCTCTCGTCCTCGTGGGTGACTTCCTCATTGAAGAAGGCCCAGGCGTCCGGAATGACCGGTCCGGAGACCGTGTCCGCTGCCGCCGGGGCCGGCGGGTCGGAGACGGGCTCCACATCCGCGGAGAGGATGTCGATCTCATCCAGGTCGATCTCCATGGGGAATCCATCCCCCCAGGCGATCACGATCCGGGGATAGCCGTCGCTCAGCCACACCTGATCCAGCGTCAGCTCGCAGGGCGTCCCGCCCAGCAGGCTGGTCACGGACCCCACATTGGACCGACCCATGTAGGTGAAGCAGGCCTCCTGGTCATATTCGCCGTAGTCGCTCTCATACTTGAGCCGGGACATCTCCTGGAGGGAGTCGCTCTCGCTCAGCCGGTCGGCGTAGGCCAGGAAGAGCTGCAGCGCCGCCTCCGGTTCGGACCGGAAGCCCAGAATGAGCCCCAGGGCGCCCTCGTCGTCGTAATAGTCCCAGTTGATCAGCTCATAGTCGTCCGCCCAGTGTCCGAACCAGGCCTGGGGCCGGAACAGGTCCTCCGTCGCCGTGGACGCCAGGGCATTCGCGCCCAGACCCAGGCACAGCGCCAGGGCCAGAAGCAGAGAAAGCAGTTTTTTCATAAAAGGCACCTCTCCTTTGCCGTCATTTTCTCGATATCACTATTATAGGCAGCAGGAAAATTGCTGTCAATCCCTTGGGGCGTCCGCAATTTGCAGACTTTTTGCGCTCCCGTCTCCTGTCAAGAAAACCACTTGACACCCGCCGGGAATTGGTGTATGATACACAGGCTGTAAAGCAAAGTCCTTGACAGAGGGAGGCGGCGCGGATGGATGCGACACCCCTGGACCGGTCCCTGCTGCTGGACTTTTACGGCGAGCTCCTGACGGAAAAGCAGCGCGAGGTATGCGAGCTGCACTGGAACGAGGACCTGTCCCTGGCGGAGATCGCCGAGCAGGTGGGCCTCAGCCGCCAGGGGGTGTGGGACTGCCTGCGGCGGGCGGAGGCGGCCCTGCGGGGATTTGAGGCAAAGACCGGCCTGATCCGGCGGTTCCTGGAGCGGCGGGCGGAGATCGCCGCGATCCGCGGGGAATTGGCGGAGCTACTGCCGGAGGGCACGCAGAGCCGGGACATCCTGGCGCGGCTGGAGGGCCTGATGTGATATGGCATTCGAGAGTCTTTCGGAAAAACTGAACGGCATCTTCAAGAAGCTCCGGGGCAAGGGCCGCCTCAGCCAGGCGGACATCAAGGACGCCATGCGCCAGGTGCGGATGGTGCTGCTGGAAGCGGACGTGAGCTACAAGGTCGTGAAGGACTTTGTCAAGACCGTCTCCGAAAAGGCCGCCGGCCAGGAGATCCTGGAGAGCCTGAACCCCGCCCAGATGGTCATCAAGATCGTCAACGAGGAGATGACCGCCCTCATGGGCGGCCAGGCCGCGCGGCTGAACTACTCCTCCAAGGTGCCCAGCGTGGTGATGGTGGTGGGCCTGCAGGGCGCGGGCAAGACCACCAACACGGCAAAGCTTGCCGCCTTCGTGAAAAAGCAGCAGAACAAGCGGCCGCTGCTGGCCGCCTGCGACGTATACCGCCCCGCGGCCATCCAGCAGCTGGAGACCGTGGGCGCCCAGGTGGGCATCCCCGTGTTCCAGATGGGCCAGGCCGATCCGGTGGAGATCGCCAAGGCCGCCGTGGAGCACGCCCGCAGGCACGGCAACGACCTGGTGTTCCTGGATACCGCCGGCCGGCTGCATGTGGACGAGGCGCTGATGGACGAGCTCAAGCGCATCAAGGCCGCCCTGGACCCGGCGGAGATCCTTCTCACTGTGGACGCCATGACCGGCCAGGACGCGGTGAACGCGGCCACGGCCTTTGACGAGGCGCTGGGCATCACCGGCGTGATGCTCACCAAGCTGGACGGCGACGCCAGAGGCGGCGCGGCCCTGTCCGTCCGGGCCGTCACCGGCAAGCCTATCAAGTTCGCCGGCACCGGCGAGAAGCTGGACGCCATCGAGGTGTTCCACCCCGACCGGATGGCCAGCCGCATCCTGGGGATGGGCGACGTGCTGACCCTCATCGAAAAGGCCGAGCAGGCCGTGGATGAGAAGAAGGCCGCAGAGATGGCGGACAAGCTGATGAAAAGCCGCTTCACCCTCCAGGATTACCTGGAGCAGCTGCGCTCCATGAAGGACATGGGCTCCATCGAGGACATCATCGGCATGGTCCCCGGCATGGACGCCAAGGCCCTCAAGGGGGCCAAGATCGACCCCAAGGCCATGAGCCGCACGGAGGCCATCATCCTCTCCATGACGCCCAAGGAGCGGGCCAACCCCTCCATCCTGAACGCCAGCCGCAAAAAGCGCATTGCCGCCGGCTCCGGCACCAGCGTGGTGGAGATCAACCGCCTTTTGAAGGGCTTCGACGCCATGAACGCCATGGCCAAGCAGATGGCCGGCACCCGCAAGGGCAAGAAGATGGCCAAGCGTCTGGGCATGTTCGGTATGTGATCTCAAATTCATTCGAATTTGAAAAGATAACAAACAAAAAACTTTTTGGAGGAAAAATCAATGGTCAAGATCCGCTTGAAGAGACAGGGCGCCAAGAAGGCTCCTTACTACCGCGTCGTGGTGGCTGACAGCCGCTCTCCCCGCGACGGCCGCAACATCGAGGAGCTGGGCACCTATGACCCCATGGCCAAGCCCGCCGTCATCCAGATCAACATGGAGCGCGCCAAGTATTGGATCGCCAACGGCGCCCAGCCCACCGACACCGTCCGCGGGCTGCTGAAGCTGGCCGAGGCCCAGCAGGCCCCCGCCGAGCAGGCTGAATAAGGCGGGCCCCCTTTACTATGAAGGAACTTCTGACCTATATCATCCAGAGCCTGGTGGATAACCCGGACAAGGTCGTCGTGGATGAGCGCGCCGAGGGCGGCGGCACCGTATACGAGGTGCGTGTCGCCGACGGGGATATGGGCAAGGTCATCGGCCGCCAGGGCCGGATCGTGCGCCAGATCCGGGTGCTGATGAAAACGGTGGCCCAGCGTCAGGGCAAAAAGGTCTCCGTAGAGATCCTGGATTGACAAGTTGAAAAAGCGGTTTTTAGAGGCGGGGCAGATCGTGAACACCCACGGCGTCCGGGGCGAGGTGCGCATCCAGCCCTGGGCGGACGAGGCGGCGTTTCTGACCCGCTTCCGTCTGTTTTATCTGGACGGCGCCCCCGTCAGGGTCCGCTCCTGCCGGGTGCACAAGGAAATGTGCGTCGCCGCGCTGGAGGGCGTGGACGACGTCAACGCCGCCATGGCCCTGAAGGGCAAGGTGATCTTCATCGACCGGGAGGACGCCCATCTGCCCGCCGGAACGGTGTTCCTGCAGGACATCATCGGCGCGAAGGTGGTGGACGAGTCCGGCGCGGAGCTTGGCATCCTGGAGGACGTGATGAGCGAGCCCGCCGCCAGCGTACTGGTGATCCGCGGCCAACGGGAGATCCTGGTCCCGGATGTGCCTGCTTTCGTGCTGAAAAAAGACGCGGACGCCGGTGTCGTCACCGTGCGCCTCATCGACGGGATGTGAACGCCTTGTCATCGCTGAGTATCCTCATCAAACCGGCCTCCGGCAGCTGCAACATGCGCTGCCGGTATTGCTTTTACGCCGACGAGACGAAAAAGCGCGCCGAGGCCGGCTATGGAGCCATGTCCCTGACCACCGCGGAGAACCTGGTGCGCCGGGCCATGGAGCGCGCCGAGAGCGGCTGCGCGTTCTGCTTCCAGGGCGGGGAGCCCACCCTGCGGGGGCTGGACTTTTTCCGGGATTTTGTCGCGCTGACGCGCAGATATGACGCTGGTCTGGCAAAAGCGCGCTTTTCCATCCAGACGAACGGCCTGCTCCTGGACGATCAGTGGGCGGCGTTTTTGAAGGAGAACCGCTTCCTGGTAGGCCTTTCCATGGACGGGGACCGGCAGACCCACGATCTGAACCGGGTGGACGCCGACGGGAACGGCACCTTCTCCCGGGTGCTTCGGGCGGCCCGGCTCCTGGAAAAATACGCCGTGCCCTTCAACATCCTGACCGTGGTGAACGCGCGGGTGGCCCGGAGCGCGGACAGCATATACAGCTTTTACAAAAAAAACGGCCTGCTCTACCAGCAGTACATCCCCTGTCTGGACCCGATCTTCGAGCGGCGGGGCGGCAGCAGCTGGTCCCTGACGCCGGAGGCCTACGGCCGGTTTTTGATCCGGCTGTTCGACCGGTGGTATGCCGACCGGATGCGGGGCGAGCCGGTGTATATCCACTATTTCGAGAGCCTGGCCGGCATGCTGCAGGGGGTCCCTCCCGCCAGCTGCGGGATGATGGGCGTGTGCTCGGTACAGACGGTGGTGGAGGCGGACGGGAGCGTATATCCCTGCGACTTTTACGCGCTGGACGAGTACCGGCTGGGCAACGTGAACGCCGACAGCTTCGACGAGCTGCACCGAAAGCGCCTGCCCTTCCTGGAGCAGTCCCGGCAGGGTCTGGAAAAATGCGCCTCCTGCCGCCACGGGGCCCTCTGCCGCGGGGGCTGCCGCCGGGACCGCCAGGGACCGGACGGGATCGGGGAGAACTATTTCTGCCCCGCCTATATGGCTTTTTTCGACCACGCCGTACCGAAGCTCCAGGCGCTGCTGCGCTCCCGCGGCCGGATATAGAAGCCGCGAAAATGCTCCATGCCGGGGCCCGGCCCGCGGGCAAAGAAAAGGATCGGGACTTCATCGGAAGTCTCGATCCTTTTCTGTTTTGTGCCGGGCGTTCCCGGCCGCGTCCGTCTCTGCCCTCCGCGCTCAGTCGAAGAGCAGCACGCGGAAGGAGCCGTCGGAATAGACGGTCTCACCCCGGTTGAAGGAGGCGTCGAACTCTCCCTCAATGGCGGTGCCGCCGTCGGCCTCATACATGGCGTTGACCTTGATCCGCAGATGGTCCTCGTCGCTCTCCAGCTGGTGCGCCCCGGAAAGGTCGTGCTGTACCAGGAAGCCCTCTTGGGCAGTATAGAACGTCACGCCGTCTATCAGATCGTGCCGCGTCACATAGAACTCGTCTCCGGCCTGGGCATAGCTGGGGAACGAGATGCCGAAAAGGGTGATCTCCGCGCGGCTGAAATAGTAGCCGATGGAGAAAGAGTGGGACGTGCCAATGGGGCGGCTGGTCTCCTCGCAGGACTCTTCCTTGGACGACCAGGTCCCCTCCAGCGTGCGGCCGTTGCGGGTAAAGCGGATGTAGTATCCCTCCGGCAGGGGTTCGCCAAAGGTCATGCCGTTTTGCACCAGCAGCAGCACGGAGCCGTCAAAGTCCGGCACCAGCAGGGCATACGTCCCGTCCGTCCAGGTATAGGACCAGCCGTCGGCGTCGTCCACCGGCGTCTGCTCGGCGGTAAAGCCGTTGTCCTCCATCCGCTGGGTATAGGCGCTGACGAAGCTGTCCACATCCGCCGGCATGTCGTAGACATAGGCCGTGCAGATGTAATTGGCGGAGAACTGATAATCCTCCCGGAGCACCGTTCCCTCCGTTCCCAGCAGCTCGGCGGGATCGACCACCACGCCGGGATCGCCCGTCTCCTGCTCCTCTTCTGACCGCAGGCCGCTCAGGCCGCCGCCGATCAGGCCGCCCAGACCGCCGCCTTCCCCCTCTGCCGCCCAGGCGGACGCGGTGGGCAGGGCCAGCGCAAAGACCAGCAAAAGCACCAGGATCCTTTTTGCGTTTTTCACAACGTATACCTCCCTTGTCTCGCAACGCGGCCGGGGCCGGGCATGGACCGTGTCCCGCGCTGCGGCATCGCACCTGTTGTGCCCAATATATCACGAATCGCGCGATGAATCAATACCGGAGGGACGGTCCGCGCGGGACTGAGACCGCCGCGCAGAAAGAAGCCCCCGGCTCAGTGCAGTAGTCAAGGGGAAGTAGACAAGAGGAAGCAACCAAAGGATCAAAAGCCCAGTTCAGCCTTGTACTGAACC